>NZ_JBBHLF010000004.1:0-49297 GCF_037483205.1 Chitinophaga sp. CCNWYY40
CATTTTCGACCTGAAATGTTTGTTTTTTGCATGTTTTACACTTTTTTAAGTGTAAACCTTTTTCAGGACGTGACCCTGAGCCTGCTTACTGGTAAGGCAATGGCCCAACCGGTATACCCATCTTTCTTTGCAGGTTCAGGGCAGAGTCAAGGTGCGCTGATAAAATAGGCAGATTGTCCAGGGCGAAAGCCTTTATCTCCACATCTGCCGCATTCTTAGCCGCACTTTTAAATGCGCGGATATCTCTCTTATGATCATCTATCATCATGCTGATATAGGCCCTGTCAAATGCTTCTCCCTTCTTTTTTTCCAGTCTTTCCTTCATTTTTTGCTGATGATTGGACACCGAATCAGGGAGTATTATATTTTTGGATGCAGCCAATGCTTTCAGTTTTTCGTTACCTGCTCCGTGATCTTTTATCATTAAGGCCCCAAAAGCCTTTACCTGTTTGTTCATAGAATTTGTTTGGGCCAGCTGTCCCAGCTGTACCTCTGTCATTCCTCCACTGGCGGCTTCTACCAGGAAATCAGCATCTGCTTTGGAAGGAATAACGGCTAATGACTCCGCAGACGGGCTGCCCATCATCTGGCTGTCGATTTTTGCGCGGTTGGCTTCTTTGGCTTTCTTTTCGCTGTCGGAAGACCTGTTGTTACAACCCCATAAGAGGAACAATGACGACAGCGTATAACAGAAGAAAAGTGAGTTTTTCATAATCCCTCCTTTTAGGGAAATGGCCCCAAAACATATGCCATGAGTATCCCTTTACATAAGATATCCGGGGGTCTTATGATATAAACTCAGCCTGGGTTTAATGGCTATTTTCCCCTTTTATTTCCGTTCTTCATCTATACGGAAAGACACTTTACAAATGATGCCATAGGTAGATACCTTGCCGTCTTTTACATGTGCTTTGATGTCTTTTACATAAACAGAATCTATGTTATGTATGGTTTTTGAAACCTCGCTTACAGCATTATTGATAGCGTCTTCAATGCTTTTTTCTGATGAAGAGATGACTTCAATTACTTTTACGATAGACATAAGATGATCTTTTTAAATGATTAGAAAAGAACCTTGTAAGAGGTGATAACAATAACATTGTCAATAAGGTTCCACCGGCAGCCGGTAACTTCCGAAGAAACAGGCACCTTCCGGAACCGGCCATCCAAAACATTTTCCCGGTACCAGGAAGAATTTCCGGCCTTATTCCTAATTCATAATCAATTAATTTTCAATTATTTAAAGACACCGCTTTTTCATTGAGAATTTTTGCTCTAGTTTGTGCTTCCAAACATGAACATAAAATAAGCATTGTCAAGTAAGCAAGCATACGGGGAAATTGAGCTGATATCTTCTTTTCAGCAGGGCGAACACAAAGCACTGCATCAAATTTATGCGCTATACCAGCGGCCACTCTGTTTTTTTACGGAACAGCTGACTTCCGATACCATGGCCGCAGAAGATATTGTTTCGGAATGCTTCATCCAGGCATTTCAAAAAAAAGAAAACTTCCCCACACTGGGCCAACTGAAAGCTTTCCTGTTCACTGCCGCAAGAAACGCCGCCCTTAATTATCTAAAGGCACAAAAACGACATGGTGATATTCACCAGTCGATAGAAAGGGTAGCCGACCGCTTTTCCATAGATGTTGAAAAAGCCTATATAAAAACGGAGGTAATACAGGCTATTTTCCTCGAAATTGAAAAGCTGCCACCACAATGCCGGCAGGTAGTGCGCCTCTCCGTTATCGACGGGAAACGGCCGCAGGAAATAGCCGATGAGCTCAATATGGCCTACCAGACCGTTCTGAACCAAAAAGCAAAAGGTGTAGGATTATTACGCACCGCTCTTTTAAAAAATGAGCTGATATCCCTGCCAGTCCTTGTTTCCGCACTATTATTGCTGCAACGCTGATTTTTTTTTGAGAAGGGCGGTATAAAAGGAGGAGTTAGTTGTTTTAGTAGTATCGACATGAGGGAGAACAATCATTACATAGCCGGCCTGATTGGCAAATACCTGGACAATAGTCTGAATGCTGACGAGCAAATTGCATTAACGGAGTGGATCAACACCTCCGATGATAACCGCCGTCTTTTTGCAGAACTAACCGATCAGCAACAGCTGGTGGCGAATCTTCAGCGGTTTTATGCCTATGATACAGGCAGGATTTCCAGGAAGATCAGTGAACAGATCCCTGGATTTGACCAACCTGCTGCGACCCCGGTTCACCGGGTTCATTTCATCCGCAGATGGGGCTGGGCAGCTGCTGCAGCACTGCTGCTTGCAGGAAGCACCTACCTGCTGGTAATGAATAAAAAAGATCAGTCGCCGGTCATCGCATCAAAGGTAGCGGATATCACTCCCGGCAGTCAGGGCGCTATACTCACCCTGGCCGACGGACGACAGGTTGTACTGGATAGCATGACCAGCGGAATTGTTGCGCACCAAAGCGGTACCTCCGTAGTATTATCTAACGGAAAACTGATGTATGATCCTTCCGGGGAAACCGTTTCCGATATCCAGTATAACAAAATGACCACGCCCAAAGGACGGCAATTCCAGATGACCCTACCTGACGGCACCAAAGTGTGGTTAAATGCAGCCAGCTCCATCCGCTACCCTACCGTGTTTGCGGGCAAGGAACGAAAAGTGGAAGTATACGGGGAAGCTTGTTTTGAAGTAGCAAAAGATGTCAATAAACCTTTCCTGGTAAATGTAAATAATAAAGCTTCCATAGAAGTACTGGGCACGTTGTTCAACGTAAACGCCTACGAAAATGAAAAAACGATCAATACAACATTGCTCGATGGAAGCGTAAGAGTAGTCAGTGAACCTGCCAGCATAATCCTCAAACCTGGTCAGCAGGCACAGATCAACAATATTTCCGGCACCAATAAACCGGGAGCAAAAATAGCTATAGTAAGCAATCCGGACATTGAAAAAATAATGGCCTGGAAAAATGGCCTGTTCAACTTTGAAGGCGCCAATCTCGAAGAAGTAATGCGACAGCTGGAACGCTGGTACAATATAGATGTAGTTTATGAAAATGGTATACCGGATATACAATTCATGGGAGAAATGAGCAGGCAGATATCATTAACAGACCTGCTGGAAATATTAAGGAGAACAGAAGTAGACTTTAGAGTAGAAGGACGCAAATTGATTGTGCTGAATAAATAAGTATCAGATACACTTCACCGGAGAATCACAGAAGGGGCCTGTATGGCCCGGCCTGACTATTTTATTAAACGAACCAACCATTAAAAAACCGTCACGGATTGCGGCCGTGACGGTGTATTTGACTTAGTTGGTTTCTAAACGGTTTATTGCAATTCACATTTATTAACAACCAAATCTCATGCAATTTATGCAAAAAAAATGCTATTGGCCGCCCGATCGCCGGGGAAAAAACATGGGCCTAACCAAAATCTTTCTGGTAATGAGACTTACTGTCATTTTATTAGCCGCCGCCATCTTTCAGGCAAATGCCTCGGGTCACGCACAAACCGTTACCCTTTCGGGTAAAGCCATCCCTATCAAACAAGTATTTAGTGCCATCAAACAACAAACAGGGTACGTAGTTTTCAGTAATAATAACACGATCAATGATACACGGAACGTATCGCTTTCCGTACGTGATATGCCGTTGAAAGATCTGCTGAATGAAGTATTGAAAGATTTTCCGGTTACCTATGTGATCAAGGACAAAACAATTGTATTGTCCCGCAAAACAGCGCCGGCCGGCAATATCCTGGCTCCTCCCAATACCATCACCGGTACCATCCGCTCTGCAACCGGTGAACCACTGCCGGGCGTTTCTGTCCGGATAAAAAATACAGTCAGCGGCACCATCACCGGGTCTGACGGCTCTTTCTTCTTTAACCGTCCTCCCGAAAATGCGGTATTCGTGATCAGCATGCTGGGATATGAAACCCTGGAAATCGCTGTCCTGAAAGGGAATAATGGTTTCACTGCCAACACGCTTGATAAAGCACAATCGAAGTCGCTGCTGGTAACCGATGGCGCCAACCTGTTACTGAACATCACGCTGAACAGGAAAGACTTTGAAATGAACGACGTAGTAATCACCGGGTATATGAACGTGAATAAAAAGAACTACGTAGGTTCCGTTTACTCCGTGAAAGCCGATGATATCAAGATAGCCGGCGAAACCAGCATCGACCAGATGTTGCAGGGCGTTGTGCCCGGCATGTCTGTAATGACGCAATCGGGGCAGGTGGGTTCCACCCCAAAGATCCGTATCCGCGGTACCTCTACCATCCTGGGCAACCAGGAACCGGTTTGGGTAGTGGATGGCGTAATCCAGCGCGATCCCTTACCAATGCCCAGTGGCAGCGGATCACTGGCAGGAGACATGAGTGAACTGCGCCTGATTGCCTCCAACGCAATTTCCTGGCTGAACCCAAACGATATTGAAACCATCACCGTTTTAAAAGATGCTTCGGCCACCGCTATTTATGGTTCACAGGCAGCCAACGGCGTAATTGTACTCACCACAAAAAAAGCCCGTCCCGGCCAGTTGTCGGTGTCTTACAACTCCAACCTCACCGTTGGTCAGAAACCTACCTACGGCGACTTCGACCTGATGAACTCCCAGGAACTGATGCAGTTTTCGAAAGAAGTATACGAAGCGCGCGACAGCTATACTGCTGAAGTATTGCCTATCGGCTACGCTGCACTGATCCAGCAACTACAAAGAAAAGAGATTGATTACGCCACTTACGTGGAACGGTACCGGAAGCTGGAAAATCAGAATACCGACTGGTTCTCTCTCCTGTTCCGCAACCCGTTCAGTCAGAATCACAGCCTGAGCATCTCCGGTGGTACCGAGAAAATCTCAAACAGAACCTCCCTGAGCCTGCAACAGCAAAACGGCGAAGCCAAAGGAAATGACCTTACTTCTTTCGCCGCCTCTTCCAACACCACGCTCCGGTTTGGAAAACGGCTAACCGTAAACTTTATGCTGAATGGAAGCCGCCGGGAAACAAATGGTTTTGCATATGGCGTAGATCCGTTCACCTATGCTTACAATACTGCCAGAACCATTCCTATGTATAACGACGACGGCTCCCTTTTCTATCATGAGAAAAGAGGGGAATCCAGCACCGTTTTCCCCGGCAACAACAGCTACCAGTATAACATTCAGAATGAAATTAATAATACCGGGAATAAAAATGTGACCACTAACCTGTCGTCTACTGCAGATGTGAACCTGCAGTTAACAAAGGACCTGCAATACCAGGGACTGTTATCTTACACCCTTACCAATTCCAACGTAAAATCTTACGCTACGGAATTATCTTACTATATCACTCAAACAAGAGGATATGAGTTTGGCAGCGTACTGTCCAACTCCCCGCAGGAACTGGCCAGCCGCCTGCCTTTCGGAGGACTCGTACAAATGCAGAATGCCAATAACAGTGGATATACCTGGAGAAACAGCCTGGTGTATAACCACCTGTTTGGTACTAAACATGCCGTTACCCTCCAGGGGGGAATGGAGGCAAGATCCGCACTCACGCAGGGTAACACTGATACCCGTTATGGCTATCTCCGTTACCGCGGAGAAAGTTATGCGCCTGTTCCGGCACTGTCTGCGGCTATCTCCGGCAACGGCGATAATCTCCTTGACCTCATGCGCGTAAATTCCCGCATCGTTAACCAGAAGAGTAATTTCCTGAGTGAATATTTTTCTGCGGTGTATGGTTTTGATCAGCGCTTTATCTTCAACTTCAACGCAAGACTGGATGCCTCCAACCGTTTCGGGCAGGACAAAAACAAGCGGTTCCAGCCAACCTGGTCGGTGGGTGGAAAATGGCGCGTTGCCAATGAAAAATTCCTCAGCTCCGTGAAATGGCTGAATGCGTTCGACGTATCTGCCACTTATGGCTACCAGGGAAATGCAGTGGAAGCAGTATCTCCTTACCTGATTGCCACCGACGGAGGACTCAGCAACGTATTCAAACAGTATATCCTCAATATCAAATCGCTGCCTTATCCTGAACTGGGTTGGGAGAAAACAAAAACATGGAACCTCGGACTGGATGTTGCCATGTTTAACGGCCGCCTGAGCGCTACCGCCAACTGGTACAAAAAAAGCAGTAACATCCTCGCTTCACGGGACGTGCCCGTTGAAAACGGGATGAATTCCGCAACCGTATTTGGCTCCCTGATGGAAAACACCGGCTATGATCTGATCATTAGTGTAGTGCCGGTGCGTACCAAAGACTTCATGTGGCAGTTTTCTGTGAATACAGGTCTTGCCCGGAACGTGCTGAAACAAAACGAAAGGGTTAATACGAGAGAGGATTATCTGAACGGAACAGCTATTGTGAACGGAGAAGCCTACTCCACTTTTTATTCCTATGCTTATGCAGGTTTAAGTCCGGCCAATGGAGTACCGCTCTTCAAAAACATGGATATTAAACCTACTGCCAACGACCTGGAATACCTGGTAAAATCAGGTAAGCTGGATCCCGACTTTTCCGGTGGATTCAATACAATGGTCAGGTATAAGAACCTCTCCTTAAGCGCACAATTCGCCATGGCATTCGGAAATCAAAAAAGACTGCCGGTGTTCTACAATGCTTCCGGTGCGCCCACTCCCGAACAGAATGCTCCCAGGATCCTGAAGGAACGCTGGAAACAACCAGGCGATGAGAAATATACCAACGTTCCTGCTGTTCCACCCGGCAATCCCCGCAGGATAGAGCTTAACCTGCCAACGATGAATTCGCTTCCAGTAACGCCATATTACCTGTATAACCAATCCGATTACATGGTGGCAGATGCTGATTTTGTCCGCTGCCGGCAAATTTCGTTTAACTACGAGTTTACACAGGAACTGCTGAAAAAGATACACATTAAACGACTGAGTACATCCCTCAGCATGACCAACCCGTTCCTGGTAACTTTTGACGATGCATGGAGAGGCTATGACCCCGAAACAAACGGATGGCCTGCCCGCAGAACAACGTCATTATCTTTTAATATGACTTTCTAATATTGAAGCGCATGAAATATAAGTTATTCTCTGTTTTCTTTGTCTTCACGCTGCTGGCATCCAGCTGCACTAAATTCCTGGAAGAACAATCCCAGAGTGAAATCATTCCCAAAACTGCTACCGATTTCCGGGAGCTGTTGATGGGATCAGGTTATATGGGAAATGACGAGCCAACTGATTTTCTTTCCCGCATGGACGACGACGTGGATCTTAACATTGAATGGGGCGCCGGTACCGGCTACTCCATTGTAGGAACGGCTACTGTGAAAACGGATTACCTCTACTATACGTGGCAGCCTCAGTTAGCCGACAGAAATGGTTTGGGCGATCTTATCAGTGAAGATCCTGCATCTACCGCCTACTTCTATTTTTATGAACGGATCATGGGATGCAACGCCGTGCTGGATAATATCAACACCGCCATCGGCAGCCAGCAGGAAAAAGACAGGGTAAAAGGTGAAGCCCTGGCTATGCGGTCGTTCTATTATTTCCGGCTGGTAAATCTCTACGGAGAACCTTACAACAGCAATCCACAGGCGCTTGCCGTACCCTTAAAGCTGAACTCCAGTGTAACTGCGGAATACATGGAGCAGGCGACCGTTGCAAAAGTATATGAGCAAATCGTCAACGACCTGAAAGAAGCTGCCACGCTGATGGACCCGCTGCCCATTGCGCGCAGGGACTATCACATCAACCAGCCTGCCATTCATATTCTTTTATCAAGGGTATATCTCTATATGGAGAAATGGGAAGATTGCGTAGCAGAAGCTAATAAAGTGTTTGAACAAGGAAGTGTGCTGATGGATATGACCGGCATCACCACCGGGTACTACCTCACCTATACCAACCCTGAAGTGGAATGGATGTTTGGCGGAAAATCACAGGGGGGCGACCAAACCGCCTATACGTTTTCACCGGAACTTATGTCCATTTATGATGCAGAGAAAGATGTACGCTACAAATATGGCATCTCTGATTCAAACGGCGACGCGCCGCTCATATCGAAGTATACAAACATAGCCGGGGAACTTGTTCAATGTCTTCGTACTGGAGAAGCCGTGTTAAACAGGGCAGAGGCAAATGTGCAACTCGGAAAACTGAGCGCGGCCATGAAAGATCTGAATGACCTGCGCCGTACACGTATCATCGGTTATACAGATGAAAACATCGGCGATAAAGCAGTGCTGCTAAAGGCGGTACGGGACGAGCGCCGGAAAGAATTTTTCCTCGAAGGGTTCCGCTGGTTTGATCTTCGCCGTTACGGCATGCCGGCCATTACACACCGGTATCAGCATGAACTGGGAGAAGCCATTCTGCATTACACACTGAAAGAAAAAGACCCGATGTACACGCTGCCTTTTCCTAACAGTTTGCTGCAGAGGAATCCGGCACTGAAACAAAATCCTTCCGGCGCCATGAGCGACAGGATCGGACAGTAACTATTAAACACGCAATACCATCTTTAACATGAAACATATATTTCTCATCGGCTGCATCTCCAGCATATTATTATTCTCCTGTTCGAAGGATAATGAAATTGGCGCACCGGCGCCGATCGGACCTGACTATGTGTTGCCGCAGGGGAACGCCCCCAAAGAGGCAAATGATAAAATCCAGCAGCTGTACAACAACTACGGATCTTACTTCCTGTATGTGTTTACACAAAAGGATTTTGAGTGGACACAGGCATCCGGCACCAGCGCATCAAAGATCGATACAGCGGTATTGGGCAATCCCGCCTATGCCGGGGATATGCTGAACTTTCTCAATGATGTGTGGTTGAAATTTCTTCCGGAAGATTTCAGGAAAAGCCAGGGGATTCCTTACCGGGTACTGATGGCCGATACCATCAAACAATACCGGCCAGGCATGCCGCCAGGCAGGGAATATCTCTACTTCGATTACAAAGTAGTAGGTAAGTCTATCACTTTCGCGGGCATGAACGCATCCCTGCGAACCATGACCCCGGCAGAGAAAGTAGCGAAAAAGAATATTCTCACAAGCGCTATCTGGAGTTATTACATCAGTAACAATATCCTGGATATTCCCGCAGCATTTTATACCGTCAGCAATTACGCTACAGCGGCAGCGCCTACCTCGCCATTGTCGATGCCGGACAACCTGGAAGCCTTCCGGAACAGGGGCTTTTTACCCACCAGCTATGATCCCATCAGCGGCAGAATAGGCGAATGGTATTATGGCACCTATTCCTGGGGAACGGCCAAGTCAAATGATATTACTTCATTTATCATGCATATTACAACCCGGACGGATGCACAAATGCAACCGTACCTGCAGTATCCGCTCATCAAACAGAAGTTTGATATCCTGGTGGATTATTACAAAACAAAATATCATATAGATGTACGCGCTATTGCAAACGCCGCCTACTGATTCCTGACCTTTCCTTTCGCCCGGGGCTTGTCCCCGGCGAAAGGTATTTTTCAGTAACCCATCTTTATAAAAAAATATTCAAACGCAATAACCGTGTAAGCAAAAGCTTACGCCTGCTATTTTATTCAATAAACAATCCGTAATGAATGGAAAACGCCATCGTAAAAGTTGAGAATCTGTCTCACCGTTACGCCTCCCAGTGGGCGGTAAGAGACATAAATTTTGAGATCCATAGCCAGGGAGTTGTGGGCCTGCTGGGTTCCAATGGAGCCGGCAAATCCACTACCATGAATATCATTTGTGGGGTGTTAAAACAATCAAAGGGAGAAGTATTTATCAACGGCATCAACCTGAAAGAAGACCCGGTAACGGCCAAACGCAACATCGGTTTTATGCCGCAAAAGCTGCCGCTGTACCTCGATTTCACCGTGGAAGAATACCTCACCTATTGCGCCGATTTGCGGATGGTGGAAAAAGACCAGGTAAAAAAAGCAGTACAGCAGGCATTGGAAAGATGCGGCGTGGCGCATTTCAGGGAACGCCTGCTCCGCAACCTCTCCGGCGGATACCAGCAACGTGTGGGCATTGCCCAGGCCATTGTGCACAACCCTAAGTTTGTAGTACTCGATGAACCCACCAACGGCCTCGATCCAAACCAGATCGTGGAAGTAAGGAACCTGATCAAGGAAATTGCAACAGACCGCTCCGTGTTATTGTCTACCCACATCCTCACAGAAGTACAGGCTACCTGCAAGGAAATCAAAATGATTGAAGAAGGGCAGATGGTGTTTTCCGGAACCCTGGAAATGTTCGACAACTACATCGAACCCAATTCACTGGTAGTAATGCTGGAAACGCCTCCCGCACAGGAGGAACTGCTGAAGCTGGAAGGTATCAGGTCTATTGAACAACTGGCGCCCTCCCGTTTCAGACTCGGATACGACGGGGAAAAGAAAACGGCGCAACGGATCGCGGAAATAAGCGTGGGCAGAGGCTGGGGACTTATGGAACTGATTATTGAAAAGAGTTCACTGGATGCTGTATTTGCCAGGTTGTCTAAAAAAAATACCAAATAAAAAATCAATAAAAGATATTCAATGAGACAAATTTTTAAGATCGCCAAAGCAGAGTTATTCACTTTGTTTTATTCACCGATCGCCTGGATGATCCTCGTGGTATTTACTTTTCAGACAGGGATGGGTTTTGCAGACACCATGCAGGAGATGCTGCGGGGCCAGAGCAGCGGCCTTGGCTTGTCCTTTATCTCCGCCAATATTTTTTCCGGACAACGGGGATTGCTTGCCTCGGTGCAAAGTTATCTCTATCTCTATATGCCCCTGCTCACAATGGGATTGATGAGCCGGGAGCTGAGCAGCGGTTCTATCAAATTATTATATTCATCTCCCATCACTTCCTCACAAATCATCCGCGGTAAATTCCTGGCGATGATGGCCTATAGCCTCCTGCTGATAGCAGTGCTGCTTGTGTATGTGGTTGTGTGTATGTTTATAGTAGACAAGTTTGAACTGGCGCCGGTATTATCGGGACTTCTTGCCATTTACCTCCTGATGTGCGCCTATGCTGCCATTGGATTGTTTATGTCGTCCCTCACCTCCTACCAGGTAGTGGCCGCCCTCGGAACGCTGGTACTGCTGGGCACTCTCAGCTATATGAACAAAGTATGGCAGAGCATTGATTTTGTACGTGATATCACCTACTGGCTATCGATTTCCGGCCGTTGCAACGAAATGATCGCCGGATTGATCTGTACAGAAGATGTACTTTATTTCATTATTGTAGTAGCCATGTTCCTGGGGCTGAGCATCCTGAAATTACAGGCTAACCGCACGCATGCATCTTTTTCTTCCGTATGGAGCAAGTATGCACTGGTGGTGATAGCCGCTATGGCGCTGGGTTACACCACCTCCCGGCCAATATTCATGGCCTATTATGATGCTACCGAAACAAAGCGGAATACCCTCACGCCCAACAGCCAGGCCATCATGGCCAAACTGGATGGCGGCCTCACCATCACCACCTATGTAAATCTCCTCGACCGGGAAGGCTACAATGGGATGCCCGAAATGGTAAATGAAGATAAACAGCAGCTGAAACAATATATCCGTTTCAAACCGGAAACAAAGCTGAAGTACGTTTATTATTATGATACCGCCAGTAATAACCCCCGCCTGAACTTTGTTTATAAAAACAAATCCCTCGCGGAAATGGCGCAAAAGGAAGCAGAGATCAAAGACCTGGATATTGATATGTTCCTGAAACCGGAAGAAATAAGAAAGCAAATCAACCTCAGAGATGAAGGCAATGTTTTTGTTCGCCTGGTAGAAAGAGAAAACGGACAAAAGGCTTTTCTGCGGATTTATGAAGATATGATGAAATTCCCCGATGAAGCAGAAATATCTGCTGTGTTCAAACGCATGGTAATGAAGCTGCCAAAAATCGCCTTCCTGCAAGGCCAGGGAGAACGTAAAATTGAAGGCGACCGCATAAAGGACTATACCCTGTTTTCTTCTGTTAAAACATTCCGTTATGCCCTCACCAACCAGGGCTGCGATGTGGAAACACTGGACCTCTCCGGCAATAACCAGATCCCCAAAGGCGTAGACATTATCGTAGTTTCCGATATGCTGCAGGACATGGATTCCGTTTCAAAACGTAAACTGGATGCCTACATTGCCAATGGCGGAAACCTGGTGGTAACCATCAAACCCGGATCAGCGGTGATGGAATCTTTCATCTCACAATTTGGTGTAAAAACAATACCTGGTCAGCTGGTACAACCTAAAACGGATGTAGCGGCCAATGCCGTGATATGCAGACCTACAAATGCAGCTATCAGCATCGCACCTATGTTTGAACTGATGATCAAACAACATGCGTATGTGGGTATGGTAAAAGCAGCTGGTTTGGTGATGGCGGAAGATAAAGGTTTTAAAGCTACTCCTGTTCTTCAAACCGATACCATGAAAACATGGAACGAAACACAGACTATCGATTTTGTCAATGATTCTGCTTCCGTAGATATTATGGCCGGAGAAAAAGCAGACAGCTTTGTTACAGCAATGGCCTTATCGAGAAAAGTAGGTAATAAAGAGCAACGCATCATGATTATAGGAGATGCCGACTGTATCAGTAACGGTGGTATGAAACCGCCTATCAGATATTACGGCGCTTCCAACTTTTCTTTGATTCCAGGTATGTTCCATTGGCTATCTTACGGCACCGTACCGGTAGATGTAAGTCGCCCGCATTCAAAAGACAACACCCTCTTCCTCACCAAAGGAAGTTTGAAAGTGGTGAAATACGGGTTAATGGGTGTAATCCCCGGATTATTGCTGATAGGCAGCAGCATTTTACTTATCAGGAGAAGAAGAAAATAAAACAAACAGCTGGTATGAGCCTAATGACCGACAAACAAACGCTGAATGACCTGAACATTTTCGGGAAAGGTGGAGGCGATTCAGTGTATACGATATATAACCGCACCTTTACCCGCGGAGGATCGGAACTGATGGAAGAAATGTTCCGCAGCCCGCTCTCAGACGCAGCTGCCATTAATGCGCGCAGCACTATCATCCGCGCGTTTTCCCAACAGGAAATCCGCTTCCCGTATGAAGGCGATTGGTTTGATGCCGCAGAACAACACCTGCAGAATACCGATGAACGCACCAAACTGAATGACCAGGAACATACACTGGGCAGGAAGTTTAATCACCTGATTGCCGCCGATACAGCGTACAAAGCCATTGAAAAAGGTGTAGTGAGCCTGATCGGTATTTTACAGGCAACCCGTACGTTTGCAGACAACATCCGGCAACAGGTGGCGGATCTTCCTTACAACAAGGAACTGGCGGCCATCGACCGGTTATTACAAACAGCGGAATTACAGCCCCTGCTGCAGGAACATACCAAACAGAAATTTTCCTTTGCCGCGGTAGCGGAGTATGATAAAATACTCCGCTTCCGGCAACGGAGTATCGTATTGCAATTGCTGGGACATATTTACCTGGCCGACGTATACCTGTCTGTTGCCCGCACCGCCCGGGAGCGTAAATTCTGTTTCCCCGTTGCCCTGGATGCGGAAAAACAAACAGTAGTGCTGGAAGATTTCTACCATCCGTCTTTAACCAAACCGGTGGTCAATACACTCAACATCACTCCTTCAAGCAATATTATTTTCCTGACAGGCGCCAACATGGCCGGGAAATCCACCTTCATGAAAGCACTGGGCATTGCCATGTTCCTGGGCCAGATGGGGTTCCCGGTGCCTGCTGCAAAAATGGAATTTTCCGTAAGAGATGGCATTTTCACAACCATCAACCTGCCGGATAACCTGAGCCAGGGCGCCAGTCACTTTTATGCAGAAGTGTTGCGTGTTAAAACCATTGCACAGGAACTAAGCCGCGATAAATACCTGTTTGTCATCTTTGATGAACTGTTCCGCGGCACCAATGTAAAAGACGCATACGAAGCCACCATCGCCATTACATCGGCCATTGCACGGAGGAAGAACTGTATGTTCGTGGTATCTACACATATCATTGAAGCCGGCGACGTGCTCAAAGAGAAATGTGACAATATCAATTTCGTATATCTGCCAACGTTAATGGAAGGCAGCAAGCCCGTTTATACCCATAAACTGGCCACAGGCATTACTTCCGACAGGCATGGTATGGTAATTATAAAAAATGAAGGTATCCTGGACATATTGGCCAGGAAAAAATCAATAAAGAAGACCACATGAGCTTTATTGCAGATAAACAAACACTGGACGATCTGTCGTTGCTTGGAAAGTATAATGCCAATTCCATCTTCAGTCTTTTCAACCAGGTAAAAACCCGGGGTGCGGAGAAACTGCTGGATACCATGTTCCTCCACCCGTTAACCGATGCAGACCAGATCAATGCCAGAAGCGCCGCATTCCGCTACTTCGGCGATCAGCCCATTCCCTTCCCTTTTGAGGAACAACTGCTGGGCAGCACAGAAGCCTTCCTGGATGAAGGATGCAACAGCAACTTTCCCCTGGCCCTCTGGCAAATAAGCCGGAAAAAGTTAGCCGCCCTGTTGGTAAAGGATGATGCATACGAACTGCAACTGCAGGGCATAGCTACCTGCGTACAGCTGTTGAAAGGCTTCACTACGCTACTTGGTCAGCTGGAAAAAGAAGGCCGTGATAAAAACACCCCCTGGGAAAAATGGGTGGCAGGCGCCCGGAGCATTGTCCGGGATAAGCGGCTGCAAAATATAAACGACGAAAGGTCCCTGTTGCAAACCGCCAGGCTACACTACCTGCTGGCACACGTATTCCAGGATAAGTTAAAAGCCTTGCTGGCGCTCACCTACGAAATAGAAGTATATATCACCGTTTCCGGTATTGCCAAAGCAAAAGGATTTTCCTACGCAAAGGCGTTACCGAAAGAAAAAAATGTGCTGGCAGCCAAAGGAGTTAAACATCCCGGCCTGGATAAAGCAGTGCCCAACACGCTTTCGTTTAACGGCAACAGCAACGTACTGTTTCTCACCGGCGCCAACATGGCGGGAAAATCTACCCTCATGAAAGCAACAGGGATCATGGTGTACCTGGCGCATATGGGATTCCCTGTGGCTGCACAGGAGCTGGAGTTTTCTGTACTGGATGGCATCTATTCTTCCGTAAATGTACCTGATGACCTGAACCGCGGATACAGCCATTTTTATGCAGAAGTACTCCGTGTAAAAAAGGTAGCGGAAGAAGTAGACGCCGACAAACATCTCTTCGTTATTTTCGACGAACTGTTTAAAGGCACCAACGTGAAAGACGCTTATGACGCCACACTGGCTGTAACAGCAGCTTTCACCGCTTTCAGGGATTGCTTCTTTATTATTTCCACTCATATCTTTGAAGTGGGAGACGCACTAAAAACCGAAGGCGATCATATACAGTTTGAATTCCTGCCAACCATCATGGAAGGTACCGTACCGAAATACACCTATACCCTGCAAAAAGGTATTACAACAGACAGACAGGGAATGATTATTATTGAGAATGAAGGTATCTTAGACATGCTGTAATGTTCTTATAACGGAACCATGTTACACACAAAAACCAACAAAAGATAAATAGCTATGCATTATCGTTATCTGGCCATAGCAGGGCTGCTGTGTTTTTCAACAGCAGACAGCTTTGCGCAGGGCTCCGGTCAGAGCCAGGTCATTCCGCTGGACGCCGCAGTTCGTACCGGGCAATTATCAAATGGATTTACCTACTACATCCGCAAAAACAATGAACCTGCCAAACGCGCAATATTCTACCTGGCCAACAAAGTAGGTTCTATCCTGGAAGATGAGGACCAACGTGGTCTGGCCCATTTCCTGGAGCACATGAATTTTAACGGTACCACCCATTTCCCCAAAAATGAACTGATCGATTACCTGCAAAAAGCAGGCGTGCGCTTCGGCGCTGACCTGAACGCCTATACATCGTTCGATGAAACCGTTTACCAGTTGCCTATTCCTACCACTGATCCAAAAATGGTAAGCCGTGGCCTGGATATTATGCGCGACTGGGCACAGGAAGCGCTGCTGGAAACAGACGATATTGACAAAGAAAGAGGCGTGATCATTGAAGAGAAACGCCTGCGCGAAGGCGTAGCAGCCCGCATACAGGACAAAACACTCCCCGTGGTGTTAAACAATGCCCGGTATGCCAACCGTTCGCCCATTGGTACGGATAGCATACTGCTGCATTTCCCGGCGGCAACGCTCCGTCGCTTTTACCACGACTGGTACCGTCCCAACCTGCAGGCACTCATTGTAGTAGGCGATGTGGATGTTGACCAAGTAGAACAACAGATCCGCAAACAATTTGCAGACCTGAAAAACCCTGCTAACGAAAAATCCCGGCCCGATTATAAAATTGCCCTCACCGGCAAAAATCAGTTCCTTACCATTACCGACCCCGAAGTATCTGCCACCAACCTGGAAATGGCTATAAAGCATACAGCCGGTAAAATGATCACTACTACCGACTATCTCAACACGGTAAAACGGTCGTTGTTTAACCAGGTACTCGGCGCCCGGATCGGGGAATTATCTCAAAAACCCAATCCCCCATTCCTGGGTGTAAACGCAGGCATCGGTAACTTAATGGGCGGACTGGATCAGTTCTCCTTTTCCGTGACCGCTAAACCCGGTAAGCTGGCAGAAGCCTTTGCCGCCGGCTGGTCGGAAGTAGAACAGGTAAAACGTTTCGGCTTTACACAATCAGAGCTGGACCGCGCCAAAGTGGCCTACCTCAACAATCTCGAAAAAGCAGCAAAGGAAAAAGACAAAACAGTTTCCGAAAGCTATGTGAAAGAATACCAGGCGTTGTTCCTCGAAGGAGCAGCTTCACCAGGGTTCGACTGGGAATACAATTTCCTGAAAAAGGAATTGCCGGGTATCAGTCTTGACGATATGAAAGCAGTAGCCAACGAATACATCAAAGATACCAACCGCGATATCTTCATCGTTGCTCCTGAGAAAGAGAAAAACAATCTTCCTGATTCCGCTACCGTTAACGGGTGGTTTAAAACAATAGCCGCGGCCTCGCTGGCAGCGTACAAAGACAACGTTACCGATCAGCCGTTGTTAAAAAAATTACCTGCACCCGGAAAAGTAGTAGCGCAAAAAAGCTATGCTGCACTGGGCGTACAACAATTAACTTTGAGCAATGGCGTGAAAGTATGGCTCAAACCCACCACTTACAAAAATGATGTGATCCAGTTCATGTCATTTGCACCCGGTGGTATCAATAAATATTCAAATGAAGAGTTCCCCAGCGCTTCCAGTGCAAACGGCATTATAAGCGGGTCCGGTCTTGCTGACCTTTCGCCGGTTCAATTATCGAAGATATTAAACGGCAAATCTGCCTCCGTGGGCGCGTTCATCAGCGGACGTAGCCAGGGTGTGGGCGGCGCCAGCACCGTGAAAGATTTTGAGACAGCGCTGCAACTGGTATACCTGCGGTTTACCGCACCCCGGAAAGACACCGTGCTGTTTGAAAATGCACTGGCCCAATCCAGGGAGCAGATCCAAACCCGTTACAACGATCCGGGCAATGTATTTAAAGATACCGTGACCGCTGTATTGAGCGGCTACAATTACCGTACAAGCCCCTCTACTTTAACCCGGCTCGATAGTATCAGCCTGGAAAAAGCGTATGAAGTGTACCGCGACCGCTTTGCGGATGCCTCGCAGGCTAACTTCGTATTTGTAGGAAACTTTAATACCGACAGCATCAAACCTTTGCTGGAACAATACCTCGGTGCATTGCCTTCCCTGAACAGAAAGGAGAAAGCCGTGAAACTGCCGCTACGTGCGCCTAAAGGTCAGCTGGTAAAAACGGTGACCAAAGGAACTGATAATAAGGCCACTGTATTACTGGTTTACAATGGCGACTGCGTGTACAGTACCGAAAATAAAGTACAGCTGCAGGCACTGTCTGAAATACTGCAATACCGCCTGTTAACAAGCCTGCGGGAAAACGCCGGCGAAGTATACACACCTTCTGTAAATGCAAATATGTCGAAAGAACCCGAGCAGCGCTTCGCGGTAAATGTATCATTCGGCTGTGCACCTGAACACGTAGAACACCTCGTAGGGCTGGTACAGCAGGATATCGCCAACTTACAGCAACAGGGCGCCACTGCCGATGAAGTGCAGAAATTCAAAGCAGGCTTCCAGAAGCAATATGAATTACAGGTAGAAAGCAATGAATTCTGGTTACAATACATCTCCGGAAAAATAGAAAGTAATGAAGCGCTGAAAGAGTTGCCCAATATAGAAAAACAATTGGGCCGCGTTAACGGCGCATCCATTAAGGCCGCTTCAAAGAATTACCTGGGCGGAGAAAATGTGATCCGCTTTGTTGCCTTGCCGGAAAAAAAATAAAGATTGTTTTTGAGTGATGATGCAAAAGCCGTTTCCCTTTACCGGGGGCGGCTTTTTTTTTTGGGCGTTATATCAAGGCTGTACCAGCCATTCCAGGAGCTGGTACATTTTCTCTTTACTAACCGTGATCGTTTCAGTATGCCTGGTTTATCACAGCCTGTCACTAAATACCCCTTCAAACTCTACTATTACAAGTAGCAAAAAAGGCACAGAATAAAGTTAACTTAATCAACCTAAATTCTTCAACCATGTCTAAAACCACACCCCTGGTATGGCTCGCCGGCGCCATGCTATTTGTTTCCTGTAACAAAAACCTCTCACAACCTGCCAACACCGAACCTGAAGCCAGCGCCGGAACTGTCTTCCCTGTTACTTTTAATGTCGATGATTTTTCGCAGGAGCTGGACAGCTTTGCCCGCATCGCCGGCGATGCCACAACTGCAAAAGATTCGCTGGATGGTCATGTAAAATACCTTTACTACAAAGTGTATGGTACAGGTGCACTGGCTGCCATCAAACATGAAATTGTGCAGGAAGTAGGTAGTCCTTCTTTTGGTGTAATCCGGGATACATTGCCGCCCGGTAATTACAGGTTTACCTTGCTGGCTACCGGCGACAAGTATCGTCCAAACATCACCAATGCCGGTTTCAAGTATCCCGGCAGCGATGCTTTCAGCAAGCACTTTGAAATGGTGGTAAATGGACCGGCTAATGCCAAAGTTTCACTGGACCGTATTGTGGCGCGACTCCAATTTATTATCCAGGACCCGCTGCCGGCTGATGCCGCCTGGATGGACATTCAGTTCAGCGGCATCCCGCGGGTATTTAATTTTCCTACCGGGGAGGTAAGCAACCCTGCTAACGGTACTGCTTATTCGAACTACCTGGGCTATACGTTCCAGATACCCGCTTACAACCAGGGAAAGCCAGGTTTTAAAACACAGGCTTACTTCCCGTTGCAGGGCAGCTACACGGTGCCATCGATAACAGTTGTTTGCAGAAGTACCCTGGGTAATTTGCTGGCCAACAAAGTCATTAACAATGTTAAGTTTGAAACCAACAAACGCACCGTTTTAAAAGGCAATCTCTTTGCGCCCACCAGCAGTGGCATAGAGGTGGATCTCAACGACACCAACTGGAAACCGGACAGCATAGCCGTATTCTACTGACAGTAACTTTATTGCTATCATTCCACTCAACAGCTTCCCTCAGGGGAAGCTGTTGTTATTTACAACATCATGGTATGATTTGTGGAATTCCATTCTAACATTAAATTACTGGTGACATGCATATTATTTTAGGAGGTACAGGACATATAGGATCTGCACTGGCAGAGGCCCTCATAGAAAAGGGAGAGCTGGTAACCATTATTTCCCGCGATCCAAAAAAGAAGCAGGAATGGGAACAAAAGGGAGCGGACGTAGCCATCGCAGATGTGTTGGATGTAAAGCGTTTGCAGAAGATTTTCAATACGGGTGAACGGTTGTTTTTACTTAATCCCCCGGCAGCTCCCTCAACAGATACGGTAGCACAAGAAAAAGAAACGCTGAATGCTATTCTTACTGCGCTTGAAGGATCCCGGATAAAAAAAGTAGTGGCGGAGTCTACTTACGGTGCGCAGCCGGGTAACGGTCTCGGCGATCTTGGTGTGCTGTATGAAATGGAACAGGCATTGGCGAATATGAATATACCAACCACTATTATCCGCGGCGCTTATTACATGAGCAACTGGGCCGCTTCTTTGGAAACAGCACGTGAAGCAGGCACTGTTTATACCTTTTATCCTGTTGATTTCAAACTCCCCATGGTATCACCCGGTGATATTGGCGGCGTGGCTGCCAGGCTGATGCTGGAACCGGTTACCCAAACCGGCCTGCATAATGTGGAAGGTCCGCAACAATACTCCGCAAAGGATGTTGCAGACGCATTCTCTGCTGCGCTGGGGAAAGATGTGAAAGCGGTAGAAATTCCTGAAAGCCATTGGATACAGGCACTTGAAGACGCAGGCTTTTCAGCGCCGGCAGCGAAATCAATGGCAGCAATGACCCACGCTACACTGAAGGGAAAATATACACCGCCCGGCCCGGTCAGAGGTACCACAACATTAACAGCTTATATCGGGGAATTAGTGGCCTCGGCAAAGTAACCTCTTATGCCCATCTACATCTGTAAAGACAGTTTTTTGTATATTTATTTGTTGTTCGCTTTTAAATATCATTTAACAGATGTCGATACACGTAGCCATTACAAGGAAGGTACTTCCGGGAAAAGAAGAGGAATTTAAAGAAGCCCTCAGGCAGTTTCTCGGCGAATCATTTATACATGGAGGCGTTCATGGCGCTGCCATGATCACGTCGCTGCCGGGTTCAGATTCGAATGAGATTGGCATTTTAAGAACTTTTGCGGATGAAGCTGAAAGAGACGCATTTTATAATTCAAAACTTTTTAGAGACTGGGAGGCTTACGCCTCAAAACTTACCGAAGAACCGGTTTACAGGCCGCTAACAGGACTGGAAGCCTGGTTTCGTTATCCGCTGCCACCACCAAGATGGAAAATGGCTGTTGCCACCTTATGCGGCGTTTTCCCCACCAGCCTGTTGTTGTCATTCACAGTAGGCCCCTATCTTCAAAACCTGCCCATGCCGCTGCGGGTACTTATTATTGCCGTTTGCATGGTAGCCTTGTTAACATGGGTGGTAATGCCTGTGATCACCCGGTTGCTGAAAAAATGGCTGCGGCCATCCTGAAAATATTCAGCAACACGACATCATCTTAAATTTCTATTTTTGATCCGTTAAATAAGGTATACTGGCCTTGCATAAACTCACATGATTCTAAATACATAATACGCCGGATGAAAGAGCAATTAATTACTTTGATTAAAAACTTAAAAGACAATTCACTTAGTTTCAAAGAGGTGATTGAATTTATAGAAACTTACTATCAACATCAGCCAACCGCTTTTAAAAACGGAGAGGCACATAATGAAGCGACCCAAAATCAGGGTAGCGCGAAGGTTTTTGCTTTCGCCCGGCTAAATAACCTGGACAATGAAGATACCCTGTACCTGTTTGCAGAACACTATCAATCGGTATTAAATAATCCCAATGGAACAGATCACCAGAATATCAGGCAATTTATGGTTCATGGCTGGCCGGGAGTGGTTTTTGAAGGACAGGCCCTGCTTGTGAAGTAGTTCACAATACTTCTTTGGAGGAAAATGAGCAAAAAAAGGACGTCCGGATATCCCGCAGGTAGATCCGGACGCCCACTTTATTAGACGTGCTAAATACCTAACGCCGTTTTTATTGCTTCCTCTACCGGACTGCACAGGCCTTTACCCCTGATATCAAACCCGCTCCTGAGTAACAGCGGTGGCTGTGCCATAAACTTAGGTACCAGACCACGATGCCGCTGCGCAGCATGCACCAGGAATGGGTGACAGAGATATACCGTGCCGGCCTTTCCTGTTGCCTGTACTTCCTCTCTCTCAGGCAATTCCGGCAACCTGGCTGCCAGTTCCATGAAAGAAAGTCCTTCTTCACCTTCCGGCTCCAGTAATCGGGCAACATCCAGATGTGAGCCCTTTAGAATCCTGGTTGGCGCATCCTGCTCGCCGGTATCCGAAAATAAAAACAGCATCAGCAAGGCACGGCCTTTAGAGTTTATATTAACTCTGGCCGCGAAAAAGTCATTCGGATCCGCACCAGCAAAACCCGCATCTACATGCCAGCCGGTGTCACCAGAATCAACTTCTGCCGGGAAACGAATGGGAAAGGCACCCATGCTCCTACAGGGAACCCATTTTTCTTTACCGACCAACTGATCAAATGCGTTATGAAGAACCGCGGTATTGGCAGCCTTGATGAATGGTTCTTGTGTATACATACCCAGCCAAACGACCGGTTTTGTCCAGGTGCTGCTGTCGTTAGGATCCGCTGGAATATCTTTCCATAGAATATTTCTTGCTTCACCCGCAAGATCAGCAGAAAAAGCATTATCAATACGGACAAAGCCGTCAGTAATAAATGACTGTATTTGTTGTGGATTCAGGGTGTTATGCATAATGTTATACTATAAAAGTTCAGACAATAAAATTGATGCCCCCCAGGGGGTATTGGTTTTACCAGACTTGAAAATTTATATTATAACATTACCGTCATTCTCATGTGGCAAATTTATTCATTTATTTTAAAATTACTATTCCAGATAAAGTAGAAGAAGGTGGATTGAAGTGGAATAAAATTTATTCATCAGTAAAAAGAATCTTTTCCTATTGCCGGGAAAAGATTCTTATGTTTTTCTTAAGAAGAAGAAATAACCGAATGACATTACTCCGCGCCCTTTATTTCTTCCAGGTATTCCTTATAGCGGTTATACAAATGTCCTGCCTGCAGGTAAGCCGACTGCGGGCTCATAAAATGAGAGAACTCAAAAGTAATGGCCTTATCATAACCTGCTCTCCTGGCAGCTTCCAGCTTTAAACGCAGCTTTTCAAACTTGATAGGCAAAAACTTAATCGGCATGTCCCTGTCAAAACTTTCTGCATTAGTCCAGCATTGCAGCCCAAAGTGGTCCGCCATTTTTTTATTGACTGCAAAAAAATCATCCAGTTCGTGGTAGTCGATATGCCCATCCTGGAACGCAACGGCATCCACCGCGCCTTGTATACCGGCAAATATTTCGCTCCATTCCTGCTCATGCGCTTTGAGAGAAACGGCATCTTCTTTTGTAATTACAGCCGATGCCGCCATCACTGCTTTCTTCCCATCGATCCACGGGGAAATCAATGTTGGCAGGCCATTGCTCGCGGCTTTGCATTGCAATCCCAATGTACGGAAAGCCGTGGTAGCGCCCCTGGTTTTACGGCTGATCTCCATGCTCAGGTACCATCCTCTGAAACTTTTATGATGACCATAATTTTTCCATACCTCATCTATTACAAAACGGTTGCTGTCGATTTCATGCTGCATATCTCCGGAATCCCAGTATT
Organism: Chitinophaga sp. CCNWYY40; assembly: GCF_037483205.1. Taxonomy (NCBI): domain Bacteria; kingdom Pseudomonadati; phylum Bacteroidota; class Chitinophagia; order Chitinophagales; family Chitinophagaceae; genus Chitinophaga; species Chitinophaga sp. CCNWYY40. The sequence continues at coordinate 23,341 of NZ_JBBHLF010000004.1, forward strand.
TGCCACTGTCGTACAACCCAAAATAAAATTGCATATCCAGCTCATCTGCCAGTTGCAGGAACAGCTCTACCAGGTCTACCGGCGGATGGTAACACTGCTGCTCTTTTATGAGATAGGCCGACGGATAAGTAATAAAACGCCTGTACCCACTGCGGATAAGGATCACGGTATCTATCCCGATTGCTTTCATGTGCTCAAAATCCCTGCGCCATTCTTTGGCTCCCCAGTTCTGATGGGGGATGTCGTGGCTGATCTCATCCAGGAATGTTCCGGTTATCTTCATATCTCCCTATAAATTTATAATCCGTTATTTATTTTTCAACAAAATGCACCGGCGCCTGCTTTTTTCCCTGCACAGCGTTCTGCATAAAATTATCCATCTCCTTAAACTTTCTGAACATAAAGCTGGCTACCTCGTGTCCTTTACCTTCATACGTGTAAAGGGTTACCGGCCATCGTTTCTTCTGCATTTCTGTAAAAAGTGTATAGCCGCCCGACATCATGATCCATCCGGCATCGGTAGCGTTGCAAAAATGATGCGCTGCAGTGGCATAGGGCACCAGCTGGTCATTGGTGCCGTGCATTAGTAATACAGGAAACGGCCGCTGCACATATACCGGGTTCATATCCAGCACAGCGCCGGAAAAGGCCATCAGGCCGGCGTAACGGAATGGTTTATGGCTACTGTCTTTACGGCTTACAAAAGGATTGAACACCAGGTTCAACACGGCCTCTGCACCGGCGCTGCTACCAGCCAGGAATAACTTCAACGTATCTACGTTTAATGCAGCGGCGTGTCCGCGTAAATAGTTGGTAGCATCACGGGTATCTTCTACAGCCAGCCTGATGGCTTTCAGTTTTTCCGGCACCACGGTTTCACAACCAAAGCTTTTACCTTTCAGGTATAAACGGTATTTGATCACAAATACATTATATCCCATGCGGGCAAGGCCTTCGGCAAACGGCGCCTGGTTTACCGGATCTCCGCCGGTAAAACCGCCACCGTGTACAAACAGCACAGAAATGCCATTGGCCGCTGTTTGCGGACGGTAATGATCAAACCATAAGGTATCCGCGCCTTTCACCGCATAAATTTCCCTGGATGGCGCACTGCCATACAAAAATGCCGGGATACATAACAATAGCCATAATGCAGGCACGTATAGTTTTTTATTATTCATAACGATATTTTTCCTTGCTACAGGTACTTCCGTTTTTTGAGGAAGTCCACCCATATTACATAAGCAGCGGGCTTCAGGTGGATGCCATCAGCCGTCAGCTCTTTTACCAGGTCTCCATTGGCGTCGGCAAATATTTCATGCAGGTTGATGTAAGGCAGGCCATACTTCTCTGCAATTTTCCGGATGCCCACGTTCAACTGCAGGATGCTGTCTTTTTTATTTTTAAGATATGCAGCTGTTGTAAATGGTTCGTATAAAGGTAATACGCTTTGAATATAAATTTTTGTTTTGGGAGAATGGGTACGGATATAAGCCACGATATGATCGTAATTTTCCAGGATCACTTCCCGCGGTAGTCCCCTGCTCAGATCGTTGATGCCGATCAACAGGAACAGCTTGCGCGGCACGGCTTTCACAATACCATCCAGCCGGGCGAGTACGCCAAAAGTATTATCGCCGCCGATGCCGCGGTTCATTACTTTTACGCCGGGCAGCAGCTCGCCCCAGGCGCCCCGCTCCGTGATGCTGTTACCCAGGAAAACGATGGCTTTCTTTTGCAGCGGCAACGTGTTAAACAGTTCCATTCTTCCCTGGTAATAGGTGTTGTTGTAGCTGCTGTCGATTTTCTGCGCAACCGCTGCAGAAACGAAGCCCACGCATAGTAAAGCTGCACAGCCAATACGTTTGAAAAAATACGCTACTGCTTTCATGCTATAAATATTTTTTACGTTTCAGGTATTCCACCCATAAAATATAGGCCTGTGGCTGGAGATGCAGACCATCTGTTGTCAGCTCCCGTTTCAGTTGTCCACCTTCACCTGCAAAAACATCGTTATGAAGGTCAATATAAGTACAGTGGTATTTAGCGGCGATCTGTTGTAACCCTTCGTTCAGCAATTTTATTTTCTCGTTGCGGATCTTCACGTAAATATCCGCCAACACCGGTTCCGTTACCGGCAATACGCTTTGCAGGTACAAGGTAGTATGCGGCGCCATGGCCTTTACCTTAGCTGCTATCCGCTCATAATTGGCCACTATATAATTCAGCGGCGTTCCTCTTTTTATATCATTAACGCCTATGAGCAGGAATATTTTTCGCGGATGCAAAGCCAGCACCTGATCCAGACGGGCATATACCCCAAAGGAATTATCGCCGCTGATACCGCGGTTACTGACGGTCATACCCGGCAGCACTTCGCTCCAGGGCCCCACTTCCGTTATACTGTTGCCCAGGAACACCACGCCCCTGGCGGGTACAGGCAGCTGATTAAAAAATTTCACACGCTCTTTGTAATAGTTGTTGGCATAGCTGCTATCCAGCGACTCCTGGGCCATTGCCACACTCGCGGATGTTAACAGGCACATTAAAAAATACATCATCTTTTTCATGCGGCAGTAATTTTAAGACGGTCGTACCAGGTGAATTTTAAAACAATCATGCAAAGTATCCATACAGTTGCAGCCAGGAAGCCATTTCTGAAATAGCCGAATACAAAAAATACCGGCATAATCACCATGCTCATCTGCCAGCAAATGCCTACCAGTACATTCAACATATCCCATTTAAACTGGCGGTTAGGCTCAAACGCAGGATCATCCTGCTTTACCCATTGCAATACAGTGTTCCAGTATCCCCACGGACGGGTGTTGGCGTAAAATATTTTCAGAACGTCCTTTTCCGTTGGCGGCGTAAGCAGGCATCCGATCACGCTGGCCGACATCGACAACACCAGGATGATAAAGAAAGAGATCAGTGTACCGATGCCACTACCAAACACTTCATTATAGCCGCTGAAATAATGATTGCTCAGCCACTCCATCAGTTTAGGTACAAATGTGGCCGATAACAGTCCGGCCAGCATACCGGCAAAATAACCGTAACCATTGAAGCGCCACCAGATCCATTTTAATACGTTGGCAGCAGCATACCCGCCGTATAAAGCAGAGGAAAGCCAGATGGTAAGGGAACTAAGGGAATCTGCAAAGAGGCCGAAAAAACAACCCGTAGCAATAATGCCGATAGAAACGAGATAACTACATTTAACGTAATGCCTGGGCGGCGCGTCGGGTCTGAAATATTTTTTATAGAAATCGTTCACCAGGTAGGCAGGCGCCGCATTCACAAAAGCGGAGAATGCGCTCATAAACGAGGCCAGCAAACCGGCCAGCACAACGCCCCGGATGCCCGCGGGCAGGTAATTGCTTACCACCTGGCTCAGGATCGTTTCAAAGTCGGGTTTTGCCTGCGATTGTAAAGAAGGCATAAATACGTTAAAGGCAATCAGCGTTAAAGCGCTCACCATCATAAACAGCGGGATGTACAATACCAGGTTAGTGAAGCCCGACAGCTTAGCCGCTTCCCAGGGCCGGCGGGCGCTGAGGATGCGCTGCATGTCGAAACCCGGTACCGGTCCGGCCAGGCTGGCAAAAATGCCTTTACCGATCATCATCAGCATCAATGCGCCAAACCAGGTAAAACCATCCTCGGCTATTTTACGGTTGGCCTGCGGAAAGGTATGATCCCAGCTGAGGTTCAGTTTCCATTCCGGCCAGAAAGAGGCCCAGCCCTGCGGCAGCTGCTGATGCAGCTGATCATAGTTCACACCTTTCACAGCAAATATTACCACCAGTATACAACTCACCACCAGGATGCCATATTGCAATACTTCAGTAGCCACCACGCTGTACATACCGCCTTTCACGGTGTAGAGGGTAGTCAGCGCCACAATGATCAGCGCATAGGTTTGCTGATTGGTAAACATCCCATTGGAAAGATCCCAGGGCAGCATGTTGGCAGCAAATTTCCCGATGCCCACAAATACATACCCGATAAAACCGATCACACTTACCACTGCAAATATCACTACGATCATATGTGCCAACCGTCCTCCCCTGTCATCGCCAAATCGTTTGATGATCCAGTCGGCCCCGGTCATGGCATTACTCCGCCTGATCCAGATAGCGAGGAATACCATCACAAATATCTGGTTCCAGATGGGCCACAGCCACGGCAGCCAGGCAGCCTTAAACCCGTAGATAAATAACAGCGCTACATAAAAAGCGGTACCGCTTACATCAAACATACCACTGCTGTTGCTGAAGCCCAGCCAGTACCATTTGATATTGTTATTCCCCAGGAAGTAGGACTGTATGTTACCGGAGGCTTTTTTGGAGATCCAGAACCCCAGGCCGATGATAATGACCAGGTATAATAAGATAATTAAAACGTCGATGGTCGCAAGATTCATAATATTGTGATGTCGGTATGATTGATAAAATAGTTTACATGTTAACAGCAGTTATGACTATGTTTTCCATAGCCATCCGCGTTTTGTAAAAAACACGGTAATCAGGGACACTATTCCCGTAAACAATACGCCGCTTAAAAAACCGCCTGCTATATTTTGCTGCATAGCGGTATAGAGGCTCATCCCCCCGCTTAACCGCAACAACGGCAGCAGCAACAGGTTGCCCGCTACATAAGCCACCATAGGGTTCCGGCCGTTCATGCTTAAATAGCGCAAGATACCGGCGCCGGCGCCGCTTAACTGCCAGTAATAAAAAGTCATTAACATAAAAAAGGCAAGTCCCCCGGTTACAAGATAATAACTGAAAGTGGAAGGATCTTTTTTTATACCGCCTTCATACGCCTCAAAAAAGAGACCCAGTAGCAAAAGATATACGCCCGCTTTGAAGAACCTTAGCAGCAGCGGTTTTGCAGCATGTAAAAATCTCCCGGAAAAATAATATAACAGCAAACAAAGTATGGTAGTAATAACAAGATTAACCAGCAGATGCCGGCCAAACAAACATACCACGTTGGTAACAATCACCGCAAACGATAAAACAGCCAACATACCTGTACGGGAAGGCGCCGCATTCTCCGCAGGCGGGCGGACAGCATTGTCCTGCAATAACCACTCGCCCGCCAATGTACCGGGAATAATGATGAACAGGTATTTTAAATAATAGAATTTATACATCCAGGGGAAAGGCGACCATTGAAAAACAGCTTCATTAATAGAACCCGGTACACCCGCGCCCAGCAGCACCGCCATCACAAAAGGGAGTAGCCCTATCCGCAGCCAGGGATTATTCCTGGTGCACCACCAGGCCAGCGTACCCGCAAAAGCCATATTAGCCAGCACCATCATGATAATATCGAAGCGGTATAAAGAAAAACCTTTGCCATCTTTAAAAGGCAGCAGGTACAACAGAACACCTGCCAGCGCAAACGACAACAGCTTTACGGCGGTCCATAATTTCGTTTGCCGGGCCGGTTTATACAATTGAAAACACAACAGGATAAACGCAGCCGGTTGTAACAGGTACATAAAAGGCGAAGGATTACCGGCCGGCACAATGCTCCGGGCATGCATGGTAAACAGTGCAAAGAAAACCAGTAAGAGATATCTCCGGCAGGCAACGGACAACACGTCACCGAAGTTCGCACCTTCTTTTACCTTCCGGTTCAAAGCCAGTGGTATAGCGGCTCCCATCGTGAACAGAAAAAATGGAAATACCAGGTCCACCCAGGTAATACCCGGCAAGTCCGGCATAAAAATATGTGCAGGCGGCGGCTCCTGGGCATGGTACATCCACGCCGGCAGTATGCCAAAAGCAATACTGCTGCTGAGTACCATAGCCAGTATGGCCAGCCCTCTCAATGCGTCGAGGCTATTATCACGATGCTGCATGTGTTTCCGTTGTTTAATACTTTTATTTTTGCAGGCCCGCTTTCACGGCGTCCCACAAAGGCTGTTTCAGGCGGTTGTATTGCGGTGCATAAATATGTACCAGGTCAAACAACATGATGCCGCCGGTAGTATTGGCTGTGATGTATTTAATACTCCTGGTGATCTCTGCTTTGCTGGCCCAGTCTACATTCCCCATATCAATACCGCCGTATAAAGGCACCTTGTTTTTAGTAACGTAGCGGGTACCGCGGATAGAGCCTTCCACGCTCCACCAATGATAAGTAAGATTGGCGGTAGCAGCGTTTTCAGATAACAGGATCTGCGTAAAATAATTTCCCGTCATCATGATATCCAGCTGCTCTGCGTATCCCGTTTTATAGTATTCCGGGTAGGCCCAGTCGAACCGGATGGCCTGATCGTTGAAAGGATCATACTCTTCGCTGGCCCAGTTCACGCCCACCTGGTAATAGGTAACATACCACGCGCCTACATACACGCCGAAATTCACGGACGATTTTACGCTCTTCACTGCTGCCCTGGCCTGTTTAAAAAAATCGTGGATCACGGTGGCCCGGTACAGCAGCCATTTCTTGTAGTATTTACCGGTGGTAGCAGGCAACACCTGGCCACTTGTGTTTTTCCATGAAGTAACAATATCGCCGGGAAAGTTCATCTTCGCGGCATCGTTATCGTTGTATTTCTCTTTCAGGAAAGCAATAAACTGTTCTTTGCTGAAGTCGGAGAAATCAGCGTCAATATCTGTATAACGGGCATAATCGAGAATCAGCCCATCGATATCATATTTCTGCACAATCTCTTTGATGATGTTCAAGGCCCTGGTCTGCACCTCCGGCCGGGCCGGGTTTACAAAGGCATTGCGACCGGTAGATGTAACCGGCACGCGGTTGCCGTTCACATCGCATACAATGGATTCGTTCCGGCTTTTAAACGCGGGATCATCGAACACAGTGCCAATGCTTCTGCCCCCATCTCCTTCTACAAAAGTGATGATGGAAGCATATACCTTGAATGATCTTTTCCTCGCTTCGCTGATCATGAATCCTACATAGTCCACATTGGCCGGCAGTGATTTACCATCCATCGATGTTACCTGTTTGGCGTATGCGCTGGGATACATGGTGTAGCCGGTGCTTCCTTTTACATCAATCACCAGGCCGGTGACGCCTGTTTGTTTCAGTGTGTCCAGCACTGTTTTTATCTGCGCGGTATCGTTTAATCTTCCGTAGGTTCCGAAAACGTTGGAACGGGCATCTACCCACACAATCACATTCCTGCCGGGCACAAATGTTCCGCTGGTGTCCACCGGCGAAACCGGCGTTGGATCAGCTTTACCCGACTTCTTACATGCCGCTGCCAGCAGGAGGCAAACGGATAACCCGATAAAATATACGCGGTGCTTCATGGTAAATTGATTAATGGTTACAGGTATTCAGCAGGCATACTGCCGGTATTGCAACCGGCAGTATGCTGTGTTTCTTAAGGTGCATAAGTAGTGAATTCGTGCGCCATGATACCGCCGTTGGTCAGCATCATATATACCTGCATCCGCTGTTTGTGATCGCTGTAACCGATACAGATATCAGCGGTACCGTTGCCATTGGCAGTACCGGTAAACAGGTCTGAGTTAAATATGTTGAACTGCGGGTAAGCAGCATCCGTAGGCGGCAGGCTTATTTTCGAAGGACTGGTAACATCATAAAGCGACATCTGTACCTGGTTCAGATCATAAGAATTCAGATACTTCACAATGGCCAGGTAATTGGCATTGTTAAACGTGCCGTAAGCGGTAGGCATCGTAAACACCACCGGATCACCCAGGGTGAGCGCTGCGGATCTCTCATTGGTAGCGCCGTTTACCAGTGCCACTTCAAATTGGTAGTTCAGGAAATAATCGCTGTTGGCCGCTGCAGAAACAGGTTGCGCTTCGGCGTAATATCCCCATAAGCTGGAGGCGCCGCCGGCGATGGATTTATAATTGATGATTTCAGGATCATTGCTCTGCAAAACGCCACCCGCAATACGCCATTTGTAGATGATGGTAGATTGCCCACCGGTAGCCATGATCACTGCATCTTTGTTGAGATCGCCGAAAATATTCACCCTCCTGCCTACGCCACCGTCGCCGGTGATGCCGGTAGGATTGCTGTTGGTCCAGTCTACCAGTTTTACAGGAGCGGCATCCGCTACGCTGCTGTATTTGTACAATATGAATTTGCTGTTTTTCGGCGCCCAGGAAGCAGCGAGCAAATTACCCGTGGTATCACTGGCGATCTGGAACGACAGCCCCGTAAAAGGATAATACATCTCTTTTACATAAGCGCCCGTAAACCGGTTGTACACACTGTATTTGGAAGGATTGGTTCTGCGTACCACTACGAGGTAATCGCCGCTCACGGTAATAGAAGTTTCCATATTGGCCGTGAAAGATAATTCCGCGCCGGTTTTTATCCACAGCTTCCGGTTGATCCCTGCGCCGTAAGCCAGTTTCTGCGGCTCGCGGGCGCGCAGCGTATAGGTTTTGGATACACCGTCAACACCGGTTACCGTAAAAGGCTGTTCCTGCGCAAGACTGATAGTGGCGCCTTCTGCCACCGATGCCGTAGAATGTTTGTTGATCTCATAATTGAAAACTGCTCCGGATATATCTACACCAGGCAGCACATAAAAGATCACTTCTTTCTCCTGTATCACTCCTTCAATCTCCTGCGCCGTACCTTCTACTGTAACGCTGATTTTTGCGCTGGTGATAGAATAATCCCCTACTTTTTTTGCTACTATTACATAGGAAGATTTAGCGCCATTACCGGCTGTTACTGTGATGTTTAAGGGTTTGCTCAGGTCCGTTACAGCCCCTATCGCCGGCGTTACTGTAGCATCTGTAGGAATGGTAGCCCGCACAATCAGCTTTTTAAGGTCCACCTCATTATCGGATGTCGCCGGGTAATACCAGGGAACATCAAAATAAATGGTGTCATTATTGGCGCTGTAACGCGCGTCAAATAAGCGCTCGCTTCCCTTTCCATCTGTAGTGAGATAAATATCGCTCAATGCACCCTGTTGCTTGCGGACTATCGCATCGGGCTTGCGACAGGAAAACAGGGCGGCGGCAGCTGCGATGACAATAAAAAATATGTTTGGTTTCATGTGATTCATTTTGGTTGTTGTCAGGGAATCTTGATCTACCATCCTTTTATCTGGGTAAGCGCTGCATTGTTCTGCAGTTCCGACACCGGGATAGGGATATAATACAAGGCCGGCGTGAACTGCCTGTTCATGTTATCACAGTTCACCACTTCATATTTGAAGCCGTCGTCGGTAGGCGTTATCCGGTGACCAGTAAAGCGTACATTGTTCAGCACAATATGCGCTTTACGCCAGCGGCGGAGGTCCCAGTAACGGTGTCCTTCAAAAGACAGTTCTACCTTGCGTTCGTGTTCTATGGCTGTCATCAGCGCAGCAGCAGTAGAAGCGGGCGTATTGGGCAGTCCGCGTTTGTTCCGCAGCGTATTCAGCGCCAGCTGCGCGCCTGCAATATCATTTAGTTTAGCCCTGGCTTCCGCAGCAATGAGCAGTATTTCTGCATAGCGCATTTCTATCCAGCTCTGTGTGCTTTTGTTCGCCACAAAATCGTTCACAGCAGGATTCAGCATTTTACGGATATAATAGCCCGTTACCGTTTTGCGGGGCTCGCCGGTTACTGCATATTCTGCAAAGCCTTCGGTAACATTGCCAGGCGTGGTGTTAAGCGTACGCCCTTTCCAGGAAGCGCCGTTATAAAGTATGGACGCATAAAACCTGGACTCCCTGTTGCTGTAAGGATTAGCAGCCATAGCAGCATTGCTCCAGGAAAATTTTGTGCCGTCGTTCATTTCATATTCATTCACCAGTTCAGCGGTGGGCACACCGTACACCAGGCACTGACCGGGCGCATCACCGGGAGGCGCAAATCCCAGATCCAAACTGTGGGTTACCTGTGGCGATACATAGTCCAGTTTGAAGATGGCTTCCTTTGTATTTTTATTGGTAAAGATGGAAGCATAATCAGACTCCAGGTCGTAGTACCCTTTTGCCGCGAGATCTATTACCGCTTTGGCGGCATCTGCAGCATTCCTGTAATATGCGGGTGCATTGGCGGCATTCACGCCGGTGAGTGCATCCTGGTTAAATTGTTTCTTATCATATTCCGCAATGGAAGCGGCATATAACCAGGTGCGCGCCAGCATGCCATAGGCCGCGCCTTTGGTGGCCCTGCCGGTGCGATTGGCATCTTGTTGCTCTGGGAGATTTTCAGCGGCATATGCAAAATCTGCTGCAATAAATTTCCAGCAGTCTTCTTCCGAAGCACGCTGATGTTCTTTGGTCAGATACTGCCCGATGTTGTCCATCAGGATCACGCTGCCATGCAGTTTTACCAGCCAGAAATATACATAACCCCTGATAAAACGCGCTTCTGCTTCATACTGTTTTTTGGTAGCCTCATCTACTTTGGCATATTTCGCAAGACCGTCCAGGAACTCGTTCAGGCGGCGGATACGCGAGTAACCCGTTTGCCAGTAGTTCAGTTGCGGGCCTGCCGAATTTACCCTGGACGCATCAGTTGCCAATATGTTCACTGTTCCATTACCGGCAACGGTAGAAGTATATTTTTCTATATCACTTAACGCATCGGTGGCGTTATCATAACCAATAGGGAAAACGCCGAACTGGAATGTTTTAAACTCGCTGTACATGCCGTTGATATAAAGCTCCATGTTAGCGGAATTGCTCCATATCGCTGTTTCCGTGTAGCGGTCCGTCGGGTCTATATCCACTTTACAGCCATGCGCAGCTATGATGATACCCATTGCCAGTAAAGCCTGTTGTATGGTGGTAGTTACCTTGTTCATAATGATCTGTGTTGTGGTTTAGAAAGTAATAGATGCACCGCCTGAATACATGCGCTGTTGCGGATAAAAACCATTGTTCACGTTTGGCATCTCAGGATCCAGGTATTTCAGTTTATCCCAGGTGATCAGGTTAAAGCCGGAGATATACAACCGTACCTGCTGCACTTTAGCCCTGTTCAGCCATCTCTTTGGAAGATTATATCCCAGCTGTGCGGATTTCAAACGCAGGTAAGATGCATCCCTTACCCAACCGGAATTGGCATGGGCGTTATGCGATGATAAAGAAGCTTTGTAAGCGCTTAAACGGGGATACTTTGCATCCGGGTTGTCCGGTGTCCATGAATCTTCTACCAGGTAATAAGGCGCGTTACCGTAGTTGTAAAAAGTTTTGGTAAAGGGCGTGTTATCATCTACGCCACTGGTTCCGCTGGAACCTTCATAAGTACCGGCCAGGCTGATGCTGGTCAGTGCAGCGCCCTGGAACAGCGCAGAGAAATCGAAGGCGCCATATTTCAGATCTATGTTCAAACCATAGGTTAGCTGCGGCATATTGCTGCGTCCTACAAAAGTCATATCGTCGGCGCGGGTAATACGGCCATCGCCGTTCAGATCACGATATTTGAAAAAGCCCGGTGCAATAACGCCGCCGCTTGGTGAAGATCCATTCGCTGCTTCTTCCCAGGTTTGGTACATACCATCCACCACAAAACCCATTTTATCTCCGATGCTGCGGCCCACGCGGCTTTGCCATGCAGGCAAACCGGTGCTTTCATTCAAACGCAGGATCCTGTTTTTAGCCCAGTTCATATTACCGGTAACACCGTACTGCAATTTACCGATGGTGTTGCGGTGTCTTATCTGCAAATCAAAACCCTTGTTATCCACAATACCATAGTTCAGCACAGCAGGCGCGTAACCGCCCAGAGATAAGGGATACAGGCTGCCAGGACTATCGAGGATATCGTTGGTGATTTTATAGAACCATTCAAAATCAAATCCCAGCAAGCCATTCAGGAAAACGGACTCAAACCCTATGTTGGTTTGTGTGGAGGTTTCCCAGCGGAGGTTCACATTAGGCGGTGCGCTGGTATATAAGGCAGCCGTAGGTTTGCCGCCAATCACCACCACCGGGTTTGTGGTCAGCGCGAATGTTTGCAGGTACGCAAACCGCTGCGCCACATCATTACCCACGCGGCCTACAGATCCTTTCAGTTTCAGGTAGCTGATCGTTTTGCTCAGGTTATCAAAGAAAGATTCCTTGCTGATCACCCAGCCTGCGCCCACAGCAGGAAATATTTCCCAGCGGTTGTTGCGCATAAAATTCACGGAAGCATCGTAACGACTGGCCAATTCCAGCAGGTATTTGTCTTTGTAGCTGTAATTGAAACGCGCTACGGCGCCTGCCCTGGAATCGTCGATATCACTGGAGCCTGTGGGAGAAATAAAATCTTCGGTAGCCTTGCTGCCATAATCGATCTCCTTCAGGTCACTTAACGCAAAATTGCTGGCTCCTGTGGAAAACAGGCTGGACTTTTGCTGCGACCATTCGTACAACAATAATGCGCTGATGGCATGATCGCCAAACTGGTTGGTATAAGAGGCGCTTGGCTGGAATGTTTTACGGTTATATTGGGTGTATGACTGTCGTAACGATGTTTTGGTGATGCCCGGCAAAGAACTGATGGTCGTGTAATCGCCACTCACCTGATCGCGATAGCGGCCCATCACGGTATACGGCGTTAACCATCCTTTATTTTCCGTGCTGCTTTTATCATAGGCTGTCAGCAATTTCAGCTCCAGTCCTTTTACGCCCGGCACTTTCACCTTAAAGGTCAGGTTGCCCTGGAACACATTGGTTTGCCCGTTCTGGTAACCGGAGTTCTGCACGGCAGCTAAGGGATTTACCCAGCCGGCGCCGCTGTTGTAAGCAGTAGGCAACCCGTTGGGTGCATACATAGGCAGGTTAGGCAACATGCGCACCGCCTGGTAAAACGGGTTCATGTAAGCCTCGTTATCCGGCGAAATACCAGGTGTGGCCGTGAGTTGCTGCCGCATGCCCAGGTCCACGCCTACGGATATATAATCGTTCAATGCTGCATCCAGGTTGGAACGCACGTTATAGCGTTTGAAATTGGTATTCTCTACAATACCTTCCTGGTCGAGCATCCCACCGGATACAAAATATTTTATCTTTTCAGTACCACCGCGCACGCTGATGTTGTGGTGCTGCGACATACTCGTTTTTCCCATCAGTTCACCCATCCAGTCGGTATTACCAAACAGCGGGTTGGTGTTGGTGCCGTTCTTCAGCGCCTCAATCTGTTCCTTCGTATATACGTAAGGCACAGGATCGCCGCCGGTATGCGCGAGGTAGTCGTTGTCCATATCGGTTCCTTTATTATACCACGACATATAATCCGGGCCGTTCAGGAATTTTGGAACGCGGGTATTGGAGTTGAAGGTAACGGAGCCATCATAGGTAACGGTTGGCTTCTGGTTTTTACCATGCTTGGTAGTAATGAGGATGATACCGTTGGCCGCCTGTAAACCATATACGGCAGTGGAAACGGCATCTTTCAATACGGTGATGCTTTCAATTTCATCCGGGTCGAGGTTGGAGAACGAAGGACGCTGTACGTTATCAATAATGATCAGCGGTCCCTGGTTGGCGCCATACGTGCTTACGCCGCGGATACGCAGCGCAGCATCATCTGCTCCGGGGCGGCCCGATTGCTGCAGCGCTGAAATGCCCGGCAGCCGGCCTGCCAGCATATTAGTGATGTTCATGGCCGGCGCTTTCTTCAGTTCTTCACCGCTGATCTGCGCTACCGAACCAATCACGCTTCCTTTTTTCTGCGTGCCATAGGCCACTACCATTACTTCATCAAGATCTTTTAAACTCCGCTCCAGCGTTGCCTTTACCTGGTCGCCCGGCTTTACGCTGAGCGTAAGCGGCGTGTATCCCATCATGGAAATTACCAGTGTGGCCTTGTCTGATGTAAGCGGCAGCGTAAACTTTCCATCCGTATCAGTAGAAGCGCCCTGGCTGGTTCCTTTGACAAGAACCGTGGCTCCCGGTACAGGAAGCCCGTCGGCAGAAGTGATGATCCCCGAAACCGTTCTGGTTTGGCCAAACGACGACAGCTGGCACGCGAGGAAGCATAGGAGCAGCCATACATAACGGCTGGATAATAAATAATGCCTGAATTGTTTCATAAACAATTACTTTGGTTAATAAAATGTGGTTACTGATACGAACTACAGGCTATTCCAGGTTTCCTGAAATAGTGACAGGCTTTTCAAAAGGATGAAGGTATTTGTCCAGCAAGACAGCTGCCGCCAACCTGCTGAGGTGTAGAGGCTCGCTGCCGGAAAGCCTGATGCCGGCGCTTTCCAGATCATTCTTTACTTGTGGTATAGTTACAGGTGTTCCTGTTGCTGCAATAATCTTTACAAAATCTGCTATCGTTAGCATATCACCCGAAGCAGCCCAATAGGTGTTCAGTACAGGATAATAAGCGCGTAAGCCCTGCACCAGTTCATAACCGCTAACAGGTTGCTGCGGGTAAAACCAGGTTTGGTTGGCCCACATATAAGGCACGCCGGTTCCTTTAAGAATGCCGGTGGCGCCTATTTTCTGGACGGCGGCAAAATTAGGGTCAGCAGGCGTTATATCAATAAATGGCATCAGGTAGCCGTTGGCATTCAGCAATGCCTGTTGCACCTGACGTACGGAAAGCGCCGCGGGTTGCAGATGCAGTTGTATGCACAGCGCGGCTATCACGCCGGCGGCCTGCCCCAGCTGCAACACTACCGGTTGCAGGCGTGTAGCGCCATTCACGATATTACTTACACTGATGCTTTTTTCGGCCACTATCAAACCCTCTACTCCCTGCGGAATCAGGCTGCCCATAGGCACATTATAAGAAGGCACTTTTATCTTGACGAAATCTATCGCCGGCGCAGCCGGATTTTTCAGATGATGATGATCGATGGTATAGTCTCCTACGGCAACGCCTGTACGAAATAATGGTTGCGTGCTTTCATAGGGATGCGCTACTTCATTAACCGTTAAGGTCACCAGCCCTTTCACTCTTCTCGATTCCCGGTGATAAGGTATCATGGGCAGTTTATCAGCGGTCGGAAATTCATCATCTGCCAGTCCCAGGTTTTTATATCCTAATGCTGTTTGCAGATAGTAAACAAAACGGAGCGTATGCAGCTTCGCTTGTTTCCACGCAGCTTCCCTTTCTGCACGGGTGCTTTCAATCGCGTTGAGATATATGTCGTTACCACATTTGGGCCAGTTGATCATGTATTTATTATGTGGCAATCGTCCGTATTGCATCATGCGGTAGCAGTTGTTCTGCGGGCTGTCGGATGTAGCCGGATCGCTTACATCGCAGCTGCATTGGAACACAGAGGCATCGTAGCCTTCCGGCCGGGGAATTATTTTGTTGCCGTTTTTGCCATAATCTTTCAGTACTGCAACATAGGTCAGATCTTGTATGATGTTGTTGGCCTGTACAGGTGCCTGCTCTTCACGGGTATCCAGGCGGCTGTCCATCCCGATGCGGTAATGTGCGCCGGCGGCAGCCATCACATCTCCCAATTCGGTGGCATCGATGAGGATGGTGGCAGTGAGCACACGCAGGCGCTTCCCTTGTGTTACGGTAATCGTCCATTTACCGTTTTCTCTTTTTACAGATTGCCAGCGGGTGTTATACCATACCTGCAATTTTTTTTCTGCAGATGCCAGCTGCTGCAATACCTGGTTGCCAACATGCGGCTCAAATAAAGTATTGCTTACCCAGCCGGTGGCAACCGAATCCGGGCCACCATAATATTTGTATAACTGTTGCCTGAACTCGCCCCACAATCCGGCGGGCAAACGGTGATTACCATCAATAGCCGACACGCCAGCTGCAGTAAGCATCCCGCCCAGCCAGGTAGTTTCTTCTATAATAATCACTTCCGCTCCCATTCGTGCCGCCTGGATACCGGCGGTTGTGCCACTGGCGCCACCGCCGATAATCAGCACATCCGTATTGGCAGATTGCGCCCGGAGCTGCATACAGCCCGTCAACAATAAAACGAATATTATATACCTGATACTGGTGGTCATCTGGTTGATATTTTATAGTATTAAGACTGGATACGTTCCCATGTTTTCCATACCTGGTACAGCGCACGTGGTACATGAAAGCATCCCTTCCATTTACCGCCTTTCAGCGTGAGCAAAGGCGTGCCCTGTCTGTTCAGGTAGCCGTACCATTCGCCGAATGCTTCGTCTCTGAAATGCTCCCACACATAGGCGTGTACTTTTTCAAACCATAGCAAACAGCGCTCATCACCCGTTAATTCATACCCTTTGGACAAGGCCACCAGCGCCTCCGCATGTACCCACCATAATTTCTGATCCCACTCCAGTTGCTGCGGCGGATTGCCGAGGATATCCATAAAATAAAAAATACCGCCAAACTCCTGGTCCCACCCGTATTCCAGGGTACGCAGCATAATGTCGCACGCTTTGCGTATCAATGCAGTATCGTTTAGCCGCACACCCAGGTCCATGATAAACCACATGGCTTCAATAGCATGACCGGGATTTACAAGACGCCCTTCAAAGCTGTCGGAGAAACGGCCATCAGCATATACATTTTCCAGGATCAGCCCACGGGCAGGTTGGTAAAACACATTCATCACTTCATGGATCACCGGCGGGATCAGCTCATTCACCTGTTGCGCACCCAGCAAGTGCTCCAGTTCGAGCGACAGGTTGCACAAAATCATGGGCAAACTAAACCCTTTCAGCGCACGGGTACCCGGATATGCTTTATTGTATTGGCCTTTCCAGTTATCTTTTCTTTGCAGGATGTTTTTAAAAGTGGATATGGCTATTTCCTTGTAGCGGTCGTTCGGCGCTGCTTTATCCAATGATGCAAACGCCATGGCAGCAAAACAATCACTGAAAATATTGTACGGTTGCGTTAATGGTTTTCCATCGGCTGTCAGGGAAAAAAACCAGTTGCCGGAAGTGTCCCGTCCATATTTTTCCATAAAGCCGGCGCCATGCAATGCCATCTGCAGCCATTCTTCTTTTGGCGACACGTGATTATACATGTAACTGAAACACCACACTTCCCGGCCTTGCAGCCACATAAATTTATCGGTATCGAATACCCGGCCATCCCTTTGCAAACAGGTAAAGTAGCCACCGTTCTTTTCATCTTTGCTATGCTTCATCCAGAAAGGCAGCACATTGTCCAGCAGTTCCTGGCGGTATTGCCCTGCATAAGAGCTATGCAGGGATGCCGCCGCTAATATTTCCGGTGCCTGGCTTTTATTCTGTAGATCACTCCTCATAAATAACGCTATCTTTGTAATTTATTTTACTTTCGTTCGTAAATTTATAAATTAAATTATTAATTAAGCAAAACTTTGTAAAAATATTTTTTTAAAACAAAATAACGCGGTTACTTTTCACTAAAATCAATTCATTTATCTTAGAACAATGAAAAAAACTGATCCAATGCAATCCCAGGTAAATCAAAATATCTTTGATCTTTTTTCTGAAGAAACTATTTCGGGGGTAGCTTATAAGAATAAATCGCTGAAACGGGCCATCATTAACCATCTCGATAAAACCGGCAACGCTACCATAACAGATTTGACACTTGCGCTGAACATCAGCGTACCCAAAACCACCAGTCTAATTAATGAACTGATAGGCGACGGCCTGGTAAAAGATGAAGGCAAAGTAGATTCAAAAGGCGGCCGCCGCGCCAATATATATGGACTGGTGGCCGAATCGGCCTTTTTTATAGGAGTAGATGTAAAACATTATCATGTGAATATAGGACTGCTGGATTTCAAGAAAAACCTGGTGTCCGATGAAATGCAGGTGCCTTACCTGCTGGCCAATACGCAGGAATCCTTTGATCATCTTATCCGGATCATCCAGGGATTTATCGGCAACCTGTCCGCTGCACACCGGAATATCCTGGCGCTCTGTGTAAACCTCTCCGGCCGTGTGAACAGTGAAAACGGCTACAGTTACAGCTTCTTCCATTTCCATGAAGAACCGCTCAGCACCATCATTGAAAAGATCACCGGCATACGCACCTACCTGGAAAACGACTCCAGGGCAATGGCATACGGGGAATTCCACAACGGGATTGTACGCGATGAAAAAAATGTACTGTTCGTAAACCTTGACTATGGCATTGGTCTTGGGATCATGATCGACGGCAAAATATACCGTGGTAAATCAGGTTTCGCAGGTGAAATGGGCCACATTCCGCTGTTTACCAATGAACTGATCTGCCACTGCGGCAAAAAGGGATGCCTGGAAACAGAGGCCTCCGGACAGGCGCTGATAAGGATGTTCAAGGAAAAAATTGCACAAGGCTCCGGCTCATCGCTGCAGCACGACAATAAACTGCCCGAGCCACTCCACCTGGCAGATATTATACAATCCACCCGTAATGAAGATGTGCTCTGCATAGAGCTGGTAGCCGGTATCGGAGAAAAGATAGGCCGCGGCCTCTCCGTACTTATTAATATATTTAACCCGGAGCTGGTGGTACTGGGCGGCATCCTTTCCCAAACCGACGAGTATATCCGTCTCCCTATACGCAGCGCACTGAATAAGTATTCCCTCAGCCTGGTGAATAACGATACACAGCTGCTGATGTCCAAACTAAAAGAAAAAGCCGGTATCATAGGCGGCTGCCTGATTGCGAGAGACAAACTACTCTCCGTTCAATGATGTTTTTGCAGATAATATTCTTTTACCTATTTGTTTCTTAATTTTTTTATTAAGTTTGTCTTAATTGATAAAAAATATTATCTATCTCTATTAAGTAACATCATGAAAAAATTATTCACACGTTCAGGGCTCACCATGCTCTTTATCAGCAGTCATCTTGTACTTACTTTGCCTGCCGCAGCACAAACGGTGCCGGCAGAAATCCGGCAAAAGCTGCTGACCACCAAACAAGGCAGCATTGTAGAACTGCCTGGTATCCTCAATGAACAACTGCCAAAGATTAACTATGAGAAGATAGTTTTATCAGGCCCGCAATATATTATTTCAGATGATCCGGAATATATCCGCGTGCCGGAAGCCATTGCACTGAAAGAAAAAGTAGCACCAGGCACAGTACGGCTTTATGTATATAACGTAAACGGTGTGAAAGAACCAACTAAGATCACCACCAAAATTGTAGCGGTGATAAAAAATACCGGCGCCGCACCCATGCATATCCGCATGCTGAAATATTCTTCCCAAAAGCCCAGCACCAGCTATTTTCAGGTAGGTAAACAGGGACTGGCAGATTATTTTGCTGCTACACCGCAAACCGAAGTCCGCACCATAGCACCCGGAAAAATCCTGGCCATTGATCCTGCACAGGAAAAATACCAGGTAAAATATGATGAACTGGTGCATGGCCTGTATGATTTTGTGATTGACCAGCCAGGCGAAATCAGTGTTGTGCAAACAGCCCCCGGAACACCTGTCGCCACTGCCCTTGCACGCGCCAGCATACTACCCTCCAAAAGCCAGAGCGGCGCAGGCCGCGGCCTTTTTGGCGTAAGCAATTATGAAGTGGTTTCCAACGATACCATCGACACACAGAAAGGCATCGTGCAAATGGTGATGGCCGATGGTGAGCAAGACCCCTGGGTACTTGGCCGGGAAGGCACCACGGGAAAAAGAGCTACCCTGGCCGGCAACTACGGCGTGATGTACAACGTGGAACTGAAATGGAAAAGCAACAACGGACAAGGTCTCGCGCTGGTAACCTGGAACGCCCGCAGCGATAATAACCAGTGGTGCGGCGGCATGGCCAATACCATGATAGTGAGCAAAGGAAAATTCAAAGAAGGCATCATTCAATTGCCATCAGATCGCCTTATCACCAAAAAATCACCGGAAGCTATTTTAGTGCAGGTATTCCCACCTGCCGCAAACGGAGAAGTGCAAACCATTCATTTCACCTATTCACCTCCGGGCGCCTCCTGTTTACCAACACCATTAATTTTTATCCCTGTAGATATGAAGTAGCCTATTTGAGGTGCCCCCAAAAGTGTCTGACTTTTTGAGGGCACCTCAGCTATTATTTTAACATAGCCCCTGAAGATTTTTTGTACTAATTCAGATAGTTACAGTTCCGGCAGATAAAAGCTAACCGAATTGCCAACTAAAATATGCTTCTCAAACCAGCACAAATAAAAAAAGTCACCGAAAATCAGTGACTTTTAAAATCTTGAAAAGCGGTAAAATGAACCGCGTCCAAAAGTGGAGATGGCGGGAATCGAACCCGCGTCCAAACATATTCGCCGAAAGCTTTCTACATGCTTATTTACGCATTGTTTTGTCGGGATCTGGCAGGGGCGTAACGAACCAACCATTTCCTTATCCGTTGTAGCTTCAGTATTCACTCACAGAAACCATGAATACCTATCCCTATGGGTTTATGATTCGGCGGCGGAAGTCGCATAAGGCAACAACTTCAAGCGGCTATAATGGGTGTCTAATTTATAATTAGGCAGCCATGGCGTAGTTAGATTCGCCAATTAGAGTTTGAATATTCAGATTATCGTGCTAATTATCCAACGCACGGCATGCTTACACTCTCAAAGATCTATGCTGTCAAAACCAGGCATCCCCCTGTAAAACAGTTTACAAAGATAGCATGAAAAACTGGCATTTGATCATTCATCCCGATCAAATGCCAGTAATATTTTTAAAATAATCCGCTCAGCAGGTTTCTCCATACATCCAGTCCGTTTGCAAACAACAGCAAACTAAACAGGATCAGCATACCCACAATCTGCGCGTACTCCAGGAACTTCTCACTCGGCTTACGCCCTGTAACGATCTCGTACAGCAGGAAAAGCACGTGGCCACCATCCAGTGCCGGAATAGGCAGGATATTCATGAATGCCAGTATAATAGACAGGAATGCTGTCATCTCCCAGAACATCTGCCAGTCCCACGCATCAGGGAACAACTTCGCGATGGACATAAATCCACCCAGCGACTCACTCACCTTTACTTCTTTGGAAACAAAGATCAGGCGAAGCTGCTGCACATATTTTACGAGTTTGTCGACGCTCTTGTGAAAACCGGCCGGGAAGGATTCCAGGAAAGTATACTTCTTTACTTTATACTCAAAAGGATCTTTTGGATATACGCCAAATGTGCCTTTATCGCTCAGCTTTGCGGCCAGGTTCAGTGTATCGTTGCCACGAACCAGGGTCACTATTACATTTTCATTCTTGTGCTTCCTGATCTCGGTTGCAAACTCATGATAGTACAGATACGGCGCGCCATTGATGGCAATAAGCCGGTCGCCGCTCTTCACACCTACCCTGGCGGCAGCAGATCCCGGAAGGGTGCTGTCGGCAATATAAGGGAGACGGGGCATGGCAAAAGGCGCTTTCTGCTTCAGCAGCTGCCTGGTAAAGCCAGCCGGGATAGGAAGATCAAGGGTTTTACCATCACGTTCTACCTGGATACTTTTGGCTTCCGACAGGATTACATCTCCGGGGATCGCCTCAAAGGCTTCCACGTGATGGTGATCAATGGTAACGATCTTATCACCGTCTTTCATACCAATGCTGCGGGCCAGGGAATCTGTTACCACCCCATATTTTGCGGCAGAAGTAGGCAGGTAGGTTTCCCCCCAGTGCCATAAGATCATCGCATAAATAAAGAACGCAAGGACAATATTCACGGTTACGCCGCCGATCATAATGATCAAACGCTGCCACGCTGGTTTGGCACGGAACTCCCACGGCTGCGGGGGCTTTGCCAACTGTTCTTTATCCATACTTTCATCTATCATTCCGGATATTTTTACATATCCTCCCAACGGCAGCCAGCCGATTCCATACTCTGTTTCGCCCTTCTTTATTTTGAAGAGAGAGAACCACGGATCAAAGAACAAATAGAATTTTTCCACCCTGGTTTTGAACAACTTGGCCGGGATAAAATGGCCTAACTCATGCAACACTACCAAAATAGAAAGTGACAGTAACAACTGTCCGGCTTTCACCAATATTACCTCTGTAGTCATTTAATTGTTTCTGCTTTAATCTGCCTAATATATCAGTTTTAATACATATTCCGGCAAAACTCTTTGTTAATTTTTACTGGCAATTTATATAACGATAGAATTGATAAGGGATGCAGCGTGTTCACGTGCGGCATTATCGCATTCATAATAATCGTGCAGGGTGGGGGTTTCAATAAACGGTATTTTACCCAGCGTTTCTTCAATCACTTCCGTCATCTGCAGGAAGCCTATCCTGTTTTTCAGGAAGGCATTCACCACTTCTTCATTGGCGGCATTCATTACGCACGCAGCGTTTCCGCCTCTGTGCATCGCCTCAATGGCAATAGCCAGGTTACGGAAAGTTTTGGTATCCGGCTGCTCAAAAGTAAGCGTAGGATAATTCCGGAAAGAGAAACGGGGGAAATCATTGGCCAGCCTGTCGGGGTACCCCAACGCATACTGGATAGGCAGTTTCATATCCGGCAATCCCATCTGTGCTTTCAGGGAACCATCCACAAACTGCACCATCGAGTGAATGATAGATTGTGCATGTATCACCACTTCAATATTTTCCGGCGCCAGGCCAAACAACCAGCGTGCTTCAATCATCTCCAGCCCTTTATTCATGAGGGTGGCGGAATCGATGGTTATTTTAGCGCCCATGCTCCAGTTGGGATGTTGCAGCGCATGGTCTTTCTTTACATTGATGAGGAAGTTCGGCTTTTTACCGAGGAATGGTCCGCCGGAGGCGGTCAGGATTACTTTTTCCACCTTGCTGAAAGGCTCTCCCAGCAAGCACTGGAAGATGGCGGAATGTTCAGAATCTACCGGTATAATGGGTACATTCTTCCTGCGTGCGGTAGCCATTACAATATCACCGGCTACTACCAGGGTTTCCTTGTTGGCCAATGCCACCGGGGTGCCCTGTTCAATAGCAGATAAAGTAGGCGCCAGGCCGGCAAAACCCATAATGGCCGCCAGTACCATGTCGATCGAACTCCAGGCGGCTACTTCCACCATCGCTTTCGGACCGGCAAATACTTTGATGCCTTTATCAAATAATACGTCTTTTACCTGTTTGTACTTTGCTTCGCTGCCTATCACTACCGCATTGGGCTTGAATTTCAGCGCCTGCTCAATCAGCAGGTCAGCATTTTGCTGTGCGGTCAATACTTCTACACTAAATCTGTCGGGATGCGCAGCGATCACCTCCAGTGCCTGTATGCCAATAGATCCGGTTGATCCGAAAATGGCAATCTTTCGTTTATTCATTACGGTGATTTACTTTTTTACAGTTAACAAAAAATGAAGAATCAGCTGCCGGTAAAATAGCCTGACAGCCGTTCCGCCCTGAATCGCCGGTTATTTTTGTAAATACGCTGCCAGTTCATCCGCCAGCTTCCTGTCGTTACTCAAACGAGGCACTTTGTTCTGACCTCCCAGTTTTCCAATAGCTTTCATATAATCGATAAAGCCCTGCTTACGTACAGTCCTTATCTTCAGGGGTTGCAAAATATTTCCGGTCAGCAGATCATCATAATAAATATTCTTCTGACGCATGTTTTCATCTACCTTCCTGGAAAATGCCTCCATGTTGGCGGGCATATTCTCAAACTCTACAAACCACTCGTGGTAAGGCAGTTCACCGTTGGTTTGTACCATCGGGGCTACTGTAAATTCTGTAATCTGCACATTTTCCTCTGCTGCCGCCTTCATCAGGCTGTGTTCCACTTCTTCACCGATCACATGCTCCCCGAACGCAGAAATAAAATGTTTGATACGGCCGGTTACCAGCAAACGGTACGGATTAGTGGAAACAAACTTCACCGTGTCACCGAGGTTATACCCCCATAATCCGGCGTTGTTGTTGATCACCATGGCGTAATTTACACCTGTTTGCACATCTTTGAGCGACAGTCGCGTAGGGTTCTCATTAAAAATTTCCTGCGCCGGTATAAACTCATAAAAGATCCCTGAATTGGTGTTCAGCAGCAACCCTTCGCGCTCCTGCGAATCCTGGAAGGCAAAAAAGCCTTCAGAGGCAGGAAACGTTTCCACCGTATGGATCGGCGAACCTATAGAGGCCATCAGCTTGGAACGGTAAGGCTCAAAATTCACCCCGCCGTATACCATCACATCAAAATTCTTAAATATTTCTTTGATCTTTTTACCATTGCTGCGCTCCATCAGGCGGTCGAAATACATCTGTACCCAGGGTGGTATGCCGCTGATCAGCGTCATGTCCTGATTAATGGTTTCTTCCACAATCTTGTCCAGCTTCGTTTCCCAGTCGTCAATACAATTGGTTTCGTACGATGGCAGCTGATTGGTACGCAGATACCGGGGAATATGGTGGTTCACGATACCGCTCAGCCGGCCGGTAGGAATGCCTCCTACCCTTTCCAGCTCCGGCGACCCGGACAAAAAGATCATTTTGCCATCCGCAAAGGCCGTATTGCCTGTTTCTCCCATATAGTTCAGCAACGCATTACGCGCTGTATCTATATGATTATTAACAGATTCTTTGGAGATGGGGATATATTTAACACCACTGGTCGTTCCGGAGGTCTTAGCCAGGTAAATCGGCTGCCCTTTCCACAGTACATTTTGTTTGCCTTCCTTGATTTTTTCAATATAAGGCTTAAACTGCTCATAATCCCGCAAAGGCACAGCCTGTTTAAATTCTTCGTGGGTTTGTACCCCGCTAAACTTGTGATCTGTTCCGAATTCCGTCTTTCTGCCTGTCTTCAAGAGCTCCTGCAGGATAGTATCCTGATCTTCTACCGCCCTTAACATTTCCTTCTTTATCTTATTATGTACGATAGAAGCAAATGGTTTGGCCAGCAGTGATTTAAACTTCATGCCTGTTGTTTTATAATTGAGAGACTAAAGCTGAGCATATTTATTTATCCGGGGATTTAATTGCACTGATTTTTAGGGATTTCCGGAAGAAATATCCCTCTCTGGTAATTAAATAAGCAGGTAAATAAATGTCCTCATCCTATCTGTTTTTATTCGTGTAAACGACAAAAGTATACAAATTTGCGTTGGTTTGTACAGCAAGATAGCTGTTTTTAAATGATCCGGAAATAGCATAAAAATGTGCATATGGCGACCCGGCGCCAGAAATCATTATTTGTTAAAATAATTTAAAATTCAAGAAAGTATGTATCTTTGAAAAGATTAAGCTTTAGGCGGTCCTTCATATGTGTTTATACATGGTGATTTAAAAAAGACCGAAAAACTTTGTCTATTAGAAAACAAAAGGTTACTTTTGCGGAAATTATATTTTGGATAATTATGTTTGCAGTTGTAAAAATCGCAGGTCAGCAATTTAAAGTACAAAAAGACCAGGAAATTTTTGTACAGCAGTTACAAGGAAATATTGGAGACAAGGTGGAGTTTTCCGATGTACTGTTAACAGATAATGCTGGTGCGCTGTCCGTAGGCACTGATGTAAAATCAGTAGTAAAAGCAGAGATTCTGGCTCATGTTCAGGGTGACAAGGTCATCGCTTTCAAGATGAAGAGAAGAAAAGGCTTCAGAAAGAAAGTTGGACACCGTACCCACTTTACAAGAATCAAAATCAATGAAATAGCTTAATCCTGTTAAGCTAAATTTATTTATTAGACAAGTTTAAAGTAATCATACAATGGCACATAAAAAAGGTGAAGGTAGTGTAAAAAACGGCCGTGACTCCCACAGCAAAAGGCTGGGAGTAAAAATCTTCGGTGGTCAGCCAGCTATCTCCGGCAACATTATTGTTCGTCAGAGAGGTACGGTTTATCATCCCGGTCAAAACGTAGGCGTTGGTAAAGATTTTACCATTTTCGCAGTAGCAGACGGTGTAGTGGAATTCAGAAAAGGTCGCGAAAACAAGACTTACGTTTCTGTTAAAGCATTTGATACCACTGCTCAGGCGGAAGCCTAATCAGTGTTAGCCATAAAGTTTTTTTTAATACCCAATTTTTTTACTAACCCAAATTCAAAAAACAATGGCAACAATTAAAAAAGCGGCTGCTAAGAAAGCTGCACCTAAAAAGAAAGCTGCTGCTCCTAAGAAAGCCGCTGCTAAAAAAGCTGCTCCTAAAAAAGCCGCCGCTAAG
>NZ_JBBHLF010000004.1:49397-211896 GCF_037483205.1 Chitinophaga sp. CCNWYY40
AAAGCTGCTCCTAAAAAGAAAGCTGCTGCTAAGAAAGCCGCTCCTAAAAAAGCTGCTGCTAAGAAAGCTGCTCCTAAAAAGAAAGCTGCTGCTAAGAAAGCTGCTCCTAAAAAAGCTGCTGCTAAGAAAGCTGCTCCTAAAAAGAAAGCTGCTGCTAAGAAAGCCGCTCCTAAAAAAGCTGCTGCTAAGAAAGCTGCTCCTAAGAAGAAAGCTGCTGCTAAGAAAGCCGCTCCTGCTAAGAAAGCTGTTGCAAAGAAGAAAGCTGCTCCTAAAAAAGCACCTGCTGCTGCACCAACAGTTCCTCCAGCTCCGGCTAACTAAGATCGGAATTACAAAATGTAGTTATAAGGATCCTGGCATCTATGCCGGGATCTTTTTTTATACCCATCCCCCAACACAATCCCCCTCCGCAATTTCCACGTAACTCCGTATTTTTACGGCATGGATAATTATTCAATCTCAGATAACTTCTCCCTCCTGTCCAAACTGATGGACATCCACGGAGAAAACAGCTTCAAAGCCAAATCCTTCGCCAGCGCAGCATTCACCATAGAAAAGCTGCCCACACCCCTGAAAGATACCCCCCGCGATGAAATATTCCGGATCAAAGGCATCGGGGAATCTACCGGGAAAAATATCCTCGAAATGCTGGATACCCAACAATGCTCCCTGCTCAATCATTATATAGAAATTACCCCCGCCGGGATCCTCGAAATCATGAAGATCAAAGGACTGGGACCAAAAAAAATAGCCACCATCTGGAAAGAACTGGAAATAGAATCCATGGGCGAACTCCTCTATGCCTGTAACGAAAACCGCCTGATGCTCCTCAAAGGCTTCGGCGCCAAAACACAGGAAAGCGTTCGCCAGAACATCGAATTCTATCTCTCCAACCGCCACCGCTTCCTCTTCGCAGAGGTAGCCGCCACCGGGCAGGAACTGGAAAAACAACTACAGCAGCTCCTGGCCCCCGCAGCCGTTTCACTCACCGGCGCCTTCCGCCGCCACAGCATCATCATCGATGAAATAGAACTGCTCATCGCCGCACCGGTAGATGTAGTGCAACAACAACTCGCCGCACTCCCCGGTTTTTCACTTACCACCGCCAACGCAGATAACCTGGTGTGGCAGCTGAACGAAAAACTCAAAGTAATCACGCATAGCTGCACTGCCGACAGCTTCGCCGCTACTTTATTTACCACTACCGGCTCCCCTGCCTTTATCGATAAATTCAACGCCGCAGGCGGCGCCGCCCTCCTTCACAACGCCACTTCCGAAGATGCTATCTTCAGCGCGGCAGGAATGGACTATATACCGCCGTTCCTACGGGAAGGCATCAACGAATTAACGCTGGCCCGCAACCACCAACTGCCGGAAACCATCGTTGCTTCCGATATCAAAGGCATCATCCACTCCCACAGCAACTGGAGCGACGGCGAATCTTCCCTGGAAGAAATGGCCACCGCCGCCAAAGCACAGGGCTTCGAATACCTCGTGATCAGCGATCACTCCCGCTCCGCTTTTTATGCCAACGGCCTCCATATAGAAAGGATCCTGGCACAACACGCGGAGATTGACGAGCTGAATAAAAAACTGGCGCCTTTCCGCATTTTTAAAAGCATAGAGTCCGATATCCTCAACGATGGATCACTGGATTACCCGGATGAAATCCTGGCAAAATTTGACCTCGTAATTGCATCTGTGCATTCCAATCTCAAAATGACAGAAGAAAAAGCAATGGCCCGGCTACTGAAAGCCATCGAAAATCCATACACTACCATCCTCGGACATATGACCGGCCGCCTGCTTCTCAGCCGCAACGGTTACCCTGTAGATCATAAAGCCATCATCGACGCCTGTGCCGCACATAACGTGATAATAGAACTCAACGCACATCCGCGCCGGCTGGATATCGACTGGACCTGGCTGCATTATGCATTGGAAAAAAAGGTGCTCATCTCCATAGATCCCGATGCCCACAGCATCCACGGATTCCAGGATATCAGGTACGGTACCCTCGCCGCTCAAAAAGGAGGCATCACAAAAACAAACAATCTTAGCAGTTACACTGTTGACATGCTGAATAATTACCTGCTTCAACGTAAGCAACAAAAAAATATCCTTCCATGATGCTATTGGCATTGGCTGTGGCGCCGGGTTTTGCCATCTGTCTTTTTATTTACCTGATAGACAAATACGACCGGGAACCCACCAGCCTCCTGGTAAAAAGTTTCCTGCTGGGCATGCTCTGCGTAGCCCTGCCACTGGCAGTACAGGGCCTCGCAGTAGAGCTGGGCCTCCGCGAAAATAATGGCACGCTCCTCGGAACCGCGGCATTCGCCTATGGCGTAGTCGGCATCTCGGAGGAACTGGCCAAGTTCCTGGTACTCCTGCTGTTCGCCTATCCCAAAAAAGCATTCAACGAACCACTGGATGGCATTGTATACGCAGTAATGATCGGGATGGGCTTCGCCACGCTTGAAAATATTGCGTATGTAAGCAGGTTCGGCGTAGGCACCGGGATAGCCCGCATGTTCCTCTCCGTGCCCGCCCACGGCGCCTTTGCAGTACTCATGGGGTATTATGCCGGCCTGGCTAAATTTGTGCCGCATAGAAGCAGCTCACTCCTGTTCAAAGCACTCATGATCGCCGTTTTCTTTCACGGAACATTCGATTTTTTCCTTTTTCTCGGTAATAATATCTTCCTCATGGGAGCTTCGGTAATCACCCTCATCTTTGCAGTACGTCTATCCATCAAGGCTATACGAAAGGATAGCGCCCTCTCCAAAAAACTGCACGAGGAACACTTTTTTGAAGAAGAGAACACCTGAGGTCACCTGTTTTGCAGTCAGCTTTTAGTTACCTTTGTAAGGCGCTAAAAGCCAACTGCTATGAGATTCATTTATATTTACGATCCGCTGTGTGGCTGGTGCTATGGCTTCACCCCCGTAGTACAGCAACTGCAGGAACGCAGCAATGGGAACATGGAATTCGATATCCTCTCCGGCGGAATGATCACCGGCGATAACCGCCATCCTTTCTCTTCCATGAAGGCATACATCCAGCGCGAACATACCAATGTGGAAAACGCAACAGGTGTGAAATTTGGCGCCGCCTTCCTGGAGAAACTACTCCCCTCGGAAGAAATTATGGATTCAGAAAAGCCCAGCATCGCCCTCACAGTATTTAAACAATACCAGCCGGAAAATGCCATCACCTTTGCGCACGATATGCAGGTAGCGCTCAACTATAATGGCCAGAGCCTGAACAACGACAGCACCTACCGCTCGCTGATCAAAAAATTCAGCCTGCCGGAAGATGAATTCATCAGCCGCCTGCACGATGAAAATTACCGCTACGAAACCCAACAGGAATTCCAGCTGATCCAGAACTGGGGCATCACCGGGTTCCCCGCGGCCATCCTCGATACCGGTAAACAACTTTACCTTTGCGCACGGGGATACACGCCCCTTGATAAACTGGAAGAAACCATAGAAAATATACTGAGAGAAAATAACAGCTTATAACTTTATGTACCACGTCAAAACAGCTACCGTAAACGATATTCCTGTTATACAGGACCTCACAGAAAAGATTTGGAGACCTACCTATCAGCCTATTCTGACACCGGAACAAATAGAATATATGATAGACATGATGTACAGCACCGCCTCCCTGAACAAACAGATCACGGAGCTGCAACATCAGTTTCTCATCCTGCAGGACGATAGCACTCCCATCGGGTTTGCCTCCTACAGCACCACCGGTACACCCGGCATCTTCAAACTGCAAAAGATCTATCTCGATGGAAATTACCAGGGAAAAGGAGTCGGTAAATTCCTATTGGAACAGGTGGCCCAACAGGTAAAAGAACGCGGCGCAAACATCCTCGAACTCGACGTAAACCGCTTCAACAAAGCAAAGCAGTTCTATGAAAAACAGGGATTCAGCGTTTATAAGGAAAAGAAAACCGACATCGGCAGCGGCTATATCATGGACGACTATGTAATGCGTAAACCGCTATAAAAAAAGCCCGGTAAGGAGATACCAGGCTATTCCCAAGTTAACCATTAAAAGACACAACTCTTTTTTAAAAAATAATGTTAATCTAACGTTATGTACGAGAACGGCTGATAAGCGGATTTATCCATACATAAAAAAGCAGCATCTTTTATATTTTAATATAAAAGATGCTGCTTTTAAGTTTAATATCTCTCTAAAAAAATTCCCGCATAGCTAACTATGCGGGAATGCAGGTGTGCCTGAAGCGCGTATATCGGTTATTGATCCAAGCCGTTATTATTTGGCTGTAAGCACGGTGCCTTCGTCGTTATCATCGTCATGGATAACAGCTACCGCCTTATTCAGTTTCAGCTCAGGAGAAATTTTCAATACCCCTGCATTTGCTGCAGCAGTGGCATCACGCAGTTTCACGGATACCAGGGCATCTATCTCTTTTACACGGTCGTTTACCAACGCCACCTGTATATCGGTTTCGCTGAAAGCGCAATCGCCGGTAATCTTTACCATGTCGCCGTTCATGATCACATAGTCCTTACCATAAGCAGCTGTACTGGAAGAGTCCACACCAAAGAAGATGTTGATATCACTACCGGTACAATTGGTTTGTACGCTCTGGTCTGAAGCCTTTACCAGGATACATTTAAACATACTCACAGGTGCAGTGGCAGATTCATTGGCATCTGTCAGTTTTACCAGGGTGATGTAAGCCGGCTGATCCTGTATGTATTGGGAAGCAGAAATGGAAGTTACATCGCCGTTATAACCCACTACCGCTTCATTCTCCGCTTTAATTTCGCTTAATACCAGCACAACGGTTTCGGCCAGTTCGAAGCGGTTATCGTCTTTGATCTTTACATTCAAACTGGCAGTGGTAGCGCCGCTGTCAATTACAAAAGGCGCCTTGATGCTGCTTACAAAGTCGGCTCCCGGCAGCGCGGTACCATTTCCAAATTTGTAAGTTAACCTAACTGGTTTGGATGTGGCATTGATCAGCGGGGTATTATCCCGTTTAAACAAACCGGCAGAAAACACTACATCAGTAGCCGGCTCTGCACCATTGTTACCGCCAATGAACTTCACCATAGCCGGCTGATCCAGGATGGTTACCTCGCCTTTCGACTTGGTAAGATACAGCTCCGACGCATCCAGTACTTCTACATGGAAAGCTTCTTTACCTTCCAGCAGGTTATCACTCTTTACAGGGATCTGGATAGACTTGGAGATGATAGCGCCTGCTGCAAACTCAGAAGGCACAAAGGAAATTGTTCCTTCGGTAACATCAAAGTCGGTTGAACCGGCGCCACCTTTATGCGGAATAGTTTTGTAATGAACGTTAACGGGTGTACGAACACCATTGCTTCTTAAAAACCCGGATAAGGTAATGGTGAGTGTAGCGTTAGATAATCCGTTCAATGGCTCGGAAACAGCGATGTCATTGATAGATACGCCATGACTGATCTTAATAATACGGTTACCATCTTCATCGCCGCCGCCTGCTGCCAGGATTTCTCCGGAAGGGCTCATCAGCAAAGAAGCCAGTGTGGTTTTTGCATCATACTTGCCCAGCTGCTTGTCGAACATCATTTCACCATCAGGACTCAGCTTAATCATGCGGTAGCCTTCTTTTGCCACTACGCAGATCTCATCGTCTTCGGTGAGTAACAGGTGCTGGAATACAGAACCCAGGTTTTTATCAATGGAAACAGTGCCATCAGGGAGCAATTTCACGATCTTACCGGTGTTGTTGCTCACGTTACCCCCTG
The DNA here is from genome assembly GCF_037483205.1 of Chitinophaga sp. CCNWYY40. NCBI lineage: Bacteria > Pseudomonadati > Bacteroidota > Chitinophagia > Chitinophagales > Chitinophagaceae > Chitinophaga > Chitinophaga sp. CCNWYY40. Next base: position 55,184 of record NZ_JBBHLF010000004.1, read on the forward strand.
CCGCTACTACTTTTCCGTTCTTGCCTACTTCCAGTGCGTATAAAGCGGCATCCGTTTCTTTATTGAATAACTCAGTTCCATCAGGACGCAGCTTAACAATGCGGCCACGGTCTTTTTCCTCTGCGCAGGCGAAGATCTGCCCCAGGTCGTTTACTTTGATGGCATTGAACTTACCATCTGCGGTGCTGTATTCTTTATCAAATACTACCTGGCCTTCGGCATTCACTTTAGCAATGCGGCTGGCGTTGCCGGTACCATAAGCGCCACCGCCCATAGCCAGTACTGCGCCGTCTTCCAGCAGCAACATCTTTTCAAAGGTAGCGCCGGGTTTACCAAAAGAAAGTTCAAATTGTTTTTCTCCCTTTCCATCTACTTTCACCATGTAAGCCTTTCCCTGTCCATCACCCACGTCGCCACCTACAGCAACAATGTTTTCATCTTCATCTATCAGCACATTGGTAAAAACATTGTGTGCGCCAAAACCTTTGTCAAATTCTACTTTACCATCGGGCGTCATCTTGGTGATGCGGGCCTGCGCAGGCTTGCTTCCATCCACTCCAACGGTAATGTAATTGCCATGACGGTCTGTAATGATCCGGGTAAAATAACCACCCTGACCATTACCGATGCTCTTGTCAAACACTACTTCGCCGGTAGCAGATAATTTGGTAATACGGGCATTACCATAAGCAATGGTACCGCCACCTACAGCCACCAGTTCATTCTTCGGCAGTAAAATCAGGTCCTGGTATGCTACCAGTCCGCCTTTATTCAGTTTGGCATTGTAAATAAGAGTACCCGTTGCAGATAATTTGGTAATGCAACCATTATCTGTTCCGCCTCCGATGGCAACAATAGCATTGTTCTCCGCAATAGCCAGTTTCTTATACTGGTTTTTGGGAGCACTGAAGCTCTTGTTAAACACAACAGGCATCTCCTGTGCGAAGGCCTGTGTGCCTACCGCCAGTAATAGCATTAGTGAGGAAAATTTGTTCATTTGTATTAGTTTGATATACGCTAAAAAATAACCGATAAATAGTTTATTGAATCTTAATCTCGCACCTTCTGTTTACGCCCTGCAGTTGTATAAAATACTCCCTGTCGGCCTCCGGTCGCTGGCTCCCCGCAATCCATACCGGGCGGGTAGACCCGAAATAATTGATCCTTATTTTATCAGGAGTAACACCCCTGCTCAGCAGGCACTCCTGGATGTATACAGCACGGTTCTTCGACAGCGACAAGTTATACCGCTCGGTACCAATAATATCGGTATGCCCGTTCACCAGTATGATCCGGTGCGGGTTCGACTTCCATATCCGGAAAATAGAATCCAGCTTACGCCATTCCTGGTCCTGCGGAACAAAAGAATTCAGATCGTAGTAAATCACACCGGGAACTTTCCACAACGCTTCCAGCGCTTTCACCGCACTGTCTCTTACCAGCGTATAACCCACACCGTTAGTAGTGGCATTTGGGCCACTGGCTTGCTGTTGCCAGGATACCATTTCCGGGCTGCTGTAGGCAGCCTGACCGGTATATGCCGGTTGCACGGTAGCAGTAGCAACAACTACCGGTTGGGTATTGCTGTTACCGGGGTGATCGTTTTGCCAGGGAATAATTTCGGGAGAACTGTCTGTTACATCATTGGCGTAATCCACCATTTTGCGCTCGGGACTAACGGCAACGGCTGCTGCGGGAACGGGTTTCAATACCACTTTATCCACCACCGGCGGTTGCACGGGGAGGTTATCGTATTGTTTGGTTCCTACTAAAGTCAGCTGTTGACGGGTATCCGTCTGGTTCATGGTATAAGGCACTCGGTCATCTTCTTTTACCGGCTTGCCGGGATAAGGCAGGTCCAGTTGTTTCAAAGGATTTTTCTTCAGGTTTAACACATAAATATGATCGTTATCATGCGCGCCTGAACGGTCTGATGTAAAATATAATAACAGCTTGCCTTCATCCAATACAGGATTCAGATCATCAAACTGTGTATTCACAGGATACGGCAAATGTACAGTTCCTTCTTCCGGTTTTTTTATATTTATTACAAAGATATCCAGTCCACCAAATCCCCGGAGGCCATTCGACGAAAAGAACAACTTATCACCCACCACAAAAGGATACAGTTCATTTCCATTGGTATTTACCTGCGGACCCAGGTTCACCGGCGCTTTCCACCGTTTGGCTTCTTTGTCCCAGTCGGTGTAGTAAATATCTGTACCACCCTGACCACCAGGCATATCGGACGCAAAGTACAAACGTTTACCATTAGGTGCAACTGATGGGTGCAGGAAAGAATAAGTTTCCAGGTTTTTCCCCAGCTTCACCGGCAGTGGTTTACTCCATACATCATGATCCGGTTGATAAACAGCAGATAACAACTGCGTACCATTGTTATAATTAATATAAGAATTCTTGTCGTTCTTCACATCGGTAAACCGGTTGGAAGTATAGATCACCTTTTGCCCGTTATCAAAGAAAGAAGCAGGTCCTACCTGTAATACACCCCGCAAGCTATTATTAAAAGGCTCTACGCCATCTTCTGAAATCTGGTATAGTTTGGAATTCGTATAAAAAGATTGCTGCTCGTTTTTCCGGATATCATTGGAAAGAAATACAATGTTATTACGGTAGAGCGCCAGTCCATACTGATACCCGGGCAGGTTCAGGCGAAGACTGTCCACCCGTATATTCTCCATAGAATCACGGTTAAAGAAACCGTAGTAATTCACCAGCGATTCTTTCAGGTTGGTAAAACGCGCATTATTCTTATAGTTATTGGCATACACGGCGCTGATCTCCTGGGCTTTCACCACCCTCCCGGTGCGCTTCAGCAGATCAATGTAGTTGGTTACATCTGTTACCAGCACATCTTTTTCCGGCTTGTACAACAGCTCATCGTACAAACTGATCGTTTTCTCAAACTGCCTGGTTTCAAAGTACACCCGCGCCAGCTGTAGCTTAGCCCGGCGTAAAACTTCTTCGCTGCCGCCATTATTAATTACTTCATTACACAGCGAGATCGCCCTTTCGTATTCTTGTCTTTTGTAAAGCCGTTCCGCACGCTTTACCTTAGCCATACTTCCCAAGCCGCCTATTTGCACTCGGTCTTTTACAAAACTGCAGGAAACAAACAGGGAAACAATGCTCAGAAAAAGTATGAGGGAAGAGAAATTGTATTTTCGCATACCATTCTTGATTTTAAAATTAGAAATAACGCGGCGCCACCACTTTCCACTTCGACCAGGAGAAGCGGTAATTAATCATCACTTCATGCGACACCGTTTGCGCGCCTTTCAGATTCGACTGCATAGGCGTATCATAAGAATAACCGATCTGCAGGTTCTTCGTTGCCTGCACCTGCACCAATCCAGTCATCGTTTTTTCAGAACGCCACGATGCACCCAGCCATATCAGGTTCTTCAGGAGAATATTCGCATTCAGATCATACTGAAAACCCGCGCCCTTCACCTGCCGCAACAACACATTCGGCTTCAGCTTCACATCATCATTAATATTGATCAGGTAACCCGTTTGCAGGTAATAGTGCGATTCCACCACTACTTTATTCACACTGTTGCCGAGGTCGAAACTCTTGAAAGTAGGCGACGACAACCCGATAAAGAACCGGTCGGTAAACAACATGAAACCGAATCCCACATCCGTTTTCCAGTAACTCTGGTTTTGTGCAAACACCGGGTCGGTGGTAGTCAGGGAACTATTATCTTCCCTGAAATGCGACATGCCGCCCTTCAATCCCAGGGCCAGGTAAATCTTCTCATTGAGCTTTACCCGTTGGGAAACATTCAGGTTCACCGCCGTCTGCGAATTCACAGTGATCTTTTCATTCATCAGCGACACGCCAAAACTTGTATTGGTGGCCTTTATAGGAGTATAAAATGAAGCCGTGGCCGTTTTAGGAGCCCCTTCCACACCCACCCACTGGTTACGGCCCACTGCCGTAAGACTGGAAGATTCATCCATAGAAGGATAAGCCGGATTGATGATCATGCCGTTGAACATATACTGCGAGTACAAGGGTTCCTGCTGCGCAGCAACCTGTAAACAACAACACCAGCATAAGATAGTAACCCCTAAAGCTTTCATAAGATGCTTTTTCATAGGTATCAGCTTAAATATTTTTTTGTCAGATGCATCCTGCTTTAAATTCGTATGCCCGTTAACGTTTTATCACAATAAACCCGGTATATCGCTCTTTCTTACCATCTATCTCTACTTCAATATTGTAGAAGTAAGAACCGTCCGGCACATCATTTCCTGAACTACCACCCGCATTCGCTTTACCACGGAAGTTCTTCGACTTGTTATCGTAGTGTTGCAACTTAAATACGGTGCCGCCCCAACGATTAAAGATCACCACCTCATTATTCGGATACTTGTCGATATTCTCAATGTACATCACGTCATTTCCCATACCATCGTTGTTAGGGGAAAGCGCCGGATGCACCCGGATCTTACCACTGTTGTTATTGATCTGACGGCCGTCTGTACTATACTTCTCTACAGAATCCGCTACACCGTCTCCATCAGAATCCAGGTCAAGGAAATTAGGAATGCCATCTCCATCTGTATCGTCATCAAACGGATCACCATTGCCATTGATATCTTCCTGCTTGTCCGTTAAGCCATCACCATCGGTATCACAACTGCCACACATCGGATCATCGTTCAGGATCACACCGGTAGCCTTGGATGGCTCGCCTAAAGTTGGCGTATGCTGACCAGAAGGCACCGATACCGTGGTCATCTTCAGGATAAAGGTTTCATTCTGTTCAAACGTAGTATCACCTTTAATATTCACCGTTACCTGTCCGATAGTCTGCAGCGCAGGGATCACCGTTTGTGTAACAGCGTTGTCGAAATCAACACCCGGCGTGGCTTTGAAATCCATATAAGGATAAGACACTCCATCTACGGACGCTTCAAAATCATAATTAATCGTAATCGGGCGGGAACTTTGCCTGCTCAGTTGTACGTTAAAGCGCAGCGGTGTGTTCTCGCCGGTATTGCCTTCTTTCACGCTGAATTTATCGGCAGCAAAGGAGAGCGTGAGCGGATCGTTATCTGTTATGGCCACCCTCGCGGTATCAATGGCGCCGGCTTTGTATACCAGGGTGCTGCTACCGCCAATGTATGGCAGTATAGCTGCTTTCAGGAACCCGTCATCATCATTGATGTCATTGTCGCCGGTGGTGATAATAAACGAATGTTGTTTCGTGAGTGCCGGCATATTAATCGTTAAGATGTTACCACTCACCGTACCTTCCGCAGCAGTAAACGTGCGGGCGGCATCCTGTGTAATGCGGAGGCGTACCGGCACATCGTAGGCTGCTGAGGCAGGCGATTTCAATGTAAACTTCACGCCGCTTCCTTCTGCAGCAGTAGCTGCTTCCGCTGATATTTCCACCACCAGCGTATCGTTGTCATGAATGATTACATCAGCCGCTGCACTGGCAGATAACGGCCAGGTAATACCTGCCATGCTACTGCTCACCGCTCCCAGCTGTACTTTCACATCTTCATCTCCCTCTACTATGTTATTATCGATGGGTAGTACTTTAATGTCTGCACCATTCTGGCCTGCAGGGATCAGCACCGTGCCGCTCAGTTTACGGTAACGGGTGTCTGCTACGGCAGTACCGCTAACGGTATAGGCTACACTCACATCTTTCACGGCAGATAACTGTGTATCCGAGAACCGCACGCGGAAAGATCCGGGGACATCCGGTTCGGTGGCATCTGCTGTTTTTGCGATCATCATCTCACGGCCAGGGGCGGTGCTTTCATCATCATGTACGATCAGTGTAACGGTGTCTTTATCATCTACATCCAGTGCGATGTTCTTGTTAAACCGTTTCATCTGTGCCAGCATCAGCGACAATTTCACCTGCTCATCTCCTTCTATCACTTTATTATCGATCACATTCACGGGAACGGATATACTGTTTTGTCCGGCCGGGATTACTGCGGATGTTTGCACCGGCGCAATATTGGTAGTGCCTGCAATGCTGCTTACATAGAACACTACTTTCACATCGGCGGCTGCGGTGCTGCTACCTGGCAATTTCACCGTGTAAGCACCGTGTGTAGCCGGTTCAGCGGCGTCTTTATTCTTTTGTAATACCACGCGCATGTCGCCGGTTTCAGGAATCAGCACCATACCTGGCTGGGAAAGTGTATAACCTGTTGTTGCCAGTTGCGCGGTAAACTGCAGTTGTTCATCTCCTTCCAGTATATTATCTCCTGTTAATTTCAACTGGTATACTTTATTATGTTCTCCGGCCGCCAGCGTTACCTTCGCAGGAACACCGGTATAGTCCGCATCATCTGCAGTAGACACGGCGTTTCTGCTGATATTGATCACCACATCTTCAGAAGAAGTGATCTGGCTGTTCACAAACCCAATGGTTACATCACTGCTGCTGCCTTCGTGTATAACGGAGGAGTCTATACGCATTTCTAATTTCAGGTTATCAGGATTCAAGCGTGTAGCATCATCAATTGTTACAGATAATTTATCACCTTTCATACCTGCAAAACCCTGTGGCGTTGCAGCTATCCACAACAATTCCGGTTTCTCCAGTATAAAGTCTGTTTTAGCAGTAAAGGAGAAAGTAACATCAGGTGTACCTGCAGGAATGGTTACACTAGCCGGCAGGTTGTCGATATCCCCTGCTGTTGCCACCGATGCTGCATCCCTGTTTAAGGTAACAATGATATCCTTGCTGGCAGTAACACTCGGCGCCAGGCTTACTTTCACCTGGTAGGCATTTCCTTCCAGTACTTTAGTCCCCGCAGTTACGGCAGTAAGATGTATGAAGCCGGTAACCGGATCATCGTGTGTTCTGTCTTTAATCGTAATGGTGGTATCTTTTACAACAGCGGTGTTAAAAATGGCGTCTGTAATACTGCCTTTAAACACCACGGTTTCATCATCTTCCAGCACCAGGTCTTTCAACGCTTTCAGCGCAAATGTGTGGGTACCTGTGTTTTGTCCTTTTTTAATAATAATATCATAAGGAGATGGTAAAGCATTATGATCTGCATTTACCGCGGTACTCAGTATGTTGTCTTTAGTTACATGTATGGTGATGTCTTTACCTGCCTGCAGGTTGTTTGGCAGCTGCGCACTCAGCACTGCACCGGAACCGTTTTCATCAATAGCAGCCAGTGTACTCTTGAGCACAACAGGCGTCGGCAACGGATACTGTGTTGGATCGTCATCGATGGTGAACACCGGTTTATTAATGGTGTAAGTACTGATGCCATCGGTAGCGCTGGCGTTAATGGTAAAGTTCTCCGGACCTTCTGTGAAGTTATCTTTCTTAATCTTCAAACCGGTGGCGATACTGTTGCCCGTGTTCAGATACACATCAGGCGCCAGTGCATAATCCAGTCCGGCTTCTGCGCTGCCTGCCGATTGTGGCAGTAATATATGAACAGGTACATCAGTGGTAACGCCGGCAGGCAAACTAAGCGTTACAGCGCCGCTATCTCCTTCTGTCAGTGGTGTTTTCCAGGCCGTAATGTTTAATGCCAGGTTAGCGGCATCGTTGCGGGTAAGATCCTGTATCGCCAGCGGGAGGTTATTCACCGTATATCCGTTAACGGTAGCATTCACCACCAGGGCTTCATTCTTTTCCAGCACCTTATCAGCCACTGTTTTCAGCAGTTCAAAGGTAGCGGTGGTTTGGCCGTGCGGTAACACATAGGAAGTAGCCGACAGCGTATAGTCGTCAACGTTTTTAGCCGTAGTAAGCGCATTGTCTACCGCCAGTTGGATGCTTACATCTTTTGTAGATGCATAAGGCACCGTTGCGGTCACCATCACTTTATTTCCTTCCGGAACCAGTGTGGCATCCGGGGTAAGCGTCATCTTTCTTGCGTTGGGTTGTTTTTCGGTGTAATCCTTTATGTACACGTCTGCACTGGTGGCCGGCATGTTAACATTCCCCTTGTTGCCATCAATGATCAACATGCCTTCATCGTCCAGTATCGCATTAGTACTTGCGGTGATGGCTGAAGTAGCCGCAGCTGATGTAGTTTTGAGGATAGTAACGCTGGCTGGTACTGCCGTGTGGCGGGCATCTGCCACCGTAGAAGACACAGCATCCTTCGCCAGGTTAATTACCCAGTCTTTACCGGCTTTCCAGCCATGCGGGAAGGTAGCGGTAATAACGGCGCTGCTTCCTTCATAAATACTATCAGGTGTGCTGCTCAGAATGATAGAATCACCGGCAGGGAAAGGATACTGCGCATCCTTAATGCTAAGATCCATTGTAGCCGGCAGGAAGGTGTACACTGTGCTGAGTGCATCACTCACTACTGGTGTAACATGTATATCTTCTGCATCTTCTACTAAAATATCCGATGCTACTTTTAATAGCGCCACGCCGGATGCACCGGTAAAGGTAGTATCCGCAGGCAGGTAGTAATCAGTATTACGTGTAGCCGTGCCGGTAGCGCCACCCAGTGTAATCTTAATGGGTATCTCCGTGGTTACACCGGCAGGTAAACTGAAGCCGATATTGTTGGTGCTGTTCTCATTCACCGCCGCAGATGGCAATGTGAATGTGATCTTTGTTTTATTGACATCCCTGCGGGTGGCGTCATTGAGTTGGATACTTGCATCGGTAATCGTATAGCCGGTAGCGGTACCGCGTATCTTCAGTTGTTTATCGTTTTCTATCACTTCATCCGCAGCAGCTTTGATAACCGGTGCAGTGGTGGTGAAGGTGTTGCTGTTTTTCGGGAATACAATGCCGGGCTGCAATGTTACGTAATCGCCGGCGGCCGCATCGGTGCCGGTTGGATTGGTACTCAGTGCAATCGTCACATCTTTGGCGGCAGCATAACCAGCAGGTAACGATACCGTGAAAGCAGTGCTGCTGCCTTCTGCAAGCGGAGAAGTTACTGCGGTTAAGGTCAGCTTCTTCTGCGCAGGATCAGTGCCATCCGTGATGTTAATGATTGCGCTGGTAGCCGGCATGTTGGTGTTGCCTGCGTTGCCATCTACTTTTATAAATCCGCCGTCGTCGAATACATTGTTGGTTTTAGTGGTGATGGCCGCAGTGGTGCCGGACGATGCGTTGGCCGCAATGGTCACGGAACCCGGGATGGTACCATGACTTGTATCTGCCGTTGTTGACCGCACCGCATCTTTCGCCAGGTTGATGGTCCAGGCTTTACCGGCCTTCCAGCCATGCGGGAAAGTGGCGGTAATAATAGCGGAGCCGCCTTCCGTTACCGGGTTAGGTGTGCTGGTCAGCAACACGGAGTCGCCCGCAGGGAAAGGATACTGCGCATCTTTAATGCTCATATCCATTGTAGCCGGCAGGAAGGTGTACACCGTGCTGAGTGCATCACTCACTACAGGTGTAACATGTATATCTTCTGCATCTTCTACTAAAATATCTGATGCTACTTTTAACAAAGCCACGCCGGATGCACCGGTAAAGGTGGTATCCGCAGGCAGGTAGTAATCTGTATTACGTATAGCCGTGCCAGTAGCGCCACCCAGTGTAATCTTAATTGGTATCTCCGTAGTTACACCGGCAGGTAAACTGAAGCCGATATTGTTGGTGCTGTTTTCATTCACCGCGCCTGATGGCAGCGTGAAAATGATCTTTGTTTTATTGGCATCCCTGCGGGTGGCGTCATTCAGTTGGATACTTGCATCGGTAATCGTATAGCCGGTAGCAGTACCGCGTATCTTCAATTGCTTATCGTTTTCTATCACTTCATCCGCAGCAGCTTTAATAACCGGTGCTGTGGTGGTGAAGATGTTGCTGTTTTTCGGGAATACAATGCCGGGCTGCAATGTTACATAGTCGCCCGCAGCCGCATCGGTGCCGGTTGGATTGGTACTCAGTGCAATCGTCACATCTTTGGCGGCGGCATAACCAGCAGGTAACGATACCGTGAAAGCAGTGCTGCTGCCTTCTGCAAGCGGGGAGGTTACTGCGGTTAAGGTCAGCTTCTTCTGTGCAGGATCAGTACCATCCGTGATGTTAATGATTGCGCTGGTAGCCGGCATGTTGGTGTTGCCTGCATTGCCATCTACTTTTATAAATCCGCCGTCGTCAAATACATTATTGGTTTTAGTGGTGATGGCTGCAGTGGTGCCGGACGATGCGTTGGCTGCAATAGTCACGGAACCCGGGATGGTACCATGACTGGTATCAGCTGTTGTTGACCGCACCGCATCTTTCGCCAGGTTGATGGTCCAGGCTTTGCCGGCCTTCCAGCCATGCGGGAAAGTGGCGGTAATGATAGCGGAGCCGCCTTCCGTTACCGGGTTAGGCGTGCTGGTCAGCAACACGGAGTCGCCCGCAGGGAAAGGATACTGCGCATCTTTGATGCTCAGATCCATTGTAGCCGGCAGGAAGGTGTACACCGTGCTGAGTGCATCACTCACTACTGGTGTAACATGTATATCTTCTGCATCTTCTACTAAAATATCCGATGCTACTTTTAATAGCGCCACGCCGGATGCACCGGTAAAGGTAGTATCCGCGGGCAGGTAGTAATCAGTATTACGTGTAGCCGTACCAGTAGCACCACCCAGTGTAATCTTAATGGGTATCTCCGTGGTTACACCGGCAGGTAAACTGAAGCCGATATTGTTGGTGCTGTTTTCATTCACCGCCGCAGATGGCAGTGTGAACGTGATCTTTGTTTTATTGGCATCCCTGCGGGTGGCGTCATTGAGCTGGATACTTGCATCGGTAATCGTATAGCCGGTAGCGGTACCCTTTATCTTCAGTTGCTTATCGTTTTCTATCACTTCATCCGCAGCTGCTTTGATAACCGGTGCAGTGGTGGTGAAGGTATTGTTGTTTTTCGGGAATACAATGCCGGGTTGCAATGTTACGTAATCGCCCGCAGCCGCATCGGTGCCGGTTGGATTGGTACTCAGTGCAATCGTCACATCTTTGGCGGCAGCATAACCAGCAGGTAACGATACCGTGAAAGCAGTGCTGCTGCCTTCTGCAAGCGGAGAAGTTACTGCGGTTAAGGTCAGCTTCTTCTGCGCAGGATCAGTGCCATCCGTGATATTGATGATCGCGCTGGTAGCCGGCATGTTGGTGTTGCCTGCGTTACCATCTACTTTTATAAATCCACCGTCGTCAAATACATTATTGGTTTTAGTGGTGATGGCCGTAGTGGTGCCGGACGATGCGTTGGCCGCAATGGTCACGGAACCCGGGATGGTACCATGACTGGTATCAGCCGTTGTTGACCGCACCGCATCTTTTGCCAGGTTGATGGTCCAGGCTTTGCCGGCCTTCCAGCCATGCGGGAAAGTAGCAGTAATAATAGCGGAGCCGCCTTCTGTTACCGGGTTAGGTGTGCTGGTCAGCAACACGGAGTCGCCCGCAGGGAAAGGATACTGCGCATCTTTAATGCTCATATCCATTGTAGCCGGCAGGAAGGTGTATACTGTACTCAGCGCATCACTCACTACAGGTGTAACATGTATATCTTCTGCATCTTCTACTAAAATATCCGATGCTACTTTTAGTAGCGCCACGCCGGATGCACCGGTAAAGGAGGTATCCGCAGGCAGGTAATAATCTGTATTACGTATAGCCGTACCGGTAGCGCCACCCAGTGTAATCTTAATTGGTATCTCCGTGGTTACACCGGCAGGTAAGCTGAAGCCGATATTGTTAGTGCTGTTTTCATTCACCGCAGCAGATGGCAATGTGAAGGTAATCTTTGTGGCGTTGGCATCTCTACGCGTGGCATCATCAATGATAATGGCCGTATCCGACACGGTGTATCCGGTTAAACCAAATACGCTGCCAGTCAGCCCCAGTCGTTCATCTTTCTCAATAATATGATCATCACCCACTGCTTTTATAATGGTATAGGTGGTGGTATAAGGAGAAGGCGTGTTGGCCGGTAACCGGATGCTGTCTTCTGTTATCCAGCCAAAGTCTGTAACACCGGCGTCAGAGCCGGCCACGTTTCTTTTCAGCGCAACGACAATATCTTTTGCAGAAGTATACCCGGCAGGCAGCGCAATAGTAAAACGGGTACTATCGCCTTCTGGCAGATGATACGTTAGCGGGGCAATGGTTAATTTCTTCTGGGCCGGAGAGGTGGCGTCATTGATAGTAAGCGTTAAACTATCCTTTACCAGGATCCCTGCGTCCGCAGTGCTTCCCACTAATACCAGTTTGCGGGTGTCATCAAACACCTGGTTGGCAGCGGTGCCAACTATTACTGTATCAGAAAGGGTTCTGGCAGCAGGTATCGTTACTGTGCCGGAAGGGAAAGTATAGGTACCCGCTGCTGCCGTGGAGGAGCCGCCGGGTGTAAAGTTAACCTGGATCGGAATTTCAGTGGTAAGCCCTGCAGGCAGTTCTGCCCATACTCCCGGGGAAGTACCTTCATTAATGCTGTTGGCAGAAATATGTAAGATGATGGGAGTTGTCATAGGCAGCTGCGCATCTGTAATATTCACTGCAAAAGGAGTAACAGTTGTGGTGTAAGTTGTGGAAGGAATAGGATCTGACGCAGCAAGTTCAATCTCTATTTTCTCTGTGCCTTCTATCGCATTATCACTGTTAATTTTAAAAGGGAGGGTGATGCGACCGGCGCCCTGTGGAATGGTAACAGGACCGGCGAGTTCATAGTCCGTAACATCTGTGGCAGTAGAGGTGCTTTTTTTATTGATGATCACATCAATCGGCAGATCCGTAGTAACACCGTCCGGCAAAGAAATCGTTACCATTCCGTTGTAAGGCTCTTTCAGCGATGCCGGATCATCGGTTACAAAAGACAGCACTGTTAATGTAGGATCAAGGCGGGTCGCATCTTCAATATGCAGGGATTTGGAAGCGCTTTGGGGCTGCCCCATCACCACCGCATCCGCCTTGAAATTCACCAGCTCGTCTTTTTCCAGGATACTGTCTTTTACAGGTCTTACCGGGATACTTACCCCGTTGGAACCTATCTCTATATAAGCAACATTATCATAGGTAAAATCTGATGCAATAGCCTCTGTACCTGCCGCTACCACCGATAAATCCACCTGGGTTCTTTCGGATGCCAGCACCCCGGGAGGAAGTGTTACCCGCACGGAATCAATAACGCCTTCGCGGATCTTTGCCGGAGCCGACAAGGTGATGTGTTTCGGTTCATCATCCTGGATGGTGTATACGCAGGTGGTTTGACCGGTAATGTTTACCAGTTTATTTTCGGTAACAGGTACCAGCTGGAAAGTCATATGCCGGCTGTATTCCAGGGCGTTGTTCCCGATGATCTTTATGTTACTTAACTGTATTTTATCACCCGCAACATAAGCCTTTGCAGGAATCATAAACCCGCCGTAAAAAGTAAAGTCAGTACCCTGCACTGCATTGTGCAACCCTCCGGACGGAGGTACCAGCGCTACTTTCACATACATCTCCGAAGTAATGGTAGCGTTATTGTTCACTACCAGGTACAGGTTAGGTAAGTTGAGATCCCCGTTGTTTCCTTCAGCGCCGGTGGCGGAATCTTTCTCAAACGACACGGAAATAGGATCAGTGCCCGTACTGAGGGGCGATCCCTGTAGATTAATATGAACCGGTGTATTGTTATATCCATAGTCTACTGCCACGCGGGTACCAATAGCTTTGGTGGTTGGTTTCACACCGAGGGTGATCGCTGCCGCCAGTCCTTTAGGAGCCGTATTTACGCCTCCTTCATCGATTGCGTTTACCAGCTGGAAGTTGTTAAAGACCTGCCTGTCTCCTGCCGACTTGGCCACATAGGAAGAAAACGTCGTATAGGCATGATAGGTATGTGAAAATTCTCCTACGGTAGCATTGGGATAATCAGCATTAAAACCCGGCGGCCTTATAAAACCTATAATATCCGGATTGGGACCACCGCCTGGAGGATTCATAAACCCCGTAGCGCTTCTGTTATTATCCAGTATGGGACCCAGCGGATCATCCTGCATGGTAGGAAATTCACTCAGGTACAGGTAAAAAGTGGTAGAGGGCCTGTCGTTATAAAAGGTGTAATCCAGTACAAAATAACTGTTAGGTACAACGTAGGTAATAGTCATCAGCACGGTGGCTACAAACGGTCCCCTTCCTGCATTTTCAAAATACGAGAGGGAATCAACCAAACAAACCTTATAAGGGTCCGCAACTGTGCCGGAACCCATTACCTCGGATATTTTCTCAAAGTTAATGTCAAACGGAGTAGGAGTAACAAAACCGGTGGTATTCTGCATCTTGAAATTCGACCGGATCCCCATCACTGAACTTGAATTCTCCTTCCTGGATTCTGATCTCCCGTTCCTTGTTACCTCATAGGTACCATCCGTATTGATCTTTATCCTTAATCCATCGGTAAGCGTATTACCTCCAAGCGGGTTGATGGTTACCTGTGCCTGTACACCCGTGCTGACCAGGAAAAAAGCGGCTGTCAGGAATAACGCCTGGCACAGGAACACGTGGATACGATGGGGCATACCTTGCTTAATTAATTTCGTAGGATAGGAAAGGAGTAACATATAAGCGTGTAAATTTCTATTTATACATATAGATTTTAAGTCAAAAATGATAAAACAGTCCTTTGTAAAACCCTATATGCGAATCTCTGTAATTGGCTCTCCCGGCAGGCTTCTATATTGTTCCTTCTTTTTTTCTGATGAAACTGAAAAACCAGCCCCGCCGGCAATTATATATCTCTTAATCGTGTGTTGGTGGGTGCCTGAGACGCGCTCATGGGCGTTTTTTATGATTTCTACAATTATGCTATACCCTTCCACTTGTCACCCATCTTCAAACAATTAAATATAAAATCATATATTTTAATTAGCAAATCTATAATAATATTTATATTAAATCAAATTAATTTATCTAACCATAAGTCGGGGTAGCAGGAAACGGCGATTAACAAATTTTTAGGGCTTTATAACGCCTTATATATGCAGGGGGTTATGTTAAAAGTTAAAATAACCCTAGATTTGCAAAAAACAATTCAGAATGTCAACAATTGCAAAATCAAACATTGACTTTAGCCTCGGATACAAGGTAAAAGACATGTCTCTCGCGGCCTGGGGTCGTAAAGAGATAGAACTGGCAGAAGCCGAAATGCCCGGACTGATGTCACTGAGAGAAGAATATGGTAACAGCAAACCATTGCAAGGTGCACGTGTTGCTGGTTGTTTGCATATGACTATCCAAACTGCCGTATTAATAGAAACCCTGGTAGCCCTCGGAGCCGAGGTGCGCTGGAGCTCCTGCAATATATTCTCTACGCAGGACCACGCCGCCGCCGCTATCGCCGCTGCAGGAGTACCCGTATTTGCCTGGAAAGGTCTGAATGAAGCAGACTTCGACTGGTGTATTGAACAAACCCTGTTCTTTGGCAGCCCCGACCGTCCGCTGAATATGATCCTGGACGATGGTGGTGACCTCACCAACATGGTGTTTGATAAATACCCTGAGCTGATCCAGCACATCAAAGGTTTAAGTGAAGAAACCACTACCGGCGTTCACCGTTTATACGATCGCATGAAAGCTGGTACTTTACCAATGCCCGCTATCAATATCAACGACTCCGTTACCAAATCCAAATTCGATAACAAATACGGTTGCCGCGAATCCTGCGTAGATGCGATCCGTCGCGCTACTGACGTAATGATTGCCGGTAAAGTAGCCGTTGTTGCCGGTTTTGGCGACGTAGGTAAAGGTTCCGCTGAATCACTGAGAGGTGCAGGCGCCCGCGTTATCGTTACTGAAATTGACCCTATCTGCGCTTTACAGGCTGCAATGGAAGGTTATGAAGTAAAGAAAATGAACGATGCCGTTAAAGAAGCCGATATCATCGTAACCACTACCGGTTGCCGCGATATCATCACCGGCGAACACTTCAAACTGATGAAAGATAAATGCATCGTTTCCAATATCGGTCACTTCGATATCGAAATCGATGTAGCGTGGTTAAACAAAAACTACGGCAATACTAAAGTTGAAATCAAACCACAGGTAGATAAATACACCATCGATGGTAAAGATATCATCCTGCTGGCTGAAGGCCGCCTGGTAAACCTCGGTTGCGCTACCGGCCACCCTTCTTTCGTAATGAGTAACTCCTTCACCAACCAGGTACTGGCTCAGCTGGAACTGTGGCTGCACTCAGAAAACTACGAAAACAAAGTATACGTACTGCCTAAACACCTGGATGAAAAAGTTGCCCGTCTCCACCTGAAAAAAGTAGGCGTGGAACTGGATGTACTGACCACCGCACAATCTGAATACCTCGGTATTCCTGCAGAAGGTCCATTCAAACCAGACTACTACAGATACTAGTTTTTTACAACTAACAAATACAAATGCAGCGGAGAAGAAGTCACTACTTTTTCTCCGCTGCATTTTTTGTAAAAGCTAAAAGCCGTAATTTTGCCGCATGACAAAGCTGAGTGTAAACATCAATAAGTTTGCTACCCTGCGCAACGCACGTGGAGGCAATCTACCGGATATATTAAAAGTGGCCCAGGATTGTGAACGCTTCGGCGCCGATGGAATCACCGTTCACCCCCGCCCCGATGAACGCCATATCCGCTACCAGGACGTAAGAGACCTGAAACCACTGGTCACCACAGAGTTCAATATTGAAGGATATCCTTCCCAGGATTTTATGGACCTCGTGCTGGCCGTTAAACCTCACCAATGCACACTGGTGCCCGATCCGCCGGATGCCATCACCTCCAATACCGGATGGGATACCATCGCCTGCCAGTCGCAACTGAAAGACGTGATCTCTACCCTCAAAAAAGCAGGGATCAGGGTTTCCATCTTCCTCAATGCAGACGTTACAAAAGTAGAAGGCGCTAAAACCGCCGGCGCCGACCGTATAGAACTCTATACCGGCCCTTACGCAGAAGAATATACGAACGCACGCACACAGCCGCAAAACCTGCAGCTGTTCAACGACTATAAAAATACCGCCAGAGAAGCCACCGCTATTGGCCTGGACCTCAACGCCGGCCACGATCTCAACCTCGATAACCTCCGCTTCTTTAAACTGCATATACCACAGCTGAAAGAAGTATCCATCGGTCACGCACTCGTAGCCGATGCACTTTACTTCGGACTGGAAAATACTATCCAGATGTATAAAAGACAACTGGCCGACTAACTTACACAAAACAATAAAGCCATTCCGGATTAATGGAATGGCTTTATCAACCCTTAAAACAATCAACATGAAGTTCATAGCGGAGTCACAACTAAACCGGTATGAACAGTATATATGTTACGCGTGCTTACTTCTTTAATAACGCTATTTCCAGTACTTGGTTCATTTGCTTCACATAATGAAACTTCATCCCCTTAATATAAGACGGATTGATATCCTTAATATCTTTTTCATTTTGCCAGCAAAGAATAATCTCACGGATACCTGCCCTTTTGGCGGCCAGTATTTTTTCCTTAATACCTCCTACCGGTAATACCTGCCCGCGAAGCGTGATCTCACCCGTCATTGCCAGGTAGGATTTTACCCTCCGGCCTGTAAATACAGAAGCCAATGCAGTAAGCATGGTTATACCCGCACTCGGACCATCCTTTGGAACAGCCCCTTCCGGCACATGCACATGCACACTCTTCTGCGTAAACTTCTTCGGATCAATACCCGATTCCTCCGCATGGGATTGCAAATAGGTCAGCGCCGTAACAGCAGATTCCTTCATCACATTACCGAGGTTACCCGTCAGCTTCAGATCACCCTTACCCTCGCTCAAACTGCTTTCTATAAACAGGATATCGCCGCCTACATAAGTCCAGGCAAGCCCCACGGCTACTCCCGGCGGATTACCAACCTTATAAATCTCATTGGAATAACGGGGTTTACCCAGTATTTTCTGAAGCCCTTCTTCGGTTAATGCATCCGGTAATTTCTCATCCATCGCTACCTGTTTGGCCAGGTTACGCATAATAGCGGCAAACTGCCTGTCCAGCTCACGTACACCGCTCTCACGGGTGTAATCGGCAATCAACTGCTCAATCACCGTATTGCTGATCTTTACTTTTGTATCCTTCAAACCATGCGCATCCTTTTGCTTGGGCAACAGGTGCCTTTTGGCGATCTCTACTTTTTCTTCGATGGAATACCCGCTCAGATCAATGATCTCCAGCCTGTCGCGCAGCGCCGGATGAATAGAGTTGATGTTGTTGGCGGTAGCAATAAATAATACCTTGCTCAGGTCGTATTCCAGCTCCAGGTAATTATCGTAGAAGGTGCTGTTTTGTTCAGGGTCCAGTACCTCCAGCAATGCAGAACTCGGATCGCCGCGCATGTCATTACCGATCTTATCAATTTCATCAAGGATCATCACCGGGTTTGATGATTTGATTTTACGGATCGACTGTACCACTCTACCCGGCATGGCGCCGATATAGGTTTTACGGTGCCCGCGGATCTCACTTTCATCATGCAAACCACCCAAACTCAGGCGAACATATTTACGGCCAACAGCGTTGGCTATAGATCGTCCCAATGAGGTTTTACCAATACCCGGAGGGCCTACGAAACACAGAATGGGCGACTTCATATCCCCTTTCAGTTTCAGCACAGCCAGGTATTCCAGGATACGTTCCTTTATTTTTTCCATGCCGTAGTGGTCATGGTCTAATATCTTCTTTGCCTTTTTCAGGTCATAGCTATCGGTGGTATACTCGCCCCAGGGCAGGTCCAGCAAAAGATCCAGGTGATTGTATACCACGCTGTAATCCGGTGTGCTCGGATGCATGCGCTCCAGTTTCTCGATCCCTTTTGAAAAAGCTTCCGCAGCGGCAGCCGGCCATTTCTTTTCTTCTGCCTTCCGCTTCATTTCCTTCAGCTCCCGGTCGTTGGCGTCTCCTCCAAGCTCCTCCTTGATCGACTTCATCTGCTGCTGCAGGAAATAATCCCGCTGCTGCTTGTCCAGGTCGGCCTTCGTTTTGTTGGTGATCTTGTTCTTCAGTTCTGCCAGCTGTAATTCCGTTTGCAACAGCTTCATCAGCAGTTCTGCACGGGTACGCAGGTTATTGATCTCCAGCAACTGCTGCTTTTCTTTCAGGTCGGAGTTCAGGTTGGAAGAAACAAAATGCACCAGGAAAGAAGGATTCTCTATGTTCTTCAGGATGATGCTCGCTTCTGAAGGCAGGTTGGGAGAAAGCTGAATGATTTGCGCTGCCAGGTCTTTGATGGAAGAGATATACGCTTCAAATTCTGAATCATCTTCCGCCGCTTCATCGTGCAGCACGCTGATCTTTGCTTTGAAATAGGGATCTTCCGTCACTATTTCATCTATCTTAAAGCGCTTGCGGCCCTGTATGATGATGGTAGTGCCGCCATCAGGCATTTTGATGAGCTTTACAATACGCGCCACTGTACCCACTTCACTCAGATCCGCTACAGCCGGATCTTCTATCGTACTGTCTTTCTGCGCTACCACCCCGATCGATTTGTCGGTTTTGTAGGCGTCATTCACCGCTTTTATAGATTTATCCCGGCCCACCGTAATCGGCAGCACAACACCCGGAAACAATACTGTATTTCGTAATGGTAATAATGCCAGTTCATCGGGAATCTTTTCATCCTCCTGTCCTTCCCCGTCTTCGTTCAAAGGGATAATAGGCATGAACTCCATTTCATCTTCCGAATTTCCTAAATAAAATCTGTTCATCTGAGATATTTAAAGCCTCATGAGGACATTCTGTCATACAACCCGGCAAAAGTCCTCTTTTTTTTATGTATCCCTATATAGTCAAGTTTGATGCCAAGTGACGCTCTGGCAGGAACGGAAGAATGCGTAGCAGCTTCCTTTTCTCGCAAAAAAAGCAGCAAAGATAAAGTATACACTTTAATCTTTGCTGCTTCATCAAAAGTTAACGCTAAACGCGAAATACTAGAAAGTTACACCTACACCCAGCTGGATGCTCTGGTTTTTCCAGTTGCTGGTGTTAGCTACGTCTTTGTAATTGTTTACATCATTAAAGCCAATAACATAACGGGCACTCACATTAACAATCGGCAGTTGCAGCCACAAACCGGCTACACCGGAAATGTCGCCGCCTTTGAAAGCTTCCTTGGCAGCACCCAATACTTTTTTGTCGCTTACCAATGCGCTGAACTGAGGTCCTACCTGGAGTTTCAGACGTGGTGTTCCCAGATCAATGTTAGCCAGCAACGGAATACTCAGGTAGCTCATGGTGATCTTCTTACCATTATCTTCCAGGTTTCCAGTATTATAAATTTCACTGAAATCGTCTGTAGTTTTTGTTTTGGTAGAAGAGAAGATCAACTCACCCTGAACCCCGAATCCTTTCACAAGATTCACCTGGGCAAACCCACCGATGTGATAACCTAACTTAAATCCATCCTGAAAACCGGTACCATCAAGCTTTCCAAGATTAGCACCACCTTTCACACCAAAGCGAAGGAATTTTGATTGTGCATTAACAGTTGACACGGTTGAAACAGCAGCTATCATCAGCACTGCTACGGCGAAAAACAGTTTTTTCATAAATCTATGTATTGTTAGTAATGGTTAAAATATAGACGCCCGGAGTAAAAAATACCCCTATGTTGTAATTACATTTCCAGTAATTACAAATTCCGTGCTATTTGTTAATGAAATCAGAAACTGTATAAAATACGGGCCGTGAAATAACTCATAATACCCTGATCTGTACCGGTTAAGGACTTAAAAACCGTGTAGGATGGCGCCAGGTTTACCCGGCCAATAAAATAGGATATATTCATAGTAACATCTATCGCGCGGGGTTCAAATTCGGTATGATCTTCAAAATTAAGTTCAGGTCCCGGGGGATTTCTGAGTTTCACCATATGGGGCGACCGGGTGATATATTGAGCCGCTTTGAGATTGCTGTAGTAGTTAGCCGTTCCCAGCGTCATGTTCACAGAAGGCGTCACCATCAATACATCAAACCGTCCTATAACGCCGGAAAAAATAAAAGGATGCCTTACAGATGCGATAATATTAAAATCATTACCATGCAACGTTTCTTTGGTGTATAAACCTTCTGACACATGCTTTCCCCAGCCGTAGTCCAGGCTCAAACCGGGTTGTACCCACCATTTCCGGTAATAGAAGTAGGCAAAAATTTCATTCTTGATTGGAGTGGAAGGAACGTCTGAAGAATCGGCAAAAATATATTTCGTATAGGAGATGCCGCTAAGAAAATCCCTGTTTTTCGTATAGTCGTAACCGGCGGTAAAGTCCCATTCAAACCAGGGCTTATTCACGGAATTAAAAAGATAATAAGCGCTAACACCTGCATACAGGCCGCTTTTATGATAATAACTTAAAGAAGGCGCTACAAATGTTTTTAATACAAGAGGATATTCGAAATTGGCCACTTTACTGCCATAGGCAGGATTGTTCCCATACCCGATACCGGCCACTACTTCGCTTTTCTGCTGTTTCTGTAACAACGAATCCAGCTGTCGCTCCAGCTCTGCCAGGCTTTGTCCCGATGCTACACGGCTACATAACAACAGGAAGGTAAAGAAGTATAGGCGCATGTTTTAAAAAGTACGTCGCCTGCAAGATAAGCGTAAATCAGTATCGTTTAACCCTATATCCGCGAACAGGACGAATATGTGGTTAAACAAAGCTTTTCTATCGGTCAATGCGTACGATGCCTTTTTATACCAGGTCTATCACCGTAATTTCCGGCAGGATACCCACTCTTCCGGGATAGCCGAGAAACCCGAAGCCCCTGTTTACATACAGGAACTGTTCCCCTTTCTTATATAACCCCGCCCATTCTTTATAAAAATATTGGGCAGGACTCCATTTCAAACCGGGTATTTCCACGCCAAACTGCATACCGTGGGTATGGCCCGCCAGCATCAGGGCAATATCGGGATATTCTGTGCGCACCTGGGCATCCCAGTGGGTGGGATCGTGCGATAGTAAAATTTTAAACGGTATATGTTCTGCCCCCTCGTACGCCCTTTTCAGGTCGCCATAACGGGGGAAACGTTTAATAGCGCTCCAGTTTTCAATACCAATCAGCGCAATCTGCTCTCCGTTGCGGTCCAGCACCACGTTCTCATTCATCATGAGTTTCCAGCCCAGCTTTCCATGCACCGCTTTTAAATCCTCCAGGTTCTGGTGCTGCAACGCACTGTAACCGTTGGCGTTTTTATCCGGCCAGGGGTAATAATCGCCATAGTCGTGGTTACCCAGGGTAGAATACACGCCCATCGGGGCTTTCACCTCGCGGAACACATCCAGCCATTCGGCCATTTCCACCGCCCGGTCGTTTACCAGGTCGCCGGTAAACAGCACCAGGTCGGCCTTCTGGTCATTGATCATCTTAATGCCTTTCATTACCGCGTCCCGGTTAGCAAAGCTGCCGGAATGGATATCGGAGATCTGTACAATCCGCAACCCCTTAAAGGAGGCCGGCAGATGCTTGAAAGCCATTTTTATTTTATGTACCCGGTAGTTGTACTTATTGGAAAATCCGTACAGCAGCGTTCCAAAAAAAGCGCCGCCGGTGATGAGTCCCAGCCGGTTAATAAACTGCGACCTTGATAATCCGCCCGTGGCCGGAGTTGCAGCCACCGCCGGCGCACTGCTGAATTTACGGATCAGCCACAGTACACCCCTTCTCACATCGTCTATCAGCAGGAATACCGTTACCAGCAGCTTCGCCAGTACCAGGCCCATGAAAACAGCCATCAGGTAGGATTTCAGCGTAGGCGGCCAGTTATGCCAGTTGATATAGGGCAACAAGGCTATCATCAGCACAACAGAAATGGATATAAGCCAGTATACGGAATAAGTGATGTTCCTTACTTTGGGAGTAGACATATACACCATAGCCCTGATGGCCTGGAAAACATAAAGGTCCAGTAACAAAAGGAAAACGATGAGTATTACGGAATTAAGTCCGGGTCGCATTATAGAAATTTAATATAGATATGTAATAATAAAGCAATTTAACATAACTAACCGGGTCTGAAAAGTTAAAACCGGTGGTTGTACCTACAAGACGAATAACAACGCGAAGAATTGTATGTTTTTATTTTTTTTATTAAGAAAGGAGAAACAGTACATTTGCTGGCTGACCGGTACACAATAAATAATTTTAATATTTTATTAATATATTAATCTTACGCCTGCTGAAACTGGCTAAAAATTAACCCGTTAACAGGTTACGGGGCTTGTTCTGCGAACAGTTTGTGTATAAATAAATATACTGCAGCACCCGAATTTTACGTAATCGTTGTATTTTTGTCCGATTACGCTACTTTTAATAGAGTTACTTTTAAATATAAGGTGTAGATTAATCACGGATTACGGAGAGTAAATTTCCCCGGAAGTTGTCGTGATGGATTCAAATGGATTGATTATGAAGTATACTTGCTATGGACATTCCTGTTTTGCGGTGGAAATTATGGGGAAAAAGATCTTGTTTGATCCTTTCATCACCCATAATGAATTGGCGGCTAAGGTAGACATCCATGCCATAACGGCGGACTATATTTTTGTTTCCCACGGACATGAAGATCATACGGCCGACCTGTTAGACCTGGCAAAACGGACAAATGCAACAGTAGTATCCAATTTTGAGATTGTGACCTGGGCTGGTAAACAGGGGATCGAAAAGCTGCATCCCATGAATACCGGCGGTAAATGGAAATTTGAATTTGGTACGGTAAAATGTGTGGTGGCACAGCACTCCAGCAGTTTACCCGATGGAACCTACGGCGGTAATCCGATGGGTTTTATATTTATGACGGAAGAAGGGAACTTTTACTATGCCGGCGATACTGCGCTCACTGTGGATATGGAGCTGATACCAGCTGTTACCTCCCTGGATTTTGCAGTACTGCCAATTGGCGATAATTTCACAATGGGCATCGAAGATGCCATTGCTGCCGCTGAAATGATAGAATGTGAGAAGATAATCGGGGTACACTACAACACTTTCGGCTACGTTAAGATTGATACAGACGAAGCAAAGATGCAGTTTATTGATGCCGGGCTTGAACTGTTACTACCCGAAATAGGTAGTACCATAGAGGTTTGAGGAAGAAGTGATCATTGCTGATTTATCCTTTATCCTATAAATAACCTTTGAATTTTTAAATTACACAATGGCTAGAATAATCGCAATCGCTAACCAGAAAGGTGGCGTAGGAAAAACTACAAGTGCAATAAACCTGGCAAGCAGCCTGGCTGTGCTGGAATTTAAGACACTGCTGGTTGACGCCGACCCGCAGGCAAACAGCACCACAGGACTGGGTTTCGACCTGCGCAATGTGCAGCAGAGCTTGTACGATTGTATGGTGAACGACGTGCTGGCCAAAGATGTTATCCTGGAATCAGATACTCCCAACCTGAAGGTTTTGCCTTCTCATATAGACCTGGTAGGCGCTGAACTGGAACTCATCAATCATCCCACCCGGGAAAGAGTGATGAAACAGGTGATCGATACCGTGGAAGCGGATTACGACTTTGTAATTGTAGACTGCTCCCCTTCCCTCGGTCTTATCACCGTAAATGCCCTCGTAGCCTCCAACTCCGTGATCATACCCGTTCAATGTGAGTTTTTTGCACTGGAAGGACTCGGCAAACTGCTCAATACCATCAAAATTGTACAAAGCCGCCTGAATATAGAACTGGAAATTGAAGGCATTCTGATGACCATGTACGATGGTCGCCTGCGCCTGAGCAACCAGGTAGTGGATGAAGTAAAACAACATTTTGAAGAAAGTGTGTTCAATACCATCATCCACCGCAATACCAAACTGGGAGAAGCTCCCAGTTTCGGTAAATCCGTTATTATGTATGATGCAGCCAGCACAGGTGCTATCAACTACCTCAACCTGGCAAAGGAAATCCTGCAGAAACATAATTTCACCAAAATTAAATCCAAAGACAAAATCCTAGCTATTAACGATGACCAATCCAAGTAAGAAAGAGGCGTTGGGTAAAGGCATCCGCTCACTGCTTCAAAACATCGATACAGATCTGAAGCAAACTGCCGGCGCCCTGGGTGATAAGGTAGTAGCTGCTGCTACCGGTATAGAACGCATATCACTGGATCTGATTGCTACCAATCCGAAACAGCCGCGTCGTGACTTTGATGAGGTTTCTTTACAGGAGTTAAGCCAGTCGATCAAACTGCACGATGTTATCCAGCCTATCACCGTATCCAGGATCAGCGCCAAAAAATTCCAGCTGATCGCCGGTGAAAGACGCCTGAGAGCCAGCAAACTCGCCGGCCTCAAAGACATTCCCGCATATATCCGCCAGGTAAACGACCAGGAACTCCTGGAACTCGCCCTGCTGGAAAACCTGCAAAGGGAAAACCTGAACGCCATTGAAGTGGGCCTCAGCTACAAAAGACTCATGGACGAATGCAGTCTCACCCAGGAACAGGTGGCCGACCGCATGGGCAAAGAAAGAAGTACCGTTACCAACTATATACGCCTGCTGAAACTCCCCCCGGATATCCAGGTGGCCGTACGCAACGGCCAGCTCAGCATGGGCCACGCCCGCGTACTCACCGGCGTGGAAAATGTGGAAAACCAACTCTTCCTGTATAATGAAATCCTGAAAAACGGATTGTCTGTACGCCAAACAGAAGAACTGGCCCGCAACATCAATCAGGCCGATAAAAATCATCAGCAAAAGGCTGCCAAAGCAAAACTACCTCCTGCTTTTCAGAAAATACAGGACAAACTCGCCACTCACTTCTCTACCAAAGTAAAACTGGATAGAGGAAAAAGCGGTAAAGGCAGCATTTTAATTGAATTCTATTCGGATGAAGAGCTGGATAGTATCCTGGAAAAAATAGATATATACGGTGGCTAATAAGGCTCAATACATATTTCATTCACTACGATACTTTTTGTTGTTTTTAATTGCGGTTGTAGTGGTTATGCCAGTGCACGCACAGCAGGATACCCTGCGCCCCATTGCTAAAACAATGGATACTATCATCCGGCCTATACCTGCACCAGGTACGGATACCGTAAAAGCAAACAAAGCCATCTTCACAGACAGCGCTTATATTCCTGATTCCAAACTCCCCCACAGCCCGCGTAAAGCAGCCCTTTACTCTGCCGTGGTGCCGGGGCTCGGACAGGCATACAATAAAGAATACTGGAAAATTCCAATTGCATATGCCGCCATTGGTACCTGCGTTTATTTCTTTGTGGATAACATGAAGACCTACAAGCTGTACCGCGATGCTTACCGCCTCCGGGTAGATGGCAACCCGGATACCAACGACACCAGCCCGGATACCAAACCTTACGATACCGAATCACTGAAGGTGGGCCGCGACCAGTTCCGGCAATATGTGGATTACTCCGTGCTGTTCTTCATCCTGGCCTATGGCGTAAACATTATAGACGCTACCGTATTTGCACATCTCCGCAATTTCGATATGTCGGACGACCTGAGCATGCGCGTGTCCCCCACCATCATCAACAACCGTACACTGGGCATCGGCGTAAATATTTCTTTTGGCGGTAAAAAAGGCAAAAGCCGGTACTTCGCCGGCCGCTGATCATCATTAATACATCAACTTTAAATACAACTTGCAAGGGTCATGAAAATAGCGCTCATCGGATATGGTAAAATGGGACAGGCAATAGATGCAATTGCCACTGCCAAAGGACACGAAATAATACTCCGGGTAGACGTTGGCAGCAAACACCTGCTGGAAAAAGAACACCTCGGCCAGGCAGATGTAGCCATCGAGTTTACCACACCTGAAACAGCCTACCACAACATCTTAAAGTGCTTCGATGCAAATGTTCCCGTGGTATCCGGTACCACCGGCTGGCTGGATAAACTGCCGGAAGTAAAAGCGCTTTGCCTGGAAAAAAACCAGGCTTTCATCCACGCCACCAATTTCAGCATCGGCGTAAATATCTTCTTTGAACTGAATAAGAAACTGGCTGCCCTCATGGCCGGCCAGCCACAATACAACGTAAAGATGGAAGAGATCCATCATACCCATAAAAAAGACGCGCCAAGCGGTACCGCCATCACACTGGCAGAACAGGTACTGGCCGCAGTGCCTCGCAAAACCGGCTGGGTAAACGAAGAAAGCAATCAACCGGAAGCACTCCCCATCATCTCTAAAAGGATTGATCCGGCGCCGGGCACACACACCGTAACGTATACTTCCGCCATCGACGATATTTCCATCACACACACCGCCCACTCCCGGGAAGGCTTTGCAGCCGGCGCCGTAGTGGCGGCAGAATGGCTGAAAGGCAAAACCGGCGTGTTCACCATGCGGGATGTATTGAATTTAGGATAGCAGCAGCTAAATGCGTTAGCCGCCGGACCCCGCTCCGGTGGCTAAAAGCCAGCCACTCACTGCTGGCAGCTAAAAACTGCTTATCTTTGCAGGAATATAAAGTGTGCACCGCACTATTAGTTCATCCGTGGAGGGATGCAAAAAAGTCAGTATGTTATCGAAAAAAACGCAATACGCATTTCACGCATTAGTACACCTGGCAGAGAATGTAGATAAAGGACCCATCCTTATATCCGAAATTGCACAGGAAAAAAATATCTCTATCAAATTCCTGGAAAATATTTTGCTGGAGTTGAAGAATGCCGGCATCCTCGGCAGTAAAAAAGGAAAAGGAGGCGGTTATTACCTCATGCGACCTCCCAAAGAGATCGCGCTGGCGAAAATCATCCGCCTGCTCGACGGACCTATTGCGCTGCTTCCCTGCGTAAGCCTCAATTACTACGAACGCTGCGAAAACTGCCGCGATGAAGCCGTTTGTGGCCTCAATGAAGTAATGGGCAAAGTGAGGGATTCCGCCCTGAAAATCCTCGAGAACAAAACATTGAAAGATATCCTGACCCGAAATAGCTAATCAGGGTGTAAAATATCCGAGCCGGCCACGTGCCGGCTTTTCCGCTACAGTAAAGGGTTTCAGGATCAAGTCCACGTTCCCTCCACGTCACCTCCGGGTTAACAGCACGTATACTCCCAGTGCTAAGTAACTCCTATCCCACTCCACAGCGAATCCTCCCTATGTTCAAAGCAGGTATACCGCCTTTTGCCCATTCCCCCGGTTCGGCCACTCCCACGCTGCTTTCTATGCCCCATCTTAACAGGTTCCCCCACCTCCGCCCATTTTCTCCCCGCCACCACAGCCCCTTTACAGGAAAGAAATAATTTTTTATCCTATTAGTCTATCTTTTTTATAGGTTTTATGTATTTTTGTAAGAGGAGTGACCGTAATCGCTCCGCTGGCACTAGACATATCAATTCAATAAGGAAGATCTACATGACAGACATTACCACCGCGCTGGTCAACAAATCAGTGGAGGAGGCCATACAGTACCTGCTGGAACAATACCCCGGCGCTGTAGCATTCTCTACCTCTTTTGGCCAGGAAGACCAGGTAATATCAGATATTATCTGGCGTAACCAATTGCCGGTTAGAGTTTTTACCCTGGACACGGGCCGCCTCTTTCAGGAAACATACGATGTAATGGACCTCACTATGGCCCGTTATAAACAACCTGTAGAAGTTTATTACCCGGACACCACCGCAGTAGAAAAACTGGTTTCCACCAAAGGACCCAACAGCTTTTACGAATCAGTGGAAAACCGCAAGGAATGTTGCGGCATCCGCAAAATTGTACCCCTCAACAGGGCGCTGGAAGGCGTAAAAGTATGGATCACCGGTCTCCGGGCTGAACAGTCCGAAAACCGGCAGGGCATGGAAATCCTCGAATGGGACGAACACCGCCACCTCTATAAATTTAATCCGCTGATCCACTGGGGCTACGACGAAGTACTGGCCTACCTGGAACAACATAACGTGCCCTACAACAAACTGCACGATAAAGGCTTCATCAGCATTGGCTGCGCACCCTGTACACGCGCCATTGAGCCGGGGGAAAATCCCCGCGCCGGCCGGTGGTGGTGGGAACAGTCGCAGAAAGAATGCGGCCTGCACGGATAACAAATATTAGCTTTTAGAATAAATTATTATAGTCCATGACTAATCAAATAAATTGGGAATTTCCTCAGGCACTGGAAGATGAAGCCATCTATATACTTCGTGAAACAGTAGCACAGTTCGAAAAACCAGTGCTGCTGTTCTCCGGCGGCAAGGATTCAATTACACTCGTGCGACTGGCACAGAAAGCATTTTACCCCGGTAAAATACCTTTCTCCCTGCTGCATGTGGATACCGGCCACAACTTCCCCGAAACCATCGAATTCCGCGACTGGCTCGTGAATACACTCGGACTGGACATCATCGTAAGAAATGTACAGGACAGCATCGACCAGGGTAAAGCCCAGGAAGAAACCGGCAAATACGCCAGCAGAAACGCCCTCCAAACCGTTACCCTCCTCGATGCCATCGAAGAAGGAAAGTTTGACGCCTGCATCGGCGGCGCCCGCAGGGATGAAGAAAAAGCCCGCGCCAAAGAAAGAATCTTCTCCGTAAGAGACGAATTCGGTCAGTGGAACGCCAAAATGCAACGCCCCGAACTGTTCGATATCCTCAACGGTAAAATCAATATCGGTGAAAACGTACGCGTATTCCCCATCTCCAACTGGACTGAACTGGACGTGTGGAATTATATCGTTCGTGAAAAACTGGAAATACCTTCTATCTACTTCTCCCATGAAAGAGAAATCATAGAACGCGACGGTCTTTACTGGCCTTACTCCTCTTTCCTCAACACCACCGCCGACGAAGTACCGTTCCGCCAGAAAGTACGCTTCCGTACCGTAGGCGATATGACCTGTACCGCCGCCGTATTATCGGAAGCCGATAAACTGGAAGATATCATTGCTGAAATCATGGAAGCAAAGATCTCCGAACGTGGCGCACGTATAGACGATAAACGCTCTGAAGCCGCTATGGAAAAGAGAAAACAGGCAGGGTACTTTTAACAGCGCTTCCTGTAACACACACTTTAACTTAATTGAACACATCTTTTAACGCCAGTCGCTAAAAGCAAAAAAATAAAAATAATGGAGGTTTTACGTATAGCCACTTCCGGTAGTGTAGACGATGGTAAAAGTACCTTAATAGGCCGTTTATTATACGATACCAATTCTATTCCGCAAGATAAAATGGAAGCGCTCCACGCTGCCAGCAAACGCAAAGGACTGGATTTTACAGACCTGTCGTTGCTTACCGACGGACTGGTAGCAGAACGTGAGCAGGGAATTACGATAGATGTGGCACACATCTACTTCTCCACCCCTACCCGCAAATACATCATTGCCGATACCCCCGGGCATATTGAATATACCCGCAACATGGTAACCGGCGCCTCCAATGCACAGGTGTCGCTGATCCTCATCGACGCACGCAGAGGCATCGTGGAACAAACACACCGCCACTTCTTTATCGCTAACCTCCTGCGTATTCCGTACCTGGTGGTTTGCGTAAATAAAATGGACCTGGTAGATTACAGCGAAGCCCGTTTTAACCAGATAGTGGAAGATTTCCAGCAAATGCTCGATAACGCCGGGTTTAAAGGACAGGAAGTAAAGTTCATTCCCATCTCCTCCTTGTATGGCGAAAACGTAGCCAGCCGCACAGGCTCCATCAACTGGTACAACGGCAGCACCCTGCTGGAATACCTGGAACAGGTGTCGTTCGATCATGAAGACCGTAACCACCCTGCCCGTTTCCCTATTCAAAGCGTGATCCGTCCGAGAACCACCGAATACCACGATTTCCGCGGCTTTGCGGGCAAAGTGGCCAGCGGTCATTTCTCTGTAGGCGATGAAGTAATCTCCCTGCCCTCCGGGCAAAAGAGCCGCATCAAAACCATTGAGCAATTTGAAAAGCAACTACCGGTGGCGCATGCACGCGAAAGTGTGGTGATTACCCTGGAAGGCGAAATAGACAGCAGTCGCGGTAACATGCTCGTGAAAACAAACGAAGTGCCGCCGCAACTGAAGGAAATAAGCGCCAACATCTGCTGGATGGACCAGCTGCCGCTTACTCCGAGCAAAACCTACCTGTTACAGCACGGCGTTAACCGCGTGAAAGCAAAGGTGCAGCAGATCAATTACATAACAGATGTAACCAATCATGTGCAGGTAACAGATAAAGCATCCATGACGCTGAATGATATCGGCAGAATTACGCTGAAAACAGCGGCGCCTATATTTGCAGATCCTTATCAGAGCAATCCTGCCAACGGCGCCTTTATTCTCATCGATGAGTTTAATAACACCACGGTGGCTGTGGGTTTCATTGAATAGCAGTACCTCTTTATAAAAACAAGAAAGCAGCGGATCTCCGCTGCTTTTTTTGTTTTCATGGAATGGTTAAATTAAATATGTTGAAGCATATCTTTTGTCATTGCGGCCAGGTCAAATTCAGGCTTCCAGCCCCAATCTGCACGCGCCTGGCTGTCGTCGATACTGTTTGGCCAGCCGTCTGCAATCTGCTGGCGGTAATCCGGCTCATAAGCCATCGTGAAAGCAGGAATATGTTTCTGTATTTCCGCACCTATTTCTTTCGGGGAAAAACTCATCGCACCCAGGTTATAGGCAGAACGTACCGCTATTTTAGATGCGTCGGCTTCCATCAGTTCAATGGTAGCGCGGATAGCATCCGGCATGTACATCATCGGGAGATAAGTATTTTCAGACAGGAAGCTCGTATATTTCTGATGCTCTTTGGCCTCATGGAAAATTTCAATGGCATAATCCGTAGTACCGCCGCCGGGCGCTGATTTGTAGCTGATCAGGCCGGGGTAGCGCAAACTTCTTACATCCACACCAAAGCGGTGGTTGTAGTATTCGCACCAGCGCTCACCCGCAAATTTGCTGATACCATAAATGGTGGTAGGCTCAATGATAGTGTGCTGGGGCGTTTCCTGCGCCGGTGAGTTAGGACCAAATACCGCAATGGAACTTGGCCAGTATATTTTATCAAGATTTTCTTCTTTCGCAATATCCAGTACATTCAACAGGCTCTGCATATTGATATGCCACGCCAGCAATGGATTTTTTTCACCGGTGGCCGACAGGATCGCCGCCAGCAGATAGATCTGGGTGATATTATGACGGATCACCAGCACATGCAGCATCTCCTTGTTCATTACATCCAGCGACACATACGGACCGGTTCCCTTCAGCAAATCATGCTCTTCCCGCAAATCGGAAGCCAGCACATTCGCATCTCCATACATCTTTCTTAAAGCCAGGGTCAGCTCCACGCCAATTTGTCCGCAGGCGCCTATAACCAGTATCTTATCTTTCTTCATACAAAAATATAATTGTAAGCTATTTTAAATCGGACCGTAATATTAACAGCTTCGCCGCTATTTCCGCTCACCCCTTCCCAGCGCATGACAATGCTATAACAATAAAATGAACGCCGGGTTATGCACATGGTTTTCGGATTACAATGTTATGACAATTAGCTCAAACGAAGCGGCTTCATAGCCTCCCTTTGCCTGAGAATGCCTATCTTTGCACCTTCAATTAAATGACACAATTTTTTCAAGATATGAAGCATTTAAAATCTTTATTCAAAGAGCAATACAACCCCGAAAATTTCTTCCTGATTGCTGGTCCGTGTGTGATTGAAGAAGAATCCATACTGATGGAAGTGGCTGAAAAAGTGACCACCATCTGTAAAAGATTAGCGATCCCTTATATTTTCAAAGCTTCCTACCGTAAAGCCAACCGTACCAGTGTGCATTCCTTTACCGGAATCGGAGATGTGGAAGGACTGGAGCTGCTGCAGAAGATAGGTAAAACTTTTAATGTTCCCGTTACTTCAGATATTCACTCCGCTGCAGAAGCTGCTATGGCAGCCGCTTACGTGGATGTGTTACAGATTCCCGCTTTCCTGTGCCGCCAAACAGATATCCTGCTGGCCGCTGCCGAAACAGGTAAAGTAGTAAATGTAAAGAAAGGACAGTTCCTCAGCGGCGAATCCATGAAATTCGCTGTGGAAAAGATCAAGGGAGCCGGTAATGATCATATCATCCTCACCGAACGCGGTACCACCTTTGGCTACCAGGACCTGGTAGTGGATTACCGCAACATTCCCATTATGAAACACCTGGGTGAGCCCGTGGTAATGGATTGTACCCACTCCTTACAACAGCCCAATCAAACCAGCGGCGTAACCGGTGGTAACCCGCAAATGATCAGCACCATTGCCAAAGCAGCTATTGCAACCGGCGCCGATGGCCTGTTCATTGAAACACACCCCGATCCTTCCTGTGCAAAATCTGACGGCGCCAATATGCTCCGCCTGGATTTACTGGAACCATTGCTGGAACAACTGGTGGAACTCCGCCAGGTAGTGAGAAAGTTTTAATCCGCACCACATAAAGAAAAAAGCGATTACCACCGGAAGGTGATAATCGCTTTTTTCTTTACACGAAGCTTTGCAGTTTTTTCAGTAAATTCATGAAACACATAAAACACAGTTCACTATGATTAATATCCACGAATTAAAATCAGGTGATACCATTATCACAAATTATGGCGGGACAGAAAAGGAAGGGAAGATTTTGCAGGTAGATCATGAGGACAAGAAAGTGTTGGTGGCTACAGATGAAAATGAGTTCTGGTACGATCTTGATAACCTGGAACCTGTTCTTCTGACCGAGGCCACCCTGCTGAAACTGCAGTTTCATAAAGATGAAGCGGCATCGTCGAAGGCAGGAGGAACATTGTATGTGAGAGGCCCGTTCTCCATCCGCTGGTTTGAGGAAGGCCATAACCCGCTTTTGCAGCTGCACTACCGGGACGAAACCAGGAATCTCGTAGAGCCGATCACGTTAAATGAGTTGCAAAACCATTATCACGGCATGACGCTGTTTCATCTGGAATAAACAAAAATATACCAAATAAAAGAGGTGGTTCACGGATAACGCGAACCACCTCTTTTTCTTTATATCAATAACTTATAAGTAACGCAGTGGATTTCTCCGGGCATTCAGAATATAATTCTTCATATTTACCCAGAAGGCAAGAATCATGTATACAATGAGCGGGGAGCCCATTGTAAGAAAAGTGGCATAAATGAAAAAGATGCGTATACGGGATGTGGCTACCCCAAGTTTATCTCCTATAGCAGCACATACACCGAACGCCTTCCATTCCACAAAGTCTTTTATCCGGTTCATAAATCAAATTTATCAAATTCCGGCTGGAAAAACAAGGAAAAAACGGCTGGTAAGGCTATTCCGCCATAACCGGCTGAATATCACGGGAACCGTTAAAGTACCAAAAGTTTACACACAGTTGGCCGGATGTTAAGTATTTAATTTAAAAACTTGCCGATTTTAGTTAATTTTGCGAGCAATTTTTAACCGCTCTTAAATAATTTTTTTCCCATGGTGTTTGATATTGACATGATTAAAAAAGTGTATGCGGCACTCCCGGGTAAGGTGGAAGCTACCCGTAAAATGCTGGGTCGCCCGCTGACACTGGCTGAGAAGATTTTGTACGCACACTTGTATGCACCTACTACCACGCCCTACGAAAGAGGCAAATCCTATGTTGAATTTGCGCCGGATCGCGTAGCTATGCAGGATGCAACCGCCCAGATGGCATTGCTCCAGTTTATGACCTGCGGTCGTGATAAAGTTGCGGTTCCCTCCACTGTTCATTGTGATCACCTCATTCAGGCAAAAGTAGGCGCTACAGAAGATCTGGCAACTGCTATTGACACCAATAAAGAAGTTTACGATTTCCTTTCCTCAATTTCTGATAAGTACGGCATTGGTTTCTGGAAACCAGGCGCTGGTATCATTCACCAGGTAGTGCTGGAAAACTACGCGTTTCCGGGTGGTATGATGATCGGTACTGACTCCCACACCCCTAATGCCGGCGGTTTAGGCATGGTGGCGATTGGTGTTGGTGGTGCCGACGCTGTTGACGTAATGGCTGGTTTACCCTGGGAGCTGAAAATGCCGAAACTGATCGGTGTGAAACTGACAGGTAAAATGAGCGGCTGGACTTCTGCCAAAGATATTATCCTGAAAGTTGCAGGTATCCTCACCGTAAAAGGTGGTACCGGCGCTATCGTGGAATATTTCGGCGAAGGTGCGGATAGCTTCAGCGCTACCGGTAAGGCAACCATCTGTAACATGGGTGCTGAAATCGGCGCTACCTGTTCCCTGTTTGCATACGACAGCAAAATGGCTGACTACCTGAAAATCACCGGTCGTGCAGAAGTAGCTGCCCTGGCTGATGAAGTAAGAGACCATCTCCGTCCGGATGCTGATGTATACGCAGATCCTTCCAAATACTACGACCAGGTAATTGAAATCAACCTGGACGAACTGGAACCATATGTAAACGGTCCGTTCACACCGGATCTGGCATGGCCTATCTCCAAATTTGCACAGGCAGTAAAAGAAAACAACTGGCCTGAAAAACTGGAAGTAGCCCTCATCGGTTCCTGCACCAACTCTTCCTACGAAGATATTTCCCGCTCTGCTTCCCTGGCACAACAGGCCATCGACAAGCAACTGGAAATGAAATCTGAATACACCATCACTCCCGGCTCTGAACTGGTACGTTTTACCATCGAAAGAGACGGTTTACTGAATACTTTTGACCAGGTAGGCGGTGTGGTACTGGCAAACGCCTGCGGTCCGTGTATCGGTCAGTGGGCCCGTCATATCGACGACCCTACCCGCAAAAACTCTATCATCACTTCCTTCAACCGTAACTTTGCGAAGAGAAATGATGGTAACGCTTCTACCCACGCATTTGTAGCTTCTCCGGAAATTGTAACAGCACTGGCCATCGCAGGTGATCTTACCTTCAACCCGCTGACTGACAAACTGAAAAACAAAAACGGTGAAGAAGTAATGCTGGACGAACCGGTAGGTTTTGAACTGCCTCCAAAAGGCTTTGCCGTAGAAGATGCCGGTTACCAGGCCCCTGCTGCCGATGGTAGCGGTGTTCAGGTGAAAGTATCCCCTACCTCCGACCGTTTACAACTCCTCGCCCCATTTGCTGCATGGGAAGGCACCGATCTGAAAGGATTGAAACTGCTCATCAAAGCAAAAGGTAAATGTACTACGGATCACATCTCTATGGCTGGTCCATGGCTGAAATACCGCGGTCACCTGGATAACATCTCCAACAACATGCTCATTGGTGCGATCAACGCATTCAACGATAAAAGCGATACCGTTAAAAACTCCATCACCGGCGAATATGGTGCAGTACCTGCTACCATGCGCGACTACAAAGCACACGGCTTCGGTGCAGTAGTAGTAGGGGATGAAAACTACGGTGAAGGCTCCAGCCGCGAACACGCTGCAATGGAACCCCGTCACCTCGGCGTTCGTGCTATCCTGGTGAAATCTTTCGCCCGTATCCACGAAACCAACCTGAAAAAACAAGGTATGCTGGGTCTGACCTTCGCCAACAAAGAAGATTATGACCTGATCCAGGAAGATGATACCATCGACATCCTCGGTCTTACTACCTTCGCTCCCGGTAAACAACTCACCGTTGTGCTTCATCATAAAGATGGCAGCACCAGCGAGTTCCCTGTAAACCACACGTACAACGAACAACAGATCGAGTGGTTTAAAGCAGGTGGTGCACTGAACGTAATCCGTGCAGAAGCTGCGAAAAAAGCTTAATTCAAAGCTTTAACATACAAGGAACGGGCAGAAAGAGTTTCTGCCCGTTTTCTTTTTACATGACGACCCGAAAAAGAACCCATATGTCTGCATTAAATGTCATCTGGTCTTCCCTTCATCCCAACACAGACGCCACGCTGGTTAACAGCTCCTACACGGCCCTGGTGGATGCGTATCAGTCCCACGGAAGGTACTATCACAACTGGTCGCATATACAGCAGCTGGTAAGCCTGCACCAGGCATATGTGCATCAGCTCACAGATCCGGAGGCCGTACTTTTTGCCATCTTCTTTCATGATATCATTTATAACCCGCTGCAACCCGATAATGAAGAACGCAGTGCTGCCGCCGCAGTAACCCATCTTCATAAAATTAATTACCCGGTGGAAAAAACCGCCAAAATCAGCGATTTCATTATCGCTACCAAAACACATATCAATACCCATCACGATCCGGACCTGGATTACTTCCTCGACTTCGACCTGCAGATTCTCGGCGCCTCCCCGGAAACATACCGGGCCTACGCACAGCAGATCCGCCAGGAATACCAGGTTTACCCGGATGATGTGTATATTCCCGGACGCAAAAAAGTATTGCAGCATTTCCTGGAAATGCCCGCTATTTACGTAACACCGGCGTTCCGTGAATTATATGAAACCGCCGCCCGGACAAACATCCAGGCCGAATTGAACACTTTATAATCCAAGGATATGAATCGAATTGTTGTTTATTGTGGCTCCAGCGCCGGACATGATCCCGTTTATATGGAACAGGCCACCCACCTGGGCGCCGCACTGGCCCAACGCAACCTTACACTGGTGTATGGTGGCGCTAAAGTAGGACTGATGGGTGCTGTGGCCGATGGCGCCTTAAATGCCGGCGGCAAAGCCATTGGCGTACTGCCGCACTTCCTGCAACAGAAAGAACTGGCGCATACCGGCCTCACAGAACTGATCCTGGTAGATACCATGCACGAACGTAAAACAAAGATGAATGAATTGTGTGATGGCGTAATCGCGCTGCCCGGAGGCTTCGGCACCATGGAAGAATTATTTGAAATGCTCACCTGGGGACAACTGGGCCTGCATAAAAAACCGATCGGCCTGCTCAATGTAAATGGTTTCTACGATGCCCTCATGGCTCTGTCGAAAACCATGTCTGAAAAGGGTTTCCTCACGGCAGAGAACCGCGATATGCTGTTATGCAGCAATGATATCAGCGACCTGTTGTTACAAATGGAAAGATACCAGCCACCGGCCAGGTCCAAATGGATTTCACCGGCGCAAAGCTAGATCGTCTTTGACCGCCACAACGGCTTTTCCAGGGTGAAACGGCGCACCAGGCTCACCCTGAAATTGCCCGTACCAAAAGTTTGATAGGTATGCGGTATGGACATTCCGCTGCGGGTGTTCATGCCTACGTAATGTATCCCTGCAAAATAACGGCTGGAATTATACCCCAGCGAAGCCCGCACAGTATTGCTGAATTGCAGTCCCGCTTTACGGCTCACATCCCCGTTTTCCAGGAACAGGGTGGTGATATTTCCTCCCAGCCCGCCTGTGAGCGATAAGGATAAAAAGAAATGCTCCTTCAGCACAAAAGTGTAGGCGTATCCTACATTAGCGGCCAATGAATTAATACCGGTTTTATAATAATGCTCATCCCGCAGAAATGCGGTATCTGCCATGTTGGTAGGAATGAGGGAAGAATCGCCTTTGATACGGGCCAGGAACACTTCCCCACCCACAATCAATGAACCGGCGCTTTTCTTCTGATATTCATTCTGCAGGTTGGGAGCGCGGTAAGAAAAACGTTTGTCGTTGAAGATGTAGCCCACATTCAGGCCAAAGTCGGTATTCCTGATATCAGGCCGCTGCGGATAAGGATTCAGCGCGGTATAGGCTTTGCCGTATACTTTCTCCGGGTTGGCTACATAGTAGCCTTTATAGTATTGGGCGTAGATGTCTACCACAATTTTGCGGAGGTACACATGCGATTGCAGATCGAGGTATTTTGTTTTACCATACCGCTCCGTACTGTTAATAAACGGCAGGTTAAACCCGATGTTAAGTCCTATGAACCGGTAGTTGGCGCCAAATCCTACGTTGAAAGGGGTATTGGGTCTGTAGAGGATATCGGTTTTTGTTTTCCGGTCCATGATATCGTACTTGGTGTACTTACGGGAGCCATACAGCCGGAAAGTGATATCTTCCGTATGATCTTCGATATACGCCGTATCATTTTCTGTTTTCAGCCATTTCAGGAATTTTCCCTGCGCCCTTGCCTGTGCAGTTCCCAGTCCCAATATTACCAGCCATGCTAAAATTCGTAGGTTCATAAGTGTTGTAGGTTGTAAGCAATGTTGATTGATCAGGGAAGCTCTATCACCTCCAGTTGTTGAATATTGCCAGCCTCCAGCTGAAAACGCAGCAGTGTTTTTACCTTATGCCATCCTTGTTGTCCGCATGCTCCCGGGTTCATATGCAACAAATGAAGTGCCGCATCCGGCATTACTTTCAGGATGTGCGAATGCCCGCAGATAAACAGTTTGGCCGGATGCTGTTTTAGTTGTTCCTTCACGCCGGGGGCATATTTCCCCGGATATCCGCCAATATGTGTCATCATCACCTCTACTCCTTCCAGGTTGAAACGGAGGGTTTCGGGATAACGGATACGGATATCTGCCCCGTCGATATTCCCAAAAACAGCCCTGAAAGGCTTGAATTTTTCCAGTTTATCGGCCAGATCCACATTACCGATGTCGCCGGCATGCCAGATTTCATCTACTTCTTCAAAATATTTGAATACCTGTGGATGCAAATAGCTGTGGGTATCCGACATTAGTCCTATCTTTTTCAACGGAGAATTGTATTAATATTTTATATTTTGGTAGTCATATGTTAAAACAAGAAGTCCCTCATATCACCGCCTGTTTGCTTATTTGCTGTCCGGACCGGCCAGGCATAGTAGCCGGTGTATCACAGTTCCTGTACCTGTTGGGTGCAAATATACTGGATGCAAGTCAACACAGTACCGACCCCCGGGAAGGATTATTTTTTATGCGCATGGAATTCCAGCTGGAGCGTCTCGATAAAGCCTCCCTGGAAGCGGCTTTCCAGCAACAGGTAGCTACCCCGCTGCAAATGGAATGGAAAATAGATTACAGCGATCGCCGCAAACGTATGGCTATCATGGTATCAGCGTATGATCATTGTTTGCTGGAATTATTATGGAGATGGAAAAGCGGTGAGCTGGCGGTAGATATCCCGCTCGTGATCTCGAATCACGCTTCCCTGGAAAAAGAATGCACCGCATTAGGCATCCCTTTTCATTACCTCCCGGTAAGCAGCGCCACCAAAGAACTGCAGGAGCGCGCCGCTATCCGGCTGCTGGAAGAACATGGGGTGGATTTCACGGTGCTGGCCAGGTACATGCAAATCCTGTCGCCACAGTTTGTAAGCCATTATCCGCAGCGCATTATCAATATCCATCACTCTTTCCTGCCCGCCTTCGCCGGCGCACGGCCCTACCTCAACGCCTATACGAGAGGCGTAAAACTGATTGGCGCCACCGCCCACTACGTTACCAACGAACTGGATGAAGGCCCGATTATTGAGCAGGATGTGGCCAGGGTTAGCCATAAACATACCGTGGAAGACCTGGTGATGCTGGGACGCGACATTGAACGGCAGGTGCTCACCCGTGCGGTGAAAGCGCATATCGACAACCGCGTGATCCTGCACGGCAACAAAACCATTGTGTTCTGATGGTTTCAGCGTATTTCGTTAACTTTAAG
Organism: Chitinophaga sp. CCNWYY40; assembly: GCF_037483205.1. Taxonomy (NCBI): domain Bacteria; kingdom Pseudomonadati; phylum Bacteroidota; class Chitinophagia; order Chitinophagales; family Chitinophagaceae; genus Chitinophaga; species Chitinophaga sp. CCNWYY40. The sequence goes on from NZ_JBBHLF010000004.1 coordinate 95,638, forward strand.
AAGCATGCTACAAACAGCGCTATATCATTATCTCCGTAAAGAATGCGATACGGTAACCGCCGCATATGCCACGCTGCAGGAGGCTCCCGGCGATGCCGATGCCATACATGCCATGCGGGTAGGCGTAAAAAAGCTGAAAGCATTTTTTTCACTGGTAAAACAACTACCGGACTATTCATTCGGATCAGGTAAACATCTGCGCACCGCCAGGCTTATACAGTCGATAGGCGGCGCTTCACGGGATGCGCACCTGCAGGAAAAAAACCTGCGCCGCTATGAAAAAAAGGTATCCTGGCGCTTTTCAGTTGCGCACCTGCTACTGCAAAACAAAGCCGCTACCGCCAGTGAAATGCTGGCCGCCACCCTGAAGTACTGCTCCCTGAAAAAACTGGACTCACTACCGGAACAATTCAAAGAAGCAATTGCGGATACCGACCCCAAAGCCGCTACGGCCGCATTGATCAGCTACCTGGAAGTGCAACATAAAAAAATTACGGTGCCCGCCAGCAGGGCGCATCATACCGTGTGGCATGAGGTCAGGAAAGAAGTAAAAGCATTATACTACCAGCTTAATATACTGGAACAGGTACTCCCCGCTGTTTTCACAGAAAACCTTGCCACGCCTACCCGTAAAGCGGGTGAGCTGCTCGGGCAATGGCATGATACCAGCGTATTATTATTGTTTGTAAAGGCAACGGTAGCGCAGCTGAAGAAAGAAAAGGTAACGCTGCCCGTGAATGCGCAACAGCTCATACAGCTGTTGCAAATGGATATGAAAGAACAACTGGCGCAATGCGCCTGGCAGGTAAAGGAACTAAAAGCCGTAGCCGGCTTTTAGCGTATACCCGTTAAAGGTAACGGCTACACGCTAAAACGCCTCTTCCCCGCTATATGCCATCACAATCTCAAAAACCAGGGCTGCGGCCAGTTTCGCAGTACGGTTATCTGTATCCAGTGAAGGATTCAATTCTGCAATATCGGCGCCTGCCACTTTCCCGCTTTCCAGTATTTTGCGGAAACACTGCAGGAACAAACCTCCCGGCATAATACCGTTATAGGCGGTAGCGCTTACTCCAGGTGCAAATGGCGCCGCAAATACATCGAGGCAGGTGGTCAGGTATACTTTATCTACCTGGCTGAGAAAATGCTGGATGGCCGCAAACAGCGTGTCTTTATCCTGTAAATGAAAAGCATCTGCGCTTACATAAGTAGCTTCTTCTTCTCCCGCAATATTAAAAAGCTGGCGGGTATTACCATTCTTCTGGATGCCCAGGGCCAGGTAATGAAAAGGCGTACCGGATTGTTTGGCGTCCTGCGCCAGTTGCCAGAAACCGGTGCCGGAGCTGACGCCTTCTGCACCGGGAACACGGATATCAAAGTGCGCATCAAAGTTGATATAGCCTACGGATTGCTTTCCGGCAAACCGGCGGATACCACTGGCATGCCCATACGTAATTTCATGACCGCCACCCAGTAACAGCGGCAGGTAACCCGCTGTAAGGATTGCGTTCACGGCTTCGCTGAGTACCAGCTGTGCATTTTCCAGCTCGCCATTGGGGCAAAGGATATCCCCTGCATCCAGTAAAATCGTTTGTGTGGAAAAGTGAACCGGGAAGTTGGCAATCACCTTCCGTATGGCCGCTGGTCCTTTTGCAGCACCTGCCCGGCCTTTATTACGGCGCACCCCTTCATCGCAGGCGAAGCCCAGCAAGGCAATACCTTTCTGGCCTGGCTGCAATGCAGGTAAGGGCGACTGTAACAGGTCCGTTACAGTGATCACCTGGTGCCAGCGCAGCAGGTCGGGGTCGGTACCATCAATACGACCGGTCCAGGAACCCGCTACAGTGGGCTGATAGCTTTCTTTTGTTATCATACTAAAACTCCTTTCTTCCATACCAGTGCAGGCTTCATCTTGCCCTGGTAATAAAGTATATCACGGTAATCAGCGGTGGGATAGGCCTGCATATCAGCGGCGTAACCTGCCAGCAGCTGGCCTGCATCTTTCAGTTGCAATGCGGGCGCTGCTCTTACGGTCAGCGCGGCCAGCACTTCTGCGGTGGATAACTTTTCCGCGGCGCTCATTACGGCAGCCTGTACCAGCAAATCGCCCATAGGGGCCGATCCCGGGTTCCAGTCGCTCGCAATAGCCACACAGGCGCCTGCATTCAGCAACCTGCGCGCCGGTGCATATAACATCCCCAATCCCAGTGAAGCACCCGGCAAAACTACTGCAACCGTGTCAGAATTAGCGAGTAAAGCAATTTCTTTTTCCGTGCTGGCCTCCAGGTGGTCGGCAGATAACGCCTGCGCATTCACCGCTACTTCCGCGCCGCCTGCACTAAACTGATCCGCATGCACCGTTGCCACAAACCCCTGCTGCATGACCTGTTGCAGGAAACCGGCAGCAGCCTTTGCAGAAAAAGCAGTTTCTTCTATAAAAATATCCACCCGGTTACTCAATTGCTCCTGCTGTATTACCGGCAACAATTCCGTTAAAATCCATTGCAGGTAAGCTTCTTCACTGCCGGTATAATCGCGCGGTTTCATATGCGCGGCCAAACAGGTGGAGATGAGCGTGGCAGGCGTGTGCATGCCCGCCTGTTGTATGGCGCGCAGCATCTTTAATTCACTTTCCAGGTTCAGACCGTAACCACTTTTTACTTCAATGGTGGTAACGCCTTCTTTCAGATGCCGGTTAGCGCGGGCCACCGTATTTTCCGTGAGGGTAACGAGGTCGGCTATACGTGTTTTGGTAACAGAGTCCCATATACCGCCGCCGGCACGGGCTATTTCCAGGTAGCTTTTACCGGCAATGCGCATGGCATAATCGCGGTTACGGCTACCATCGTAACAAATGTGTGTATGACAATCAATAAATCCCGGCAATAAAACCAGCGGTGTATCCTGGAAAGCAATTTCACAATCCGGGTATTTCTGCAACAACGATTTATACCCTGCTATGGCAATGATCTCCCCGTTTTCCACCACTACCCCGCCTTTCTCTATCACGGTTAACTGTTCATCGTGCAGGGCGCCTTTCAGCGACAGGCCCGTCATTGGCAGGATCTGGGCAAAAGGACCGATTAATGTTTTCATGGGCAATGATTGAGCGGTTGACCGCTGTTATTAAATGCTGATATTAAATTTCTGTCCCCATTCCTGTGCCTTTTCATAACCGGCATCCGCATGACGGAAAATACCCAGCGCCGGATCATTGAAGAGCACACGACGTAAGCAATCCGCTGCACGGTCAGTACCATCTGCCAGTACTACCATACCGGCGTGTTGTGAATACCCCATGCCTACGCCGCCGCCATGATGGAAAGAAACCCAGGTAGCGCCGCCGCCGGTGTTGGCCATGAGGTTGAGCAGGGTCCAGTCGCTCACGGCATCGGAGCCATCTTTCATGGATTCTGTTTCCCGGTTGGGGGAAGCCACAGAGCCACAGTCGAGATGATCACGGCCAATTACAATCGGCGCTTTCACTTTTCCTGTTCTCACCAGCTCATTAAAAATAAGACCCGCCTTTTCGCGTTCGCCCAGGCCCAGCCAGCAGATGCGGGCAGGCAATCCCTGGAACGCCACTTTCTCCTGCGCCTGTTTCAGCCAGTTGATCAGATGCGTGTTTTCAGGGAATGCGTCCATCAGCGCGCGATCGGTGGTATAAATATCTTCCGGATCACCGGAAAGGGCTACCCAGCGGAAGGGGCCTTTCCCTTCACAGAAAAGCGGACGGATATATGCCGGCGTAAATCCGGGGAAGTTGAAGGCATTGGGCTCTCCGCCTTCCCGCGCAAATTCGCGGATGTTATTACCATAATCAAACGTAACGGCGCCCTTCTGCTGCAACTGCAACATAAAGCCTACATGACGAGCCATGCTTTTCAGCGACAGCTCCCGGTACTTTGCCGCATCGCTCTTACGCAGTTCCAGTGCGGCCTGCAGCGTGATGCCGTTGGGCACATACCCGTTCAGCGGGTCATGCGCAGAAGTTTGATCTGTGAGAATGTCCGGTATGATATTGTCTTTCAACATCCTTTCCAGCATATCACCGGCATCGCTTACCAACCCGATAGACAATGCCTCGCCTTTGGCCTGTGCTTCCTTCGCCCATTGGATGGCCTCTTCGTAGGAATAGGTCATACGGTCGATGTAGCGGGTATCCAGTCTTTTCTGAATGCGTGTAGGATCAATGTCGGCGCCAATAAACACCGCACCGGCCATAGTGGCCGCCAGTGGCTGTGCGCCGCCCATACCGCCAATACCCGCTGTTACCAGCAGTTTGCCGGCCAGGCTGCCGTTGAAATGCTGCCGGCCGCATTCCATAAAGGTTTCATAGGTCCCTTGCAGGATACCTTGTGTACCGATATAGATCCAGCTGCCCGCGGTCATTTGTCCGTACATCATGAGGCCCTTTGAACGCAGTTCGTTGAAATGCTCCCAGGTGGCCCATTTCGGCACCAGGTTGCTGTTGGCCAGCATTACTCTTGGCGCCTGCGGATGCGTGCGTACAATACCAACAGGTTTACCGGATTGCACCAGCAGGGAATGCTCGTCGTCCAGCGTTAATAATATTTCGATAATTTTCTGAAGAGATTCACGGTTACGCGCTGCCTGGCCGATGCCGCCGTACACCACCAGCTCATCGGGGTTTTCGGCTACTTCTGCATCGAGGTTGTTGAGCAACATACGCAGGGGCGCTTCGGTTTGCCAGGATCTGGCGTGCAGCTGTGCACCACGCGGCGCTTTATAATGCGGGTGAGCTGCATATGTTTTAATAAAGTCCAAACTGGTCATTATAAAGTCCGTTTAAGTTAAGTTGATGATTAGCGGCAGCCTCATTGGCTACACGTACAAGCGACTGATCGGTAACGATGCAATGCAAAGCGGCAATATCATTGGCGAAGATGCGGTCTTTATCTGCAAAGGTTACATGCTTACGGGTATACTGATGCACGGCTTCCAATACCGGACCTGATTTCAGCGGCCGGCGGAAATCCACTGCCTGCGCGGCATACAACAGTTCAATAGCGAGGATGTATTCGAGGTTGCCGATCACCTGGTTTAATTTGCGGCCACTGATAGAACCCATTGATACATGGTCTTCCTGACCCAGTGAAGTAGGCACGCTGTCGGCGCTGGCGGGGAAACACAGTGTCTTGTTTTCTGTTACCAGGGCGGCGGTGGTATATTGTGGTATCATGAAACCGGAGTTAAGCCCGGCGTCCTGGATCAGTAATTTTGGTAGCCCGTATCTTCCTTCAATCATCATATAACAACGCCTGTCGGAGATGTTACCCAGTTCTGCAGCGGCTACGGTGGCGTAATCCAGGGGCAATGCCATTGGCTGGCCGTGGAAGTTGCCGCCACTGATGGTATCTTCTGCGCTGAAGATGATGGGGTTATCCGTAACAGCGTTCAGCTCTATAGTAGTGAGTTCCTGCAGATGCTGCCAGGCGGTGCGGGAGGCGCCATGTACCTGTGGCATACAACGCAGTGAATAAGGGTCCTGCACACGGCCGCAGTCCACATGCGACGACATGATCTCCGAGTTATCCAGCAACGCCTTCAAACGGTGTGCTACCAGCTGGTTGCCGGGATACGGACGGATGGCGTGTAAGCGGGGATCAAAAGGTTTGGCGGTGCCCATCAGTCCTTCGAGTGACAATGCGCCGATGATGTCTGCTGCCTCGAGTGCGTTGTGCAGGCGTTGCACGGCTTTAACCGCAAACGACAGGATGAACTGTGTGCCGTTGATGAGTGCCAGTCCTTCCTTAGGGCCCAGCACTACCGGCTGTATCCCTTCCTGCTGCATCATGGAAGCCGTATCTGTTTTCACGCCACGGTACATCACATGCCCCAGCCCGATCAGTGGCAGGAACAGGTGCGATAAAGGCGCGAGGTCGCCGGAAGCGCCCACAGAGCCCTTTTCAGGCACCAATGGCGTTACCTTATGCTCAATATGCCAGATGATCCTTTCGAGGGTGGACAATGCCACGCCTGAGTAACCCTGTGCCAGCGCCTGCACTTTGGTGATGAGCATAATGCGGGCAATTTCTTCCGGGATATTTTCTCCTACGCCTACGCTATGGCTTTGCAGGATATTGTATTGCAGGGCGCGGGTATCTGCTTCCGAAATCTTGGTGTCGCACAGGGGGCCGAAGCCGGTGTTGATCCCATATACCGTGGTATGTTGCGCCACAATGGTTTGTACATAGCCGAAGCTGGTTTGTACACGCGTAATGACTTCCGGTACCAGTATGCCTTTCACCTTGCCGGCGGCAATATCAATAGCGCGGGCAACGGTGAGCTGGTCAATACCGTACTTAAAAATATCACTCATGTCAATAGATTTTTCTGGTGTATGAAGTAGTTATAACTGTTGTCTGATTCTTTCTGACAAAGGCTTTTGCTGTACCGATTGTTCAATCTGGGCGATGGCCGCCAGTATCTGCTGGCTTTGTTTGTTTTCCGTTACCAGTGTTTCCATAGCGCTGGTGATGGCTTCCCATACGGGTTGGATCTGTTGCAGCAGCTCTTCGCCTTTTTTGGAGAAGGCTACCAGTTGCCGGCGGCCATCTTCCTTACACGGCGTTGTTTTCAGGAGTCCTTTCTTTTTCAGGTTGGTCACCATCTGGCTTACGGCGGAGTGGGATATTTCCAGCTGTTCGGCAATATCTATCATGGGTACCGGCTGTTGTTTTGACAAGAGGTAAAACACCGGGAACCAGCTGGCGTCAAAGGGTATGCCTGCCTGTTCGTATACTTTATTTACTTCCATGAGGAAGTATTCGCTCAGCCTGCGCAGGCGGCTGCCAAAAACGAGGTAGCCGAGTGATGGATAGAATGACATATGAAAAGGTTGACGTTAATATTATATAAGCGCTTATACAATATTACGAAAGAAATACGAATAATATAGTTGCCGGGCAGGAATTATTATTCACTGTCATCCGCCTGCAACGGTACTATTCGTACTGTTTGTTACTTCTTTACGGTTTGTTTCTTTTTGGTATCAAACCAAAGGGGGGAGCTATCCGTTACATCACCATTGTAGTTGATAAAAAGCTCTTCTCCTTTCTTGATATCACGACGGGTGATGATACTCATGGTTTCTTCCTTGAAGTCCATTTCATACTCACAGTTGGGATTGTAATCATGGTTGTAGATAGAGCAAAAGCCCAGTGCCACGCAGGAACGGGTTTCTTTTGCGCCCCAGAGAAAAATATAATTATGGAGTCTTGTCTGATCCACAATCTCGGTATCGTCGTAAGTGAGAACGAGCACCGGTGAAGTCTCGATTCTTGTTCCGGCAGGGATTTTTTCTTTGGTATAAACTCCCCGGCCTTTTCCTTTCGACTTATCAATGTACAAATACGGCTTTATCATAGCGCAATTTCAAATAAAAGAAGACGTAAAGTAAAGTTAAAGCAGGAAGTTATCAAAATCATGTTTAAAAAATTTAGGTTTGCCGCCCGGAAAATATTTTTTTTGCCTTTCATTAACCAGTATATATGATCAATTATAATCCAAAGGAGTGGTTTACGTTCATTTTCCGTATTCATAAAGCGGATACGGTAAGGAAGCTGTTTCCCATGTTTATTGCCCTCTCCATCTATTCCGCCATTGTAGCCTGGCTGGAACTGGAGGTATGGAAGATGTCTGACAAGAGTGAGTTAAAAAATATAACGCTGATGTATGGTCTGCTGGGCTTTGTGATTTCCCTGTTGCTGGTGTTCCGCACCAACACGGCGTACGACCGCTGGTGGGAAGGCCGCCGGCAATGGGGCGCCCTCGTGAACAGCAGCCGCAACCTGGCCATAAAGATCCAGGCCATGCTGCCGCTGGAGAACAAGGCCGACAGGGAGTTCTTCAAAGTAATGATCCCGAACTTCGCTTACGGCCTGAAAAACCACCTGCGTAAAACTTATGTGCATGACGAGATGGAAGCCATACCAGGACAGGAGCCACTTCATACTGATATCAGTAAGCATGTACCTAACCAGCTGTCGCAGCTCATCATGACTAAAACGATGGACCTGTACCGCAACGGGCAGCTCACCGGGGATCAGCTCATTGTGCTGAACAACGAACTGCAGTCGTTTGCAGATGTATGCGGCGCCTGCGAACGGATCAAAAACACCCCCATCCCTTTTTCCTACAGCGTATTTATCAAGAAGTTCATATTCTTCTACGTCATGTCCATGCCCTTTGGATACGTGTTCAGTTTGGGTTACCTCATTATCCCCATGATCGTATTCGTATTCTTTGTGCTGGCAAGCCTTGAGCTTATTGCAGAAGAAATTGAAGACCCGTTTGGCAAAGACGCCAACGATTTGCCGCTGGATAGCATTTGCAGCAACATCCGCCTGCACGTATCAGAATTATTATAACGACTGCCCCGGCAGCGTGCTATTTTAACTTAATTTCGCAGATAGAGGCAATTGTATGGAAAATGAAGCTTTACTGGAAAAATTCCAGACACTGACAAAAGAAAGAAACTACCGCGAACTGTCAGTATACCTGGACGACCAGCTGATAACGGATATAGCCGAACTGATTCACGAGGACCCCGAAGATGCCGGAATAATCATCAATCACCTGTCGATCGGCAGAGCGGCAGCGGCTTTCCGTATCCTGGACTTTCCTTTACAGGAAGATGTAATACGCACTTTATCGCCCGCGAAAATAGCAGAGCTCATGAATGAGCTGCCGGCGGATGACCGTACCGCCTTCCTGGAAGAGCTTCCCAGCGAAGCGGTAAAAGAACTGATCAAACTGCTCGACCCCGAAGAACGACGCATTACCCTCTCCCTCCTCGGCTACAAGGAGAACAGTGTGGGCCGTATCATGACGCCCGACTACATTGCCGTCAGGGAAGAATGGACTGTGAAGGAAGTACTGGACTATATCCGGGAACATGGCAAAGACAGTGAAACCATCGACGTAATTTATGTGATCGATGAAAAAGGCCAGCTGCTGGATGACTTCCGGATCCGCGAGTTCCTGCTTGTATCGCCCGAAACCGTAGTGCATACCCTCATGGACGACCGCTTTGTATCGCTCCACGCCAACGACAACCAGGAAGAGGCCATCCAGGTTTTCCGGATGGAAAACAGGGTAGCCTTGCCCGTGGTAGACGACCAGGGTGTTCTGCTGGGCATTGTAACCATCGACGATATGTTGTGGATCGCCAATGAAGAACATACAGAGGATATCCAGAAGATTGGTGGTACCGAAGCCCTGGACGAGCCCTATCTCGATATGCCCCTGCTCAAACTGGTAAAAAAACGGGTAGGCTGGCTGGTAGTATTGTTTATCGGTGAAATGCTCACTGCTACCGCCATGGGCTTTTTTGAAGATGAAATTGCAAAGGCCGTAGTACTGGCGCTGTTTGTACCGCTCATCATTTCCAGTGGCGGTAACAGCGGCTCACAGGCATCTACGCTTATCATACAGGCAATGGCCCTGGGTGAAATCAGTGTGGGCGACTGGTGGCGTGTAATGCGCCGCGAAATCCTTTCCGGCCTGCTGCTGGGCGGCGCGCTGGGCGCCATCGGCTTCCTGCGTATTTTACTCTGGAACACGTTGTTTAATACTTATGGCGCACACACCGTGCTGATAGGCGCTACTGTAGGCATTTCCCTCGTAGGCGTGGTATTGTGGGGAACCCTCTCCGGTTCTATGCTGCCACTGGTACTGAAGAAGTGCGGCGCCGATCCGGCCACGTCTTCCGCGCCTTTTGTGGCTACCCTGGTGGATGTAACCGGGTTGCTGATCTACTTCACCGTAGCGTATACACTCATGAAAGGCATCCTGCTCTAATACACAACGATAGCGGGGGAAAGCCTTTTCCTCCGCTAATAACAAATCTCTTTAAGCTCCGTTCCTTCCCTTGTTTTCCGCACTATAAACAACCGGTCGTATTCGTTTTCCCCGATAGAATCCGTATGTGGTTTAGCTTTCAGGCTATGCAAAATAGGGATCACGGTATTGGAATGCCCGATCACAAGCAAACGCTTTCCCCAGTCGCCATGCCGGGTAACCTGGTAAATAAAGGATTCCCCGCTGGTATCTGCCGCATAAAAACAGGTATCTATGCGCAGGTGCATACGTAAACTATCGGCGGTGGCCACCGTTCTTTTATAAGGTGTAAAGTAAATTTTATTCAGGCCGGAATCCTTTAGCAGCCGGTATAAAGCCCCTGCCCTTTCCTGGCCGGCAACGGTCAAAGTAGAATCCGGTCCCGGGTTTCTTTCTGCATGCCTGATCACGTAAAAGGTGCCGGTTAAAAAAGTAGTGTCTTCAGATACCGGTACCGGTTGCCGGACGGGATGTTTAGGCTTACAAGCCGTAAAGAACAGGAGGGAAAGAAGTATTGGTAATATGCGCATAGTGCGGATTTAAGGCAGATGACCGCGTTACGTCCATCCAAAACTTACGGCAATTTATGATTAAACCATTACATTTATTCCCCAACAAAATAATGAACCGCTATGAGAAAATGGGTTATACCCGCCATTATTTTTTTATCAGCCAATCGCATCAGTGCCCAACAGGCAGTGCCGCTCACGGTAGAAAAGATCATGCGCGATCCCAAATGGATAGGAACTTCTCCTGATAACGTTTTCTGGGGCACCGACAACCAGACCGTTTATTTCAGCTGGAATCCCGGCAAACAACTGAGCGACTCCCTGTACTATGCCGGCGTTAAAAACAATACGCCCCGTATTACTGCTGCCGGAGAACGTTCGCTTATCAACGCCAAAGCCGGCGGTACCTGGAATACGGATAAATCGTTACTTGCTTACTCCTATGAAGGTGATATTTATTTACTGGAGATAAAAAGCGGGAAAACCACCCGCATCACCAATACCAAAGCCGTTGAGTTTAACCCGGTTTTCAGTTTCAGTGGTAAACAGGTGGTGTTTCAGCAAAACCGCGACCTGTACGGATGGGACAAAGCCTCCGGTTTAATCAGTCAGCTTACCAGCTTTGAAGCAGGCAGCAAGCCCGCCGAAAAAGACGAAAATAAAACCGGCAACGCAGAAGAAAAGTTCCTCAAAGCGCAGCAACTGGAACTGTTACAGGTAATCCGTGATAAAAAGGCAAAGAAAGACGCCGCCGAGGCTTTCGACAAAGCCTACGAGCCCAAACCATTACGATCCCTGTACCTGCAAAACAAAAGATTAAGGGAGCTGCAAATCAGTCCCAACGGGCGTTTCGTTACCTATAGCCTCTTCACAGCGCCCACCGATGCCCGCAACACCATCGTTCCCGAATTTGTAACCGCCACCGGTTTCACAACCGATATTGCCGCCCGCGACAAAGTAGGCGCCCCGCAAGGCAGCTTCGAAAGCTTTATCTACGACCGGGAACGTGATACGGTGTTACCCATTAAAACTACTGATCTCACCGGCATCAAAGACCAGCCCGATTACGTAAAGGACTACACGAAAAAAGACACGCCCAAAGTAAGGGAAGTAATCGTGAACGGTCCGTACTGGTCGGAGCAAGGCACACACGCCATTGCCGACATCCGTTCACAGGATAACAAAGACCGCTGGATTGTACTGCTCAACACCGAAAACGGTACCGTGAAAACACTGAACCGCCAGCGCGACGAAGCCTGGATAGGCGGCCCCGGCATCGGCTGGAGCATGGGTGGCAGCAACATCGGCTGGATAGATGAAAACACGTGCTGGTTCCAGTCGGAAGCCACCGGTTATTCACATCTGTATACCGCCAATGTAAACGATGGTAGCATCAAACCAATCACCAGTGGCAACTATGAAGTACAGGAAGCACAACTATCTCCCGATAAAAAATATTTTTACATCACCACCAATGAAGTACACCCCGGTGAAAAGCAATTTTATCGTATAGCCGTTTCCGGTGGAAAGGCCGAGCGGATCACTACCCTCCCCGGCGCCAATGAAGTAACCGTTTCTCCGGATGGCAAATGGATTGCGTTCCGTTATTCCTATTCCAACAAGCCGTGGGAGTTGTATGTGCAGCCCAACACACCGGGCGCAAAAGCAGTACAGGTAACGAACCTGGCGCAGTCTGATGAATTTAAATCGTACAACTGGCGCGATCCGCAAGTGATTACTTTTACCGCGCGTGACAACCAGCCGGTATATGCCCGCTTATACACACCCGATCCCGCAAAAAACAACGGTGCAGCGGTGATCTTTGTACATGGCGCCGGCTACCTGCAAAATGCACATAAGTGGTGGAGTTCCTATTTCAGGGAATACATGTTCCATAATCTGCTCACCGATAAAGGATATACTGTACTGGACATGGACTACCGTGGCAGCGCCGGCTATGGCCGCAACTGGCGTACAGGCATTTACCGTTACATGGGCGGCAAGGATCTGGATGATGAAGTAGACGGCGCAAAATATCTGGCAGAAAAATTGCAGGTGGACGCCCGTCGTATTGGTATATACGGAGGCAGCTATGGCGGCTTTATGACGCTGATGGCCTTGTTCACCCAGCCAGATGTGTTTGCATCAGGCGCTGCGCTGAGGTCTGTAACGGACTGGGCGCATTACAATCATGGCTACACGAGCAATATATTGAATGAGCCATTCACCGACAGTATTGCTTACCGCAGGTCTTCCCCTATCTATTTTGCAGATGGACTGAAAGGCAAACTGCTGATGTGTCATGGCATGGTTGATACCAATGTGCATTTCCAGGATATTGTGCGGCTGTCGCAGCGACTGATTGAATTAGGGAAGAATAACTGGGAGCTGGCTGTGTATCCCGTGGAAGATCATGGATTTACTACGCCCAGCAGCTGGACAGATGAATATAAAAGAATACTTTTGCTCTTCGAGAGTACGCTCTTGAAGAGATGATTGCATTTTAAATTTTTTTATTTAGTTCCGTCATAATAAAAAAATTATAAAAAGGGGATACAGTGAATGATGCAGGTCAATGTTAAGGAATCTTAATATTCACCACGATCGTTCCCGTATTCCCTTTTTCATTTTACATTAGGACCATTGTAGAATGCATGCTGACCATATCTTTACTTAAACAATATTCACATTTTCTGATGTGATTTTAACATTTAATGCGATATTGCAATGATAAAACCTAGCACAAATCCAAAAACCTTATGTGTGGAATCGTAGCTTATATCGGGCAGAGAGAAGCCTACCCGGTAGTATTAAAAGGCCTCAAAAGACTGGAATACCGCGGATACGACAGCGCGGGTGTAGCCCTGATCAATAACGGGTTACAGGTATACAAGAAAAAAGACAAAGTAGCCGCCCTCGAAGCATTCGTAGAGGGAAAAGACCTGCGGAGTCATATTGCCATCGGGCATACCCGCTGGGCTACCCACGGTGAACCCTGCGACCGCAATGCGCACCCGCATTTATCCGGCGATGGTAAACTGGCCATGATCCACAATGGCATCATTGAAAACTATGTACAGCTGAAACAGGAGCTCGTCAACCAGGGCCATGTTTTTCATAGTGATACCGATACAGAAGTACTCCTTCACTTCATTGAGGAAATCAAAAAACAAAACCAGTGTTCACTGGAAGAAGCCCTGCGCATTGCTTTAAAAAGAGTAGTAGGCGCTTATGTGATTGTGCTCATTGATGAAGAAAATCCGGATACCCTCATTGCCGCCCGTAAGGGAAGCCCGCTGGTAATAGGCGTTGGCAAGGGCGAACACTTCCTCGCTTCTGATGCCTCCCCGATCATTGAATACACAAAAGAAGTAGTGTATGTAAATGATTATGAAATTGCCATCATCAAAGCAGATGAACTGATCCTGAAAAACATTTCCAACGAAAGGCAAACGCCTTACATTCAGAAGCTGGATATTGAACTGGCCGCCATCGAAAAAGGAGGCTATGATCACTTCATGCTGAAGGAAATATTTGAACAGCCGCAAACTATCTTTGATAGCTTACGTGGCCGTTTAGATGCGAAAAAAGGTACGCTCACCATGGGCGGTATGCGCGAATATGCCGATGTACTCAGCAATGCCAAACGCATCATCATCGTAGCCTGCGGAACCTCCTGGCACGCCGGGCTGGTAGCCGAATATATGATTGAAGAATTATGCCGCATCCCGGTGGAAGTGGAATACGCTTCCGAGTTCCGTTACCGCAACCCGGTAGTGGGCCCCGGCGATGTAATCATTGCTGTATCACAATCCGGGGAAACGGCTGATACGCTGGTAGCCATTGAAAGCGCCAAAGAAAAAGGCGCCATCATCCTCGGCGTTTGTAATGTGGTAGGTTCTTCTATTGCCCGCTTGTCTCACGCCGGCGCCTATACGCACGCAGGTCCGGAAATTGGCGTAGCCAGCACCAAAGCGTTTACTGCCCAGCTGGCAGTGCTTTGCCTGGTAGGCTTAAAACTGGCCGCCGATAAAGGCACCATCACTCCGCAAAGGTTCCAGCACCTGCTCGATGAACTGGAACAGGTTCCTGAAAAAGTAGCAACGGCCCTGAAACTGGATGACCAGATCAAACGGGTAGCCGCCAAATATAAAGATGCACGTGATTTCCTCTACCTGGGCCGCGGATACAACTTCCCGGTAGCCCTGGAAGGAGCGCTCAAACTGAAAGAAATTTCCTACATCCACGCGGAAGGTTATCCTGCTGCGGAAATGAAACATGGCCCCATTGCACTGGTAGACGAAAACCTGCCGGTAGTAATTGTAGCCACCAAAGACAGCTACTACGAAAAAGTAGTGTCTAACATTCAGGAAATTAAAGCCCGTAAAGGTAAAGTGATCGCAGTAGTAACAGAAGGCGACAACACCATTCCCCCAATGGCGGATGATGTGATTTTTGTGCCTGCGGCAGATGAAATGGTTGCACCCATCATCTCTGTAGTTCCGTTACAACTGCTCGCTTATCATATAGGTGTACTCAAAGGTCTGGACGTTGACAAACCCCGGAACCTGGCGAAATCAGTTACAGTAGAATAAAGACAATGGAGATACTCATCTGGTTATTTTATTAGCTGCACGCATAATAAAATAACCAGATAGTCATTTCTCCTCAAATGATGTATCCTCATGAATAAGATCCAAAAAAGACCCCTCTCCGATCTGGGGTACAATTTCATTGAAACCACGTTACCGAAAGGCAAAGACGAATATTACCTCCGCAATGAGCAATGGAGCAGGCAGGACCAGTACAGGAAATTAACCGCACACGAAATAGAATCGCTGGTACGCAATGATAACACCTCCGACGACTGGAATATTATTTTTGTTTCCAACGAATTTGATCCGCAACTGGTACAGCACTGTCACTTTTTCGGGATGGTACGTATCGGTAAACTGGAACCCTATTACCTGGAGTTCCATAACCTGCGGATGCCGGTAGGATTGTACAACAGTACCATCTGCGCCTGCGATTTCGGCGACAATGTAGTGGTACACAACGTAAATTATTTATCGCATTATATCCTCGGCAACGAAGTGATTGTAGCCAACGTAAACGAAATGGCTACTACCGATTATGCTAAATTCGGAAATGGTATCCTGAAAGAAGGAGAAAGCGAAAGCGGCCGCATCTGGATGGAACTGTGCAACGAAAACGGTGGCAGAAGCGTGATGCCCTTTGATGGCATGCTCCCCGGAGATGCTTACCTGTGGACACGCTACCGCGATGATGAACAACTGCAACAGCAATTCAAATCCTTCACAGAAAAACAGTTTGATAAAAGACGCGGCTACTACGGTATGGTAGGTGATCGTACAGTAATTAAAAACTGTAAGATGATCAAAGATGTGACCATTGGTACCGACGCATACCTGAAAGGCGCCAACAAACTGAAAAACCTTACTATCAACAGCAACAGCGAAGCTTCCTCACAAATAGGAGAAGGCTGCGAAATGGTAAATGGCGTGATCGGCTACGGCTGCCGCGTATTCTACGGCGTGAAGGCGGTTCGTTTTGTAATGGCCTCCCACTCCCAGCTGAAATATGGCGCCCGGCTCATCAACTCCTATCTCGGTAACAACGCCACTATCTCCTGCTGCGAAGTACTGAACTCCCTCATCTTCCCGGCACATGAACAACACCACAACAACTCGTTCCTGTGTGCGGCGCTGATCATGGGTCAGAGCAATATGGCGGCAGGCGCCACTATTGGCTCCAATCACAACTCACGCGGCGCCGATGGTGAAATCATCGCCGGCAGAGGATTCTGGCCGGGCCTGTGCGTAAGCCTGAAACATAACTCCCGCTTTGCCAGCTTCACACTTATCTCCAAAGGCAATTATATGTCGGAGCTGAATATCTCCATCCCATTCAGCCTGGTGGTAAATGATGAACACGAAAACCGCCTGAAGATAATGCCCGGCTATTGGTTCCTGTACAATATGTACGCCATCGCCAGGAACTCCTGGAAATATGTTGACCGCGATAAACGCACCGATAAACAACAACTCATTGAATACGACTACCTCGCGCCCGATTCAGTAGAAGAAATATTCCAGGCACTTGCCATCATGGAAACTGCTACCGGGAAAGCATGGTACGCCCTCCCGGAAAATGCACCGAAGAAAGAACTAACGGAAAAGGACATACGTAAAAAGGGAAAGGACCTGTTAAATAATAACCCGGAAGAAGTAGCAAAGCTCACCATTCTCTCCAAAGGATTTGAAAACAGCTCCCGTGAAGTAGAACTCCTGAAAGTACACCGGGCCTATCCCCTGTTCATTGAAATGGTGGTATTATACGCTGTCAAAAATATCCTGGCAGCAGACAAACCGTCTTTCCTTGCTTTACAGGCGGCGGTAAAAACCGCCAAACGTGGCGACTGGCAGAACATCGGCGGACAACTGATGAAAGCGGAAACAGTAGCTACGCTCAAAACAAAAATCCGGAAAAACAAAATCAGCAGCTGGCCGCAACTGCATACTGCCTACGAAGAAATAGGCAACGAATATGCAGCCGACAAATTACAACATGCCGTAGCCTGCTTGCTGGAAATAAAAGACAGCTCCCTGAAAAACATGACCACCGCCGATCTCGCACAATGGATGAATGATTCTGTTGTAACGATGGAGTGGATCACCGCACAAATTAAACGCTCCAGGGAAAAAGATTACAAAAATCCATTCCGCCAGCTGGCCTATGAAAGCGAAAAAGAAATGAACGCAGTAATAGGCAGCCTGGAAGATAATAGTTTCATTAAACAAACTGCTGAAGACCTGGAAAAGTATAAATTGCAGGTAAATAAAACCATCAGCGAATGGGAGCTATAGAAAAAGTAAGATGCCACTGGTCTAACAAAGACAAGCTTTACCAGGACTATCACGACAAAGAATGGGGTACGCCCAATCATGAGGATAAACATCTCTTTGAAATGTTATGCCTGGAAGGCGCACAGGCTGGTCTTAGCTGGTATACCGTACTTACCAAAAGAGAGAACTACCGCAAAGCCTTTGATAACTGGGACGCTAAAAAAATAGCGAAATACGATGAAGAAAAGGTGGAAGAACTGATGCAGAATGAAGGCATCATCCGTAACCGCCTTAAAATAAAATCCGTAATCGGCAATGCAAAGGCATACCTCGCAGTTCAAAAGGAATTTGGCAGTTTTGACAAATACATCTGGTCATTTGTAAACCACAAACCGATCGTTAACCATTACCGCAGCGGTATGGTTGGCGTTCCTGCCAAAACAGCCATCTCTGATGCCATGAGCAAGGATCTGCTGAAGCGGGGATTTAAATTTGTAGGTTCCACTATCTGCTACGCCTATATGCAGGCTACAGGTATGGTGGATGATCATATGGAAGATTGCTGGAAAAAGAAGAAGAAATAATGAATAAGGGAAGACTGCTGGTCTTCCCTTATTCTATCCGCACTTCACTGAGCGCAGTATTGTTGATAAAAGAGTAATCCGTAAGCGTATTCAGAAAGAAATACAACTGCCGCTTTTCCTGGTCCGATAACCGGATGCCCTGCTTCACCAATGGGTCGGTGGTGGGAGTTGCCTTCACACCATGATCGTAGAAGTCAAAAACCTGGAAAATATCGAAGAAACGCCCATCGTGCATATAAGGGGCGCTTTTGAGAATATTGCGCAGGGAAGGCACCTTAAAACGAAGATTATCATCTGTACTCCCGGTAATCTTCATTCTGCCCACATCATTCAATGCCGCTAAATATGGCAGGCCATTACTGCGGTAGGTAAGATCCGTGAACAACGGCTCCTTATGACAGGCCGCACACTTCTCCTGAAAAACGGTGTACCCTGCGTTCTCTTCAGCAGTGAAAGCAACACCGGGTAATTTAAGCATTACGCTGTCGTATTTGGAACCGGCAGATACCATCGTGGCAACAAACTGCGTGAATGCTTTGAACATGCGCTCACTGGTGATCTCCTCCGTACCAAAAGCCGCTTTGAACATCGCCCTGTATTTGGGATCTGTCTGCATTTTCTGCATCAGCTCTTTCAGGTCTACCGCCATTTCGTTGTGGTCTGTTAACGGGGTGAGGGCCTGTATTTCAAGATGATTCACGCCACCATCCCACATAAACGCCTTTTGCCAGATCATATTAAACAACACCGGTACCGAGCGGATTCCCTGCTGACCAGCCACACCATGCGCCAATGCGTGATCAAAATGGCCGAAAGCCGCAAACTGCTGGTGACAAAACCCACAGGACACCGTGCTGTCCTGCGACAGGCGGTAATCATAAAACATAAACCGGCCCAATGCCACACCCGGCTTGGTGAGTGGGTTACGGGTAAAGTCATATACCGGCCGCGGGAAATGCGCAGGCAACTGCAATAAAAAGGGCTCCGGCCCTTTTACCGCGCGCTTCTTTGTACCTGCCTGTACCAACACCAGCAACAGGCAAAACGCCCCAACGATATATATCACTCTATGATTCACGCAGCGATTAATTAGAGATGCCTGTTATGTTAAACATATGCTGATAGTTACCGGCTACCTGTCTTGCTTTTACACCCGGCGCCATAATCACGGTTATCTTTTTAAAACTAACGGTATCAGGTAAAAACCACTTTTCCACATCGGCAGTAACATTAATACGGGGTTGCTTATCTGCCGAAACTGTCAGCGGCTGCGGAAGCGGCAGGGTCACATATTTCAGCACACCGTCTTTCGATTTATAACCGCCGCAATGAAACAGGAACTCCTGCATGGGCGTGTTCACCGCTGTGGAGTGGCCTTCTATCTGCGCCATAATATACCCGCTGTTCCAGGTCCAGAACATACCGGATTCCACGGCCAGCGCACCGGCTTGCACGCCACTCACATTACGGATACTATCTACCCCGATCAGGAAACGGATACTTCTATATTCGCCGGCAGGAATACTATCCAGCCGGATATTTTTTGAACTGTCTATCGCATCATCTACCAGGAAATAAGCAGGCGGCAAAGTAACAACGCTGCCATTGGCAGCCTCCAGTGAAAAGTTGCTGAGGAAATAACGGAAACGGCTGACCGTAAAAGCTTCTCCGGAAGCATTGGTGTAGGTAACCTGTTTCCTTACCAGCGGCTGCTGCCCCATAACGTGGGTGAACGACAATTGCAGGGAAGGTACAGGCCCGGGATCAGCAGGCATCCCGGCAAACAACGTGGTTACAACCAGGAACCAGCAAGCATAGGAAGCAAAAATCCGCAAAATCATGGTATCCTCTTTTGTTAAAGAAAGTTACAATGATTTTGCGGATTAAATATTAAAAAGAAATCAGCTGACTAAACTCTTTTATATCCTTTCCAGCCGTATAAAAACACCACCACAAAGCAGAAAGTAGGAATGCCGTAGGAAATGGCCAGCGACTGCCATTCCGTTACAATACCCATCAGGTAAGGAACAGAAGCGCCACCTACGATAGACATTACCTGGAAAGAAGCACCGCGTTTGGTATGTACACCCAGGTCTTTTACGCCCAATGCAAAAATGGTTGGGAACATGATAGACATGAAGAAGAAAATAGCAATAAGCGCATACACAGAAGCAGCTCCGTTACCGGTCATTACAAAAGCGCAGAGTAATACGTTGATAAACGCATAAATGGCAAGCAATTGATTTGGAGCGATTTTGCGCATAAGTGCTGTGCCTACAAAACGTCCCCCCGTGAACAGTGCCATACCAATAGATAGCAGAAGAGAAGCATTTTTGGCGGAAGTGCCATGCCAGTATTCTGTTACATAGTTAATAAACAAAGCGCCTACGCCTACCTGAGCCGCCACATAAAAGAATTGTGCTATCACTCCTAATACAAAATGCCGGTGAGCAAAAAGCGGGCGGGTATCTGCCATCACTTCTTCTCCCTCCTGTTTTGCTTCTTCAATTTCCGGCAAGGGAGTTCTTACGAAAAAAGCTGCTATGAACAATACTACAACAGCAATAGCAACATAAGTTATCTTTACTGTGGTGAGATCCCCTTTGCCAGTGCCAAGAAATAACCAAGCACCAATAATAGGTCCGAGAAAAGATCCCAGCCCGTTAAAGCACTGTGATAAATTCAACCGTTGCTCAGAAGTAGCCTTATCTCCCAACACCGTTACATATGGATTGGCGGCCGTTTCCAGGCAGGCCAGCCCACAGGCAAGTATAAATAATGCCAGCAGGAAGAAATCAAAATTGAGCGCATTGGCTGCTGGATAAAAGAGAAAAGCACCGGTGGCATACAACAGTAAACCCAGGATAATTCCTTTCTTGTAGCCAAATTTGTTCATAAACATTCCTGCCGGAAATGCCATGAGGAAATATGCGCCGAAATAAGCGCCCTGTAATAAAGTAGAACGTTTGGTAGTGATGCTCAATACTTCCTGGAAATGTTTGTTCAACACGTCCAGCAGTCCGTATGCCAGTCCCCATAAGAAGAACAGGCTGGTAACCAGGATCAGCGGGAACAGGTAGTTGCCAGGCTTTGCGCCTGTATCTTTACTGGTGGTATAGGTGGAATTACTTACTGCGCCTCCGGCCATAACGAAGAATTTAATGTTTCAGGTGATTGAATATTGGTAACGGTATTGGCTCTTTATCCTTAGCTGATGGATCTGTCGAGATGAGTGTAACCACCATCTACGTATACGATTTGTCCGGTTGTATGAGAAGAACGTGGTGACAGCAGGAATACGGTGCTGTTGGCAATTTCTGTTGACGTGGTCATTCTTTTTTCGAATGGAATGTTAGCGGTGATAGCCGCCAGTTTTTCTTTTGGATTGGGTAACGAATTAATCCAGGTTTCATACAGCGGCGTCCATACTTCAGCAGGAATAACCGTATTTACACGGATGGAGTAAGGCAGCAATTCCACCGCCCATTCGCGGGTGAGCGCATTGATAGCGCCTTTGGAGGCCGCATAACCACTGGTGTTACCCTGGCCGGTATCGGCTACTTTAGATCCGATGTTCACAATATTCCCTTTGGTGGCCTTCAGGTACGGCAGTGCAAAATGCGCCAGGTTGTAGTAGTGCGATAAGTTATTCTGCAGCGACTGCATAAACCGCTCCGGGCTGCCATTTTCCAGTCCTACGCCATCATTGGCGCCGGCATTGTTTACCAGGCCATCTATTTTACCATACTTTGCTATTGTTTCAGAGATCACTTTTTTACAATCTTCCACTTTACCCAGTTCTGCGGTAACGGCCATCGCTTTACCACCCACCGCGATAATTTCGTTCATTGTTTTTTCATTATCGGCAGTACTCCGGCCGGCAATCACAGCGATGCCGCCCTCAGCTGCTATCAGCTTTGCAATAGCTTCCCCGATTCCTTTTGCACCACCGGTAACGATAATCACTTTCTCCTGTAATCCTAAATCCATAGTATGTATGATATTATTTTTTATAGATGATAAAATGAGCGGGCATTCCCTCCCATTATCTGTTCTTGTTCACTTGTTGATAAGGTGCTGATGAAATCAGTAACGATGCCCTTCACTTCATGGTACCTGGCGGCTACGAGACATACGGGCCAGTCGGAACCATACACCAGCCTGTTGGTGCCAAAGGCATCGAGCGTTACTTCCAGGAACGGCCGGAAGTGTGCCGGTTCCCACTGCTGCCAGTCGGCTTCCGTAACCATGCCGCTCAGTTTGCAGTATACATTCGGCGACTGTGCAATGCGGCGCATATGTGCTGCCCATGCGTCCAGTTCACCGGCTTTGATATCGGGCTTGGCCAGGTGATCAATGATCAGCGGCTGCTCCGGGAACTGTTGTACAAATTCTTCTACCGCAGGTAACTGTTTCGGATATACGAGAATATCATAAGTGAATTGATGTTTCGCCAGCGCTTTGATACCGCGGCAGAAATGTTCACCGAGAATAAACCGGTTATCCGGTTCCCCCTGTACAATATGCCGGAAGCCTTTCAGCTTCGGATGCGTGGCATATTGCGCCAGTTGTTCATCGATATTTTCAGCGCGGAGGTCTGTCCAGCCCACCACACCTTTAATAAAATCATGCTTATCTGCCAGTGCCAGTAAAAAGGCGGTTTCATCTGCCGACTGATCTGCCTGTACCGCTACACAGCCGTGAACGCCGTTTTCGGCCAGCACCGGGGCCAGGTCTTCCGGGTAAAAATCACGACGGATTGCTTCCATCGATTCATCGATCCATGCGTCGCGGACTGGATCGTATTGCCAGAAATGCTGATGTGCGTCAATAACCATGTAAATATTTTTTGCATACCGGGCGCCGGAACTTCCGTTGCCCGGTATACTTTACAATGCAAAAATCTGGTCCATAATAATCCACTTCTCTCCTTCCTTTGCTACCGGCAATGCCTGCTGGTATTTCCACATAAGCTGTTCCCATACCTTTACGGCGGGGTTGGCAGCGTCCATCGCATCTTTACGTTCAAAGGAGAAAGTATCATCCACTTCCATGATCATAAACAGGCGGTTCCCGGCACGGTAAATATCCATTACGGTAATGCCTGCGTCTGTGATACTCTTCTTTATTTCAGCGGATACGTTGCGGTGATACCCCTCATATTCGCTGATCAACTGCGGATCATCTACCAGATCCAGCGCCAGACAATATCTTTTCATAATTACTATTTATACGCTACAGCAGTTTGTTTGGAAGTACCCAAACCATCAATGCCCAGTTCAATCACATCGCCTGCTTTGAGGAATACCTGCGGGTTCATGCCCAGGCCCACACCAGCCGGTGTACCGGTAGAAATCACATCTCCCGGAAGCAGGGTCATAAACTGGCTCAGGTAAGCC
This sequence comes from Chitinophaga sp. CCNWYY40, assembly GCF_037483205.1. Classification (NCBI taxonomy): domain Bacteria; kingdom Pseudomonadati; phylum Bacteroidota; class Chitinophagia; order Chitinophagales; family Chitinophagaceae; genus Chitinophaga; species Chitinophaga sp. CCNWYY40. The sequence goes on from NZ_JBBHLF010000004.1 coordinate 118,860, forward strand.
ACTACATACGCTACATTGAATATGAAATTGGAGGTATTGCCATCCTGCATTTTCTGACCGTTAACGGTGAGCCATAAACGAAGATTATTCACATCGGCAATTTCATCTTTGGTGGCCAGCCACGGACCTAACGGCGCGAATGTATCACAGCTCTTTCCTTTTACCCACTGTCCGCCTCTTTCAATCTGGAAAGCTCTTTCGCTGTAGTCGTTATGCAGGCAGTAACCGGCCACATAGTCCAAAGCGTCTTTTTCTTCCACATAACTGGCTTTTTTGCCAATCACCACTGCCAGTTCCACTTCCCAGTCGGTTTTCTGACTGTTGCGCGGAATTACCAGGTCGTCGTTTGGACCTACCAGTGCACTGGTACTTTTAAAGAACACGATAGGTTCTGCAGGAATGGCTGCATTGGTTTCCCGCGCGTGATCTGCGTAGTTAAGACCGATGCAGATAATTTTGGAAGGACGAAGGATAGGTGAGCCCAAACGTGTGCCGGCAGGTACCTGCGGACATTCCGCTGCATGCGTTCCATACCATTCGGATAAGCGCGCCAGCCCGTTGGTTTCAAAGAATTTCTCTCCAAAATCTTCACCAAATGCACTCACGTCAAACATTCCCGCTGCGGTTGCAACACCCGGTTTTTCTTCTCCCGGTAAACCAAACCTGATCAGTTTCATATCGATATTATTTATTTATTAGTCTTACTTAATTTCTTTCAGTGTTTTAATCTGTAACCTTCCGTTTTCCACATGCAGGTCAATCACCGGTTCTGCTTTACCATCTTTTACAAAAGAGAAATACACGTGGTCATCCTGTCCTGTTGGCTGGATCACGCCTTTACTGCCACTGGGCACAGGCATGTACATGCTTTTACGAAGACCTCCAAATTCCACATACAGCTCCAGGCTGTCGGGCGAAGCATCCGGCTTGATCTCTGCGATAAAATCTGCCAGGATATTACCCGACTGGATGCTCTTTTTATACTGCTGCAACAATTCACCTCCGGCGGATACCTTACCAAGACCCAGCGTACCTTCCATGTACGCCCAGATAGGCTCAGGCGGCGTGGCAGCCCATAATATTTTAACGTCTTTTTTACTGTCTACAAAAGCGTGGTAATAACGTGGCTGATGATTCGCTTTCATAACGCCGATATAACAGCTGTTGGGTTCATTCCACAACACTTTATAAAGGTCTGATTCCGGCACGCCTTTCAGGATCGCCTGTTCAAAAGTTTTTTCCTTTGTGCCTTCTTTCAGCTGAACTTTAATCGTGATCAGCGAAGTATCTTTTTCCTTATCAGAAAAAGTAACAGACACAGTGCCATCCGGTGTGGCCGGCTTTACCACCGATGCGGAATCCCCGGTGGCAGCGCCTTTGTTATTACCGGAATTACAGGCAGATAATACGGCTATTGCTATTGCCAGCCCTATTCGAAAATGTTGCATGATATAACTAAAAATTAATGAATGAATAACTTGAAAGATACGGGTAATCGTCCGCACTTTAAAACACGCATCACATTAATTATTAATTATTAAGTCTGATAAAACCGCCATCAATCGGGTAGTCGGTTCCGGTAATAAAGCCTGCTTCGTCGGAACACAGGAATAACGCCAGGTTGCCTACTTCCACCGGCTTGGCCATACGGCCGATCGGTTGGGTTTTACTCAGTTTCTCAAACATTTCCGCTTCCCTGCCCGGGTAGTTTTTGGCAATAAACCCATCTACAAACGGTGTGTGTACTCTTGCGGGCGACACACAGTTACAACGGATATTAGCGCCGAGGTAATCTTTCGCCACGGATAATGTCATGGTCAGTACCGCGCCTTTACTCATCGAGTAGGCCAGCCTGTCCGGTATACCTACACTGGAAGCGATGGATGCCACATTCAGGATCACACCGCCGCCCTGTGCTTTCATTTGTTTGATCACTGCATACATGCAGTTATAGGTGCCCTTTACATTTACCTGGTACACCTTGTCGAAGTCCTGTTCAGCCGTGTTTTCGAGGTTACCCACATGAGCAATGCCCGCGCAGTTCACCAGGATGTCCAGCTTACCGGCCGTTTGCACAATACCATCCATTACAGCGATCACCGCTGCCTGGTCGGCTACGTTGCACGCATGCACAGTTGCCTGGCCACCTGCTGCCCTGATTTCCTCTGCCGTGGTTTTACCGCCTTCCTCATTCAGCTCCAGGATATGCACCTGTGCGCCCTGTGCCCCGAATGTTTGCGCTATTGCCTGTCCTATACCGCTACCACCACCTGTGATAACTGCCACTTTATTATCTAATCTGAACAGTTCCATCGTTTAAAAATTTAAGGGTTCTAAAATACCTATTAATATAAGGTGATTGCAATTGTATTTTCACTGTATTTCATACTTTCTTGCCTAATTTTCGCAAAATTCAATAATCAGGTCCAAATACGGGGCTTTTTCTGCAATTTTAAGCACATGAAAATAATACTGTTATCAGCGCTCCTGTGGACCATTTCCGGTCAGCTATCCGCCCAGAAAATACCGGTTAACAAATACGGCCTCGCAGTATTGAGTACCCGGCAGCAATATGACCAACTGGTAAAGGCCGACAGCAACCAGCTGCTCGTTGACCTGGAAAAGTATATACCGGGTATTAAAAAAGATGTGCGTTACGCCACCACCAATAACTTCACCAAACAACAACTCTATACCCGCACGGATATTTATCTCCGGCTGCCGGCAGCGAAAGCCCTCAAAGCCGTGCAGGAAGCCCTGCGCAAAAAAGGATACGGCCTGCTCATTTACGATGCCTACCGTCCTTATCATGTAACGGAAACGATGTTTAAAATAGTACCCAACGACCTCTATGCGGCAGATCCCCGCAAAGGATCGGGGCACAACCGCGGCGTGGCAATAGACCTCAGTATGGTAAACCTGAAAACAAATAAGCCCGTGGCAATGCCTACGGACTTTGATGATTTTACCACAAAAGCGCATGAAAACTACACCCCGCCGGACCCGGCAATGGCAGCCAACCGCAAGTTGTTAAGAGATACCATGAAGCAACATGGCTTTAAAGGAAGTTCTACAGAATGGTGGCACTTCTATCTGCCGGATTATAAAAAATACCCGCTGATGGATATCTTCTTTTAAAATTATGGAATTGTTACGGTATCCACCCGGTTGGGAATCCCCTGCCACTTTAAATAGTAGGTGCCGTTATCAGCAGGTACAAAAGAATAAGTTTTGGTTTGTGTAGTGAATGCCTGGGTGCAAACAGTGCAGGTGTTGTACAGGTATTCCGCCTTTAGCAGTACAGTATCTTTGTCCCTTACCTCCACAATCTTGTTAATAGTGTAACAGGAATTAGGGAAAGTGCAGCTTACATCATAAAAAACACCATTCTGCCCCCTTGCATCGTTAGTGGATTTACCCATGTATTTCGCGCCGCCAATATCAGCCCATCCATACTGGGAGCAATTGTCCCCGTCTTTGGTGCAGCCGGCAAAAAATAAAATGGTCAGGAGTAGGGTAATTGTTCTCATCAGGGAAAATGTTTCACCTGTAGAACGAAGGGGCGGAGGAAAAGTTACAAAGCGAAGGGGAAGGGCTCCCCTTCGCTGTTATATTTAATATATCTTGTTCAACGCATCTACATAAGCATGCACAGAGGCATTTACGATATCGGTGGAGATACCGAAACCGTAGTACGACTGCCCGTTATGTTTTACGCGCATATTTACCTTACTCACGTCGTCGCTGCCGCCGCGCATGGATTGAATATTAAATTCATCCAGCTCAATATCATCTTTAATAATATCGTGGATAGCGTTGATGGTGGCATTAACGGGGCCATTACCGGCAGCACTGGCTTCTTTTTCTTCGCCATTGATACGCAGTTTAACGGTAGCCATCGGGCGGAGCGGATCGCCGCAAACCACCTGCAGTAAGGTTACTTTGATGGCATTGTCGCCATAGGTTTTGGCATCGCCGTCGCCCATCAGTTCCAGCAAATCGGCATCGTTGATTTCTTTTTTGGTATCCGCCATCAGCAGGAAGCGTTGGTACACTTCGTCGATGTTCACTCTTTCCAGGTTGTATCCCAGGCGCGACAGGTGATGCTTCAGGGCATGACGGCCGCTGCGGGCTGTGAGGATAATGGAGTTGGAGTTGATCCCTACATCTTCCGGGTTCAGGATTTCGTAGTTTTCGCGGTGTTTCAGTACGCCATCCTGGTGGATGCCGGAGCTGTGTGCAAATGCGTTGCGGCCTACAATAGCTTTGTTGGGCTGTACCGGCATATGCATCATGGTTTCCACGAGATTACTGATTTCGTAGATTCCTTTTGAGTTGATCTGGGTGTGATAGCCCAGCGCATGATGCGTTTTCAGGATCATGGCCACTTCTTCCAGCGAGGTGTTACCGGCGCGTTCACCGATACCATTGATGGTACATTCCACCTGGCGGGCGCCGTTGATAATACCTGCAATGGTATTGGCAGTAGCTAAACCGAGGTCGTTATGACAGTGAACGGAGATGATCGCTTTATCGATATTGGAAACGTGGTCTACGAGGTACTTGATTTTTGCGCCATACTGGTCGGGCAGGCAGTAACCGTTGGTATCGGGGATGTTCACGGTGGTAGCACCGGCTGCAATCACGGCTTCGATCATGCGGGCCAGGTATTCATTGTCTGCGCGGCCGGCATCTTCTGCATAAAATTCCACATCATCGGTAAACTTGCGGGCGTAGGATACAGCGGCTACTGCACGTTGTAAAATTTCGTCGCGGGTGCTGTTGAATTTATATTTGATGTGCATATCGGAAGAACCGATACCGGTATGGATACGCTTGCGTTTTGCGAAGCGCAGGGCATCCGCGGCAGCGTCGATATCTTTATTATTGGCACGGGTAAGTGCGCAGATCACGGGCTCTGTAACCGCTTTGGAAATTTCCACCACGCTCTGGAAGTCGCCCGGACTTGAAATCGGGAAACCTGCTTCGATGATATCTACGCCTAATGCTTCGAGTTTTTTAGCTACTTCAATTTTTTCAACGGTTGTCAGCTGACAGCCGGGGACCTGTTCTCCATCACGCAAGGTGGTATCAAAGACGTATACACGATTTTTATCCATGATAGTGTAATAATTTTATTGAATGATTAATTCAGATTCTCTAATACTTTGGCGCCCATAGCGTCGGTGCCCATAATGAAATCGTTCACGGTGTGTTTGTTGGCGATGTCCATTGTTCTGTAACCTTGTCTGAGGGTAGCCTCCACCGCTTTGATCACGCGCTGTGATTCTGTTTTCAGACCAAAGGAAATATCCAGCATGAGGGCAGCAGATAAGATAGAAGCCAGCGGGTTGGCAATACCTTTACCGGCAATATCATGTGCAGATCCGTGGATAGGCTCAAAGAAACCGGTGCTGTCGCCGATAGAGGCAGATGCCAGCATCCCCATAGAACCGGCGATCTGTGAAGCTTCATCCGTAAGGATATCGCCAAACAGGTTACCGGTAACTACTACATCAAAGCGTTTAGGATCTTTGATCAGCTGCATGGCCGCGTTGTCGATAAACATATGTTCTGTTTCCACATCAGGATATTCTTTGGCTACTTCCTGTACTACTTCTCTCCACAGACGGCTTGCTTCCAGTACGTTTGCTTTATCCACAGAGCATAGCTTTTTGCGGCGGGTGCGTGCTGCTTCATAGGCTTTACGGGCAATGCGCTCTACTTCATAACGGTGGTAGATCATCAGGTCAGACGCCGTATTACGGTCGGCAGTCCTGATCTTTTCACCGAAGTACACATCGCCGGTCAGCTCACGGAAAAAGAGAATATCTGAACCGCGTAAAATTTCCGGTTTAATGCTGGATGCTTCCAGCAGTTCATCAAATAACTTTATCGGGCGGAGGTTGGCATACAATCCCAGTTCTTTCCTGATCTTCAGCAAACCTTGTTCTGGTCTTACTTTCAGGGTAGGATCGTTATCGTATTTAGCATGACCGATAGCGCCGAACAGGATAGCATCGGAGTTCCTTGCCTTCTGCAGCGTTTCTTCAGGCAGCGGATCACCGGTAGCTTCAATGGCTACGTGGCCCATGATTCCTTCTTCGAAGGTAAAAGTGTGATGATAATTTTTGGCTATTGTTGTCAGCACTTTTTGTCCCCATGCGGTCACTTCCTGTCCGATCCCATCTCCGGGTATAACTAGTATTTTCTTCTCAACGCCCATATATGTGTGTAGCTTTTAGTATTTAGCTTTTTTGATGATTAGAAATTATATGTTCTTGTGGTTTCGTATTGTTCAATTTCTTTACGGAGGCTCAGCAGGTAATCGATATCATCATAGCCGTTGAGCAGGCATGTTTTTTTGTACTGGTTGATATCGAAGTTTTCTTTTTCGCCGGTGCTCACAATTTTTATGAACTGGTTTTCCAGGTCTACTTCCAGTTGGGCTTTAGGATCGGCTTCTATGGCTTTAAAGATCCGGTCCAGAAAATCTTCCGATACCTGGATGGGTAAAATGAAGGTGTTGAGGGCGTTATTCTTAAAGATGTCCGCGAAGAAGCTGCTCACCACTACTTTAAACCCGGCGTCTGCAATAGCCCAGGCAGCGTGTTCACGGGAGGAGCCGCAACCAAAGTTTTTGCCGCCTACCAGGATCTGGCCACTGTAGATGGGATTGTTCATCACAAAATCCGCCTTGGGTGTATTATCTGCTTCATAGCGCCAGTCGCGGAACAGGTTTTCGCCAAAACCTTCCCGGGTGGTAGCTTTCAGAAAGCGTGCCGGGATGATCTGGTCTGTATCTATATTTTCGATGGGTACAGGTACCGCAGATGAAACGAGGTGTTGAAATATTTTACTCATAGTGATTTTACAGTTTAAATTTTTGTGGCGGCCACTCTCAGGCGCACATAATCCGCATACAATTCGCCGTTCTTCATCAGGTGTGGCGCCAGTTCATGTTGCACCTGCTGCAGGATAGCGCCTTTGTCCTGTTCCGGTACACCGGCAAAAAAATGAGCGCCAAACATCTCCAGCCAGTCGCTGATACCCGTTTCCGGGTCCACCAGTTTGGAAGGGCGGTCAAAAAAATGCACCCTGTCTATTTTAAAGCCTTCCTTTTCCAGCAGGGTAGTATATTCTGCGGGAGAAGGGAAATACCAGAATGGTTCGTAGGTATAACCCCGCTGCTGCATGGCTTTTTCCAGGTAAGTAAGGATTTGCTGCACATTGCCTTTGCCACCCATTTCTATCACCAGTCTGCCGCCTTTCTTCAGCTGTGCATACATCCGGCTGATGGCCTTTTCCTTTTCACGCACCCAGTGGAGGGTAGCGTTGGAAAAGATACCATCGAACTGCTGCGGCAGCAAAAAGGTAGTTGCGTCGCCTACTTCAAAAGAGATGCCAGGGAAATGTTCGCGGGCGCTGGTTATCATGGCAGCGGAAGCATCTATCCCGGTTACGGTGGCGCCTTTTTGCGCCAGCTGCGCGGTGAGTTCACCGGTGCCGCAGCCCAGGTCCAGGATACTTTCCCCTGATTGTGGTTGCAGCCAGTCGATCAGGCTGTTGCCATATTCAAACACGAAGGCGTGTTTTTCTTTGTATAAGTCAGCGTTCCATTGATCCATTGCTTTCGGCTTTAACTGGTTCTTCTTGTTAACTATTGTCCTAACAATTCCCTTACATCTGTAACCTTGCCCGTAATGGCTGCTGCCGCCGCAGTGAGCGGGCTGGCCAGGAACGTGCGGGCGTTGGGACCCTGACGGCCTTCAAAGTTACGGTTGGAGGTAGAAATGCAGTACATACCGGCAGGCACTTTGTCTTCGTTCATGGCCAGGCAGGCGGAGCAACCTGGTTCACGCAGCTGGAAACCGGCTTCGGCAAATATTTTGTCGATGCCTTCTTCCATTGCCTGGGCTTCTACCTGTTTGGAGCCCGGAACGATCCATACCACTACGTCATCTGCTTTATGTTTGCCTTTCACAAAATCTGCTACAAGGCGTAAATCTTCAATACGGGAGTTGGTGCAGCTGCCAATGAATACATAATCCACTTTTTTGCCCAGCAGTTCAGCGCCGGGTTGCAGGTCCATATACTCAAGCGATTTTTTGAAAGAAGGCCTTTCTTTCTCGTCGAGCTGCTCCAGTGAAGGGATGTGGCGGGTAACGCCCATGCCCATACCGGGGTTGGTACCATAAGTGATCTGTGGTTCTATATCGGCGGCATCAAAGGTGAGCACCTGGTCAAATTCGGCGTCGCTGTCGGAGTACAGGGTTTTCCAGTATTCCAGGGATTTATCCCAGTCGGCTCCTTTAGGGGCGAACTCGCGGCCTTTGATATAATCGAACGTGATCTCGTCGGGGGCGATCAATCCTCCGCGGGCGCCCATTTCGATGCTCATGTTACAGATGGTCATGCGGGCCTCCATACTGAGGCTCCGGATGGCTTCTCCTGCATATTCCACAAAGTAACCGGTAGCGCCGGAAGCGGATATTTTAGAGATGATATAAAGAATGATGTCTTTAGAAAGTACGCCCTTGCCCAGTTGTCCGTTCACTTCAATCTTCATCCGCTTGGGCTTGTATTGCAGAATGCACTGGGTAGCCAGTACCTGTTCCACTTCGGAGGTACCGATACCAAAGGCAACGGCGCCAAAAGCCCCGTGGGTGCTGGTGTGGCTGTCGCCGCACACGATGGTCATACCCGGCAGGGTGATGCCCAGCTCCGGTCCTATCACATGCACAATGCCCTGGAACCGGTGGCCCAGGCCATAAAGCTCTACGCCGAATTCAGTAGTATTCTTCGTCAGCATCTCCACCTGGCGGCGGCTCAACGCTTCCTTGATAGGCTGATCCTGGTGTAAGGTAGGTACGTTGTGATCGGCGGTAGCCCTGGTTTTAGCCGGACGGAATACGGGGATGCCACGCTTGCGGAGTCCGTCAAATGCCTGGGGACTCGTCACCTCGTGAATAAAGTGCGTGTTGATGTACACTGCATCGGGATGCCCCGGCTTGCTCACCACTATATGGCCATCCCAGATTTTATCAAATAACGTTTTTCCCATCCTTTTGCTTCCTTTTATAATTGTTTATACCTTCAAATCTAATGGTCCTTAATTAATTGCCATATCGCTAAATTTGCTTTAATTACAACCTTTAAACACCTCTGATATACATTAACATACTGTTTATCAATAATTTACAAGATTTTAATAACGATGCCCAACAGTCAAACTGATGCTTTATTCATATTAATAAAAACCTTAACAAAAGCAGAAAAACGCAATTTTCAGCTGGCGTTCAACAAAAACAACACCAAGGAAGACGTACTCTTTATCCAATTATTCACCACGCTGGACAAAATGAAAGAGTACGATGAAGAGCAGATACTGAAGAAAATAACGGATATCAAAAAGCAGCAGCTGTCGAATGTAAAAGCACACCTTTACAAGCACCTGTTATCCAGTTTGCGGCAGTTATATAAACAAAAGGACCCCCTGATCGACCTGCGCGAGCAGCTGGATCATGCGCGGGTACTGTATAATAAAGGGTTGTACAACCAGAGCCTGAAGATCCTGGCCAAAGCCAAAACGATGGCGCTGGAGCAGGAAGAGGTGATGCTTACCTACGAAATTGTGGAGTTTGAAAAGCTGATTGAATCACGGCATATCACGCGGAGCCTGGAGAACCGGGCAGAAGTGCTGAGCGCCGAGTCCAGGCAGATAGAGCAGCAGCTCACCAATATCAGCCGCCTGTCTACCCTTTCCCTGCGGATGTATGGCCTGTATCTCAAACTGGGCCACGCCCGCAACGAGCGGGACGCCGAAATGGTAAAGTCCTTTTTTGAAAGCCAGCTGCCGTCTTTACAACATGCGCACATGAGCTTTTATGAAAAGGTGTACATGTACCAGGCATCGAGCTGGTACTACTATATTTTGCAGGACTTTGTCATGTATTACCGCTATACCCAGAAGTGGGTGGACCTGTTCCGCAAATACCCCTCCCTGCAGCAAACGGATATGGACCTGTATATTAAAGCGCAGCATAATTTACTGACCGCGCATTTTTATACCTCCAACTTTGAAAAGTTCAAGACCGCCCTGCAGGACCTGGAAGAATTTATCCGGGACAACCAGGATAATTTTCACGAAAACACCCGCACCTCTGCTTTTGTATACCTGTATACTGCCAAAATAAACCGCTACTTCCTGGAAGGTACGTTCAGCCAGGGTTTGGCGATGGTGCCGGAACTCGAAACAGAGATCAGCAGGCATACCCTGAAAATAGACCAGCACCGAGTGCTGGTATTTTACTATAAGATTGCCTGCTTATACTTTGGTAGCGGTGATAACAACAAAGCCATTGTTTATCTTAATAAAATTATCAATTTAAAAATTGGTAACCTCCGGGCAGATATCCAGTGTTTTGCGCGAATCCTGCACCTCATTGCACATTACGAACTGGAGAATTACAGCCTGGTGGAATACCTGATCAAATCTGTTTACCATTTCATCTCAAAACACAAGGATCTTGGTTTGGTGATGGAAGAAATTATGAAATTCCTCCGCCGTTATATTTACGCCAATCCCAAAGCATTACGCAATGCTTTCGTGGACCTGAAAGACCGGCTGGAGCAGATTTCGGAAGATCCGTATGAACGCCGTTCCTTTCTTTACCTGGATATTATTTCCTGGCTGGAAAGTAAAATCGAGAGCATACCGGTGCAGGAAGTTATTCACCGGAAATTTGTGAACAAAGAAAAACGCATTTAAATAAATATACGAGCATATGTCTGCTGAAAAACACTATCATTTCGTTGCCATTTCCGGCAGTTTACGGAAAGGCTCCTACAACACAATGGCGCTGAAAGCACTGCAAAAACTATGTCCTTCAAACATCACAGTAGAGCAGGTATTTTTTGATACAATCCCGATGTACAATGCGGACCTGCATACCGAGCAGTTACCGGAAGAAGTAGTGCCGCTGGTACATAAGATTAAGGAATCGGATGGGGTGATCATTGTTTCACCGGAATACAACTACTCTATTCCCGGCGCCCTGAAAAACGCGATAGACGTGGTTTCCAGGCACCCCGACAAACCCTTCAACGAAAAGGCCGTAGCTATTATGGGTGCATCGCAGGGGCAGATCGGCACCGCCAGGATGCAGTATCATTTACGGCAGGTAATGGTATTCCTGAATGCATTTGTGATCAACAAACCGGAGATCATGATCGGCAACGCCCAGCATAAATTTGATACTGATGGCAACCTGACAGATGAACTGGCCATTAAACAGATACCACAGCTGTTGCTTTCACTGGCGCGGCTGAGCGACAAAATGGGTCATGAACCTGTTTCTATGTAAGGTTCGTAGGTACGATATTTTGTAAAGAAGATGATGGCCGATGCTGTCTGTAACAACAGTACAGCCGGCCATTCATAATGTCCGAGTATCATGAACAGCACAATGAAAGAAGTAAGCATGGTATAACGTACATGCACCTCCGGATTCATTTTCGGGAAAAACAATAGGGTACGGAACAGGATCATTAATGATAATGCCGTGCAGAAAACGGTTATCAGTCCCCACGGTGTTGTTTTCGTATATGCATTAGCGGTAATGATGATCATCTCCGGTAAAAAAGTAATCACATACACTCCCACCAGCCGCATATAGTGGGTGAATAAACTAACAGGAAGATTTTCCATGAAATTGAGGTACGTATCATCAAACGCGCGATGATGCACCATCAGCTGCATATGCGACAGTACGCTGATCATAACGCCCAGCTGCAATCCGCGGAGATCAAAATAATCCCCTCTTGCCATAATAAGGAATGTAAGCCACAACACCCCTGCGGAAAACAGTTTCGTGCTCACAATACGACGGGGAAAATTGGTAAACAGTTCATACAGGAAAAACAGTACCGGCGGCTTCGTAAAGTGGCGGTTAATCCAGCGTTGCAGGTGGCCGGTAAAAAAGATCACATCGGGTTGCTCCAGCTTTCTTTCATATAACGCCAACGGCCATATGCAATTGGCAATATTAACAACGGCGATGATCACTGCCTGTGGATAATATCCCTGTTGAACAGCAATAACAAGTGCAATCGCCACATACACCAGTACCGGCATATAAATGGCGGTATGAAGCCGCAGCCAGATGATGCGGCGGGCCGGTTTGGCGATGCTGCCCATGGTAGGATACAGGAAATCATATCCCTGCAGCTGAAAGGTTTTCAGCATAAAGCCCACGCATTTGAGTGCGTAGGAAGTCCACAGCAGGAGCACCAGGACCAGGAACGTATAATTGCCCAGGAACCCGAGCATCAATCCTTTATGATAAGCGAGCAGGTTGGCGCCATTTACCACACCGAACAGCAGGTAAAACAGTACCAGGAAAAAGCCCGTATTCTGAATATAGAACCGTTGTGTGAATATCTTACTGAGTATCGCTGAGGTGGTACGCATGTTAGCTGAGCGTAATGTTTTTATGAGCTACTTTCAGTGTGCCCGTTACCGTTAATTCTTCCTCATCCAGTGGCTGGTGGGAAGTAATACAAAAAGAAACGCCTTTGGCGCTGTATTCACGGATCAGGTCGTACAAAACGGCCAGTGCGCGGGTGTCTATGGTAATCAGGGGTTCGTCCAGCAGGATGAGGGCCGGAGTGCCGGTGAAGGCCAGCAGCAGGGATAACTTCTTCAGCATGCCGCTCGAATAGCTGCTTACCGGGTTATTCACAAAGATATGTACCCCCAGCTTTTCGCTGATGGCCCGGATCTCTTCCGGGTTCCCTCCTTTTGTGTTGAGGTAAAGCTCCAGTAAGTCGCGGCCGGTGAGGAAAGAGGGATAAAGGGGTTCCGCTTCTGCGTAGTTGATCAGGCGGCGGAACTGTACCGGGTGTTCCCGGCTGCTCACCTTTCCCTGCAGCAATATTTCCCCTTTGAAAGGGATTAAGCCCGCCATTACCTTCATGCAGGTGGTTTTGCCGGCGCCGTTCTCCCCCTGCAGCCAGTAAATGCCGGCAGGCAGCTCCAGTCGGGCAATATCCAGGATGGGTACATCCTGGTAGTTCTTCTTGACAGCATGAAGGGCAATAACCGGGTCGGGCATATGAAAAAGCTTAAAACTGTAAATATGAAAAATTCTCGCATATATATCTAAAGAAGGTTATCTTTTTAACAAAAATTTTCCGGGTACATTTTTATACTGACCATCATACATTTAGCCGTAGCAGTTAAAAAATTATCATATAAGCCAGATTTTCGCGTTCTCCTTTTCACATGCTAATCATATTACATATGCACAAGGTGCAAAACCCGTGAAACACGCATTGCCACTATACTCCCATTAAAGTTGTATATCTTTTCCACACCTGTTGAAAACTATATCGGGCATGCCTTACCCGGATGCTTACATTTGTAATCCTGAGCGTATGGATTTTTAGGAAACAGAAACATGGAAATGGGATTTGTGGGCAAGAGAAGTGAGATTTCGGTATGCTGACCCCAAAAGAAAAACCAAAAACCTTCGACAGTACCCATAAAATAATTAAAGATGAGTAACGAGAATGAAATTCTTTTAAAAGAGAACAAGGACCGTTTTGTGCTATTGCCGATCAAATACCCGAAAATCTGGGAGCAATACAAAAAGCATGAAGCCAGTTTCTGGACAGCAGAAGAAATAGATTTAAGCAGTGATCTTAAGGATTGGGCAGGACTGAATGATGGAGAACGTCATTTTATTTCTCACGTACTGGCATTCTTCGCCGCCAGCGACGGGATCGTTAATGAGAACCTGGCAGTAAACTTTATGAGTGAAGTACAGATCCCGGAAGCCCGGTGTTTTTACGGCTTCCAGATCATGATGGAAAACATCCACTCTGAAACATATGCATTGCTGATTGATACTTATGTAAAAGATGCAGCAGAAAAAGATCGTTTGTTCCACGCTATCGACACCGTACCTGCGGTAAAGAAAAAAGCAGAATGGGCATTGCGCTGGATTGAGAACGGCAACTTCGCAGAACGCCTGGTGGCATTTGCCGCCGTGGAAGGTATTTTCTTCAGCGGTAGCTTCTGCTCTATCTTCTGGTTAAAGAAAAGAGGACTGATGCCGGGATTAACCTTCTCCAATGAGCTGATCAGCCGGGATGAAGGACTGCACTGCGAATTCGCGTGCCTGCTTTACAGCATGCTGGAAAACAAACTGAGTGAAGAACAGGTACACAACATCATCCGTGATGCCGTGAGCTATGAAAAAGAATTTATCACAGAAGCCCTGCCGGTTGGACTGATTGGCATGAACGCCGAACTGATGTCGCAATACATTGAATTTGTGGCAGACAGATGGATCGGTGAACTGGGCTATACCAAGATATTTAATGCGTCTAATCCGTTTGACTTCATGGAAATGATTTCCTTGCAGGGTAAGACCAACTTCTTTGAAAAACGTGTGGGAGATTACCAGAAATCCGGCGTAATGGGTGGTACAAAAGAATCACAGACATTCAGCCTGGAAGAAGATTTTTAAAACATTTTGAATTACTAACCTCTTAAATTCGCAAACCCATGTTCGTAATCAAAAGAGATGGAAGGAAAGAAGCAGTGAAGTTCGATAAAATCACTGCGCGTATTGAAAAACTATGCTATGGTTTCAATACAGAATATGTAGATGCCATAGACGTAGCGAAAAAAGTGATACAAGGTTTGTACGATGGTGTAACCACCAGCGAACTCGACAACCTGGCTGCCGAAACGGCCGCCTCCCTTACTACGAAACACCCGGATTATGCCCTGCTGGCTTCCCGCATAGCAGTAAGTAACCTGCATAAGAATACTATCAAGTCGTTTTCCAAAACGATGAAGAAGCTGTATGATTATATTGATCCCAAAACCGGCAAAAATGCAGCACTGCTGTCTGACGACGTTTGGGAAATCATCAGGAAGAATGCAGAGATCCTGGATTCCAGCATCATCTACGACCGCGACTTTGCTTTTGACTACTTCGGTTTCAAAACACTGGAACGTTCTTACCTGCTGAAAACAGACGGTAAAGTACAGGAACGCCCGCAGCATATGCTGATGCGCGTATCTGTTGGCATTCACAAAGAAGATATTGAGTCTGCCATCAAAACATACAACCTGATGAGTGAGCGCTGGTTTACACATGCCACGCCTACCCTGTTCAACGCAGGCACTCCAAAACCGCAGATGTCTTCCTGCTTCCTGCTCACTATGCAGGACGACAGCATCGAAGGTATTTACGATACCCTGAAACAAACGGCTAAAATTTCACAGAGCGCCGGCGGTATCGGTTTAAGCATTCATAATATCCGCGCTACAGGATCTTACATCAGCGGTACCAACGGTACTTCTAATGGTATCATCCCTATGCTGCGCGTATTCAACGATACTGCACGTTACGTGGATCAGGGCGGTGGCAAACGCAAAGGCGCTTTCGCTATCTACCTGGAACCATGGCATGCCGACATCTACGAATTCCTGGATCTGCGCAAGAACCACGGTAAAGAAGAAATGCGCGCCCGCGACCTCTTCTACGCCCTCTGGATGCCAGACCTGTTCATGAAACGTGTAGAATCCAATGGCGACTGGTCATTGTTCTGCCCGCACGAAGCGCCAGGACTGCACGAATGCTGGGGCGATGAGTTTGAAGCCCTGTACGCACAATACGAACAGGAAGGACGCGCCCGTAAAACAGTAAAGGCTCAGGATCTCTGGTTTGCCATCCTCGATGCGCAAATCGAAACCGGTAACCCTTACCTGCTGTATAAAGATGCAGCCAACCGCAAATCCAACCAGCAGAACCTGGGTACCATCAAGAGTTCCAACCTGTGCACTGAAATCATCGAGTATACCGATTCAGATGAAGTGGCCGTTTGTAACCTGGCGTCCCTGGCACTGCCACGCTTCGTAATTGATGGTAAATTTGATCACCAGAAATTATACGAAGTAACCTACCAGGCTACCCTGAACCTCAACAAAATCATCGACAACAACTACTACCCTATCGAAGAGGCCAGACGCAGTAACATGCGCCACCGCCCTGTAGGACTGGGTGTACAAGGTCTTGCTGATGCGTTCATCCTGATGCGCTATCCGTTTGAAAGCGATGAAGCTAAAAAACTGAACAGCGAAATATTTGAAACCATCTACTTCGCAGGTTTAAGCGCTTCCAACGATCTCGCAAAAGTAGACGGCGCCTACGAAACCTTCAAAGGCTCCCCTGCTTCCAAAGGTATCCTCCAGTTTGATATGTGGGATGTGAAACCTTCCGCACGCTGGGATTGGGAAACCCTGAAAAAATCAATTGTGAAAGACGGTATCCGCAACTCACTGCTGCTGGCGCCAATGCCTACCGCTTCCACTTCACAGATCCTCGGCAACAACGAGTGCTTTGAACCATACACTTCCAACATCTACACCCGTCGTGTACTGAGTGGCGAGTTTGTAGTGGTAAACAAACACCTGCTGAAAGACCTGGTAGAACTGGGACTGTGGGATAATGACATGAAAACAAAGATTATTTCACACAATGGCTCTATCCAGAACATTGCTGAAATACCTGCAAATATTAAAGAACTGTACAAAACAGTTTGGGAAATCAAACAACGTAACCTCATTGATATGGCGGCTGACCGCGGAGCTTTCATCTGCCAGTCACAATCACTGAACCTGTTCGTTGATACTCCTACTACCGGCAAACTTACCTCCATGCACTTCTACGCCTGGAAGAAAGGTCTGAAAACCGGTATGTACTACCTGCGTACTCAGGCAGCCACTCAGGCCGTTCAGTTTACAGTGGAAAAACAAGGCGGTCAGCAAATCCAGCCAATGGTTGCTACCGGTGGCAATGCAGAAGAAGAAATAGTAGTGGGTGCAGTTTGCACAATGGAAGAAGGTTGCGTTACCTGCAGTGCATAAGGGTTTATGTAAGTATAAATGCGAATCCCTGGCCAAATGGCCAGGGATTTTTTTTGTATTAATAACGTCTTCCCGGCTTCGTTGTACAAAACTCTTTCCGGGCAATCTGCTTAATAAACGTCTCCGGTGAAGTTCCCAGGTAATGCTGAAAATCCTTGATCAGATGACTCTGGTCGTGATACCCGAAATCATGGATCAGATCAAACCAGTCGATCGTATCCGCAGCATTATGCTCTATATTGTTAATCACCTGCTTGAAGCGCAGAAACCGCAGCATTTCTTTGGGAGAATAGCCTACATATTTTTTAAACCGCAGCTGCACGGTACGTTCAGACAGGTCTGCATCCGCCGCTATGGCTTTGGCCGGCTGGATAAACGGATCATTAAAATAATCAGCCCCGTTGAGCAGCGGCAATGCTCCTTCCTCTGCTGCATGTGTAGCCGTGGAGATATAATCCTTTAGCAGGTCTACCCTTTCTGCTGAAGAAGGTGTTCTTTTCAATACTTCCCACAAATCATCCAGCTGATGTAACTGTTCGGCATTAAGGGCATCTGCCGGTACCTGGAACAGCCGGTAAAAACCATCCAGGTTAAACACCACGGCCAACAGATCCGTTTCCGGCAGCAACTCGTAGTTCAACATCTTCCTTAACGGTCCTAAAACAGCCACTTTATCTATCTGCATACTGCCTAGCGGATCTGCGGCAAAAGAGAACCGCACAGGAGCACCAAAATTGAACAGCAGCATCATTTCATAATTGGGCGACAGGTGCGCAGTGGTGGCAACGAAATCCCCGCCGGATTGCATCACGTAAAAGTGCTTCACAATGTCCGACAATGGCGGCGAAACTTCGAAATGTGTACCTGCAAATGCCATATGAAACGTTTAATTTTCTTCTTCCAGATCTTCAGCTTTGAATCCCCATTCAGTCAATAGCGTCTGATACTGTTCTTCCGGCAATCCCTGTGTGTTGTAATGCCCTGCAATGGTTTTCTGGCGCATGGCCTCATAAATACTCACCGCGCAGGCTACCGAAATATTTAACGAACGGATAATACCCATCTGCGGAATAATAAAATTACCATCTGCCATTGCCCTGGCGGCATCGCTCACACCGTTCTGCTCATTACCAAATACCAATGCCACAGAGCCACTGAAGTCAATATCGTAAAGACTCACCGCATCCGCGGCCAGATGTGTGGTTAATATCTTATCATACTTACTGCGTAATGCGGCAAAGCAATCTGCTGCATTATCAAAATCATGTATTGTGAGCCATTGTTTGGCACTGCTGCTGCTTCTGTGGCCCCAGTTCTTTATCCGCGGCGCTTTTGATGTGATGATATAAATATCCTGTATCCCTACGGCATCGCATGTACGCATCACCGCCGACACATTATGAGGGTCCTGTACATCCTCCAGCACTACGGTTAAATTTGCCTGCCGCCTGCCCAGTACAGCTAATAATTTTTCTCTTCTTTCCGGTGTCATACGCTGAATATTAACGCAAAAATACGAAATAGTGCAGAGATGGTCCTGCACCCGCATTTCCTCGTTTACACATTATGCTTATCTTCACTCCCAAAATATAAAAAACCTATGCTCAAAAAGATCCTGAAAATTGTGGGTATCACAATGGTGGTCTTGATACTGGCCGCTATTGCCATCCCCTATTTCTTTAAAGACAAGATAATAGCGAAAGTAAAAACAGAGCTGAATAAACAGCTCAACGCCAAAGTGGATTTTAAAGATGTGGATATCAGCTTATTCCGCCACTTCCCACGGCTGGCTGTTGGCCTGGAAGACTTACAGGTGACCGGCACCGGTGAATTTGCCGCCGACACCCTTCTCGCTGTAAAACAGATAGATGTAGCCCTTAATCTCATGAGTGTGATAAAGGGAGATAAGATGGATATCTACAACATTGCACTCTTACAGCCACGCATACACGCTATTGTAAATAAAGACGGCGCTGTTAACTGGGATATCATGAAACCGGATACCGCTGCCGTAAATCCTGCCGACACCGGCAAAAGCAGCTTCGCGCTTAGTTTACAGCAATATAAAATTGAAGATGGCTGGGTGAGTTACGACGATCGCCAGGGCAACATGGAATTACTGGTTACTGGCCTGAACCACCAGGGTAAAGGCGATTTTACACAGGATCAGTTTCTCCTGCAAACCAGTACCACCGCCGGCGGCATTACCTTCCGCTATGGCCTCGTTCCTTACTTATCGCAGGTAAAAACCACGCTGGATGCAGGTATCCAGGTAGATAATAACACCAACACCTATACGTTTAAAGATGGTAAAGCATCGCTCAACAACCTGGAACTGGCGCTGCAAGGCTTCTTCAAACTGGTAAATGATTCTACCTATGGTATGGATATGAGCTTCAAAGCTCCTTCCACCAATTTTAAAGACCTGTTGTCTTTAATACCTGCGGTATATAAAACAGATTTTGACAAGATAAAAACCAGTGGTACCGCTGCTTTTGGCGGGTTCGTAAAAGGCAACTATTCACCTGTGCAAATGCCCGCATTTGGACTGGATCTCGCCGTAAAAGATGGCTTCTTCCAATATCCTGATCTTCCAAAACCGGTAAAAAATATCCAGATTGCCATGAAGATCAGCAACCCCGATGGCGTACCGGATCATACCGTGATAGACATGCCCACCGGCCACCTGGAAATGGATAACACACCGCTGGACCTGCGTATGCTCGTTAAAACACCGGTATCTGATTTATATGTAGATGCAGCCGCCAAAGGCAAACTGGATCTTTCTAAAATCACCCAGTTCGTAAAACTCGAAGCAGGCACCAATTTATCCGGGTTGCTGGATGCCGATATCAGCGCCAAAGGCAACATGAGCGCCATCGAAAAACAACAGTACGATCGCTTCTATGCCGCCGGCACACTGCAACTGAGCAATATGCTCTATAAAAGTAAAGATTATCCCGATGGTGTAAAAGTGAATAATCTCTTCTTACAGTTCAATCCCAAAAACGTAACGGTAAAAGACCTCAACGGACAATACCTGGGTACTAACTTTGAAGCTAACGGGGAAGTGAATAACCTGCTCGCCTATACGTTTAAAAACGAACCGCTGGACGGGCAAATGAATTTTAAAGCAGATGAAATAAACCTCGATAAATGGATGGGCACCACCAGTGCCACCTCTGCCGATCCGGCCACTGCCAAAAAAGATTCTGCCGCTGCTACACCGTTTGCAGTACCGGCCAACCTGAACTTAGGACTTCAGGCCAATGTGAATAAAATCCACTACGATAAAGCCGATCTTACCAATGTATCCGGCAAGCTGCTGGTGAAAGATGAAACAGTGACCATGCAACAGCTGAAAGCCAATGCCCTGCAGGGTACTATGGAAATCAACGGCAGCTACAGCACCAAAGCCAGCAAAATAAACCCGGATATCAACCTGGCCTATGATGTGCAAAACCTGGATGTGCAACAAACATTCAACACCTTCAACACGGTACAGAAATTAATGCCGATCGGTAAATTCCTTTCCGGTAAAATCACCTCGCAGTTAACCATGCACGGTAAACTGGGAAAAGATATGTCGCCCGACCTGAGTACACTTACCGGAGATGGCAACCTGCTGCTTGTACAAGGATTCCTGAAACAGTTTGCCCCGGTTGACCAGCTCGCCAACACCCTGAATGTAACACAGCTGAAAGATCTCTCGCTGCGTGACATCAAAAACTATTTCTCTTTTGAAAACGGACGCGTAAAAGTAAACCCGTTCAAAGTAACGGTGGCCGGTATACGAATGGATATTGCCGGTTCCCACGGCTTTGACCAGTCGCTCGATTACACGCTGCAACTGGCCCTGCCACGCAGCATGATGGGCGCCGCAGGCAACACGCTGGTGAACAACCTGGCATCGCAGGCACAAAGCAAAGGTATCCCCATTAACCTGGGCGACAGTGTTCACCTGCAGGTACTGATGGCCGGAAACATCCTCAAACCCAGCGTGAAAACAGACCTGCGTGAAACGGCCAACAACCTCAAATCACAGGCAACAGAACTGGTAAAGAACAAAATTGACACCGTAAAAAATACGGTAAAGGACAGTCTTAACCAGATCAAAAATACCGCTGTCAACTCCCTGAAAGATCAACTGAAAAATCAACTCAGCGGAAAGAAAGACTCAACCAAACCAGCCACCGGCAAACCACTGGACAATGTGGGTAAACAAGCCGGCGAATCCGTGAAGAATACCCTGAACGGATTGTTTGGAAAGAAGAAACCGGCAGCGGATACTACAAAGCATTAACTATATAGGGGGAAGGCGTTCCCTAAGCCTTCCCCCTATAAAATATACAGGAGTCCTTCTTTTTTCGTAACTTATGGTAACCAAACCCCCGGACCATGTGGTTACGCTTTCTACATTCCACTTATTGTAATGCGGCTATTTTTGCGGGCATCGTCTTCTATCTCATGGGTTATTTCATACACCGTTTCCCTCCCAAAAGCACCAAATCCTGGTATGGTTACCGCAGCGTATTGTCTACCAAAACTCCTGAAATGTGGCGTTCCGCCAATGAATATGCCGCTTATATTTCGCGGCGTGTAGGCGTGATACTGGTAGTTACCGGCGTTGCATGCGCACTCCTTTTTCAAAGCCAGTCCGATTGGTTCTGGTATATCACCGTGGGCGTCGTAGTAGCAGGTACCATGTACCTGGTGGGAGATACGGAGTGGGAATTAACCCGTCATTTCGATAAAGACGGTAAGCGGATCCTTCCGGAATAAAACAAAGAAGGCGCTGCTTGCGCAACGCCTCTTCGTGTATGTACAATTATAAACCCTTCTCTTTTTCTTACAGTCTGCCCTGCACATCGTGCTCTGGTACGGACTGATAATTTTCTTTCATCTTACGGAGTTTCTCTTTACCATAAGCCAAACGGGTAATCACCACGTACAGCACCGGCACTATAAAGATGGCCAGGAACGTGGCGGTGAACATACCACCCAATACGGTCCAGCCCATTGTTTTACGCGCTTCCGCACCTGCGCCGGACGAAAATACCAACGGCAGGATACCCAGCAGGAAGGCCAGGGAAGTCATGATAATAGGGCGTAACCGCAGCTTGGCTGCTTCCACCGCTGCCGTTACCAGGTCCATTCCTTTATCCACACGTTCTTTCGCAAACTCCACAATCAGGATCGCATTCTTAGCCGACAAACCGATCAGGGTAATCAAACCGATCTGTGCATAAACGTTGTTGCTCAGTTTAGGCAGGAAGGTAAGCACCGTAATGGCCCCAAAGGCGCCAATAGGCACTGCCAGGAGTACGGAGAATGGTACGGACCAGCTCTCGTACAAAGCTGCCAGGAACAGGAACACAAAGATGATAGACAGCGCAAAGATGTATACCGTTTTGGAACCGGACAGGATTTCCTCGCGGCTCAAACCGGAGAACTCATAACCATATCCATCCGGCAACGTTTCTGCTGCTACTTCTTTTAATGCCTGGATAGCATCACCACTGCTGTAACCCGGTGCAGGGTTACCATTTACTTCCGCAGAACGGAACAGGTTATAGTGGGAAATTACCGGCGCCGTTTCTATCACTTTATAAGAAGTGAGCGCACTCAATGGCACCATAGAACCCGCTGTATTGCGTACAAATAACTGGCTCAGGTTTTTGATATCTCCCCGGTAGGTAGAATCTGCCTGCGTTACCACGCGGAAGTTACGGCCGTAAATGGTGAAGTCGTTGATATACGCACTACCCATATAGGTTTGCAATGCCGTAGCAATATCAGAGATCCTGATACCCATTTTCTTCGCTTTCTCACGGTCTATGTCCAGCTGGTAACCAGGGGTGCGTGCCGTAAAGAAGGAGAATGCCATCGCTATTTCAGGACGCTTGTTGGCGGCGGCCAGGAAGTTCTGTAACACGCCTTCAAACGCCTTGATTTCACCTGCACCCTTTTGCTGTAATACAAAGGAGAAACCGGCGGTTTGTCCAAGACCCGGAATAGCCGGCGGTTGTATCACCACCGTGTTGGCTTCCTTATATTTACTGAGTGTTTTCTTCACTTTGGCTACCATGTTGGTAATTTGCAGGGAATCGGCCTCACGGTTTTTCCACGGCTCCAGTGAACAGAAGATGGTGCCACTGTTGGATTTGGTGGCAAAGCTCACCGCATTCAATCCTCCCAGCGCCGCATAGTGGGCAATACCCGGTATACTTTCCAGGTCTTTCATCATATGCGTCATTACATCCACGGTACGTTCAGTAGAAGATGATTCCGGCAAATCGAAAGTGATGATCAAACGGCCTTCATCTTCCGTAGGAATAAACCCGGTAGGTTTCGCCTTGAATAACATCATCGTACCAACGAAAATACACACCAGGATCACTATCACAAGACGGAACAGACGGATACTCTTTTTAACTCCTATTGAATAACGGGAAGTAGTATGTCCAAACCAGCGGTTGAATTTAAAGAAGAACCTGTTGAGCCCTTTTGAATCTTTGTCCAGGTGCATCGGTTTCAGCAACAGGATACACAACGCCGGTGTTAACGACAATGCCACAAAAGCAGAGATCATTACAGAGATAGCAATGGTGATGGCAAACTGCTGATACAGGCGGCCTACGATACCTGGTATAAACCCTACCGGTACAAACACCGCCGCGAGGATAAGTGCAATCGCAATTACCGGCCCGGATATTTCTTTCATGGCCAATGCGGTAGCATCTCTCGGCGACATCTTCTCATGATCTATATTATGCTGCACGGCCTCTACCACCACGATGGCATCATCCACCACAATACCAATGGCCAGTACGAAACCGAACAAGGTGAGGGTGTTGATGGTAAATCCAAGCGGGATAAAGAAAATAAATGTAGCGATAATGGATACCGGGATAGCCAGCACCGGAATAAGTGTGGCGCGCCAGCTCTGCAGGAACAGGAATACCACGATCACTACCAGTATCAATGCTTCCACGAGGGTGTGTACCACCTCTTCAATGGATACTTTTACTACAGATACGGATTCAAACGGCACTACATAGTCCACATCCTGCGGGAATTGCTTCTTCAGCTCTTCCATCGCGGCAGTTACATTGGCGGCGGTTTCAAGGGCATTGCTGCCTGGCGCCTGGTATACCAGCAGGTAAGCGGCACGTTTGCCATCCACAAAGTTATTACCTGCATAGTTGAATTTACCCAGCTGTACGCGGGCCACATCTTTTAAGTACACCAGTGATCCATCGGACGGACGCGTTTTCACCACTATCTGTCCGAATTCTTCCGGAGAAGATAAACGTCCTTTGGTGAAGATGTTATATTCAAATGTTTGCCCGGTTTGTTGCGGAGGCGCACCTACGGAACCTGCGGTGATCTGCGCATTCTGTTCTGCCAGCGCTGCGCGGACATCATCGGCAGTTACGCCCATTTCCGCGAGTTTATCGGGCTTCAGCCAGATACGCATACTGAAATCATCTGCACGGGTAAAGATATCACCCACCCCTTTCGCGCGCAGCAATGCATCCTTTACGTATACGTTGGTGTAGTTATCGAGGAAGGTAATATCGTGTGTGCCTTTGGGTGAGTACAAGGCCACCAGCATGAGAATGCTGGGATTACGTTTTCTAACGGTTAAGCCCAAACGCTGTACTTCCTGCGGCAAGGTAGGTTGCGCAATACCCACACGGTTCTGCACATCCAGTGCGGCAATGTTGATGTCGGTACCTACTTCAAAGTTCACCGTCATACTCATCTGACCACTGCTGGTGTTATTGGTGTTGATATAGGTCATGCCCGGCGTACCATTCACCTGCACTTCCACGGGTGTGGCAACGGTTTGTTCTACCGTTTGTGCATCCGCACCGGTATAGGTACCTGTTACCTGTACAGTGGGCGGCGAAATTTCCGGATACTGGCCAATGGCCAGGTTCATCATCGCCAATATCCCCACCAGTACCAGTACTATAGATATTACTATAGCCGTTACGGGTCGTTTTATAAAAGTATCTGCAATCATGATCTTCTGCTGTTGATTCTACTGATAAACTATTTCTTCGCAGGCGCGCCTGTTGGAGCGGCTGGTATTCCTATCTGTATTTTGCCGCCATCACGCAAGCGCTGGAAGCCTTCTGTAATCACTTTGTCGCCGGCCTGAACACCATCCATGATCACGATCCTGTCGCCGATTTTTGGGCCGAGATGTACTTTCTGCTGCGCTGCCACAGAATCTTTTGCGATGAATACAAAGTATTCACCCATCTGCTCTGTGATCGCTTTATAAGGGATGATCAGTCTTTCGCCGGATTGTTCATTCAGTACGCGCAATACGCAGCTCATACCATCTTTCAGCCGGTCGTCCGGATTATTGAATTCGATACGCACGCGGATGGTACCGGTCTGGTTATCCACACCGCGGTCGATCGCGAGGATTTTACCGGCATGAACGAATTCTGTACCGTCAGACAACTGCAAACGGAAAGTAGAGTCGCTGGCTTTACCGCCCTGCATCGCAGCAAAACGGGAGATATCATTTTCTGTTACCACGAAATCAACACCTATGGGATTTTCGCTGGAGATGGTATTCAGCAACGTGGTACCAGGGCTCACCTGTGCACCCAGCTTTACCTGTGAAATACCAATACGTCCGGTAAACGGCGCTTTGATCAGGGAATAATCCAGGTCAGTACGAACCGCTGCGAGATTGGCTTCTGCTGCGGCCAGCTGGCTGCGGGAAGTTTCCAGGGTTGCTTTCGCGTTATCCAGGATCTGACGGGCTACCGCGTCCTGGTCGGCCAGCCGCTGGTAACGGTCGTCATCTTTTTTTGCCCTGTCGAAACTTGCTCTTGCACTGGCCACATTCGCCTGCGCCTGCAGATAAGCCGCTTCATATTTACGGCGGTCTATTTCATACAGGGTCTTTCCTTTCTGCACCACTTCGCCTTCCTTAAAAAAGATCCCGGTAATAAACCCTGACACCTGGGAACGCAGTTCCACCTGGTTCAACGCTACTACCGTGGCGGGATATTTATCATAATAAACGGCCGGTGCTACGGATGCCTCCGTAATATTTACCGGTGTAGGGGGCATAGCAGGCACTCCTTTCTGGGCAGGACCTTTACAGGCAGTAAAGCCCAGGATACTGGCAGCGCTGATTAAGACAATGTTGTTCATTTTTTTCATATCCGTTCCGGTTACCATTTAATAATTAGCTGTTAAGGTTCCTAATGCTTTTTGCAGGTCTATCCGGCTGGACAGCACCTGGTACATGGAATTATAAAAATTCAGTTGCGCAGAGCGCAGTTCTGTTTCAGACACCAGTACATCGAGATAAGTTTTGATTCCTTCCTTATACTGCAATTGCAACATATCGTATACATCCTGTGCCATCTGTACATTCTCTTTCAACGTGAGATAGTCGTTGTAGTTACTTTTATACGTAGCCATCGCCTGCGCATACTGTGAATTGATCTGGCTTCTTAAAGCCGCGAAATCCCACTGTGTACGCTGGATCTGGAGTTCGGCCATGCGGATGTTATGTACTCTTTTTCCTCCCTGGAAAATGGGTAAGGATAATTTTAATCCCAGTAAAGAGTTAGGAAAATTTTCGCTGTATAGTTTACCAAACTGCTCGTTCTGATAAGCAAAAGAGTAGTTAACAAAAGCAGATACGGTGGGCAGGTAACTCCATTTATTATACTTCAGGTTAGCCTGCAGCAAACTTTGTTGCGTTTCAAGTAACTGGTATTCGATGCGGTTTTTGTAGTCGGCTGTCAGCAGTGTATCTGCGCCGGTTACTTCAGCGGCTACGGCAGAAGAGTCCTGCGTTAACGGCACATCGCCGCTGTTCAGCGGATATCCCATCAGTTCCTTCAGGTATGCCTGTTTGGAAGTGAGCAGTTCGCGTGCCGCCTTCTGTTGTGCGCGGGCATTGTTCAGCGAAATGGTAGCGCGCTTGGCGTCTGTTTTGTCCACGATGCCGCTGGCGTATTGATTATTCGCATCTTTCAGGCTGCGTTCCAGGCGGGTAATGTCTTCGTTCAATACCTTGATCTGTTCTGTGGTGAGGAGTACATCATAATAAGCCTTGCTCACATCTGCCACCAGGTCTATCTGGTTGCGTGCAGTGGTTTGCCGGCTTTGTTTTCGTACATCCCTTGCCGTATTAGTGGCCAGTAAGAGGTCGCGGGTAAAGAGGTTCTGATTCAGCCCGAACTGCGCGGTAGAAGTATTGGACACACCTACTTTAGTAGGGTTACCACCAAAAACAGAGGTAGGCAGTTCCAGGTAATGCTGGATATTATAATCCAGGTTGATCTGTGGATACCAGTCGGCCAGCTTACTTTTCACTGTTCTGTCGGTAATCGCTTCATCGATGCGCGATTGCCTGATGACCGGCTGGTGGGAAAGGGCATACCGTACACATTCCTGCAGGGTAGCGCTGGTTAACAGAGAGTCCGTAGATTGCTGTGCAAATACCTGCGGGGATATAAATAATCCGCACGCCACAGCTAACAAATAAAATGCTCTTTTCATAAAAGGCTTTTGACATTCAGTTCATCATTGTACCAATCGAAAGAAAATAATGTATGCATTGCTTCTTTAATGGCATAGCATTATCATCCCGTATTTGTTGCAACGCTGTGCGCATTACAACATTTTTAATTGCCGCAAAAACATGTCAGGCTGTAATAGTTACAGCAAACAGGTAGGTTGATAAGAGAGTTGCGAATTCAAAAATCTTCTGAAACTTTATCTGCACGGTTTCAAGGATGGTTCCAGGTATCTGAATACAACGTATAACAGCGAAGTAGGTGAACAACAAATGATTCTGTTGCTTAGGTAAAACGAATTCGGGCGCTAAGATAACGTTATGAAAACAAAAATCCACCCTTTGGGTGGATTTTAACAAATAAGTGAAAATCAGTTCCGGTCATCCTTTATTACGACCGCTGACAATATGTTTTTCCGCATGATAGGAGGATCTTACTAACGGTCCTGACTCTACGTAGTCGAGTCCCATGTTGTAACCTATCTCGCGTAATTCTGCAAATTCATCAGGATGAACGAAGCGGGCAACAGGCAAATGTTTGGGTGTTGGCTGGAGATACTGACCCAGCGTTACCACATCACAACCGTTGTCGTACAAATCCTGCATGGCCTGTACCACTTCTTCTTTTGTTTCACCCAAACCAAGCATGATACCGCTCTTGGTGCGCATGCCACCTTCTTTCAGGCGACGGATCACTTCCAGGCTGCGGTGATATTTGGCCTGTATCCTCACCTGTTTGGTTAAACGTTCTACCGTTTCCAGGTTATGTGATACAATTTCAGGCGCCACATCAATGATACGCTGGAGGTTTTCCCACTGACCACGGAAATCCGGGATCAGGGTTTCCATTGTTGTTTCCGGGTTCAATGCCCTTACGGCATTGATGGTATTGGCCCAGATGATGGAACCGCCGTCTTTCAGTTCATCCCTGTCTACAGAGGTGATAACGGCATGTTTTACTTTCATCAGGTAAATGGCTTCTGCCACGCGCTGTGGTTCATCAAAGTCCACTGCTTCCGGACGGCCGGTGGCTACGGCACAAAAACCGCAGCTACGGGTACAGATATTTCCCAGGATCATGAAAGTGGCGGTACCGGCTCCCCAGCACTCGCCCATATTGGGACAGTTACCACTTTCGCAGATCGTATGTAATTTATGGGTATCTACCAGGTTTCTAACCTGTTTATAGTTCTCGCCTATGGGTAATTTAACGCGCAGCCAGTCTGGCTTTTTTACTCTTGTTGTAGCCGGTTCGGCGGCTATTACGGGTAGTTCTTGCATCGCTTATTCCTTTCTTTAGAAGAGCAAAGTTAATACTTATCTCTTATTCCAGCGCTTCCCGAATTGGATGCTGACATATGCATTAAAAAAGAACTGTTTATTTGGGTCAACGCCATCTACTGCCACCATAATAGGGATCTTTTTGGTGTAGTATTCACCGTTTACTCCTATTTCCAGGGCGCTCACCACCTCGTTAAAGTGGGCCCAGTCGAACCGCATGCCCAATTTGGCATGTAAACCCGGTACCACGCTGAGATTGCTCCAGCCCTTTCCAAAACCGCCGGCGCCATTAATCTGTTCCTTATGCAGGAATAGGTCTGCAGTTTCCGGGGTGTATTTGATATCCACATTCTCACCGTTTTCATCCTGCACATTCAGGTAGTAAGGTTTCACCAGCCCCAGGGATAAGCCGCCGTAATAGATGGCGTCTACTTCTACCCCGTTTTTATTGGCTTTGCCGCCGATCAGGTACCGTTGGCCCACACCCAGCTTAGCCTGGTAGAAATTATTCTGTTTGCCGTATATAAAAGGCCGTTGGGTAAATGCGTAACCGCTGTTGATCTTTACTTCCTTGTTACTTTTCTTCTCTCCAAACTCAAACTGGAAATAATTCACCTTTTTCCTCGTTTTCCGGTATCCCAGTTCCGCAAAACCAGACCATCCGTCGGTATTCAGCCGGGCGCCCGCAGAAAAGTCGCGCTGAAAAACATTCTCCCCCTCTTCCTGTTCACGGAAAATGGAGATCTTCTTCAGCTTACGCTGTTCCTTGTCACTTTTCTTCGTGCTTTGCTGCTGCCGTGAGGTAGATTGCGCAAATAAGCCGCCGGATATTGTTGCTAAAAACAGGATTAAGTATATTTTTTTCACAGTGGGCTATTATTATAATAAATAAACGCTTGAACAAAGGTATTGTTATGTATATATTACAAACGTAGCTAATTTTTTTTTAGTTTACCAGGGCCTTCACTACCAGGGGATACACTTATAATAAAAATACATTTAATTTTACGGATTGATCATTTAAAAAGATATCATGCAAACAGCATCTATTATCTATACCGGCGAACTTCGTACAACCGCCACCCATCTGCAATCAGGCACTGTTATCGATACCGATGCACCTGTTGATAACCGTGGTAAGGGAGAAAGATTTTCCCCTACTGATCTGGTGGCCACCGCCCTCGGTTCCTGCATGCTCAGCATCATGGGCATCAAGGCGCTGGACAATAACTGGGCTATTGAAGGCACCAAAGTAAGCGTTCAGAAAATAATGGGTTCTGATCCCCGCCGTATTACCGGCGTAACCATCGTATTCGATTTCCCTGCGGGCCACACCCTCGGCGAAAAGGAAAGAACCATCCTGGAAAGGGCAGCGCTCACCTGCCCTGTGGCAAAGAGCGTGCATCCGGATATTGTGCAGGATGTAACTTTTAACTGGTAAGAAATTACAGCGGATTTTGTTTTTTTAAGAAGACAAAATCCGCTGCGCTCTCCCTGCTCAGGTGCCCGCGATAATCTTCACTCCTATCGCGCAATGCAGGCACTTTTTCTCATCGCAGTAGTGCTGCTTCAGCTGCAATAATGCCTGTGATTCCATCGCGCTTTCCTGCGTAATACCCAATTGGCTCCAGCTGCTGGTGATGTGGTTCTTTTCCGGCGGCAGCTGCTGCAGGAAATGCAACGCTTTTTCCTGGTAATATTTCCCATTCTTATCCTGTCCGTACAGGAACAGCAAAGGTAACACAGTGTTGATCAGGATACCCTGTATGGCCTGTTTCCCGGGCCGCTGCGTACGGTTTACGGGATGCCCGAAGCGGTAATGTGTATGCCAGTACGCCGATGGCTGTACGAAGAACAGCTGTTCCAGCGCCGTTACGTCGGGGGCGTCCAGTATCCGGGAAAACAGGTGAGGGGATTGCTGCAACAACGCGGCGAAAGTAGCCAGCCGCATGGTAGGGAAGGCGGCGGGCCGCATCCGCAACCAGTTCCATTGATGACCGGCCATAGGGCTTAGCCGGAACTTATGTTGCAGGTGCCCGTAAACATCCTGTAACTGTAACGCATATCCGTCTGTTTGGGGCGCTTCCAGCATCCCGGCCTGACCAAACAACAGGGCCTCCAGCTGGAGCAGCAGGTGCCGGTACCGCATCAGCATTTTATAGGGCAGCGACTGTGCCACCTGCAGGAACGGCAGGGCATTTACGGGCGTACCATAACTTTGCGCCACTGCCCAGTAACACACTTCTTCCCAGTTGTAACGGTTGTGCTGCAGCCAGGCCCGCAGGCTGCCGATCTTACGTTCCCAGCGCTCCGCCAGCAACCGCTCTTTCCAGCTGAGCCAGATAAGCGACGGCACCTGGGAAGCATGCGGCGCACACGGTACAAAGGGCGCCAACTGCCGCAGCTCCTCATACCGCTGCAGGAGCAGCTTGGGAATATGCTGCTGCAGTTCCAGGCAGGGCGCCTCCCTGATCCCGACGGCGGGCATGTCGTGAACAAACACCACGTGCAGGATGATACGCCCGTATTGGGGATTGTGCTGGTGTCCATGCCGGAACCAGTCGGATGTACGCAGGTGCAGCTCCACCTGGCCTACCCACAGGGTAGCCCCGATCCTGATTTTTGCGGCCGAAAAATCCGGCCCGCCATTGTGGTTGTGAATACCGGGAAACAGTACCTGTACTGATTCTCCGCCGGTAGTGGTTAGATGATCCTGCTTAAATAGCCGGAATGCCCAGATGTGCTGGAACAGCTCTTCTGAGAGCAACGGGTTAACAAACATAAGAGATATGGTTGGGTACAAAATAATATCATCCAAAGGTAATAAAACATCGATTAATAAATAAATTCCAACTCCAATTTGGAAATCTGCTCAAAGTGATATTACCTTTGCGCCAGTTCTTACACATCACTTATCCAGAAAGGCGGAGGGACTTGGCCCTGCGATGCCTTAGCAACCTTTCCTGATTATTACAATCAGGAAAAAGGTGCTAATTCCTGCCCCGGTGCAAATCGGGGAAAGATAAGTTGGCAGAGATAATACTTCACAGATATATATAACTTTCTAAAGGAGCTCTTCCAACAATCGGGAGAGCTTTTTTTATGCCCCCTCCCCACCCCTTTCATGGATTTGTTGTTGTTTAAGTTGATCTTTAATGATATCGTTGCAGTTGGCAATTGTGCACATTGAACATCATTAAAAATAATTTATAACATGAAAACAGCTACACAACTGATTCATAGCATACCGGTAGACGAACTGACAGGCGCCATTTCTGTGCCTATCTATCAAACGTCCACTTTCGTGCAGGAATCACCCGGCATCAATAAAGGCTTTGAGTTTTCGCGGGCAAACAATCCCACGAGAAAAGTGCTGGAAGACCTCATCTGCAACCTGGAAGAAGGGTTTGCCGGATTTGCGTTTGCCAGCGGCATGTCGGCCATAGATGCGGTGCTGAAGCTGTTAAAGACCGGCGATGAAATCATGGCCGTGGAAGACACCTACGGTGGCATCTTCCAGATCTTTAACCACATGTTTGAACGCTTTGGCATCAAAGTAAATTTTGTAGATACCAGCAACCTCGATAAAGTATTGGCCGCCATTACGCCCAATACAAAAATCATCTGGCTGGAATCTCCTACCAATCCTACTTTACGCGTTTCTGATATCAAATCTATCAGCAAAATCGCTAAACAACATAATATCCTGCTGGCGGTAGACAATACCTTCAGCACACCATTACTGCAACAGCCGTTAACGCTGGGCGCCGACCTGGTGATCCACAGCGCTTCCAAATACCTCGCAGGACACTGTGATGTGATTGCCGGCCTCGTAGTAGTAAACTCAAAAACACTGGCAGACCAGATCCGGTATAACCAGAATATTTCCGGTAGTATCCTCAGCCCGTTTGAAGCATGGCTCACCATACGCGGTATTGAAACATTATACCTGCGCCTGGAAAAACAATGCAGCAACGCCAATGCCATCGCCAACTGGCTGGCCGCACATCCCGCGGTGGATAAAGTGTTTTATCCCGGACTGGCCACACATAAAAATCATCACATTGCCCGTAAACAACAAAAAAATTACGGCGCACTGGTGAGCTTTTCCCTGAAAAGCGACAATATCAAAAATGCGATCCGTATCGTAAACGCCACCAAATTATTTAAACTGGCAGAAAGCTTTGGCGGCGTGAAAAGCATGCTGGCCCATCCAGCCACCATGACGCATCGTACCATTCCGGAAGAATTCCGGAGAAAAACAGGTCTGCAGGACTCCTGCATCCGTTTATCAGTAGGCATCGAAGATGCCGATGACCTGATCAACGACCTGAAACAGGCGCTGGATAAATTAAACCATCCGGCCGGCAAGCAAATTACTGTTTTACAATAAGCCGCTGGCGGTTAGCACATCCCTTTCAATGTTCAGAACCTGATCATCTCTGCACAGCGAAAGACTGACTACTACGGCTGAAAGCTCAAAAAAAAGTATGGAAAACAAGATCATCAATTTAGGCATTTTCGGATTCGGCGTCGTAGGACAAGGACTCTATGAAGTTTTGAACAGAACAAAAGGTATTAATGCACGGATCAAAAAAATCTGTATTAAAGACCCTAATAAATCAAGACCTATCGATAGCAGTTACTTTACGACAGATAAAAATGAAATCCTCGAAGATCCTACCATTGACGTAGTAGTAGAACTGATCAATGACACTGAAGCAGCTTTTGAAATAGTGAGCAAAGCGCTCCGCAACGGCAAAGCCGTAGTAAGCGCCAGCAAACGTATGATCGCTGAAAACCTGCCCGCACTCTACCAGCTGCAGGCAGAAAACAAAGTGCCATTCCTGTATGAAGCGTCCAGCTGTGCGAGTATTCCCATTATCCGCAACCTGGAAGAATATTATGACAACGACCTGCTCAATGCCGTAGAAGGTATCTGTAACGGATCTACGAATTATATTCTTACTAAAATATTTGAAGAGAACCTCAGCTTTGCCACTGCCCTGCAACAGGCCCAGGACCTGGGTTTCGCGGAAACAGATCCTACACTCGACATCGAAGGATATGACCCGAAATTCAAAATAGTGATCCTGCTGCTGCACGCATTCGGCACCTTTGTGAAACCGGAAGAAGTATTCAACTTCGGGATTCATCACCTCAATGATTTTGATATACAGTTTGCCAAACAAAGAAACTGTACCATCAAACTGATTGCACAATGCCGCCGTCAGAACGGTCACGTATTTGCATACGTATTGCCGCATCTCATTAAGGAACACAACCTGCTCTACGATGTGTATAACGAATACAATGGCATCCTGCTGGAAAGCGCATTCACCGATAAACAGTTCTTTGTAGGTAAAGGCGCCGGCGGCACTGCTACAGGCAGCGCTGTATTATCCGATATCTCTGCCCTGTTATACAACTACCGCTACGAGTACAAAAAGATCAAACAAAACAATCAGCCCAGCTTTACCAATGATGTAAAACTGAAAGTATACCTGCGCTACAAAACACCCGACCAGGTAGATCTGGCAGAGTTCTTTAATATCTCTGAAAAATATGAATCTACTGAATGGCGTTATGTGGTAGGTACTATCAACTTACAGAAACTGAGAGAAGCCGGCTGGCTGAAAAATAAAGATGTGAATATTCTCGTATTGGAATAAAGAAATGTAATAAGCAAAAACCAATCATGAAAACGGCGCAGTTCCCTGCGCCGTTCCTGTTGCTTAAAAATTTTCCAGTTCTTCCACTACCCTGCTTACGGGCAGCCCCATTACATTATAGAAGCAACCGTTAATACTGTCTATACCCACAGCGCCGATCCATTCCTGGATCGCATAAGCGCCGGCTTTATCAAAAGGTTTGTACTTATCCACGTAAAAAGTGATCTGACCGGTAGTTAACGCCTTGAAATGTACAGCCGTTGTTTTGGAAAAAGCAACTTCCTTTTCCCCCTGCTGGATTATAACGCCGGTGACTACACGATGTTCACGTCCGCTGAGGCGTGATAAAATGTCAATGGCGTCTTCACGGTCTTTGGGCTTGCCGATAATATTGTTATCCAGTACCACTACCGTATCGGCAGCAATGATAATATCGCCGGCTTCACACAGCTCCTGCACAGCGGCCGCTTTCTGACGCGCAATATGAACAGGAATATCCGGTATGGCCAGTTCGGGAGGAAAAGTTTCTGCGGTTTCTACCACCTTCACCTGGAAAGGGATGCCGGCCTGCTCCAGCAGCTGCTTTCTGCGCGGCGACTGCGAGGCCAGGATAACGGGTGCGCGGTTATACATCTTTATAAATAAAGTTTAAAAAATATCATGGATAAAATACCGGTGAGCATAATCACCTTTACCAGGGAACTCACCCTGTGATAATGTTCCGGGAGGTTTGCTTTTTTTAGCACCAGGTAAATATATACGCAGGGCACCTGTACAAACAGCAGTAAATAACCGATAGCAACATACCAGCCCAGGATCCATACGCGGATCTCCACCAGGAGAATAATAATGATCAGCGCCAGCAGCAGCGCATTACAAAAACGTTTGGCGGCCAGCACTCCCCAGGCAATGGGCAGGGTGCGGCATCCGTCTTTGCTGTCGCCCATCATATCTTCCAGGTCTTTCACAATTTCCCTGACCATAGAAATGAGGAACGCAAACAGCGCATACACCCCGATGATCTGGATCAGCTTTCTGCCGGTGGGCGACATGATAGCTTCAAAACTATGATAGATCTGTTTTTCATAAAATCCTACCACCACTACTGCCAGGGCAGTTAGTAACGAAATAACCACATTTCCGATCAGCACCTGTCTTTTAAAAGAAGTAGAATAAAACCAGAGTAGCAGGGAACAGATCACCTGGGTGAAGCCGAGGTAAAACTGTCCTGTTTTCCATGCTACCAGGAAACCCAGCGACACGCCGGCCAGGTTAAGCATGGTGTGCCAGGCCATTGCCCAGCGGCGGCTGATAATTTTGTCCAGCACCATTTTATCCGGCTTATTAACAATGTCTATGTTGATATCAAAATAGTCGTTGATAATATAGCCGGCAGCAGCCACCAGTACGGTAGACAGGCTCAGTAAAATAAATTGGGGAACCGGCAGTGACGGCTCTTCGCCGGAGCTGCGTAAAACCGGCTCTACTACGCAATATTGCAGTAAAAACTGGGTGAGGCCAATATATATCAGATTCGGGTACCTGATCAGTTTAAAAAATGCAGCCCAGAGCTTCATAGTTTTCTCTTTTATTATTTCGATGCTATTCCTTCATCCATTAACCAATGTCCGTTCAGTTTCAATACTTTTTCCATGACTTCCCTCACGCAGCCGTGGCCTCCGGGCAATGGGGACACGTACCTGGAAATACTTTTTATTTCAGCCGCCGCATCTGCGGGGCAGGTGGGCAAAGCCACCAGTTGCATAGGCAGATAATCCGGGATATCATCTCCCATATATAATATCTCTTCCCAGCGAAGATCATTTTCAAAAACATAATCCTGCAGCTTCTCCTGCTTATCGTGTACACCGGTGAAGATATCTTTTATACCAAGTCCCTGTAACCTGCTCACCACACTTTCTGATTTTCCTCCGGAGATGATCACCACACGATAACCCTTTTTTACCGCCAGCTGTAAAGCATAACCATCCTTAATGTTCATTCTGCGGGACATTTCGCCACCCGGCAGCAATTGCAGGGTGCCATCGGTGAGTACACCATCCACGTCCAGCACAAAGGTGGTGATAGATTTAAATAAAGCCAATACGTTCATGGGGCCAAAAATAGCCAATTACGCATTAACAATCGCTTATTCTCTATTTATTATGGAACTGGTAAATGGCGTCAGACATCACCTGGTAAACCAGTTGCAGATAGGGATCACCGGCCAGCAATTCGCGGTGGAGGCTCATGGTGGTTTCATCCTGGCGCAGCGCCGGACCGGTTTGTACCGACTCCGGTGCAAATTTTTCCAGCCGGTCGAAAGTTTCCTTTATAATAGGTTGCAGTAAATTAAAGTCAAGCTGCTCTTTTTCACAATACGCCTTTGCCTGCGCAATCAGGTGATTGGTAAAATTATTACACAATACAGCCGTGAGGTGATATTTCAGCCGCTGTTCCGAAGTAGTAATGGTAACGCTGCCGGAAATGCTCTGGGCCAGCGATTGCAGCCGCCGCAGCACTTCATCGTTGCTGGCTTCCAGCATCACCGGGATAGGCGGATAGCTCTTCACCTCCTTA
This sequence comes from Chitinophaga sp. CCNWYY40, assembly GCF_037483205.1. Lineage (NCBI taxonomy): Bacteria > Pseudomonadati > Bacteroidota > Chitinophagia > Chitinophagales > Chitinophagaceae > Chitinophaga > Chitinophaga sp. CCNWYY40. Next base: position 155,902 of record NZ_JBBHLF010000004.1, read on the forward strand.
CGGATCGATTGTAAGGGGTATACCACGCCGGTATTAGACGATATCCGGGAGATAGCTGCCAGGGGTACAGCCCCTGCTGTATGCGCCACCATACGCTTTCCTAAGCGCAGCTGGTCGTTCAGTTCGGGGATGGCAGCATCACTTACCGCGAGCAGGTACACATCTGCGTCCATATTTATATCCTGCAGATCATCTGTATAACCTGCGTGGAGCATTTCTCCCAGTTCCCTGGCGTGTTCCTTGTTCCGGCTCAGCACCTGTTTTACCTGGTGACCATGAATTTTTAAGAGGTGTCCGAAACAATGCGCAACATTGCCAGTGCCAACGATAACTACATCCATTATAATTAATTTTAAAATAACAAACCGCCGGTATCCATCTGATTCGTGGTTTCTAATATACGTGTTTTAGCGGGTCCCCGTTTTTTTCATTACATTACAACGTATTTTAACGTTTAAAAGTGGCCTTATTTTTTAATTTGAAGGTACTTTTATATTATTGCGGAATTCATTGAAGTAATTATTTTACAGAATTTTGCGTATTTAGCAGCACAATAAAGAAGCATACATGGCAAAAAATTTAGTTATAGTTGAGTCCCCGGCGAAAGCCAAGACCATAGAAAAAATATTGGGCAAAGACTTCGAAGTCAGGTCCTGCTTCGGTCACATACGTGACCTGGAGAAGGATGACATGGGGATAGACATTGAAAATAACTTCAAGCCTAAGTATGTGATCCCGGAAGATAAGGAAAAGGTGGTGAAAGAGCTGAAGAAGCTGGCGAAGGATACCGATGAGGTATGGCTGGCAACGGATGAGGACCGTGAAGGGGAGGCCATTTCCTGGCATCTGTGTGAGGTGTTGAACCTGGACCCTAAAACGACCAAACGTATTGTTTTCCATGAAATCACCAAGCCGGCTATAGAAAACGCAGTACAGCATCCACGCAAACTGGATATGGACCGTGTAAACGCACAGCAGGCCCGCCGTATCCTGGATCGCATCGTAGGTTTTGAAATCTCCCCGGTACTGTGGCGCAAAATGAGTATGCGCAACTCCCTGTCCGCCGGCCGCGTACAATCCGTGGCAGTACGACTGATCGTAGAAAGGGAAAGAGAGATCAATACCTTTACTTCAGTGAGCACCTTTAAAGTGGAAGCCTATTTCACCGGTAAGGATATAAATGGTAAAAGCATTTCTTTCAAGGCAGATGGCCCCGGTAAATTCAAAACCGCGGAAGATGCGGAGAAATTCCTGGAACAATGCGTTGGAGCTGCCTATACCGTAAAAGACATACAGGTTAAACCAGGTAAAAAATCGCCCGCAGCGCCTTTTACCACTTCCACCCTGCAACAGGAAGCCAGCCGCAAATTAGGCTACAGCGTTTCCAAAACCATGTTGCTGGCCCAGAAGCTGTATGAAAGCGGTAATATCACCTACATGCGTACGGACTCCGTAAACCTGTCGGATACCGCCATCAGTGAAATTGAAAAAGCAATTAAAACCAGTTTCGGTGACAAATACCATCAACACCGGAAATTCAAAAATAAAAATGAGTCCGCACAGGAAGCGCATGAGGCCATCCGTCCTACCTACATGGAAAACACCACGGTAGATGACAGCGATACCCGCAAACTGTACGAACTGATCTGGAAACGTACCATCGCCAGCCAGATGGCGGATGCGGAACTGGAAAAAACCACCGCCAAAATCGATATCTCTACCAACCACGAAGAGCTGAGCGCCAGCGGGGAAGTACTGAAATTCGACGGCTTCCTGAAAGTATATATGGAGAGCCACGACGATGAGGATGAAACAGAAGAAGAACAGGAAGGCTCCTTACCGCCACTGGCAGTAAAACAATCGCTGGACCTGAAAGAAATGAAAGCCACCGAAAGGTTCTCCCGCCCGGCTCCACGTTACACGGAAGCCAGCCTGGTAAAGAAACTGGAAGAACTGGGCATTGGCCGTCCATCTACCTACGCACCTACTATTACCACTATCCAGAAGCGTAATTATGTAGAAAAAAGAGATAAGGAAGGAATAAAAAGAGATTTCCGTATCCTGACCCTCAAGGCAGATAAGATCACTAAACAAACCGATGCAGAAAATACCGGCGCGGAAAAATCAAAATTATTCCCTACCGATCTGGGAATGATTGTAACCGACTTCCTGAACCAGTATTTTAATAATGTAATGGACTACGGCTTTACCGCCAAAATTGAAGGGGAATTTGATGAAATTGCCAGCGGTAAGAAGGTGTGGAACACGATGATCAGCGAATTTTATTCTCCTTTCCACAAAGATGTGGAAAACACCCTGGAAAATGCAGAACGTGTAAAAGGAGAACGCCCGCTGGGTACCGATGCCGCCAGCGGTAAGCCAATCGTAGCCCGTATGGGCCGCTATGGCCCGATGATCCAGATAGGCAGTGTGGAAGATGAGGAAAAGCCACGCTTTGCCAAATTAAAGTCCACACAAAGTATCGAAACCATCACGATGGATGAAGCGATGGAATTGTTTAAATTGCCTCGTAATCTGGGGCAGTTTGAGGACTCCGACGTAATTGTAAACATTGGCCGTTTTGGTCCTTATGCACAGCACGATAAGAAGTTTTATTCCCTGAAAAAGGAAATGGACCCTTACACCGTGGAACTGGATGAAGTAGCGCCGCTGATTGCGGAGAAACGCACTGCCAAAGACGAACGGACCATTAAGATATTTGAAAAAGAGAAAATTCAGATCCTGAAGGGCCCATATGGTCCTTATATTAAGCAAGGCCTGAAGAACTATAAGATACCAAAGGAGAAAATAGATAACGCAGCTGATTTAACAGTGGAAGATGCCAAAGCGATCATTGAAGACGTTAAAGCCAATCCACCGAAGAAAAAGGCGCCTCCCAGAAAGAAGAAAGCTGAATAACACTGTGGTAAGAATATGCTGAAAAATGGGGCAATGATAATAACTGCAGTGTGAAGGGTATGCTTATTATTTAATTTGCCGACAGGATCACATTATTTAATGATTACCACATGATCATAATAATGGTATGAACGAAAACAGAGAAATAAACGCTTTGTTCCACCTGTTGGATGATCCGGATCTGGAGGTATTTGATACGGTTGCCAGTAAAATATTACTGTACGGTAAAGATATCATTCCGAACCTGGAGAATTTGTGGGAGAATACAATTGACGAGGCTATTCAGGAAAGGATAGAACTGCTCATTCACCGGGTACATTACCAGGATTTGCAGGCGGCGTTACGTGTATGGGGACTTTCAGAAACACAGGACCTGATGCAGGGCGCCATACTGGCCGCCCGGTACCAGTTTCCCGATCTCATGGATGCACAGATCATCGCGGAAATAGACCGGATCAAACGTAATATCTGGCTGGAACTCAACAATTATCTTACACCACTGGAACAGATCAATGTGCTGAACAGCATGATCTATAACTACTTTGGCCTCAAAGGAGAAGAAGTTTCCTACCAGCGTAAAAATCAATTTTTTATTAACCAGGTGATAGAATCCAAAAAAGGTAACCCCGTTACTAATGGGATCATCTATCAGAGCCTGTGCGCCATGCTGGATTTACCGGTGTATGCGGTGAATATCCCCCGGCAGTTTATCCTGGCGTATTTCGACAGCTACATTGATTTTTCCACCCCGGTAGAACCTGACGACCACCGGATCCTCTTCTTTATAGATCCCATACAGGGCCAGATCTACACCCAGCAGGATGTGGATACCTATCTGAAAAGAGTATCCGTGCCACCGGTGCCTTCTTACTTCAAACCACAATCCAACAAACGCATTGTGCAGTTCTTACTGGAAGAATTATCCAAATGCTTCCGGGACGACAAAGACGCTTACAAACAGGATGAGCTGATCAACCTGGCAAGCATACTCGAAGATTAATCCTGTTACCGGTATACATCACTAAAAAGCCCACCGCATAAGCGATGGGCTTTTTAATTTCTTGCAAGAAAAGATATTATTGTTATAATAATCTCTTACTTAGCTGGAGTTGCAGCAGCAGCAGAATCAACTGGAGCAGTTACAGCAGCAGAATCAACGTGAGCAGCAGAATCAACTGGAGCAGTTGCTACTGGAGCAGCGTTCATAGTGTCTACTGGTGCAGTTGCAACAGAATCAGTAGCAGGAGTGCTACCACCGTTACAAGCAACGAAGAACATGCCAGCGGCAACAGCGAATACGAATAATTTTTTCATTTTTTAGGTTGTTTTATTTTTAAAACCGCCGCAAAGGTATGCAAAAATTATAAAATACAAAATCTGCACTCCTTTTTTCCGGTAAGTATTTATTTTTTTCTGAAGAAGATTTTCAAAGGCACACCCGTGAAATTAAATTTCGTACGGATCTGGTTCTCCAGGTAGTTACGGTATGGTGTTTTCACATCATCCGGGAGGTTACAGAAAAAGGCAAATGCCGGCGTATGCGTAGGAATCTGCGTTACGTACTTGATACGGATAGGAATACCCCTTACCACCGGTGGGTGATATGCTTCAATCGCTTTCAGCAACACATCATTCAGTACGGAAGTCTGGATCCGGCGTTTACGGTTTTCGTATACATCGAGCGCTGTTTCAATAGCCTTGAAAATACGCTGCTTTTCAGTTACGGAAGTGAAGATGATGGGCACATCAGAGAATGGCGCCAGTCGCTCTTTCAGCGTTTTTTCATAATCCCTCGCGGTGTTGGTGCCTTTTTCCACAAGGTCCCATTTGTTCACCAGTACCACTACGCCTTTGCCTTTACGGGCAGCGAGACTGAAAATGCTGAGATCCTGTGCAGTGATACCTTTTTCAGCATCCAGCAACAGCATTACTACATCAGATTCATCTACCGCCTTGATGGCCCGGATCACGGAATAAAATTCCAGGTCTTCATGCACCTTTGTTTTACGACGGATACCTGCGGTATCAATCAGCATGAAATCTTTCTGGAACATATTATAGCGGGTGTGAATGGTATCGCGGGTAGTACCGGCAATATCGGAAACGATATTACGCTCTACGCCTACCAATGCATTCAGCAGGGATGATTTCCCTACGTTAGGCTGACCAATGATCGCTATTTTAGGAATATCTGTATCCAGTCTTGCGTCTTCCATCTCCGGGGTAATAAAGCTTACCACGTCGTCGAGCAATTCGCCGGTACCGCTACCGGTCATGGAAGAAAGGAAGTGGATATGATCGAAGCCCATACTGTAAAATTCTGTGGCTTCCAGCTGACGCTGACTGTTATCTACTTTATTTACTACCAGGAAAACCGGTTTGGAAGTACGACGCAGGATATTTGCCACGTCTGCATCCAGGTCGGTAATACCGGTGGTTACATCACACATGAAGATGATTACATTGGCCTCTTCCATTGCCACTTTTGCCTGCTTGCGAATCTCCCGCTCAAATACATCATCACTGTTGGTTACAAATCCGCCAGTATCGATTACGTTGAAGGTTTTGCCGTTCCAGTCGGCAATACCGTATTGACGATCGCGGGTTACACCGCTCTGGTCATCCACGATGGCCTTCCGTTGTTCCAGTAAACGATTGAACAACGTTGACTTGCCTACGTTGGGGCGACCCACTATAGCTACTGTAAATCCTGCCATTTTTTATTATATTTTGTCGTACTAACCTGGATAATACATCCAGGAATTTTTCAATGATTAATATCCGTATTCCTTCAGGAAAGTGTCGTTGTCGCGCCATTTGCCGCGTACCTTCACAAACAGTTCCAGGAATACTTTCCGCTCAATAAATTTCTCTATCTCCTGCCGGGCTAATGTTCCCAGCTCGCGGATGGATTTGCCCTTTTCACCGAGGATAATTCCTTTCTGGGTGTCGCGGGTTACGATGATTTCAGCAGTGATCTTCGTCAGTGTTTCCTTCTCCTGGAATTGTGTAACAATTACCGTGGTGTGATAAGGAATCTCTTCTTCAAACAGCTGGAATACTTTTTCACGGATCATTTCTGCTACTAAAAAGCGTGTAGACTTATCCGTTAGTGTATCATCCGGGTAGAACGGGTTGCCATCAGGCAGCAGCTTTATTATTTCAGCCAGCAACTCCTTAATACCCTTCTTCTGCATGGCAGATACCGGTACTACCGCTGCTGCCTTGCCCCAGGCTTTGACGCGTTCTACTAAAACTTCCATATCCTCTTTGAGGATATTATCCATTTTATTAAGGATAAGAACAATCGGTACTTTCAGTTTCAGTGAATCAAACAATTCCAGGTTTTCTTCCATAGAATCTTTCGAATCCATGATCAGCAAAGCCACATCCGCATCTTCGAGGGCCGATTTAACCGCACCCATCATTTTCTCGTGCAGCTTGTATTTGGGATCAATGATACCCGGCGTGTCAGAAAAAACGATCTGATACGCAGGATCCGTTAATACGCCTGTAATACGGTGCCGCGTGGTTTGCACTTTGGGGGAAATAATAGCCAGCTTCTCGCCGATAATGGCGTTCAGCAACGTGCTTTTTCCCGCATTGGGCTTACCAAAAATATTTACAAAACCTGCCTTATGCATGATGACATTTAAAACCTGGTGATGTTGCTTTCACAACTCAAACTTACCGAAATAAAAAAAGCCGAATTTCTTCGGCTCTTAATCTTTTTTATGGACTCCTCAGTCCTATTTTGTAGCGAGGAGCGGATTCGAACCACTGACCTTCGGGTTATGAGCCCGACGAGCTACCTCTGCTCTACCTCGCAATGAGGGTGCAAAGATACAAATATTTCAATCCACTCCAAATCTTTTTTAAAAGAAACACAAAAAGCCAACCGTAACTGGTTGGCTTTCATATTGGAATGCTTCATACATTGTTAGAATGGAAGATCGTCAGCGGGCTGCTCCTGAACGGGCTCTGCCTCGGGTACGGTCATTTCAGCAACCGGTGTCTTCCGCTTTTCCTCATCCTTACGGCTGAGTAACTGCAGCGAAAACACCCGGAGCCTGATGGCCCCGCATAACGCACCGGTAGCGGTACTCACATAAGCCTCCAGTTTTGGAGCGCCTTCTACGTACACCATTACACCCTGCGTTAAATAAGGAGCTACATTGGCCTTGTCCCAGAGCGAGCAATCCACCCAGGTGGTTCTTTCTTCCAGTATGCCCTGCGCGTTTTTAAAACGCTCATTTACCGCTACCGGAAAATTGAAAACAGTGGCGCCGTTGACTTCTTTTTTCACTACATCGCGGCCAAGATGCCCGATAAACTGAAGTTTCATCATCAGAAATAAAGATTTAAATGATTAAAAATTTATAAAAGATGACTGAGAGAAGTATCTCTGAAAATTACACCTTTTTCCTTCTCCCAAAAAATAATTTCTGATTTATTATAGATACAAGTATACCTTTGCATTAACACAACACATGGGGTGCCTTACTTTCAGGCTGAGATCACACCCAATGAACCTGGACCAGGTAATGCTGGTTAGGAATGAACTAACAGAAAACAGACATACTTAAAATGAAACAGCTAATGTTATTAGTGCTGCTATCTATAGCAGGCGCTTTACATGCACAATCCCTGGTTACCGGTACCGTTACCAGTAAAGCCAGCGGCCAGCCACTGGAGGGTGTTACCATCTCCGTCAACCAAACCGGCGCTGTTACCGACAGCAGAGGCCACTACAGTATTCATCTTCCTAAAAAAGGAAACTATCCCTTAACCGCCAGCTACATCGGCTTCAAAACATTTACTACTACCATCACGGCGAATAATACCACGCAACTGACGGACATTGCACTGGAAACAACCGCACTGTTTGTAAAGCCGGTGGAGATCAGCAGCTTACGCGCCGGTAAAAATTCGCCTTTCGTAAACACCACTTTAACAGCGGCGGATATTAAAAAACAAAACCTCGGTCAGGATCTGCCCATACTGCTGGATCAGCAGCCCGGCGTGGTAACCAACTCTGACGCGGGTACCGGTATCGGCTACACCGGCATGCGTGTACGCGGGTCCGATATCACCCGTATCAACGTTACGGTAAATGGTATCCCGGTAAACGATGCAGAATCGCAGGGAACGTTTTTTGTAAACATGCCCGACTTTGCATCGTCCGTTAGCAGCGTTCAGCTGCAACGCGGCGTAGGTACCTCTACCAACGGCGCCGCCGCTTTTGGCGCCACGCTGAACCTCAGCACCAACGAATTCAATGAAAAAGCATACGGCGAAATCAGCAACAGCTACGGTTCTTTCAATAGCTGGAAACATACGGTGAAAGCAGGTTCCGGCCTCATCAACGATCACTTCACCATTGATGCCCGCCTCTCCAAAATATCATCAGACGGGTATATCGACCGCGCCACTTCCGATCTGCGCTCTTTCTATACTTCCGCCGCCTATGTTTCTGCCAAAACAGCCATCAGGCTCAATGTCTTCTCCGGAAAAGAAAAAACATACCAGGCATGGAATGGCGTACCACAGGCACTCCTGGAAACAGACCGCACCTACAATTCTGCCGGTACCGATAAACCAGGCACTCCCTACGATAATGAAACGGATAACTATCAACAGGATCATTACCAGCTATTCCTGAACCAGGAAGTAAATTCACATCTCAACTTTAACGTAGCCTTCCATCTCACCCGCGGACGCGGCTACTACGAACAATATAAAGCGCAGCAGGCCTTCTCGGAATACGGATTGACAGGACCAGTGATCAACGGTAAACAGGTGGATACCACCGACCTTGTCCGGCAGCTGTGGCTGGATAATTACTTCTATGGTTCCGTATTTTCCGTAAACCGCACCGGCAACAAATTCAACTGGAGCCTGGGCGGCGGCTGGAACCGCTACACCGGCGATCATTATGGCAAAATCATCTGGGCGCAAACAGGCATCGATAAAGATCATGAATATTATAGGTATCCCGCTGCCAAAAACGATTTCAATGTTTACTGGAAAGGAGAATATAAACTCACATCTGCACTGAGCATTTTTGCAGATATGCAGTACCGCAACATCATGTACAACATGGATGGCTTTGAAGCCGCCCCTGCATACATGGCACACGTGAATTATAACTTCTTTAATCCGAAGGCAGGTATCTCGTACAACATTAACCCTACCAACCGTGTATTCGCTTCGGTAGCCATTGCGCACAAAGAGCCTAACCGTGTTGATTTTGAAAACAACTTCGGCGCAGCAACACCCAAACCGGAAGTGCTCCGCGATGTGGAAGCCGGCTATTCATGGAACAACAACATCGCTGCTATCCAGGCGAACGTTTATTACATGAACTATAAAAACCAGCTGGTGCAAACCGGTATGCTCAACGATGTTGGCGCATACATCCGCACCAACATTCCCAAAAGCTACCGCATGGGTATTGAAGTAAATGGAAATGTAAAACTGGGCAGCCTCGTGAGCGTAGCCGCCAATGCAGCTTTGAGCCAGAACAAAGTACTGGACTATCATGCCATTACTTACGATGCCGGCTATACGCCGCATACACAGGTGTTCAACAAAACAGATATCTCGTTTTCTCCTTCTTTCGTAGGTGGGTTAACGTTAACCGTGAAACCGGTGAAGGACCTGAACATCGATGTATTGGGTAAATATGTAAGCCGTCAGTATATGGATAACACCTCTAATGTAGCGGGCAGCCTGGATGCTTACTTTGTAAACAACCTGCGTATCAACTACGTAGTGCCGCAACCGTTATTCCGTGAACTAGGACTGCAATTCATGCTGAACAATATTTTCAACGTGAAATATGAACCCAACGGAAGTACCTACAGCAGCTACGATCAGGCCAGCAACCGCGTGGTGTACGACAATTATTATTACCCGATGGCAGGGATTAATTTCTTTGCCGGGGTTACTATAGGATTCTAAAAGATACAGGCATAAAAAAAGCGAGGTAATCACCTCGCTTTTTTTATGCCTGTATCTTATCAACTATTTAGTAATTTCTCTATCGCTTTATCTACCGATTCAAAAGGGAAACCTTTTATCACCGCATCCATTTGCGCAGCAATCTGTTGCGTTCCTAAATTGCCGATGCTGCCTGCATGGGTATGCTTCACGGCTTTATCAGGAGAGAAGGTACCGTTTTCAATGTCCATGCCTACTTTCTTATAGGCTTCACGGAACGGCGTACCCTGTAACACCAGGTTGTTTACCACTTCCACACTGAACAGGTATTGGTACTTATCATCATCCAGAATGTTTTCCTTTATGCGTACATTTTCCAGCATCAGGCGGCTCATGCGGATACAGTCTTTCAGCGTTTGGAAAGCAGGGAATAAATTTTCTTTCAGCAGCTGCAAATCGCGGTGGTAGCCGGAAGGCAGGTTGGTGGTCATCATGGCAATTTCATTGGGTAATGCCTGGAGTTTGTTGCCATGAGAGCGGATCAGTTCCCATACATCCGGGTTCTTTTTATGCGGCATGATGCTGGAGCCGGTGGTGAGTTCATCCGGGAAGCTGATAAAGCCAAAGTTCTGGTTCATGAACAAACATGCATCCATTGCCATTTTAGCAATGGTAGCTGCGATGCCGGCCAGTGCAAAAGCTACTATTTTTTCCGTTTTACCGCGTCCCATCTGTGCGTACACTACGTTGTAGTTGAGCGCATCAAAACCCAGCAAAGCGGTGGTAAGCTCACGGTCAAGGGGGAACGAAGATCCGTAACCGGCTGCGGAGCCGAGCGGGTTTTTGTTCACTACTTTATAAGCGCCCTGTAACATGGTGAGGTCGTCTACCAGGCTTTCGGCGTAGGCGCCAAACCATAATCCGAAGGAAGAAGGCATGGCAATTTGCAGGTGGGTGTAACCCGGTATCAGGTGCGCTTTGTATGCTTCACTTTTTTGCTGTAACAGGTGGAACAACGCAAGCACTTCCTCGGTCATGGTTTGCAGTTCATGACGCAGGAACAGCTTCAGATCTACCAAAACCTGGTCGTTGCGGGAACGGCCGCTATGGATCTTCTTGCCTACTTCGCCCAAACGGCGGGTCAGCAACAGTTCTACCTGCGAGTGGATATCTTCCACTCCTTCTTCCAGTTTAAAATCACCGGATTGAATTTCCTGGTAGATGTTTTTGAGTTCCTGTTTTAATATCGTGAGTTCTTCTGCTTCCAGCAATCCTATACTTTGCAGCATGGTGATATGTGCCATAGAACCCAGCACATCAAACGGCGCCAGGAAGGCGTCCATTTCACGGTCTTTTCCTACGGTGAATGTTTCCACCGCTGCTAAGGAGGCTTTATCTTTTTGCCACAATTTCATAATACTATAGTTTTTCCACGCGGTGTTAAAGCGTGAAATTAAAAATCATATTTACCAAAGATACACTACTGGATCATTTCCAGTAACTGGATATAGCTCTGGATACCATCTTTGATTTCGTGCAGGTGAATATATTCATCTGCGGTATGTGAGCGGGCAGAATCGCCGGGACCCATTTTCACAGAGGTAGCCGGAATCAGCGCCTGGTCGGACGTGGTAGGCGATCCGTAGCAGGTTTTACCCACACTTATGCCTGCCTGTACAAACGGATGTTCCATTGGAATAAAGGAAGGCCGCATTCTCATGGACCGTGGCTTTACTTCGCAGGATACATTGGCCCGGATCATTTCCAGCAGTTCTTCCAGTGTATATTGATCGGTAGCCCGTACATCCACTACAAAGGTGCAGTCGGCCGGTACTACGTTATGCGCTTTATTGGAGGTATTGATCACGGTGACGCTCATCTTCACGGGGCCCAGTGTTTCCGATACTTTCGGGAAACGGAAATCTTTGAACCAGTTCAAATCGGGCAATGCTTTATACAACGCATTTTCTCCTTCTTCCCTGGCGGCGTGCCCTGCCTTGCCGTAGCTGGTGCAATCCAGTACCATCAGTCCTTTTTCGGCGATGGCCAGTTGTGTTAAAGTGGGTTCTCCCACAATAGCAAACTCAATAGCGGGCAGTTTCGGCAGGATACTTTCTATCCCGTTGGCGCCACTGATCTCCTCTTCTGCGGTGGCTGTGAGGATGATATTGTAGCTCAGGTCACTGCGATGATAAAAATGCAGGAACGTCGCAATCAGGCTAACCAGGCAACCGCCGGCATCATTGCTACCGAGCCCGTAGAGCTTTCCGTCTTCCACATCCGGACTAAAAGGATCGCGGGTATATTGTGGATTGGGTTTTACGGTATCATGATGGGAGTTCAGGAGTATATTACGTTTGGAGGGATCGTAATGTTTATTGAGGGCCCAGATATTATTGAGATGCCGCTCATGCGGAATATCCATTGCCGTCAGGAACTCACTGATCAGTTGCGCGGCGCCGTCTTCTTCGCGGCTTAATGAAGGGGTGGCGATCATCTGTTTGAGCAGGGCCACCGCCACATCATATAGTTTTTCGTTCCACATAGGTTAGCATATTAGAGTGCCTGCCACTTTCGGGGTTGTATTGCTCAGAACATCGTCTGCATGCCCTATCAGCACTTCTTTTACACCATTGTCAATTGCCCCGAAAGCATTTTGCAGTTTAGGCAATATCCCGTCTGTCAGTATTTTTTCTTCCAGCAGTTGCTGGTAAATTTCTTTGTTGATGAGATTAATAACGGATTCATCATCTGCAGGATCACGCAACACCCCTTTCTTTTCAAAGCAGTAAATCAGCCGTACACTGTAATGTTGCGATAACGCAATAGCCAGCGAAGAGGCAATGGTATCTGCATTGGTATTCAGGATCTGGCCATTACCATCATGCGTAAGCGGGGCAAACACCGGCGTAATACCGGTATCCAGCAATGCTTTCAGCGGACCTGTATGCAGGATCTCCGTACGTATATCTCCTACAAAACCATAGTCGATTTCCTTTACCGGTCTTTTTACCGCAGGAATGATGTTGGCGTCGGCACCGGTTAAACCGATGGCATTACAGCCATTGGCCTGCAGTTTGGCTACCAGCTGTTTGTTTACCAAACCACCGTATACCATTGTTACCACATCTATAGTGTCTGCATCGGTGATCCGTCTGCCGTCTACGTATTTCGATTCAATACCCAGCTTATCACCGATACGGGTAGCAATTTTGCCGCCGCCGTGTATCAGGATCTTTTTACCGGGAATTGCTGCAAACTTTTCCAGGAAGGTTTGCAGCAATGCCGGGTTATCGATTACGTTTCCGCCTACTTTGATAATAAATAAGTCGATCATAATTATCCTTTCAGTATTTCACTCAACACTGCCTGGGCTGCCCATACCCGGTTACCGGCTTCCCGGATAACGATGGATTGCGGACCGTCCAGTACTTCATCTGCAATCACTACATTCCTTCTTACGGGCAGGCAGTGCATTACTTTGGCAGCATTGGTGAGTTTGAGTTTTTCGTTGGTAAACATCCAGGAAGGATCTGTACAGGTAATTTTGCCATAGTCTTTGTAAGAAGACCAGTTTTTCACATATACAAAATCCGCGTCCTGCAAGGCTTTATCCTGATCGTATTCAATTTGTGCATTACCGGAAAATTTCTCGTCCAGTTCGTAGCCTTCCGGATGGGTGATCACAAAATCTGCTTCGCCCCATGCGTTCATCCATTGTGCAAAGGAGTTGGGAACAGCCTGTGGCAGCGCTTTTACGTGAGGCGCCCAGGTCATTACCACTTTAGGTTTACGGGCTTGCTGCCAGTTTTCCTTGATGGTAATTACGTCTGTTAAACTCTGTAAAGGGTGCAGGGTAGCGCTTTCGAGGCTTACTACCGGTACACCGGCATACTTAATGAACTGGTTAATATATTTCTCTGTATAATCTTCTTCTTTATTTTTCAATCCCGGAAAAGTACGGATGGCCAGTATATCGAAGTACTGCCCCATTACTGCCGCCGCTTCTTTCACGTGTTCGGTGGTGTTGCCATTCATCACCACGCCATCATTCATTTCCAGCGCCCATCCTTCTTTATCGATGTTAAACACGATCGCTTCCATACCCAGGTTCTTTGCAGCGATCTGTGTACTTAAACGTGTTCGCAAACTGGGATTCAGGAATATCATTCCCACTGTTTTGTTCTTACCTAATTCCTTATCCCTGAAAGGATCTTTCTTGTAGTTCAGCGCAATGTCCACTAACCGCGGGACACTGGGAACATCTGCTGTAGAAATAAATTGTTTCATTTCGCTTATAGGCTTTAAACAGGCAGTGGAAAGATGTTAAAGGCACACTGCCTGCCGTACATGGTTGTTTACTTATTTATTTAATGCTTTTCCGAATGCTTCCAGGAACTGATCTGCGTGGGCCTGTGTAAGCGCCAGGGAAGGAAGCAAACGGATCACGTTTGGTTTTGCTTCACCGGTGAAGATCTTATGGGTATGCAGCAGTTCTTTTCTCACGTGTGATAATTCTTCCGGGAGATCTATACCGATCATCAAACCACGGCCTCTTACTTCTTTCACCTTATCAAATGTGCGCAGCTGTTCCATGAGATAGTTACCTACCGTAGCTGCGTTGTCCATCAGTTTTTCCGCCTGTATGGTTTCCAGTACTGCCAGGGCTGCTGCGCAGGCCAGGTGATTACCACCAAAGGTAGTGCCCAGCATACCATACACCGCATGGAATTTTGGTGCAATGATGATGGCGCCGATCGGGAAACCATTTCCCATTCCTTTCGCCATGCTGTAGATATCCGCGTTTACACCCGCAAAATCGTGCGAGTAGAATTTACCGCTGCGGCCATATCCACACTGTACGGAGTCTGCAATGAACACGGCGTTGTGCGCATCACACAGGCTCCTGATCTTCCGCAGGAAAGATTCGCTGGCTACGTTGATACCACCTACCCCCTGGATACCTTCAATGATCACAGAGGATACTTCATACTGCTGAAAAGCCTGTTCCAGTGCGGCTTCATCTTCCCAGGGTAAAAATACCACGTTATCTGTTTCATTTACCGGCGCTACAATTTTCGGATTGTCGGTAGCCGCTACTGCCAGGGAGGTTCTGCCGTGAAATGCTTTCTTAAAGGCAATGACTTTCTTTTTACCGTTGTAAAAAGAGGCCAGCTTCAGTGCATTTTCATTGGCTTCCGCACCGGAGTTGCACAGGAACAGCTGATAGTCTTCCTTACCGGAAACCTTGCCCAGCAAGGCCGCCAGCTCTTCCTGTAAAGGCATCTTTACAGAATTGGAATAAAAGCCTACTTTATGCAACTGGTCTGTAAGGCGCTTTACATAATGTGGATGCGTGTGACCAATAGAGATCACTGCATGCCCGCCATACAGGTCCAGGTATTGTGTGCCCTTGTTATCCCAAACGTGGGAGTCCTGGGCTTTTTCTATAATGATATCGTTAACGGGATATACGTCGAACAGTTTCATGTTGGCAATAAATTGAAAATGATAAAAACACTTAGAACACGATGGACTTCAGTTTCAGTCCTGCCGTTTCATCCAGTCCGCACATCAGGTTCATGTTTTGCACTGCCTGACCGGAAGCGCCTTTCAGCAGGTTGTCTTCAATGGAATGGATCACCAGTTTGTTACCGGTTTTTTCCAGTTGAATCAAACACTTGTTGGTGTTCACTACCTGCTTCAGATCGATCTGTTTATCGCTTACATGTGTAAACGGATGACCGGCGTAGAAGTCTTTATACAGCTTCACAGCCTCTTCCAGCGATAAGTCGGTTTGCAGGTACGAGGTTACCCAGATTCCTCTTGGGTAATCGCCGCGTACGGGAACAAAATTCACCTCACCATTGAAGCCTGGCTGCAACAGCTGCAGGCTTCGTCGTATTTCTTTCAGGTGCTGATGATTCAGCACTTTATAGGTGGAAATATTATTGGCCCTCCAGGTAAAGTGCGAGGTAGCCTGTAAGCTTTGTCCCGCCCCGGTGGAACCGGTGATACCGGTGGTATGTACTTCCGTGAGCAGCCCCGCCTTTGCCAGTGGTAACAGGCCCAGCTGGATACCGGTAGCAAAGCAGCCGGGATTGGCAATGTTCTGCGCAGTTTTTATCAGGTCGCGTTGCATTTCCGGTAAACCGTATACAAAAGCGCGGTCCTTTACGGTTTCGCCTAAACGAAAATCCTGGCTCAGGTCAATCACTTTTACATGGGCAGCCACCTCATTTGCTTCGAGGAACTTTTTAGATTCGCCGTGGCCCAGGCAAAGAAACATCACATCAATATCGTTGCTCAGATCGCCGGTGAACAGTTGTTCTGTTTCTCCTAACAGATCTGCGTGTACTGCATACAAAGGATTGCCAGCATTACTACGGCTATGTACAAACGAAATAGTAACATCCGGGTGATTCAGTAAAAGCCGGATCATTTCACCGCCTGTATAACCTGCCCCGCCTACAATTCCTGCTCTTATCTTTTTATCATTTGCCATTGCCTGCTGATTTAGATAGAATTTTTAACCTGGTGCCAGATCATTGTCTGGTTACCAAAAATTTTGCTGAATCCTCTTACGTCATCTCCGCTCCAGCCGGTGTTCATTTCACCGTATTTACCAAACTTGCTGCTCATCAGGTCGTAAGGAGAGTTGATACCGGTAACCTGGAAACGGTAAGGCATGAGGGTAACAAATACTTCGCCGGAAACATTTTCCTGGGTGTTTTGCAGGAAGGCTTCGATGTCGCGCATAACCGGGTCCATGATCTGGCCTTCGTGCATGTAGTTACCATAAAACTGGGCCAGTTGATCTTTCCAGCTCAGCTGCCATTTTGTTAACACATGTTTTTCCAGTGCGTGGTGCGCTTTGATGATCACCATCGGCGCAGCGGCTTCAAATCCTACACGTCCTTTGATACCGATGATGGTATCGCCTACGTGGATATCGCGGCCAATGGCAAAAGGACCGGCGATGGTTTGTAAATATTGAATAGCTTCAGATGGATGACCAAAAGTTTTGTCGTTCACACCAGTAAGCTCACCTTTTTCAAAAGTTAATTTCACCTGCTCTTCTCCCTGCTTTGTGAGCTGGGTAGGCCATGCCGCTTCAGGCAGCATACCATTGGAGGTGAGTGTTTCTTTTCCGCCAACAGAAGTTCCCCACATACCTTTGTTGATAGAGTACATGGCTTTTTCAAAGTTCACTTCTACTCCTTTGGATCTGAGGTAGGAGATCTCTTCTTCGCGGCTCAGTTTCAGATCACGGATCGGGGTAATGATTTCCACGCCGGGGATCATGATATGGAACACCATATCAAAACGCACCTGGTCGTTACCGGCGCCGGTGCTGCCGTGCGCTACTGCGTCGGCTCCTACTTCCTTCACATATTCCGCGATGGCCAGTGCCTGGCTCATGCGCTCTGCACTTACGCTCAGCGGGTAGGTATTATTTTTCAGTACATTACCGAAGATGAGGTATTTGATCACACCATCATAATAAGAACGTATTGCATTAACAGTTTTATGACTTTTAACGCCCAGGCTGTAAGCGCGCTTTTCTATTTCCTGCAGTTCTTCTTCAGAAAAACCGCCAGTGTTTACAATCACTGAATGCACTTCATATCCTTTTTCTTCGGTCAGATATTTAACGCAATAGGAAGTATCAAGTCCTCCGCTAAATCCCAGTACTACTTTTTTCATTATGACATCTTTTTTTATAAATCCAGATAACAATATTGATGATCCTGTAGTCAGAACAGGAAAAATTTCTTTTTAGATCCGGTGGCGCCACCTTCTTTTTTGCTTTTCAGCAAAACAAATCTTTTAAAACGTAACCATCGCTCGTAGAGCTTTATGTTTCCTTTAAATCTGCGGCGGCGTCTGGCGTGGTGCATGTGACCGCTGGCACTCACAGATAATTGTGGCTGCGGTTGTGGCTCAGGAACCGGCGCTTTGTCGGCCATTGCTTTTTCTTCTGCTTCCTTCAGTTTTTCCAGCGGGTTGTACAGCATGGCCGTGCACAGGCAGTTCTTCCTTTCTTTAGCAGTGAGGATATCGAAGTTCACGCAGCTTCTGCAGCCTTTCCAGAACTCTTCATCATCGGTGAGTTCAGAATAGGTTACCGGCTCGTATCCGAGTTCTGAGTTGATTTTCATTACTGCGAGGCCGGTGGTTAAACCAAAGATCTTGGCATCCGGGTATTTCTCTCTCGACAGTTCGAATATTCTCTTTTTGATCGATTTAGCCACACCGTGGCCTCTGAAGGCGGGATTAACGATCAGACCCGAATTCGCCACAAATTTCTCATGACCCCAGGCTTCAATATAGCAGAAGCCTACCCATTCGCCCTTATCGGTAACAGCAATTACCGCCTTGCCTTCGTTCATTTTCAGCTCTACATAGTCAGGGGAACGCTTCGCAATGCCGGTTCCTCTTGCTTTTGCAGATGATTCCATCTCGTCTGTGATGGTATTTGAATAGTGAATATCGTCAGGAGTGGCTACCCTAACGATGATATGTTGATTTTCCAACTTTTTAAATTGAAATCGTGAATCAATAAACTAACTTGAAATTCCATTGCTGGAAAGGTTCACCGGAGGATTGGGGAATCACGGTGCGATAGCGGCCATATTCAGACAAGCGCTATCAAATTCTAGGTCGTCGGGAAAGAAATCTAAAGACATTGAACCCAACAGAATATACCCCCTCGGTTAAAGCGGGATGATATGCAGAAATGTTGGTATGAGTTGCGGTTTTTTCCAACTTCAGTTCAGCGTTAAATTGTTATAAATATTGTCTTTAGTTTAGATTATCGGCAAAGTTATAACAATATCCTTTTAAATAGTCGAATTTTTTTTGAGTTGAGAAGAATTTTAACAAACGCGGATGTTGTCTTTCCCGGGATTACACTGATTGAGCTGATTTGGTTAATTATATATTGTGATTTTTATGCTGATAATTAGCCAATTATGTTGATTTTAAAGAAAATTGGGGAGATAAAAATGGAACATCCATTTCTATCTCCCCAAATCATTTAAAATCCAAAAAGTAAAATCAAAGTAATCAGTATAATCAGCCGAATCCCAGGAAAGGCAACATCCGCTCTCAGCGGGTAATCACGCCTAACTCGGCAATGGCCGCCTGCGGCTGCTTTTCATCTGCCGGCGAAGTAGCCACAAAGCGGATGTAGCGGGCGCTGGTCTTTTTGAAAGCCACCGTTTGCTGCACCGGGTTGTTTTTGATATTGGCAAACTGACCGCTGGCTACCGGGCTGCCCCAGTTTTTACCGTCAGTGCTGGTGTAAAACTCATAGCCGTAAATGATGCCTTCGCCAACCGGAGGAGTGTACGTAAATCCTTTCAGGGAAAGGGTTTCGCCCAGATCCACCTGCAACTCATGCGGATATCCTTTATTGCCTGCCACATAAACAGTAGCATTGCTGCCATCTATGGCTTTAGCAGGGTCATTGTCTTTGGCCGCAGCCTCCGGGGAAATTACTTTCCATTTGGCAGCAGCGATATCAAAGGTGGTGGTAACTGTTTCGCTGGCAGTTTTGCCGTTATCCAGGAACGCTTTGGCGCGTACCACGCCGCCCCGGGGCAGGTTGATAACAGTAGTTTCTGCAGATATATACTTCGGCGACTTCACGGTAGGTTCGCTGCCATCCAGGGTGTAGTGAATATCAGGATCGCCGGATTCGCTGTGGATCCATACTTTCCCGTCGGCAGTACGGCCAATCTGCGGCAAAGTAAGTAACCCCGGCGCTTTATACAGCTGCACTTCACTGATCACCGGCGCCGCCTTTGCATCCAGGATATTGATACGCACCTGTGTGGTGGTGTAATCCTTCAAACGCAAAATACGCTTGTGACCAATGGTGGTTTCGCTGGCAATCTGCTTCCAGGCGCCCTGTTCCAGCACTTCTACGTTGAAGGCTTTCACGCGCTGACCCAGCGCAATGTATTCCTGCAGCACCAGCCTGTTAAAGGTAACCGGCTGCTTATAGGTAAGCGTGATGGTAGTAGTGGTAGCATCGTCAGTGGTGGCCCAGTAAGTGGCGTTGGTGCCATCATTCAGGTTAGACACCTTTACAGCTTTATTGTTGCTGCGGGTGTTGGTGGCAGTTACTACGGCACGTTTTGCCAGGTTGTTTTTGAAAGACGCATCCAGCACACGGCGCAGCTCCATCAGGCGGGTAGAGTCGTTCGGATGGATAAGACCATCCCGGTCTACCGGCACATTGAGGATCAGGTTACCGTTGCGGCCCACGGAGCCGTAATAGATATCGAGCAGCGAGAACACAGATTTTACCTTATCGTTTGTTTCGGGGCTGTAAAACCATCCTGGCCGGATAGATACGTCGCATTCTGCGGGGATCCATTGTTCGCCATCCTCATTACCTTCATTGAGTGACCTGGTAGCCGGACCATTTGCACCCGGTGCAAAGCCTTTTACATTCAGTGTGCTCCAGTTGGTAGTGCCGGCAATACCGTTCTCATTACCCACCCAGCGGCAGCCCGGTCCCACATCACTAAAGATCACGGCATTGGGCTGATTTTTATAGACTACGCTGTGGAACAGGTTCCAGTCGTACGGCTGCTTGATATTACCGCCATTGGCGCCATCGAACCACTGTTCAAATACAGGACCGTAGCTGGAAAGCACTTCATTAAGCGTATTGGCAAACACCTGGTTATAACCAGGCTTCCCGTATTCAGGATGGTTGCGGTCCCACGGAGAGAGGTACACGCCAAACTTCAGACCGTACTCCTTACAGGCGGCCGACAGTTCGGCCAGCACATCGCCTTTACCATCTTTCCAGGCGCTTTCACGCACAGTATGGGTACTGTATTTGCTGGGCCAGAGGCAGAAGCCATCATGGTGTTTGGCGGTGATCACAATTCCTTTCATACCGGCCGCTTTGGCGGTACGCGCCCACTGACGGGCATCCAGATGGGTAGGATTGAATACTTTCGGATCTTCATCGCCATGGCCCCATTCTTTGTTGGTGAAGGTGTTGGGTCCAAAATGAATGAACATGTAATATTCCATGTCATTCCAGGATACCTGCGCTTTGGAAGGCAGGGCGCCGTAAGGTTTGATCTCCTGGGCCATTGCCATATTGAAGCCGAGCAGCCCCGCGAGGAGTAACGTGTTTTTCTTCATTGCCTGAAATAAAAGTTACGGATTACGATGTGAGCGAAGATATAGCAGATAATCAGAACCCTTCAATCTCAAATTCCCTATTATTAATTCAATTTTAGCTTAAACCGGCCCCGAAGGTTTAGTTAACCGTAGGGAAATACCATCATAAGAAAAGCCCTGAACAATAAACTATCCTGGGATCTGCCCAGGTATAATTATACCCTATCTATAAAAAAGACGGTGATGATTCATAGATAACCCGTATCTCTATAGGTACGGGTTATCTACGGCTTATATACGGCTCATATACGGCTTATCTACGGGTTATCCCTAAATGGCGCCTGCAAAAACCCACCCCTTGATATGCTTTTGACATGCCTTTGAGGTGGACTTGATACGCTTTTCCTCATCTGTAGAGGGCAGGATAAGTGGTGATAACCCGCCGTTTATCACAAAAATGTAAGATTATTCTATGGTGGGTTGGTTTAGATAAATCAATTTTTATAAATTTAGTCCCTCCTAAGACGTATAATGTATACGCTGATAAACTTTGAACAATGAATAAAAATCCACTGCATCGCAGAAGTTTTCTGAAAAACACGGTAGCAGCTGGCGTAGGACTTTCTATGCTCGGCTCTTCTGCCAAATTATTTGCCAACGAAAAGAAACCAAAAGTTAGAATCGGTCTGATAGGTGTTGGCGCCCGCGGACTCGGTCACCTGAATTTCTGTCTCCATCGTGAAGACGCAGAAGTTGTTGCTTTCGCGGATCCTGATACCACTTACACCCTCCCAAAGGTACGGGCCATGATCGAAAAGGTATACGGCGGCAAAAGAAAAGTAGCTGAATACACGAACGGTCCGGAAGATTTCCGCAACATGCTGAAACGTGACGACATTGATGCGGTGATCATTGCCACTCCGTGGGAATGGCATTCTATCATGGCGGTAGCCTGTATGAAAGCAGGTAAAACACCGGCGGTGGAAGTTTGTGGCGCATCAGATATCCAGGAATGCTGGGAACTGGTAAATACCAGTGAAGAAACCGGTATCCCTGTATTTGGTATGGAAAACGTATGTTACCGCAGGGATGTGATGGCCGTACTGAACATGGTACGCCAGGGTTTATTTGGTGAGCTGATCCACCTGCAGGGTGGTTACCAGCACGATCTGCGTGGCGTTAAGTTTAATAACGGCAAGCAGTATTATGGCGGTGGTGTGGAGTTCGGAGAAAAAGCACTGTCTGAAGCCAAGTGGAGAACTGCCCACTCTGTATACCGCAACGGTGATCTGTATCCTTCGCACGGCCTGGGTCCGGTCAACAACTACATCAATATTAACCGTGGTAACCGCTTGTTGTCGCTGACATCCGTGGCTACCAAATCCCGTGGTTTACATAAATACATTGTGGATAACGGCGGTGAAAACCATCCAAATGCGAAAGTAGAATTCAAACTGGGCGATATCGTGTCTACCCTGATCAAAACCAACAATGGTGAAACGATCATGCTGTCGCACGATACCAACTCTCCGCGGCCTTACTCACTGAACTTCCGTGTTCAGGGTACCAATGGTTTGTGGATGGATGACCAGGAATCTATTTACGTAGAAAAGAAAAGTAAACACGACGAATGGGAAAAGACCGGCGACTTTAAAGATCCCAACAGCTACTTTGGCAAATACGACCACCCATTGTGGAAAAAGTATGCCAACGATGCTGCAGGTGCGGGTCATGGCGGTATGGACTGGTTTGTACTCAACTCTTTCCTCGAGTGTATCAAACGTGGTGCGCCCTATCCGCTGGATGTTTACGACATGGCTACCTGGTACGCTATCACTCCGCTGAGTGAGCAATCCGTAGCAGAAAGCGGCAGCGTGCAGTTCATTCCGGACTTCACCCGTGGCCGCTGGATGAACAGAAAGCCAATCTTTGCACTGGACGATCAGTACTAATAATTATCATTGTCAGCTAATAAAAAAGGCAGCGGAAAATTCCGCTGCCTTTTCTTTATGTCGTTTATTTATCAGTCGATAATGGAAACCCCTTCTTCAATAATGGTTACATATACTTCCGGTTCCTTACCATATTGATCCAGGTAGCGGGATTTAATGAAGGATACATATTCCTCTACTTTATCCGCTTTTACGAGGTTGATGGTACAACCGCCAAAACCTCCGCCCATTACGCGGGCGCCGGCTACTTCTTTTCTCTCTCTGGCCAGTGATACGAGGAAGTCCAGTTCCGGGCAGCTTACTTCATAGAGTTTGCTCAGTCCTTCGTGGGTGGCATACATCAGTTCACCGAACTGTTGCAGGTCGCCTTTTTTCAGCAGTGCGGTAGCATCCTGTACCCGTTGTATTTCAGCGATTACGTAATTACAGCGGTCGTATACTTTGGAAGAAAGCTGTGCGCGAACTTCGTTGAGCATGTTCATATCTGCATCCCGCAGGGATTTCACGGCGGGGTGATTTGCCTGGATGGCCTTAACACCTTCCTCGCACTGCTGCCTGCGTACATTGTATTCAGAAGAAGCGAGGGAGTGATGAACCATAGAATTACACAGTACTATTTTGTAATCGGGGAAGTTGAAAGGGAAATATTCAAATTCCAGGCTGCGGCAGTCGAGGCGCATTACCTGGTCTTTTTTACCATGCAGGTTTGCAAACTGGTCCATGATGCCGCATTTTACCCCCGGAAAGGTATGTTCTGCTTTCTGACCGATGAGGGCCATTTGCATGCGATCCAGTCCGTATGCGAAGATATGATCCAGTGCGGCAACAAGACCTCCTTCTACAGCGGCGGAAGAAGACATACCTGCGCCTACGGGGATATCGCCGGCCAGTACACAGTCGAAGCCCTGTACAGGCAGCCCGCGTTCCTGCAGTTGATACACTACTCCCATGAGATAGTTGATCCATCCGGGAGTTGGTTTTACCTCTTCCAGGCTGAACGACACCGTTTCATTAGTAAAAACGGCATGTACATTACATTGCTGTGTATTGTTGAGCGCGATGGCGTATACAATTTTCTTATCGATAGCTGCGGGTAAAACAAAACCATCATTATAATCTGTATGTTCACCGATCAGGTTGATGCGTCCGGGGGAAACGACCATCAGTGGCTCTTTTTCAAATAAGTGGATAAACTGCTCCCTGGTTTCTTGTATCATTAAAAGATTATTAAACGTAAAATTTACACCTAAAAATATAAAAATGATTGAGAATAAAAAAAGGTTGTTCTGAAAATCAGAACAACCTTTCAAAAAATATCAGGAGTAGTTAATTCTTGCCTACTTTATCGCCTACCAGGGCATAAAACAGGATGTACAGGTAGCAGGGCACCATGCAGTACAGGAATGCGTGTCTGAAATCGATGCTGCTGCTGTAGAGGAAGCTGAACATGCTGTGCTGATCAAACATACCGCTGTAGATCTGCGGGATCACGCCACCACCGGCGATACCCATTACCAGTAAGGCGGAGCCTATTTTGGTGAAGCGGCCCAGTCCGTCGATAGCCATTGGGAAAATGGCGGGCCACATGAGCGCATTGGCCAGTCCGAGTAAAGCGATAAACGTTACCGCGGAGAAGCCGGTAGCGAAATAGGCGGCTACGGTAAACAGTACGCCCAGTATAGCGGAGATCTGTAATCCTTTTTTACCGGAGAGGTATTTCGGGATGGTAGCAATACCTATTACATAACCTGCCAGCATAGCTATCAGGGTAAAGGTGGTGAAGTACTTGGTATCGTCCACACTCATGCCGAGGGCTTTTCCGTACTGACCGATCACGTCGCCGGCCATTACTTCCACGCCTACATAAACAAAGATACAGAGCACGCCCAATACCAGCTGAGGGAACTGGAATACGCTCGTTTTACCGGTGGTAGCTGCAGCGGTGGCTGCATCTTCCGTATTAGTATCAATTTCCGGTAAAGAAGAACGTTTCAGGAGAAACGCCAGTATAGTTAATATGATGGCGATAGCTACGTAGGGGCCGATTACGCGGGAGGCCAGGCTATCGAGTAAAGCATTTTTCTGTACCGCGTCTACCGCAGCAGCAATATCTTTTTCCAGCTTGTCGGCTCCTTTCAGTACAATAGAGCTGAGGATCAGCGGGGCCAGGGCGCCTGCACTTTTATTACAGATACCGAGGATACTGATACGCTTGGCCGCACTTTCCTTTGGCCCGATGATACTGGCGTAAGGGTTGGAAGCGGTTTGCAGCAATGATAATCCGGCGCCCTGGATGAACAGGCCGGTGAGGAACATAGCGAAGCTGCGTGCGTTGGCGGCAGGTATAAACACCAGGGAGCCAATGGCTATGATGAGGAGTCCTAAGGCCATCCCGTTCTTAAAACCTGTTTTGTTCAGGATAAAGGAAGAAGGAATGGAGAGGAAGAAATAGGCCATATAAAAGGCCATAGTTACCAGCAGCGCCTGGGATACGTTCAGTTCACATACGATCTGGAAAAACTGGATCAGTGTTCCATTGAGCCAGGTAACAAACCCGAATACGAAAAACAATATGCCGATAATGGCCATTGATTGCGCATACCCGGCCTGTTTGGGAGGGACATTCATTGTTACTGTTTGGTTGGACATAAGCTGTCAGAATTATTTTTTTTGATAAGCACGAACATAATTAAACTTCTCCTATATTTCTTGTATATTTCGCAATTATTTTTGCTAAAACGTTTTACCCAATCACTAAATTGCAAGAATATTTTGACTTTTTAAAAAATTTTAAAAAAATAATTATACATTTAACCGGCAAAATTTCACCGTAACTTAACACGTTTATGATTCAGCAATCAAAACAAAACGCACAAAGCACCCATCCTTCGTTCTTTGTGCTTATTCTGGTTTTCTTTTTCTGGGGATTTCTGGCTGCATCCAACAGTATCTTTATCCCGTTTTGCAAATCTCACTTTAACCTCACCCAGCTGGAGTCTCAGCTTATCGACTTCTCTTTTTACAGTGCCTATTTTATAGGTTCGCTGATCCTGTACCTGGCTTCCACCGCAAGAAAAGTGGACATCCTAAACAAGATCGGGTACAAGAAGGGTATTATTTACGGGTTGCTGATTTCCGTGCTTGGCTCGGTAATTATGATTCCATGTGTGAATAAGGAGAAGATTGTTCCTATCAAAGAAACGATTGCTGACATCAGCGGTTTCCAGGTAGAGCAGCAGTTGCAGACATCCGACAGGCAGGTGAAGATCCGCCGTGAGAAAAATCCGGATACCTATTCCCTCCTGATCAGCAGTAATGAATCCGCTGAAAAGTACACCACAAATCCGCAGTTAATTTCCGCAGTTTCCGGAGGCTTTACAAAAGATGAGGAGCATAAACTGTATGCTGCCACCTTTACGAAAGCTAACCTGGAAAAAATAGTAACTGTACTGGATACTGACTATAAACAAACCGTTACGTTTGGATATTTTGCCCTTATCCTCATGGCCTTATTTATAGTGGCCTTAGGATTTTCACTGCAGCAAACCGCTGCCAATCCATTTGCAATTTTACTGGGAGATCCTGCCAAAGGTACTCACCGCCTGAACCTGGCGGGAGGTGTTAACTCCTTTGGTACTACCATCGGACCTATTATCGTGAGCATGTTGCTGTTTGGTAATATTAAAGGTGGCGAAGTAAGTACGGATATCAGCAAAATCAATACTTTATATTTCCTTCTCATCGGACTGTTCCTCGTTGCTGCTGCTATTTTTGCTTTTGTGAAGATGCCGGAAAGTCAGGATACAGAAGGTTTTGAATCTTCTCCCAAAGCTACCAGATCGTTACTGGCTATCACATTTATGTTTGTGCTGATCCTCATGGGCCTGATACTGAAATTTGAGTTGCCGATGTTCATTGCGGGTATTGTGGGTATTATCGGTATCCTCTTTTATACCAAAATGGCATCTGCCAGCAACAGTGAAGGCTGGGGCGCGATGAAATATCCGCAGCTGATCCTGGGTATGCTGGCTATCTTTATTTATGTGGGCGTGGAAGTATCCATTGCCAGTAACCTCGGCGCATTGCTGAAGCATCCTGGTTTCCTGACCGTAAAAGGTTTGGCTGAATCAGAACTGGATCCGTATGTATCCCTGTTCTGGGGAAGTATGATGATTGGCCGCTGGACCGGCGCCATCAGCGTATTCAACGTATCTAAAACCACCCGTAATATTCTCTGTGTAGTTGTTCCTTTTGTAGCTTATGGTGTTATTCTCGGCGCCAACAGCATCAAGGGCAATGATATCAGTGTTTTATATCCATATGCTATCTGTATAGTGGTGCAGATCATTGGCTTCTTTGCCGGCCAGGACAAACCTGCCAAAACCCTTACCATCTTTGGTTTGCTGGGTGTTGGTTCTGTTCTGATCGGATTATTTACCACCGGTCAGCTGGCTACGTTTGCATTTATCAGCGGCGGATTATTCTGCTCTGTGATGTGGCCAAGCATTTTCGCATTATCAATCGCAGGTCTGGGCAAGTATACTGGCCAGGGTTCTGCGTTCCTGGTAATGATGATCCTCGGTGGCTCTCTCATTCCTCCTGTACAGGGCGGTCTGGCAGACATTGCAAGCATTGGTATCCACGCCTCTTATGTTATTCCGGCGCTGTGCTTTGCTTATCTCGCGTTCTTCGCATTTAGAGTTAAAACCATTTTAAAATCTCAAGGAATTGATTATGAGTCAGCAGTTAGCGGTGGGCATTGATATCGGGGGTACTAACACCAAATTCGGTATTGTAGATCGCAGGGGTAATATTATTGGTGATGGTCGAATGTTGACCAATCAGCATGAAGATGTAAATGGCTTCCTGGACGAATTACATGGACACCTGTCTATCCTCATTAATGAGGCAGGCGGCATTGAAAACATGAAAGGCATTGGTGTAGGCGCTCCCAACGGGAACTACTATACCGGTAATATAGAATATGCGCCAAACCTGCGCTGGAAAGGCGTAGTGCCACTGGCCAGTTTGCTGGAACAGAAATTCGGTTTACCAACCGTACTCACCAACGACGCCAATGCGGCAGCTTTGGGTGAGCTGATCTACGGCGCTGCCAGGGGTATGAAAGACTTTATCGTAATCACCCTGGGTACAGGTGTGGGAAGCGGCATTGTGGCCAACGGGCAACTGATTTATGGTCATGATGGTTTTGCCGGCGAACTGGGTCACTGTATTGTGATCCCCGACGGGAGGCTGCATGCCGGTACCGGAGCGCATGGTTCGCTGGAAGCCTATGCTTCTGCCACCGGCGTTACCAATACTGCCATAGAATTCCTGGCTACCCGCCCGGATACGCACAGCATAATGCGGGAGCATACCAAAGAAGAGATCAATTCCAAGCTCATCTACGAAGCCGCCATGAAGGGCGATCCCCTGGCGATGGAAGTATATGAGTTCACCGGTAAGATACTCGGTGCAGCCCTCGCCAATTTCGTGATGTTCTCCAGCCCGGAAGCCATTGTGCTGTTCGGCGGCTTAACCAAAGCCGGAGACCTCATCATGAAACCGGTACGGGAGCATATGGAGAAGAACCTGCTTCCTATTTTCCAGAATAAAGTTAAATTGCTGTTCTCTGAACTGAAAGAAAGCGATGCAGCTATTCTGGGCGCCAGTGCGCTGGCATGGGAAATGAAAGACTAGCTTTCAGCGGAAGCAGAAAAGTATAAAATGCTTTATATGAGTAATAGAAGATCATTCCTGAAAACAGCGGCCCTCAGCGCCGCTGTTTTCTCTTTGGATGGAGTAACGGGAACGCCTGCACGTTCGCAGGGGAAACGCGGACCGGTAAAAGGAAAGCCGATTGTAGTATCTACCTGGGACTTTGGCCGTGCGGCCAATGCTGCTGCCTGGGAGGTGCTGAAAAAAGGCGGCCGCGCGCTCGACGCTGTGGAAGCCGGCGTAAAGATACCGGAAGCAGATCCCAACAACCACACCGTTGGTTTCTCCGGTTACCCCGACCGTGATGGCCGTGTTACACTCGACGCCTGCATCATGGATGAACATGGCAACTGCGGCTCCGTAGGTGCGCTGGAACACGTGACCCATGCTATTTCAGTAGCCCGCCTGGTGATGGAAAAAACGCCGCATGTAATGCTGGTAGGCGATGGCGCATTGCAGTTTGCACTGGCCAATGGCTTCCAGAAAGAAAACCTGCTGACGCCGGAATCAGAAAAAGCATGGAAAGAGTGGCTGAAAACATCAGAATATAAGCCCATCATCAACATAGAAAACAAATCGTATACACCCTCCAACGGCGCCACTGCGTTTAATCCGCTGATGCTGCCGGGGAATGTATACAACCACGATACAATAGGCATGGTAGCAATGGACGCCGACGGCAACCTGTCGGGCGCCTGCACTACCAGTGGCATGGCCTTTAAGCTGCATGGCCGCCTGGGCGATTCTCCCATCATCGGCGCAGGATTATATGTAGACAATGAAGTGGGCGCTGCTACCAGCACCGGTGTTGGAGAAGAAGTGATCAAAATAGTAGGCAGCCACCTGGTGGTGGAACTGATGCGTCAGGGTTATCCACCGGAAAAGGCATGTAAAGAAGCGGTAGACCGTATTGTGAAAAGAAGTCCTTCCAAAGCAAAAGAAATCCAGGTTGGTTTCCTGGCCCTCAATAAAAAAGGGGAACATGGCGCTTACTGCCTCCAGAAGGGTTTTAGCTATGCTGTGTGCACCAGTGATACCAGCAATATTTTAATTGACGGGAAACATCATTTTTAGCAGGCAGGGATCAGCCGTTATCACTGATCCCTGTGCTGATACCTCATTTCAAAAGCTGTTTTTTATGCCTTTCACCCTCGAAATATGCGCAGGATCAGTAGCATCCTGCATTGCTGCGGAAGAAGGTGGCGCAAACCGGATAGAACTCTGTGACAACCTGCTGGAAGGCGGCACTACGCCCAGCTATGGCACCATTGCGCTGGCCAGGGAAAAAGTAAAAATAGACCTCTACCCTATTATCCGCCCGCGTGGCGGCGATTTCCTTTACTCCGACCTGGAGTTTGAAGTGATGAAACGCGATATTGAGCAAAGCAAACTACTGGGCTGCAACGGTGTGGTAATTGGTATCCTCCTGCCTGATGGCCGGGTGGATAAACAAAGATGCAAAATACTCGTTGACCTGGCGTGGCCAATGGGCGTTACTTTTCACCGCGCCTTTGACATGACAGACAACCCGTTTGAAGCCCTGGAAGATATTATTTCCATTGGTTGCGAACGGATCCTTACTTCCGGCGCACACAATACCGCCCTGGAAGGCGCGTCCCTGCTGAAAGAGCTGGTGGAAAGAGCTAACGACCGCATCGCCATTATGGCCGGTTCCGGCGTCCGTGCCAACAATATTGCACAATTAATTACCGCTACCGGTATTACGGAATATCATACTTCCGCAAAAGGCTATGAAGAAAGCGGGATGACTTATCGCAATCCCAATGTGAGTATGGGCGGCATTCCCGGCGTTCCTGAATATGGCATCTCCGCCACACAGAAAAAAGAAGTAACATTAATCCGTGAAATAGGCGAGAAAACATTACTATCTTAGCCCACGATGTTTAGCTAAAGATTTATTGAAAACCCAGTATTAATTTTACGGGCTAACGCATGTTAGCTTAAAAGTGAACAACGAAATGAAAAAACTGATCATTGTAACAGGTTTGTTGCTTGGCGGATTCTTCGCGCAGGCACAGATCAAAGGGGTAAAGCACGTTATCCTGATAGGCATGGATGGCTTCGGCGCTTACTGTTTTCCGAAAGTGAACAACCCCAATATGAAACAAATGATGCAGGATGGTGCGTGGACTTTACAGGCCCGCAGTGTATTGCCTTCTTCCAGTGCGGTTAACTGGGCCTCCATGGTAATGGGCGCCGGTCCTGAAGTACACGGTTATACAGAATGGGACAGCCGGAAACCTGAACTGCCTTCCCGCGAGCTGGATCAGTATGGCATGTTTCCTTCTATATACACCATTTTACGTGAACAGAAACCAAAGGCAGAGATAGGCGTTATTTATAGCTGGGATGGTATCGGTTATTTGTTTCCCAAAGCAGCGGTAAACAAAGATCTTGGTACACACGACAACGACAGCCTGGCTACTGCGGCATCTGTAGCCTATATCAAAGAAAAGAAACCGGATTTCCTGTTCATCCATTTTGATGAACCCGATGGAACCGGGCATAATATTGGTCATAATATACAGCCTTACTTCGACCAGGTAGCAAAGAATGATGTGTTGCTGGGAAAAATTCTGCAGGCAGTGAAAGATGCAGGGATGTGGGATAATACGATTATCCTGCTGACAGCTGATCATGGCGGTATCAAGAAAGGACATGGCGGCAAAACGATGGAAGAAATGCAGATTCCCTGGATCATCCGTGGCCCTGGTGTGGCAAAAAACAAAGAGATTAAAAGCAGCGTAGTTACCTACGATACTGCTGCAACTCTTGCCTGGATCTTTGGGTTGAAAACACCGCAGGTGTGGACCGGAAGGCCAGTGACGGAAGCGTTCAAATGATATTGATATGAAAAAAATGCTGCTTTTTACGGTGGTATGTTTTGCAGGTAGTGTCCTTTTTGCGCAAACGCAAAAAGTAAAGGTGCTCACCTACAACATTCATCACGGGGAAAACATGAAACAGGTACTGGATCTTCAGGGAATCGCCAATGTAATACTGGCCACCAATCCCGACCTGGTGGCACTGCAGGAAGTAGACAGCGCCACCGGCCGCACCAGTCAAAGTGATCAGCTGAAAGAACTGGCCTCCATCACCGGCATGTACACGTATTTTGCCAAATCAATGGATTTTGACGGCGGCGGTTATGGCACCGGCATCCTTTCCCGTTTTCCCATCAGCAACAATACTACCCTGATGTTACCTTCTGCAAAAGGCAATGAACCCAGGGCTGCCGGCATTGTTACCGTTCGGCTCCCCGGAGACAGCTCCCTGCAGTTTGTAACTACTCACCTGGATGCAGGCAAAAAGGCTACCGACCGCATTGCACAGGCCAACGCACTGGCAGACTATTTCAAGGCAACAGCCACTCCTGTGATTATTGCGGGCGACTTCAACGCCCCGCCTGCTTCAAAGGAAATCAATGTGCTCAAACAGGTATTTGCAGATGCCACCAGCCAGATGGGACCAACCTTTCCTGCTGATTCACCAACAATAAAACTGGACTATATCATGCTTGCTCCCAAACACCGGTGGACGATCACCGGCGCCCGTATCATTGAAGAAACAGTGGCGTCCGATCATCGCCCGGTGTTGTGTGAACTTGAAATGAAATAAGAGAAAAAACAATCCATTATATGACAATGAAAAGAGTAATTCACCTGTGCTTACTGATGGCAGCAGCAGGACTGTGGAGTTGTACCACTCAGCAGCCCGTTGCCCCCAAAGGCAGTGTGAGCATCATTCCTATGCCTGCCAGTGTCAGCGAAACAGCTGATTCTTTTTTACTGGACAAGCAAACGGTGATTGTTGCCAATAATGAAAGCGACAAAAAAACAGCCGCTTTATTTAATGCCTGGCTCAAAGAATTAACCGGGTATGAACTGGCGGTAAAAGAACAGGGAGATAAGAATGCCATCCTGTTACAAACCGGCAATGACACTACTAACGCAGAAGGATATACGCTTACTGCAGATCACAACCACGTTACCATCAAAGGCAACAGCGGCGCCGGTACCTTTTATGGCGTACAGACGCTGATCCAGTTACTGCCGGTAGAAAAAGCGCGCGCCATGTTTATACCTGGTGTGAATATTACCGATGCGCCCCGTTTCGCTTACCGCGGGCTGCACCTGGATGTGGGCCGCCATTTTTTTTCTGTTGATTTTATAAAGAAATACATCGACCTGATGGCGATGCACAAGATGAATACGTTTCACTGGCACCTGACAGAGGACCAGGGCTGGCGTATTGAAATCAAAAAATACCCGCGCCTGCAGGAAGTGGCTTCCAAAAGGAAAGAAACAATGGCCGGCCGTTATGCCGACAATAAATACGATGGCAAACCTTATGGCGGCTTTTATACACAGGAACAGGTGAAAGAAGTAGTGCAGTATGCAGCTGATCACTTTATCACCGTGATTCCTGAAATTGAAATGCCGGGGCATTCACTTGCAGCGCTTACCGCGTATCCCAACCTGGGCTGCACCGGTGGCCCGTATGAAGTAGGCACCCGCTGGGGCGTATACGATGATGTATACTGCGCTGGTAACGACAGCGTTTATCTTTTCTTACAGGACGTGCTGGATGAAGTGATGGCGTTGTTCCCGAGCAAGTATATCCACATCGGCGGAGACGAATCTCCCAAAGTACGCTGGGAAAAATGTCCTAAATGCCAGGCGCGTATGAAGCAGGAAGGTTTGAAAGATGAACATGCGTTGCAGAGCTATTTCATTCAGCGGATGGAGAAATACCTGAACAGCAAAGGACGGCAGATCATTGGCTGGGATGAGATCCTGGAAGGCGGCCTGGCTCCCAATGCTACCGTAATGAGCTGGAGAGGCATTGAAGGCGGTATTGCAGCAGCCAAACAAAAGCATGATGTGATAATGACGCCGGGCGAATTCTGCTACTTTGACCACTACCAGTCCAAAGGCTCGAATGAACCACTGGCGATAGGCGGATTCCTGCCGGTGAGCCAGGTGTATTCCTACGAGCCCATTCCGGCGGAACTGAGCAGCGATGAAGCTAAATACATCAAAGGTGCACAGGCCAACGTATGGACAGAATACATCAACAATACCAATTACCTGGAATACATGGTATACCCGCGTGCAGCCGCATTATCAGAAGTACTGTGGTCGCCAAAGGATAAACGTAACTACGACAACTTTGTAGACCGTTTGAAAATACATGTAAAAAGGCTGGACCTGAAGAAGGTAAATTATGCCAAACATGTTTTTGAAGTTACCGGCAAAGTAACCGATAATGGCAAAGGCGGCGTGGCTGTAGTACTGAATTCAAAACTGGATGGCGGTAAAATATTTTTCACTACCGATAGTACTGCTCCTACCCCTCAGGCGACTCCTTATACAGCGCCTGTACAAATTACCCGCAGCGGAACGCTCCGTGCGCAGGTATTCCTGGATGGCAAACCTTTTGGCAACGAGTACGATCAAACGTTCCTGTTTCACAAAGGACTGGCTAAAAAGGTAAGCATGGCTTCTGCAGCGGATGCAGCTCACCGCCCTGCCAGCGACTTTACCCTGGTAAATGGCGTGGAAGGCAATGCTGCTTACAACGATAACGAATGGTTTGGCTTTAAAGGAACGGATATGGAAGCAGTAGTGGAACTGGACAGTGTGCAGGATATTCACCTGGTAGGCATTAATACGATCAATGTGAAGGGCGACTGGATCTACCCACCGAAGCAGGTAGTGTTCTCCGTATCTGATGATGGTAAAAGCTATAAGGAAGTGTACAAACAGAACACTTTTGCACAGCAGGGCATCAATAAGGTAAGAGGCCATTTGCAGGCTGTTCGCGGCCGTTTTGTAAAAGTGCAGATGCAGAACTTTGGTAAGATCCCTGCCGGTGCAGCAGGAGCAGGCAACGGCGCATGGTTGTTTGCAGATGAGTTTATCATAAACTAAAAATCGAAAACCGTCCCGGCAAATGCGGAACGGTTTTCATTTTATGACTCCTACACCAAAATATATGATACGGCCTTCAACCGCTGTGTGCTAAACATATTAACGAGATCAAATATTAAATGGTTTATAACAAGCTAAAGAAATATAATTTAAATATTGCTAAATAATAATGCGCATTAGCAGTAAATTCTTTAATTTTCCGGCTCGTTTTTAAACCGCATCTAATCAAAAACGTTTACAAATGACGATTAATCATCAGGAAATCGAACTGATCGACAGCTTTGAACAAATTGCTGTGGAAATACATCCTTCTGCCAAAGAGGGTTCCAAAGCAGTAGCACAGGAAATTGCCGCGCTGATCCGCGAAAGGCAGGCTGCCGGCCAAAAATGTATTTTAGGATTGGCCACCGGCTCTACTCCTAAATATCTGTACGCAGAATTGGTACGTCTGCACAAAGAAGAAGGACTCAGCTTTAAGAACGTCATCACCTTTAACCTGGATGAATATTATCCTATAGAGCCGGATGCTTTACAGAGCTACAACCGCTTTATGAAAGAACACCTGTTCAATCATGTTGATATCCCTGAAGGTCAGTACAACATTCCGGATGGTACCATTCCAAAGGATCAGATCAAGAAATATTGTGAGGCTTACGACAAACGTATTGAAGAATTAGGCGGTATCGATATCCAGGTGCTGGGTATTGGTAACAACGGCCACATTGGCTTCAACGAACCAGGCGCTAATATCAATTCACACACCCGTCTCGTTACGCTGGACAACAGCACCCGTTTGGCCAATGCGTATGAGTTCCCGAATATGAGCCAGGTGCCCCGTTTGGCGATTACAATGGGCCTTAGCAGCATCTTTAAGGCAAAACGCATCTTACTGATGGCGTGGGGTTCGCATAAATCCAAAATCGTTCGCCGTTCTGTAGAAGGACACAGCACCGACCAGGTGCCTGCTTCCCTGCTGCAACAGCATCCTAACTGCAAGTTTATCATTGATGAACAGGCAGCAGCTGAACTGACCCGTTTCAATGAACCGTGGCTCACCGGCGATTGCGAATGGACTCCGGGCCTGATCCGCAAAGCAGTAACCAGCCTGGCGCTGAAACTGAACAAGCCTATCCTGATGCTCACTGACAAGGACTATAACGAAAACGGTTTGAACGACCTGATCGTACAGTATGGTTCTGCCTATGAGCTCAATATCGAAGAGTTTAACGCCATCCGCGATACCATTACCGGCTGGCCTGGTGGCAAGCCTGGTCCGCAGTTACCAAACCACCCGGAGCGTTCAGAACCCGCTAAAAAGCGTGCGCTGATCTTCTCCCCGCATCCTGATGATGATATCATTTCTATGGGTGGTACTTTCATCCGCCTGCACGAACAGGGACATGATGTACACGTAGCTTACCAGACTTCCGGCAACATCGCCGTAACAGATGAGTTCCTGCTGCGTTTCATCGACTTTGCCGTAGGTTTTGAAGGTATGTTCGACATCGATAAAAGCAAAAGCTCCCTGATCCTGGATGAAGCAAAAGCGTTTATCCGCACCAAGAAGCCAAGCCAGAAAGATACTGCTGAAATCCGCGCTATCAAAGGTTTGATCCGTCGTTGCGAAGCAAAAGCTACTTGTCGTTATGTAGGTATTGCGGAAGAAAACGCCCATTTCATGAACCTGCCTTTCTATGAAACCGGTTTGGTGGAAAAGAAACCAATGGGACCAGAAGATGTGGCGCTGACTGTAGAGCTGTTGCGTAAGCTGAAGCCACAACAGATCTTCTGCGCCGGTGACCTTGCCGATCCACATGGAACGCATAAGGTGTGCCTGGACATTATCTTTGCTGCACTGGAAATTGTGAAAACAGAAGACTGGGCCAAAGATTGCTGGGTATGGCTGTATAAAGGCGCATGGCAGGAGTGGGAAATACATGAAATTGAAATGGCTGTTCCCATGAGCCCTGACCAGGTGATGCAGAAGCGTCTTGGTATCTTCATTCACCAGAGTCAGAAGGATGTGGTGCCTTTCCAGGGAACCGATCTCCGCGAATTCTGGCAGCGTGCTGAAGACCGTAACGCCAACACCGCCGACCTGTACGACCGTTTAGGTTTACAGAAGTATGCCGCTATGGAAGCATTTGTACGTTACCATTTTATGTAAATAAATCATAATTTTAGGGGACTGTGATAACCATCGCAGTCCCTTTATTTTTTTATATGAATCTGAGCAGAGCCATAGAAATAGCTACCACCGCCCATAAAGACCAGGTAGACAAATACGGGCAGCCTTATATAGGGCATGTGTTCCGTGTAATGCAAATGGGCCGCACTGAAGACGAAAAGATTGTAGGGGTGCTGCACGATGTGGTAGAAGACACCAGCTGGACCTTTGAAGCCCTTGAACAGGAAGGACTGGCCCCTCACCTGCTGGCCGCTCTTTACTGTGTGACCAAACTGGATGAGGACGAAGACTACGACCACTTCGTGGATCGTACCCTTCAGAACCGTTTGGCCTGTATGGTTAAACTCAACGACCTTACAGACAATATGGATATCAGACGTATGACCGACGTAAAGGAAAAAGATATTGCCCGCCTGAACAAATACCTGCACGCTTACCGCCGGATAGCGGCCGCCGTTATCCAGTAGA
Source organism: Chitinophaga sp. CCNWYY40 (assembly GCF_037483205.1). Classification (NCBI taxonomy): domain Bacteria; kingdom Pseudomonadati; phylum Bacteroidota; class Chitinophagia; order Chitinophagales; family Chitinophagaceae; genus Chitinophaga; species Chitinophaga sp. CCNWYY40. The sequence continues at coordinate 193,194 of NZ_JBBHLF010000004.1, forward strand.
ATATTTTTTCAACGCCTTCCGATTAAACTATTAAATTACAGTAGAAAACAGAATAGCCATCAATGGAAAACGATATCCTCATTGACTTTAGGTTTGCTGCAAAAGAGAAGCCCAGGTTCGGTGAATTATTCTTAATTACAGGAGAAGAGCATCCTAAATTTCCGGCCAGGAACAAAGCATTCGCACAGCTGGCCCCATTGGGTTTTGAACAACTCGATGATTTTTTTGGTATCCTTAACAGCGAAGAATCAGGCGACGACGTGCTGATATGGCTTTTCCCCATGATCAACGGGGAGGAAGTATTTCATAACAGCGGCCCTTTCGACGCTATCCGGCTATCTTACAGCGCTTTACGCAACGCTCCCGTAACTATCAGTCTCCTCCAGGACTGCTTCAATGCCCTTCAGGCTTTACCCGATGTGGAAGTTGAATTTGAAGGATCCGTCATCAGCGACTTTGCCCCTGTGCAAAAGAAAGCAGATGAAATTGTGGCCCACTGGCGGGAAAACCACATAGAACCCGGCTCAGAACAAAGTTTGCTGATTGATGATGACGAGGCAGACGATGACTGGGAAGAGGATGAAGACTGGGAGGAAGATGATGAATGGGATGAGGAAGCCAGTGATAAAAAAGAAAAATAACACCTTGAATATAAGCAGGCTTACGGCCTGCTTTTTTAATGCATATATTTTGTAAATTGAGTCCGCTGTATCTAACCTGACTTACGCCAACGGATCATGAAAAAACAAGCCAACAAAAAAGGCGCTACCGCATTATTGCTGGTAGCCACTTTAATACTGGTATTGCTTATTTCCGGTATTCCCTCTGCCCATAAGGCAGATAAGAAGCACTGCACTGCTATCACCGGAGTGGTAAAGGAAATTAAAGCGGGTCCTCCCGGCATTATTATCCATTTGAAGGAAGATCCCAGGATCTATTACATCTCCCGTAAAACCAATACCAGCCTCCCTTTAAAAACACTGGAACACGAACTGACGGGTAAAAACATACAGCTTTATACAGCGCAGGACTGGTCCCCTCTGGACCCGTTTTCCACCATGAAACAGGTTCGCCGCCTGCAGATAGGCGACACCGTTATATTCACGGAATTCTAGGCCTAATCTTTGTGCAGGTGCAGCAGCGGATGGAAGCCGGAGTCCTTCCATTCCCGTAAAACAGTAACTTTCATATGTATCTCAATAAATATTTATCCTGCCTCACACTGGCAGTATTACTGGTATCGTGCAACCTGGATAACAAGCCAGGCAAATACGATAACGAAGAAAACGTTGCAAAAAACAATAAAAAAAATGCTACCGAAATTGCTACCAAACCTGCCCGTAGCAAGGCCCCTATTGTTGGCGAAAGAATTAACGGCGCTGCCACCATACTGAATAATCCCGGCGGAGAACCACTGGTTACCCTGGTAGATTATATCCCCCTGCGTTGTGCGCCGGTGAAAAAGGATTGGTACCCGGTAAGCGTGGATTTTGATATTACGAAAGATGAATTCAGCAAACCCCTTTTTCACAAGGGCCGCAAAATAAAAGTAAATGGCGTGGATGCAGGCGTACTGCAACGCGACATCAAACTGCCCGTAGCCACCAACGGGGAAAAGATGTGGGCTACCATTAACGGCTATACGCAAAAGAAAAGTATCCGTAACGGCACCATCATTGAATCTGCTTTAAGCAGCTACCTGAAACAACATACTGGTCGAAGCGCCGCTGATATGGAACCCTTTATCCACAATTTCAAACTGGAAGAAGAAACCACCCTCAAGCCCTATGTACTGTATTTCAATTATGAAAGCGGTATTGATGATCCCAGCCCGTTGTATCGCCTGGCCCTTGTTTTCCAGGGAAAACAACTCATAGGCGTGCTGCACTCCCGGCCCATTCAACTCGATGGCGGCACTCCGCGCAGGTTGCAACGCGGCTTTACTGTCAACTATCTCAACGGCATCGATAAAAGCCTGAAAGAAGATTTCGCCGTGAAGTTCAACAAGTTCATTCTCTCCGTTGATTAAGTCCATAACTTTTGGTTATCACCTATCACTTATAGACATTTGACTTCCGGGCCTGTGATACGGACCTTTGTAATCCAATTACAAACGTTTCGTGTATGCAACAAGAGAAGACAGCGGCCACCTGGCTACCGGAGAACACGCAGAAAATTATATTCCTCACCGCAGCAGCTATTACGCTGCTGCCGGTAGTACCCCCGCCAGTGGCGCTGCTGCTGGGATTCGCCCTGGCGCAAACCAGTGGTAATCCTTTCACCACAGTAACACCACGCATTACCCACTGGCTGCTGCAGCTGTCAATTATAGGAATGGGCTTTGGCATGAATGTGCACAGCGCGCTGAAAGCCGGCAGCGAAGGATTTCTTTTTACAATTACTGCCATTGCCGGTACCTTACTAACAGGAGCCGTGCTGGGCAAGCTGCTGGGGATTGATAAAAAAACCGCTCATCTTATTTCCTGCGGTACCGCCATCTGCGGCGGCAGTGCCATAGCCGCCATTGCACCAGTGATGAAAGCCGGTGAGAAACAGGTTTCCGTGGCATTGGGCATCATCTTCCTGCTGAATGCACTGGCCCTTTTTATTTTCCCGGCAGTAGGCCATGGGCTGCATTTATCCCAGCAACAGTTTGGCCTGTGGAGCGCCATCGCTATTCATGATACCAGTTCTGTAATAGGCGCCGCCAACAAATATGGTGAAGAGGCGTTGCAAATAGCTACCACCGTGAAACTGTCGCGCGCCCTGTGGATTGTTCCCGTGGCGTTCATTACCACCCTGTTGTTTAAAACAGATGCGGGCAACATCAGGATCCCGTGGTTTATTGCCGTGTTCATCGCTGCTATGCTGCTTAATACCTGGGTACCGTTGTTTCAGCAGGCCGGCCCCTTTCTGGTAAAAAGCGCCAAAACGGGTTTGTCGCTCACCCTGTTCCTGATAGGCACCAATCTCAGCCGCGAGGCGCTGCGTGGAATCGGCCGCAAACCCTTGATCCACGGGGTAATACTATGGGTATTGATCAGTGCCGGAACCCTGCTGGCCATCTGCTGCCTGGCCTGATACCGGGGAAAATCCCGTGATAATCCTATTCTCATTTTTACATATATTTGATCATCGATCATTTGTGATACTCGCATCATTTATCTCAATAACCAAGATGACTACACGTAATTTATGAGCCGGTCTCCTGCTACCAAATCCGGCACTTATATGGCTGCATTCCGGGCAATAGAAAGTACGAAACCTGAGAAAGAACGCCTGTTGTATGATCCGTTTGCCAGCGCGTTTCTGTCAAGATTTTATCAGATCTTACTGGCGGGTTGCACGATTGCTTTCATCAGGAAAATAGTTACTGCCTGTATACAGTTCCGCTGGCCCGGCAGCTTCACCGCCGCTGTTGCCAGAACAAGGCTGATTGACGACATGATCATTCATGCGGTAAGATCGCAGGGTATTAACCAGGTAATTATTCTCAACGCTACTTTTGATACGAGGGCGCATCGCCTGAATGTTGGTGTACCACTGCATTATGTGGAAATGGATCACCCAACACTTCAGTATACCAAGAAGAAAATACTCTCGGAACTGGTAGGATTACCAACCATTCATGTGGATTATGTGCAGCTGGATCTGAACACGCAACAGATCTCTGAAGTATTCCCGGAACTCTTCTACGGCGCACATTTAAAAACATTGTTTCTCTGGGAAGGAATCACCACCCAACAGGAAGCCAAACAGGCGGAAACAATTTTCCATCATGTCAAAAATTTTAGTCCGGGTACACAGATCATCTTTACCTATGTAGAAAAAGCAGTGCTGGAAAATCCAACCGCATTTTATGGATTTGTGCGTATAAATAAGCTGCTAAGCCGTGCCGGTGAGAACTGGGATTTCGGTATCCGTCCGGCAGAATTGTATGCCTTCCTGGAATTACATCATATGAAACTGCACTATGATGGCGGCGGCGGGGATTACCGCGCAAAATATTTCGGAGAAAAGAGTAAGCAGATGAAAGGCTATGAATATTTAAGAGTAGTAAGAGCAGAAGTGAAATAGCAGCCGTATCTTCGGTGCATCATTTTAGCGTTCTGCATATGCATATTCACTACTTTCAACATGTGCCTTTTGAAGGACTCAGCTGCATTGCCGGCTGGGCCGGCAGTCATCAGCACCAGGTAACCTATACCCGCTGGTATGAAAGCACCGACACTACCGCGCTTGCAACGGCGGACTGGCTCATCATCATGGGTGGCCCCATGGGCGTGTATGAACAGGATCATCATCCGTGGATGACCACCGAAATAGCCCTTATCCGGGAAGCTATCCAACAAAATAAAAAAGTATTGGGCATCTGCCTGGGATCACAACTGATTGCGGCGGCTCTCGGCGCTAACGTATACCCGCATACGCAGCCGGAAATCGGCTGGTTCCCGCTGGACCTCACCTTCCAGGGTCAGGCAGCTCCACTGGAAACAGTGCTGCCCCATCATTTTAATACCTTTCATTTTCACGGCGATACCTTTGATGTGCCCGCAGGCGCTACCCGCTTCGCGGCCTCCGCAGCCTGCAGCCACCAGGCATTCATTTACGGCGACCGCGTAATTGGTCTCCAGTTCCATATGGAATTAACGGCAGAAAGTTTGCAGGAAATGATCCTGCACGGCGCCGGCGCCATTGCAGCCGGCGGGCCGTTTGTGCAAAATGAAGAGAAGATCCGTCAGCATATGAACCTGCTGACGCAAAACACTGAAACCATGTACCGCCTGCTGGATTATATGGCAGCGCTGTAAATAAAATATGATTGTATGACTGCTGCGTTTGATGTTTTGATTATCGGCGGAGGACCTATTGGTCTGGCCTGTGGGTTGGAAGCCAAAAGAGCGGGACTGAGCTATATTATCCTTGAAAAAGGTTGTGTGGTGAATTCCCTGTACAACTACCCGTTGTACATGACTTTTTTCTCTACCTCTGAGCGGCTGGAAATTGGTAATGTTCCCTTTGTGTCCATCAACCCGAAACCTACCCGGCCGGAGGCGCTGGAATATTACAGAAGGGTGGCCACTTCGCATGAACTGAATATAAAACTGTTTGAAGAAGTGGAGCAGGTAACGCCTAACGCCGGCGAATATACGATTACTACCAGAAAAAGTGTTTATCATGCGCGGCATGTAGTAATTGCCACCGGCTTTTACGATATCCCCAACCTGCTGAACATACCCGGCGAAGAGCTTCCCAAAGTAACACACTATTACAAAGATCCTCACTTCTACGCCACACAGGACGTAGTAGTGATAGGCGCGCATAACTCCGCCGTAGATGCCGCACTGGAAACTTACCGTAAAGGCGCCCGCGTAACAATGGTGATCCGCCAGGAAGACATTGGCTCCCGCGTAAAATACTGGGTACGCCCGGATATTGAAAACCGTATCAAAGAGGGCTCTGTCAAAGCATGGTTTAATTCATCGCTTACCGCCATCCGTGATAAAGAAGTGGATATTGCCACCCCCGATGGTCCTGTTACCATTGCCAATGATTTCGTTATCGCCATGACCGGCTACCAGCCTAATTTCAGCCTGCTGCAAAAGTCCGGTATTGCTTTATCGGATGATAAGCTCAAACTACCTGCGTATAATCCGGTAACGATGGAAACCAATATGCCGCGGATTTACTTAGCCGGCGTTGTTTGCGGCGGGATGAACACGCATGTGTGGTTTATTGAAAACTCGCGGGATCATGCGGAGAAGATTATGAAGCATATAAAAACGAATGCGTAGAGCAGCGGAACGGAGGTAACACCTCCGTTCCTGTAATGCTTCTAAATAATATTCACTTCCCTCTCCAGCTCCACCCCAAACTTCTCTTTTACACTATCCATTACCTCCTGGGACAGGTGGTAAATTTCGCTTCCCTTTGCATGACCGTAATTCACCAGTACCAGCGCCTGCCGGGCGTGTACGCCGGCATCGCCGTTACGGTATCCTTTCCAGCCGCATTGTTCAATGAGCCAGCCGGCGGCCAGCTTGAAATGTTCATCTGCCACGGGGTAGGCTACCATAGCGGGGAACGCTGCATGCAGTTGTTCATACACGGCTTTGGTAACGGTAGGGTTTTTAAAGAAGCTGCCGGCATTCCCTATTTCTGCGGGGTTGGGCAGTTTGGAAGAACGGATGTTTATCACTGCCTGGCTGATGGCCTGGATAGAAAGCTCCTGCACATTCATACGCTGGAGTTCTTCATTGATAGCGCCGTAGCTGGTATTAAAATGGGGTTGTTTGCTTAACCGGTAAGTAACGGATAAAATGGCAAACTGGTTTTTGTATTCTTTTTTGAAGATGCTTTCGCGGTAACCGAAATGACAATCGGCATTATTGAAAGTAACGATGCTATGATCTTTCAGGTGAAGGGCTTCCAGCTCATGAAATACATCTTTTATTTCCACGCCATAGGCGCCGATATTCTGCATGGGGCTGGCGCCTACATTACCTGGTATCAGGGAGAGGTTTTCCAGGCCGGCGAGGTTTTGCGCGATGCAGTGTTGCACAAACCCGTGCCAGTTCTCTCCTGCGCCTGCTTTCACATATACGTAGTCGTTATCTTCCCCGGTAACCGTGATGCCTTTGATTTCATTTTTCAGCAGCCAGCCGTTAAAATCCTGTGTGAACAGGATATTGCTGCCGCCGCCCAGGATCATCTGGGGCAGGCCGTCCTGCTGTTGATGTTCTGTGAACGACTTCAGCTCTTCCGCGGAGGAAAAGGACGCGAAATAACGTGCAGTGGCATTGATACCAAAAGTATTATATGATTTGAGCAGAACATTTTCTGATACCTGCATAATAACTTAAATTTATGGTCAGCAAAGATAGCCGCAAATCATTTAGAAATCATAAATCCTATAATCCAGTTTCATGAATAAAACGGCGATTGTAATAGGCGCAACAGGACTCACCGGCACCCACCTGGTGGCAGCCCTGCTGCATGATCCTGCCTTCAGCAAAGTGAAGGTACTGGTGCGGCGGCCCTGGGCGCATGCCAGGCCAAAACTGGAAAGCATCATTGTGGACTTTGAAGATGAAGAGAGCCTGGCGACGGCGCTGCACGGGGACATTCTCTTTTGCTGTATCGGTACCACTATCAAAAAGGCCGGCAGCCAGGAACGTTTCAGGGCGGTGGATTATGATATTCCTGTGAAATGCGCCAGGATTGCAAAGGAACAGGGCATCACCCAATTCCTGCTGATGTCTTCTGTCAGCGCCAATCCTAACTCCCGCAACTTTTATTTGCGTACAAAAGGAGCAACAGAAGAAGCCATTCAGAAAGTGGGTTTCCACAGCGTGAATATCTTCCGGCCTTCGGTGCTGATAGGTCAGCGTAAAGAATTCAGATTCGGCGAATGGATCGGCAGATATCTTATCCAGCTTTTTTATTTTTTATTACAGGGAAGATGGAAAAAATACCGGGGCATCAAAGCGGCAACCGTTGCCAATGCCATGATCATAGCAGCAAAGGAGAATGATGAAGGCGTAAGCATCTATGAATCGGATGCTATTCAGAGCATGGGCGAGTCGTGAAAATCCGGAATTTGAGTCTTATCTTTAACCCGTATGAAAAAATGGGTCCTTCTTCTGGCTGTTGCAGGTATTGCAATACTGCCGCTATCTATGCAGGCGCAGGTAAACAGCTACTTTCCTGAGATATGGAAAGATAATCCACAGCTGCATACCACTCCATCTACCGATGCTCCTTACACGATCGTTGATTACAGAATGGTCAGGGATTTTAATGTAAGTCCGCGTGATAAAGCACAAGCCACTTCGCACTATAAAACACTGTACAAAAATATAAAGGTTAACACACAGCGTGCAGCGGATAGCCTTACCCGCCTGGTAATGTCGATGGAGCCCAGCGAAGCCTTGCGTGGCTTGCGTATCCGGGTGATACATCCCGGTGGCACCGTGACCAACCTGAACGAGCAGGTGAGGATGATTGAAATGGACCGCGAACGGAAAGCAATAGTGGCTAACAACCTCGTGCTGGAAGCCGGCTGTGAAATTGAGTATGAGCTGAGCCTGAAAGTACAGTACGATTACGCCGGCACCGACTACCTGCAGTCCGGCATTCCCTGCAACCAGCTTAGCTTTGTGCTGATAGCGCCAAAAACGCTTGATTTTGTGGTGAAGCCCGGCGCCGGTTTACCCGCGTTGCAGGACAGTATTGCCGGTAACAACCACTACTACCAGTTAAGCATGCAGAATATGCCGGCGCTTCCCAACAGCGACCTGTATTTTTACCTGCCGCAGCTGAAACGGATTGATTTCGGATTGAAGCAGGCAATAGAAGGAAAAGATACCGTACGTATGACCTGGCAAAAGTTTGGGGAAGATAGTTATATCCCCTTTGTGGCGGTATCAAAAGCAGAATATAAGCAACTGGAAAAAGAATTACAGAAGTGGCCTTTCCTGAAACAACGGATTCCTGTTCCGCAGATGATCTACCTGGTAGAACAATTTATCAAATCCAATTACCGGCTGGTAGAGCCTTCTGAAACCGGCGAAACGGTAGATATCATTTCCATTATCCGTAATAAGCAGGCAGAGAAAGCAGGGTTTACCCGTTTGATGAATGCCGTGTATTATATGCTGAATATTCCCACGCAGATATTGTTCACCACTTCCCGCGACAGTTTACTGATGGACAGCCAACTGGTGTACCGGCAGCTGCCCACCAATGTATTGCTGTATTTCCCCGGATTGCAACAAGCATTGGCGCCAACGGAAACGAATACACGTTTTCCGTGTTACCCGTCGCTGTGGACCGGCATTCCTGCATTGCGCTGCCGTGATACGCTGGTGGCGGGAGAAAGCAAAGTGCTGACCGATTTTATTCAAACACCCGCGCCGCCGTATACCCTGAGTAACATTACCACTGAGGCCACGCTCCGGTCGGTAACAGATCCTACCTGGGATGTAAAGCAATCTTTTGGCGGCTACCCTGCATCTAACCTGAAAACAGCCTTTGGCGGTACCGGCAGCACACCGGAAGGCCGGCTGCAGGTATACAACGCCATCCTTCCGTTTGAACCGGGTATCCGGAAACCCACGGAAGTGAAAGCAGAAAACGAAGTGTTTAATAACCGCACCCTGGATAAACCTGTGTTGCTGAACAGTACGTTACTTACCACATCTTCCGTAGAAAATAAAAATAACAGCATTGTTATCCACGTTGGTCCTTTACTGGGTGGTAATATACCAGTGGATATCCCGCTTCCACCGGGCGATCTGCCGGTGCAGATTACTTTTCCTTATTACCAGGAAAGGCGCGTGATCGTTCCCCTGCCGGCGGGTTATAAAGTAGCGAACAAAGAAGATTTTTCGGCAGAAATAAATGATAAAGGAGCTGATCCTGCATTGGGTTTTAAAATGCGGTGTGAGCTGGACGGCAATCAACTGCGCATTTTTGTACTGGAGTGGTATAAAAAAACAGATTTCTCCGGAAGCAGTAAAGCCGTATTCGGGCAGTTGCTGGAAAGGATCCATACGCTTCAGCAGCAGGACCTGGTACTGGTGAAAGAATAAATTCTACACCCCGTCTACATCCGGAATAATTACTACGGAACGGAATCTTTTTTCCGTTTTCAGTTGAATAATGAACTCCTGCAATACCCTTTTGATATGGGTGATCAGCCTGGCTTCACGCGGCAGTTTGATCAGCATTTCCTGCAAATAGTTATTGCGCACTCTTGCTACCAGCGGAGCTGCCGGTCCTACCAGTTGTGCGCCGATATGCGGCTGCAGCCAGCTGGCCAGGATCTGTGCGGCCTGTTCTGCTGTTTGCTGGTTTTTATGCCGGATGGTGAGTTTCAGTAAACGGAAAAAGGGCGGGTACCCAAATACCTGCCGTTCAGCAATTTCTGCTTCAAACATGGCCTTATAATCGTGCGCCATTACATAATGCAATACCGGGTGCCGGGTGTTGCTGGCCTGGATCAGTACTTTTCCCAGCCCGTTTTTACGGCCGGCGCGGCCACTAACCTGTTCCATCATCTGGAAGGCCCTTTCGTTCACCCTGAAGTCGGGGAAGCCCAGGAGATTATCGGCGCTCAGGATCCCTACCAGGTTTACGTTTTCAAAGTCCAGCCCCTTTACCACCATCTGTGTGCCCACGAGAATATCTATACTGCGGTCTTCCAGCAGCTGAATAAGTTTATTGTGGCTGTCTTTGTTCCTCACCGTATCCACATCCATACGGGCTATGCGGGCTTCCGGGAAGGCTACCTGGAGGTCGTCTTCTATTTTCTCGGTACCAAAACTTTTTGGTTCAATAGTTTGCGAGCCGCAGGCGGCGCAGGTATGTACATATGGATATCTTGTGCCGCAATAGTGGCAGTGCAGCTTATCCTGGTTTTTGTGATAGGTGAGAGATACATCGCATTGTTTACAATGCGGGATCCATCCGCAGGTGGTGCATAACAGGAAAGGCGCGTAACCGCGGCGGTTCTGGAACAGGATTACCTGTTTGCCCTCGGCCATACTTTGTGTGATGGCGACTTTCAGGGCGGAGGTAAAATGGCCGTCCATTGTTTTCTCCGCCATTTCTTTTTTGATATCCACTATTTCTATGGCGGGCATTTCCACGCCGCCATAGCGTTCATTCAGTTCAACAAGTCCATATTTTCCCTGTTGGGCGTTAAAATACGATTCCAGGGACGGCGTGGCAGAGCCGAGCAGCACTTTAGCTTTAAAGAGGCCGGCATAATAAATAGCCGCATCCCTTGCGTGGTAGCGCGGGGCAGGGTCCTGTTGTTTATAGGAGGCATCGTGCTCTTCATCAAGGATGATGAGGCCCAGGTCGCGGAAAGGCAGCAACAGGCTGGAACGGGCGCCCAGTATAATTTGCAGCTCCCCGGTTTTTACTTTGTTCCATATTTCCACGCGTTCGTTGTTATTGAACCGGGAGTGGTAGATGCCGATGCTGGCGCCAAAATGTTTCTGCAGGCGGCGGATGATCTGCGTGGTGAGTCCTATTTCGGGCAGCAGGTACAGCACCTGTTTGCCGGTGGCCAGGCACGCTTCCATCATCTTCACATATACCTGTGTTTTACCGCTGGAGGTAACGCCGTGGAGCAGGGTTACCTGTTTATCTTTAAAGTGTGTTTGTACTTCTGCGAGGGCCGTTTCCTGTGCAGGGCTCAGGTCGAAATCGATCTGCGTATCTACCTTACCGGTAGGAATACGGTCTACCGTACGTTTCTCCACCCAGAGGATGTTTTTGTCTACCAGTCCTTTTAGCTGGGCGGTAGTAGCGCCGGATTTTTTCAGCAGTTCTTTTTGCAGTACAACGCCCTGTGTTTTCAGCAGGTGAAGATAAGCGAGTAGCAGTTCCATCTGCTTGGGTGCGCGGCCCATATCATTGAACAATGCGGCCAGTTGTTCTTCTTCCTGGTAATCTGCATGTAATTGCACATAATTCTCCTGTTTCTCCCGGTATACTTCTTTCAGTTCTTCATAAACCAGCAGTACTTTTTTCTCTATCAGTGTTTTGATAACAGAGTATACTTCAGATTTATCGAGAATCATCTGTACTTCTTCAATCCGCAGTTCTTTACGGATGAGCAGTGCTTCCGCAATGAGGTATTCATCATCGCTGAGGGAAGTAAAGTCGTCGCCGAAGGCATCGTTGAAGAGCAGGAGTGTTTCGCTGGAAAGCTTGAGATGGGCGGGCAGTGCGGCATTCAGCACTTCTCCTTCCGTGCACATATAGTAAGCGGCTACCCAGGTCCAGAAGGCTAACTGGGTAGGATATACGATAGGCTCGGCATCCAGCATATCCAGCAGTGGCTTGGTTTTATACAGGGGAGCCTGTTCGTGAATGGCTTTCACGATACCGGCGTATTTCTTTTGTTTTCCCAGCTGTACAGCTACCCGGCTTCCTACCTTCAGGGTGGACATATTTTCAGGAACCGCGTAAGTATAATTTTTTGGTAACGCCAATGGCAATATTACATCTGCGTACTTCATCCTATTGGCTGCAGGGTTGGATATTTGTGATACTTGCGTAATTCGGTGTCCATTGCATCAAACACCTGTTGTTTAAGGGTATTGATATCATCGAGTGTCATTCCTGTTACGGGTATTGGCGGCAGGAATACCACGCGGCATTTGCCGGGGGAGATGTGCATAGGTCCTTTATGTGGTAAGCGGTGGCCTGCATCGAGGTACAGTACCGGCTTAATTGGTTTTTGCAATTCGATGGCCATCCGGAACGCGCCGTTGTGAAAGGGGCGTAACGGCTGATCGGTGTCGTTGGTGGTGCCTTCCGGGAATACGAGGATGGAGATGCCGGCTTTGAGGGCGGTCATCATTTCCCGTACGCTGCGGGCCCTGGCGGCTGCGCTGGAGCGGTCCACCGGTACCACAGAATTTTTATAGATAAAACCGAAGAAAGGAATTTTAGACATTTCTACTTTTCCCAGCGGGCGGAAAGGGAGGCGCATTACTTTTACGGCGATGGCAGCATCGAGGTAAGAGCGGTGATTTACCACATAGATGCAGGGCTCGTTGTCGCGCTCACATAAATATTTACGGGTTACCCACATGCCAACCAGCGGGAACCAGGTATGGGCCCAGAAGCGCAGGAAATAAAATATAATGTTACCTCCTTTCTGCCGGCCCAGTAAAGAGGCCAGGAAAATGGGCGGCAATATTAAAAACATGATGCCCAGGAAAGTGGCGGCGGCGTATATCACATAAATAACACGCAACGGTTTCAGTAAAAAATTCATAAACGCCTCGGAAGGTTTAATATGGCGGAAAACTACGAAGAAAATTACTAATTACGTGGAACCGGGCGCCGATTTAATCGCAGTGACAAACCCAGTCCTTATCCAGGTCGATGCAGGTAATTACTTTGGCGTTCTGTGAATCGCAGGGCGCAAAAACGATCCGCAGGTGCTGGCCTTCGCTGGAATAGCCTTCCAGGGCATAGGTTGGGCAGGGATGGTCTTCCGGGTTGGACTTTTCCGGGTTGATCTTACCTTCTGCCAGGATTTCCTCCACTTCGGCGGTTGTCACCTGACGGCAATCCATCCGACAAATGGCATGTTTGGTATATTCAAGATGGGCATGCCGGTTAATAACTTCGCCGGCAATAGCGGGACTGTTAGAGTTGCTACGGGCTACCACGGGGCGGCTGCCTGTGGTAGGGGCTGTGGGCGCACTTTTCCACCACTTCTGCTGCCAGCCGGCAAGCAATAAGATGGATAAAAGGAGAACGGGAAGGTACTTTTGCATTGATTTCATAAAAACAATAGAACGCCGCGCAAAATAGTCAAAAATTCCTTACCTGACTATGACATAAAAAGTTCCTACCTTTGCTTCCCTTTATGGAACAGGTAAAAACAGTAGCATTTCATACCCTCGGCTGTAAGCTGAATTTTTCAGAGACCTCCTCAATAAGCAGGTTGCTGGAACAGGACGGGTTTGTAAAAACGGATTTCGATGGAACAGCGGACGTATATGTGATCAACACCTGTTCTGTAACAGACAATGCCGATAAGGAGTGCCGTATGCTGGTACGCCGTATACAGCGCCGCGCGCCGGGCAGCATGGTAGTAATTACCGGTTGCTATGCCCAGCTGAAACCCGCCGAAATTGCGGCTATTGAAGGGGTGGACCTGGTTCTGGGCGCCGCCGAAAAATTCAATATCGCCGAACACCTCAAAACACTCACCAAAGGAGACAGCACTAAAATCTGCTCCTGCGATATCGACGAGGTAAATAGTTTCCATGCTTCCTATTCTCTTAACGACCGTACCCGCACTTTCCTGAAAGTACAGGACGGCTGTGATTATACCTGTGCCTTCTGCACCATTCCAATGGCCCGTGGCAAAAGCCGCAGCGACAGTGTTGCCAATGTGGTAAAGCATGCGCAGGACCTGGCCGCTACCGGTGTAAAGGAAATTGTGCTCACCGGTGTAAACCTGGGTGATTTTGGTAAAGGCTTTGAAGGGGGTAAGAAAAGAGAAGAAACCTTTTTTGAACTGGCGCAGGAACTGGATAAAGTGGAAGGTATTTCCCGCTATCGCATTTCGTCTATAGAACCTAACCTGCTCACTAACGAGATCATTGAATTTGTAGCCAACAGCCGCAGGTTTATGCCTCATTTTCATATTCCGCTGCAAAGCGGCAGTAACGAAATCCTGGGGCTGATGCGCCGCCGTTACCGCCGTGAGCTGTATGCAGAAAAAGTAGCCCTGATCAAACAATTTATGCCACACTGCGCCATCGGCGTGGATGTGATCGTAGGCTTCCCGTCTGAAAGCGATGCGCATTTCCGCGAAACCTACGACTTCCTGCATGAACTGGATGTATCTTATCTGCACGTATTCACCTACTCAGAACGCTCCAACACCAGTGCACTGGATATAAAACCGGTAGTACCTGTTCATATCAGGAACGAACGCAACAAAATGCTGCGTAACCTCAGCCACAAAAAACAGCAATACTTTAACGAACAACACCTCCATCAAACGAGGAAAGTGCTGTTTGAATCGCTGGGTAAAGATGGTATGATGGAAGGTTACACCGATAACTACATCAAGGTAACCACTCCTTTCCGCCAGGAATGGCACAACCAGCTGATCGACTGGGATCTCCGGTAATTATTTCGGGAAGCCGGGATCTGCTTTTACTTCCTGCAACTGCTGTGTATGCCGGTTGGTATGCGCTGCATCCAGCAACAATAACTGGTAAGCATCGATAGGCCCCAGCGCCGGATGATCCATGATGTGATCACGCATGACGTCTTTTGTGCTGGTTACATATTCAATCAGTTTATCCCGCTGGTCTGTGAAAGCTTTTATAGCTTCTGCATTGGAGGAATAGCTGTGTTTGGGAATACCGGCTTCAGACGCCTTTACTTTGTGGCTGCGGTCTTCCACATTCTTAATGAGTTGTTCATCGGTAATTTTGATATCCTTTCTTCTTTCAGGATTGGCGGGTTGCTGTACCAGGTGCTGCTCCCCTTCCATGATAGCTTTTTCAATCTGCATGATGTGCTCCACGCACTCGATCACTGACCAGCGATCCGGCGCAGGCTTATATTCCAGTTGTGCATCGGTGAGTCCCTGTACATCCTTCAGGAGCTGATCTTTTGTTTGTTGCAGCTGGGTGATCAGGAGGGTTCTGTCTTCCCTGACGCTGGTCCCAGGCCGGAAAGCAGTGACCGCAGAAAAGACAGCAATAGCGAGTAACAGCGCTAGTTTTTTCATCGTGGATAATATTTTAAGTGCCAGTAAATGGGGGGTAATAGTAAGTAAGAAGAAAGATAAGTAAGTAAGTTACGAAAAACCGATGATCTCCAGAAATTCCTCCCGGGTAATAAATCCTGCGCCCAGTGAGGCCAGGTGGTCGGTATGTACCTGGCAGTCGATCATTTCCAGCTCGTGTGCATAGGTTTGTACAAAGGTGATAAAAGCCGCTTTGGAAGCATTGCTGACGGTAGCGAACATCGACTCACCAAAAAAGAAAGGGCCTGTTTTAACACCGTAGAGGCCACCCACCAGCGCTTCATTCCGCCAGCATTCCACCGACATAGCGTAGCCTGCCTCGTGCAACCGGATATAGGCTTCCTGCATTTCGCGGGTAATCCAGGTACCGGTTTGCCCTGCCCTGGGAATACTGCTGCAGCGGGCAATTACGCCTGCAAAATCTTCATTGAACGTAATCCGGAACTCTTTTTTGCGCAGCACCTGTTTCATGCTGGCGGATACTTTCAGTTCATCCGGAAATAATACGAAGCGGGGATCAGGGCTCCACCACTGGATAGGGGGCTCATCGTACCAGGGGAAGATACCGGAGCGGTAAGCAAGCAGCAATCTTTCTACAGACAGGTCACCACCCACGGCGAGTAATCCGTCCGGCTCGGAAAGCTGAACGGGCGGAAAAATCAGTTGCTTGTTAAGACGGAAAACGGACATATCAGGAATCAGCTGCCTGCCATTTCTTCAATAGTAACGCTTAATCCTCTCTCCTGCAGGGCTTCACACAGGGGGCGCAGTTTCAGGTATTCGCCCTGTTTTACGGCATACTTTCCATTAAAATGAATGATCAGCGCACACTGCTCTGCCTGTTCATGCGTATGACCGCATACCTCCATCAGTGAAGCAATGACCCAGTCGAATGTATTCACTTCATCATTCCAGACTACCAGGCTGAACGGAAACTGTTCATCTTCCGCCACCAGCACATCTACCTCTTCCTCTGGTAATCCTTTTGTACTTGTACGATCGCTCATCTTTAATAAAAGCTTTATGCAAAATTACATGGATTATTCGTTAATTTATCCATATTTAGCAGAGATCTGTTGATTTCAGGATACTTCCGAATTTAAAAAATGGTTATGATGAACGGACTGGTTTTATTGATGAATACGAATTTGCCGTTAAAAGATCCGGTGCCGATCTTTTCGCTGGTGTTGTTTATAATACTGCTGGCGCCTATCCTGTTACGTAAACTGCGGATACCGAGTATCATAGGGCTGATCATTGCCGGGATGCTGATCGGTGATCATGGTTTTAAAATTATACAGAAAGATAGTATCGATCTCTTTGCCAAAGCCGGGCTATTGTATATTATGTTCCTCGCTGGGTTGGAACTGGACATGACGGAATTCCGCAAGAACCGCTACCGGAGCATGATTTTCGGCGCCTTTACCTTCTTTATCCCCCTTACAATGGGGTTTGTGGTATGCACCTATGTACTGCAGTTTAATTTCATGGCCACGCTGCTGGTGTCCAGTATGTTTGCCACCCATACGCTGGTGGCTTATCCGCTGGCAAGCCGGCTGGGCATTACAAAAAATGAGGCCGTTACCGTAGCGGTGGGCGGTACCATTATTACCGACACGGCCGTACTGCTGATACTGGCCGTGATCACCGGTGCGCAGGCGGGCAACCTCAATACTTACTTCTGGGTACGGCTGGGCATTTCACTGGCCATTTTTGCCGCTATCATCCTCTGGCTGATGCCCATGCTTGGCCGCTGGTTTTTTAAGAAGATTAAGGACGATAAAACTTCGCATTTCATATTTGTGCTGGCGCTGGTATTTGCTTCCGCCTTCCTGGCCGAACTGGCAGGGGTAGAAGGTATTATCGGGGCATTCCTGGCCGGGCTGGCGCTGAACCAGCTGATCCCGCATACCTCACCGCTGATGAACCGGATTGAATTTGTGGGCAACGCTATTTTCATCCCGTTTTTCCTGATCAGTGTAGGCATGCTGGTAGACCTGCGGGTATTACTGAAGGGCCCTGAAGCCCTCATCATTGCCGGCGCGCTTACCCTGATGGCACTTAGCAGCAAATGGCTGGCCGCCCTGTTCACTCAACTGGTGTTTAAATACAGCGCTAACCAGCGCAAGGTGATCTTCGGACTCAGCAGCGCCCACGCTGCCGCTACCATTGCGGTAATACTCATCGGGTATAATATGCATATTGTAGATGAACATGTGCTGAATGGCACGGTGATCCTGATCCTCATTACCTGCCTGGTGGGCTCTTTTGTAACAGAAAATGCCGGCCGCCGGTTGGCCATACAGGAAGCAGAAGGCAAACCCGAAGCGGACGATCAGCCGGAACGCATACTGGTACCGGTTTCCAACCCCGACCGTATTGAGGCCCTGCTGGACTTTGCAGTAATGATTAAAGACAGCAACGCCCCTACTCCTATTTATCCGCTGGCCGTGGTACAGGATAATGAAGAAGCAAAAGAAAAGATCCATCTCACCAATAAAATGCTGGAAAAGGCGGTGATACACGCCGCTGCTACAGAAAGCGCGGTGCAGGTGGTAACCCGCATAGACCTCAACGTTTCCGACGGTATTACGCGCGCCACAAAAGAACTGCTGATCAGCGATGTGATATTGGGCTGGACCGATAAAACAAGCACCACCGACCGCTGGCTGGGCAACATCTTCGGTACCACACTTGATAACGTATTACAACGGGTATGGGAAACCGTGTACGTGTGCAACTTCCACTCGCCACTCAATACCACTAAAAAAATGGTGCTGGTAATGCCGCCCAATGCGGAATACGAGCTGGGCTTCCTGCATTACATGCAGAAAATGTTTATGCTGGCCAAACAGGCAGGCGCCAGGTTACTGGTTTTCTGTAATGAGAAAACGCAAACCATCACCACTGCTTTCGCGGAGCAGACAAAAATGAGCGTGGACCTTAGTTTCCGCCAGTTTGATACCATCGAGGATTTCCTGATCCTTTCCAGGGAAATAACCAGGGACGACCTGGTAGTGGTAGTCACAGCCCGTAAAAGCACGCTTTCCTATCATGCCTATATGGATGGCATTCCCGCTAAACTGGAACGTCATTTTAAAGACAATAATGTAATCCTGCTGTATCCTGAACAAAGGGAGTTTGATTCACTGGAAGCGGGCCTTCAATCCGAAGATCTGACGCTGGCGCCTATACAGGAGCAAATTGCGAATCTGAATAAACTGGGTAAAGCGGTGAAACGGATATTCAAGAAATAATGGATAGCCCGTAACGGCTAAACGCAAAAAGGTCCCGCATTGCTGCAGGACCTTTTTTATTTGTGTGTAGTGTGGGAGCTACTGGATTCGAACCAGTGACCCTCTGCTTGTAAGGCAGATGCTCTGAACCAGCTGAGCTAAG
>NZ_JBBHLF010000004.1:211996-1042127 GCF_037483205.1 Chitinophaga sp. CCNWYY40
TGTGGGAGCTACTGGATTCGAACCAGTGACCCTCTGCTTGTAAGGCAGATGCTCTGAACCAGCTGAGCTAAGCTCCCTCTTTTGTTTCTTACCTATCGTCCCTTTCGTTCGATTGGATCGCAAAGGTATAAACTATTTTTATTCTACCAAATATTTTTTGAAAAAAGCAGGAAAAACGAAACCGGGGCATATTACTACACTCCTCCCAAACCCTTTACCACACATCATTACAGGAAAAATAAAAACCGGATTCAATTTTATAAAGATGCCTGCATTTTTTTGCACTTATATATATTTCTCATCAATAATGTGCATGATTATCTGTCCGGATATTTTTTATTTTTTAGAAAGATAAAGGGAGACAGAAGCCGGTATACCTGCTTTTATCTCCCTTAATATTAAATCAAATCTCTTATTTCTTTTTCTTCTTTTCCGCCTTCTTCACAAAGCCGCCTTCAAAAAAGCATTTGATACCACGATAAGCGCCGCAGCCGCCTATTTCGCGGATATTCACCCGGTTGCCGGTAAACTGGAAAGCAATACCACAGGAAGATTCCTTGTCCTTGTACTCGCCCCGGTTGCCGCCGATGTAATGTCCCCGGCCGCTCAGTTCTCCTTTACAGTTGCCATTATCTTTTGAGAAGGTGATGAAGAACTGGAAAGACTTGGTATCCTCGCCATCACGGATGGATACGATACTCATGTCGCCGGCCGTATAATCGCCGGAGAATTTATGTTTACGGGGCAGTGTATCAATCGGGTTGAAGATCTGCCCGGCGTTCGTAGGTCCGTTGGAGTTAGTCATGATAAGCGTTACCGAACCATCGGGATTCACCATGTAAAAATCTTCTCTCAATGCGCTCCGGCTGCCCGACAATTTTGTTTCGCTGCTGATCTTCACTACATTTTTACTGTCTATTACCAGGGAGGTAACCGTACCATCCGCACTACCGGTGTTGGCTACACGTATCCTGTTGAGGTATTTCCCTTTTTTATCCAGGAAACAGAGATAGCCTACAGATTGTGACCTGCCGGCTGCTTTCACAGTCATATAGTTTACTACGCTGCCGGGAATCCGCTGCAGCGGGAAATATTTCACCGGTTCATTCTTGCCGAAATCACCTTTCGTCAGCGTATCTGTGAGAAACCGCATGGCAGCGGTATCCAGCCGCAGTGAATCCGGTTGTTTCAACTGGAGCGTATCCGGTGTAAGCCTGTAGGGCAGGGTGCCAGGCGTAAACAATGCCTGGAAGTCTTCAAATGTCATGGGCTCGTCGCCGCTGCCTGATTTCTTCTTCGATTTGCAGGCTGCCAACACGCCGATTGCCAGTAATAATAAAAGGAAACGCTTCATTAGAAAATTTAATTCTGGGCGAAAAGTTAGATATAATTTTTATATGTGCGCGTTAAAAATCAAAAAACATACCGGATAGAGAAATGTTCAGATTTATTATTTAGATTTGTCTAAATAATATTTTAGATAACATGAATTTATCGATCGCAGAGGAAAACCATATCAAATCAATTTATAAGCTGCAGGAAGGCGACGCCGTAGTAACCACCAACGCATTGGCCTATGAACTGGATACGAAGCCTGCATCGGTAACAGACATGGCCAAGAAGCTGAAAGAGAAGAAGCTGATTGAATACGAAAAATACAAAGGCATCACCCTTTCGGCAGATGGAAGAAAAGCCGCCCTGCAAATTGTACGGCGCCATCGCCTGTGGGAGTGCTTCCTGGTAGATAAACTCTCCTTCAGCTGGGAAGAAGTGCATGAGCTGGCAGAAGAACTGGAACATGTACGCAGCGAAAAGCTCACCAACCGGCTCAGCGAATTCCTCGGAAACCCGGTGATAGACCCTCATGGCGACCCTATCCCTGATGCCAACGGAAAACTGGCCAAACCACGTCCGCAAACCTCACTGGATCAGGCCAACGCCAAACGACTGGTAGTTACAGCCGTATCAGACCAATCCACCGCGCTGCTGGCCTTTCTCAACGCCAAAGGAATTAAACTGGGCACCCAGCTGGAAATAGTAGCGCATTACGAATACGACAATTCTATAGAAATAAAAGTAAAAGGGCAACCCGCCATTACCATCAGTGAGCAGGTTGCAAAAAATATAATGGTCAGACCCGTTTAATTATCAGCAATATACTATGAGCATCGAGCATACACATTCATCAGCATCGTTAAGTGAGGTACATCAGAGTGTAGAAACGAGTGGAAAATCCAGGTGGAAAAAAATCTTCGCCTTCTTTGGCCCCGCCTATCTCGTAAGCGTGGGTTATATGGACCCCGGCAACTGGGCCACCGACCTGGCCGGCGGCAGCCAGTACGGTTATAAACTATTATGGGTATTGCTCATGAGTAACCTCATGGCATTGCTGCTGCAAAGCCTGAGCGCCCGGCTGGGCATTGTGCGCGGCCGCGACCTCGCACAGGCTAACCGGGAAACCTATCCGCCGGTAGTGAATTTCATCTTATATGTATTGGCGGAAATCGCCATAGCAGCCACCGACCTGGCAGAAGTACTGGGAATGGCGATTGGTATACAGCTGCTCACAGGGCTGCCGCTGGTATGGGGCGTAAGCCTGACCGTGCTGGACACCTTCCTCCTCCTGATCCTGCAACGCTACGGCATCCGTAAAATGGAAGGGTTTATTATCAGTCTTGTTGCCATTGTAGGCGCCTCCTTCCTGGTAGAACTGATCCTCGTGAAACCCCAGATGCACGAAGTAGTGCGGGGTTTTATTCCCACCATCCCGGACAACACCGCGTTGTATATTGCCATTGGTATTATCGGCGCCACCGTGATGCCGCATAACCTGTACCTGCACTCAGCACTGGTACAAACGCGGAAAATAAAACGGGACGACGCCGGTATTAAGCAGGCCATTAAAATGAATTTTATCGACAGCACCATTGCCCTGAACCTCGCGTTCCTGGTGAATGCTGCGATCTTAATACTTGCTGCCGCCGTATTTTTCAAAAGCGGCAGAACAGATGTGGCCGAAATCCAGGATGCGCACCGGCTGCTGGATCAGCTGCTGGGAAGCAAACTGGCGCCTATCCTGTTTGCGGTGGCGTTGATCGCTGCGGGTCAGAGTTCTACGGTAACCGGTACCCTGGCCGGGCAAATTGTAATGGAAGGCTATCTCCGCCTGCGTATTAACCCGTGGCTGCGGCGGCTTATCACCCGGCTGCTGGCCATCATCCCCGCACTGCTGGTGATCCTTATTTTCGGCGATGAAGAAGTAGGCGCGCTGCTGGTGTTCAGCCAGGTATTGCTCAGCTTACAACTTGGCTTTGCCATCATCCCGCTCATCCATTTTGTAAGCGATAAAAAAACGATGGGTACCTTTGCCATCAAGCCCATTACTAAAATTTTCAGCTGGCTGGTCACCAGTTTATTGGTGTACCTTAATATGCGGATGGTAT
Source organism: Chitinophaga sp. CCNWYY40 (assembly GCF_037483205.1). NCBI lineage: Bacteria > Pseudomonadati > Bacteroidota > Chitinophagia > Chitinophagales > Chitinophagaceae > Chitinophaga > Chitinophaga sp. CCNWYY40. Next base: position 215,440 of record NZ_JBBHLF010000004.1, read on the forward strand.
TATCAGAAGCCTTTGATTATATGTCTGGTACCGGGAATATTTTTGTAGACGGATTAATTATAGCCGGCTGCCTCGGCTTTGTGGTGCTGCTTTTCATCACCATCGTGTATCCGCTGCGCCGCCGCTACCGCGAAGATGCCGCCGCCGGGATCCATACCACACAGGTATCGCTGGGCGATATGGAGAAGCCTACCTATCAATGTATTGCGATGGCCCTGGATTTCTCGGAGCGCGACAAGGATATTGTGACCAATGCCATTGCTCACGGGAACGAACACACGCAGTATATTCTTATTCACATTGTGGAAAGCGCTTCCGCCAAATACTTTGGTAAAGATTCGGACGACCTGGAAACACGCCGCGACCAGGAACAGCTGGACACCTATATTGCCCTGCTGAAAAGCCGCAACATCAGCGCCAGAGGCGTGCTCGGCTTCCGCCGGCGCGCCCGTGAAATTGCCCGCATTGTACACGAAGAAAAAGCGGACTTCCTGGTACTGGGAGGCCACGGCCACAGGGGCTTTAAAGACTGGCTGTATGGCGAAACAGCTAACCAGGTACGTCACCAGGTAAAGATCCCGGTGCTGGTAGTGCAGTAAAATTTTAAATGTATGCTTTCGTTATTCAAACCCGGTGATACCAAACATTTCAGCCGCATCGTGCGGCCGGAAGACTGTGCCTCATTTGACAGCGGGCATGTGCATCCCGTATACGCCACCTTTGCACTGGCGCGGGATGCAGAATGGTGCTGCCGTTTGTTTGTGCTTGATATGAAGGAAACATCCGAAGAAGGCATTGGCACCCGGCTTACTGTGGAGCATCTCTCCCCTGCTTTAACCGGCAGCCGGGTGGACTTTACAGCCGTGATTACACAAATACAACATCATGAAATCACCTGTAGTTACGAGGCCGTTTGCAATGGCCGTATCGTTGCTACAGGTATACAGGTGCAGAAAATTCTTTCTAAAGAAAAACTGGAGAAGTTATTTACGCGGTAAGCGATGTGGATATTGTCTTTCTCAGGATTACGCTGAGAAAGACAATATCCGCTATAACCCCAGCGCCGCCTTCAGGCGCGGGTAACCGGTTTTGCTCACCAGCACCCTGGCGCCGCTGCGCAGTATAGCCAGGTGGTTTTCTTTTTCGTAGGGGTCTATACGTGTTACCTGGTTTACGTTGAGTATATAAGAGCGATGCACCCGCGTAAACTGTTGCGGGTCCAGCATTTTTTCGAAGAACGACATTGTTTTATTTTTCAGGAAGCTACCTTCCTGGGTTACTATTTTCACGTAGTCGTCTGCTGCTTCCAGGTAATGGATATCCTGTACCGGGATGATTTTGATTTTACCATTGATCTTTATTACCACGCGGTTGCTTTGCAAAGGTGTGGCAGCAGCGGTTTCCAGCAATGCTTCCGTATTGGTGGCTGCAGGTGTTTGAAAATGATCCAGCCATTTTTGTACGGCCTTATCAAAGCGATCGCTGGAAAAAGGTTTCAGCAGGTAATCGACCGCATGCACTTCAAAGGCCCTGATAGCATGCTCTTCAAAGGCGGTGGTAAAGATCACGGCAGGCATATTTTCCACGAGTTCCAGCATTTCAAAACCGGTGATCTTTGGCATTTGTATATCCAGGAAAATGATATCCGGCTGATGCTGTTGTATGGCCTTTAATCCTTCAAACCCATCATTGCATTCCTGTACCACTTCTATTTGCGGGAAGCTTAACAGGTATTCCTTCACCACTTCACGGGCCAATGGTTCATCATCAATTAATACTGCTTTTATCATGCGATTGTGGTACTTTAATAATGGTAGTAAATATATTATCAATGGCCGTGGTTTCCAGCAGGTCCTGCCGTGCAAACAACAGGTACAGCCTGCGTTGTATGGAGGTTAAGCCGAAACCCGTCCCTTTGTTGGGTTGCTGCAGTTCGTTGTCGAACGGATTTTGTATGGCGATATACAACATGTTATCCTGCAGCCATGATTTTATGCTGATGGTGATATCACCGGTGGTATCGTATAGTCCGAATTTGATCGCATTTTCTACTACCGGCTGCAGCAGCATCGGCGGCATCATCATTTTATCTGCTTCCTCATAAGGCACAACGTTGGTGGTTAAACGATGCCCGAAACGTACTTTCTCTATATCCAGGTAGAGCTGCAGGTAGTTCAGTTCTTCCGCGAGTGTGATCCACTGGTCGTCTTCACGTTTCAATGATCCTCTTAAAAAGTCGGAGAGCTTCAGTACCATTTCGCGGGCTTCTTTTGGCCGCAGCATAATGAGTGCATTGATGGAGTTGAGGCTGTTAAACAGGAAATGCGGCTGCAGTTGCTGCCGCAGTTTAAAGAGTTCTGCTTCTCTTACAATCTTCTCCGTAGCTTCTTTACGCTGGCGGTATTCCTGTTGTTCTTCCTCATCGTACCACATCTGGCTCCTGAATCCGATCCCTGCAATCAGCATGCATCCAACAATAGCATGAACGGGAATGGCATTGTTCAGCCAGTTGAGATACGGTACATCTTCCGGGAAGGCGGATACCAGTATCCAGCGGCTCAGGCACACCCACAATACAGACAATGCAAAACTCAGAACAGCTACATAGCCAAACTTCATGGTGCCGTCTGCCGGGCGGTAATAAGCCACGTTATGGCTTATTACAATACCGGCGGCTCCCAGTAGTATAACGTGCACTGCACTGTCTGTAGCCGATTGCCAGAGGGGAAGGTCGAACCAGTACCACAGCAACCCGCCATACAGGAACATCCAGATGGCGAAGGAGGCGAGAAAAGCCCACCAGGCATTACCTTTAATCAGTTGCTTTACCAAAGAAGGTGATTTATCAGTTATACGTTAAGTTCAAAGTACTGTTGTCCCTGTAACTGTGCAGATTTCATCTGCAACCAGGCGATGTAGGAATTGGGATCACCCGGCTCTTCAATGCGGGAGTACAATTCCATACCGTCTGTCAGCTGATCCAGGGTATATACTTCCGGTACGTTGATGAACTTCCATTGTACCAGTTCCTGCTGTTGATTTTTAAAAGCATATTGTTCCTGCATACCAATTTCGCGGGCCTTATCGCAGGCGTCTTTCTTGGTAACAGCGCTGATTAATCTTAATTGTTCGTCAAACTGCGGAGTGTGATTGCCTTCACCGCAGATGATCTGATATACAACTTTCGCAACAAACCAATGCATAAAATTAAAATTTAAAAGTTCGAGAAGATAGAATACAGGTTGAGATATGGATGTTTAATGATCAGTAACTTTTTATTTCCACGCCACCGAATACGCAGGATCCTTTCAGGATCAGCAGTTTATCAATGGGTCCGGCAGGTATCACACTATTACTACGTTTATCTTCCACACCACCGAGGATGGCGTCGATATCCACCTGCACTTTCCAGTTGGCCGGTACAATGATTTCGCAACCACCGAAAACGGCTGAAACGTCCATAGTAGCGGTGCCGTTGATATCGGCATTCATGAAGTTAATGACGGCACCTCCGAAGACAGCGCTTACGTCGCCTCCCTTAAAGTTTTTAGACATCACTACTTTATTCACGCTGCCAAAAATAGCGTTGGCGCTCAGCGTATCTTCCCCGGTGGCAAATTCCTCACTGGAGCCGAAGCTGTGTTTTTTGGACGGCCATTCCGGATGGTGATAACTCTTTTTAAAGATCAGCACAATACCCACCAGGATCAATGCTACCGGCCATATAAACTGGGCGGTGTTATATGGCAGATGAAGTATTTCGCTTGCCAGGAAAATTCCGCCTACCAGGATCATCACCACCCATCCCCCGAATCTGAAGTTATGCTTTGCCCCTATAACAATACCAACCGCTATCAGGATCATCTGCCAGGAGAACAGCCAATGGGGCAGGTCGAGATCCAGGCGTTGTAATAACAGGCAGGCACCAACGATGATGAAAACCGCACCGCCTATAAAGCGGCCTTTTCTTCTTGATGCGTCGATATCTTCGTTTTTCATTTGTTTTACTATTTATGATACAAATGTAGAACGGCACGCTGTTATTGGAAACAGGGTTTAGGCTAATAAAGTACCCTCACCGGTAAAAAGCAGGAAATCGCCGGTGAAAACGGCGGGTTATATTTCTACCGTTACCAGGGCATCGTTTCCGGCCAGTTTTATGAGGATGGCTTTCAACTGCTGTACCATAGGATCGGGGCCACAGATATAGAAATGCTGGTTGAAATCCCTGATCTTCCCTTTCAGGTAGTTTTCATCGATGGTATGGTGGTCGTAGCCGGGTACTTCCTGTGCGGTGAGCGTGTTAATGAAACGGCTGCCCAGCATTTCTTCAAATTCATCTTTTAAAATAATATCTCCCAGGGTTTTATTGGAGCAGATCAGTTGGTTATTGCCCAGCTGGCCTTTGTGCTGCAGGTCGCGCAGGATGGCAATGAAAGGGGTAACGCCTGCGCCGCCCGCGATGAAGGTGCCTTCCCCGTTATAATGAATGGTACCCCATACATCGTGCAGGATCAGTTCATCTCCGGCTTTCAGTTGGCCGAGTTCATGGGTAACGCTGCTATGGTCGTCGTAGATCTTGATAGTAAATTCCAGGTGATCCCATTCGGTAAGGCTGGTAAAGGTAAAGGGGCGTCTTTCTTCTTCCCATCCGGGTTTATTTACCGCTACTTCTGTAGCCTGGCCGGGTACAAAGGTATATCCGGCGGGCTTTTCCACGGTGAATTGGCGGACGTTATGTGTTACGGGGGTAACAGCCAGGATTTTTACGATATGGCTTTCCATTGGTTCAGGTTTTCTTTAATATGAATGTAGGATATTTTCTTTCTCAGTGCAATGCCTGTTGCAACAAAGGCAGCAGGGCTTTGGCCCAGCGGCTGTAATCCTTTCCGGAAGGGTGCAATCCGTCTCCCGCCACCAGTTCGGGATCGTGAACGGCTTCACGGGTAAAGTGCGTGATATCCAGGTAAGGCACCAGCCATTCTTCAGCAATGGCTTTATTGGCCGCATTATACGCATCTATTTCCCGGCGGATCTGTTCCCGGTCGCGATCCGCCGCAAATGGCGTTACGCCCCAGTCGGGAATAGACAGCACCACCACATGGGAAGGATTGTTGCCGGCAAAAACAATTGCCTTTTGCAGCAGGGCGGTAAATTCAGTTTCATATTCCTCCACGGAGCGGCCGCGGTATTGATTGTTTACGCCTATCAACAGTGTTACTATATCGTAAGTTTTACTTATATGAGTAGCGGCAATACCCGCTTCCAGTTCGTCGGTGGTCCACCCGGTGGTGGCAATGATCTCCGGATCTGTTACTTCAAAGCCTTGTTCCCGGAGCAAAGCGGCTGCCTGTACAGGAAAACGTTCGGAGGCGGAAACTTGTTCACCTATCGTATAACTATCGCCAAGAGCGAGGTATGTAACAGGAATCATGGTGGTATCTGAGATTTGGTTGCTGCAAAAAAATGAGCAGCAAAATAACATTAATCCTAACATAAGCAAAAAGTTATATGCAGGTGTTAAATTTGCTGAAATAAAGGGTAAATCTTACCCCTGCGTAAACGGAAAACCCTTACCTTTGCACGCGATTACAACAATTACGTAACGCATAAAGAAACCGTTTTATGCCGGCAGAAAAAATATCGATGAACAATGGCCTGTTACAGGTCCCTGCACAACCCATCATCCCATTTATAGAAGGCGACGGAATAGGTCCGGACATCTGGAGAGCCAGTGTACGTGTATTCGACGCAGCTGTAGAGAAAGCTTATGGTGGTGATAGGAAAATTGAATGGAAAGAAGTACTGGCGGGTGAGAAAGCCTTCCAGCAAACAGGTGAATGGCTGCCCAAGGCTACACTGGATGCACTGAAAGAATACCTGGTGTCTATCAAAGGTCCCCTGTCTACTCCCGTTGGCGGTGGTATCCGCTCCCTGAACGTTGCTATGCGCCAGGAGCTGGATCTCTACGCCTGTGTAAGGCCCGTACGCTGGTTCAATAAAGTACCTTCCCCGGTGAAACACCCGGAGAAAGTGGACATGGTGATTTTCCGTGAAAATACGGAAGACATCTATGCCGGCATTGAATATATGACGGGTACGCCTGAAGCAAAGAAACTGCTCGATTTCCTGCAAAATGAAATGGGCGTTAAAAAGATCAGGTTCCCGGAAACATCTTCCCTGGGTATTAAACCGGTATCTATTGAAGGTACAGAGCGACTGGTACGCGCTGCTATCAGCTATGCGCTGGAGCACAAACGTCCGTCACTCACCCTCGTGCACAAAGGCAACATCATGAAATTCACCGAAGGTGGTTTCAAAAACTGGGGCTATGCACTGGCAGAAAGAGAATTCGGCGATAAAGTATACACCTGGGAACATTGGGAAAAAACCAAGAAAGATCTTGGTGAAGAAGAAGCCAACAAAGAACTGAAAGTAGCCCTGGCAAAAGGTAAGCTGCTGATCAAGGATGTAATTGCGGATAACTTCCTGCAACAGATCCTGCTGGCGCCACAGGACTATTCTGTAGTAGCTACGCTGAACCTGAACGGCGATTATATTTCCGATGCACTGGCTGCTGCAGTAGGCGGTATTGGTATTGCCCCCGGCGCCAACATCAACTACCTGACCGGCTACGCTGTGTTTGAAGCCACACACGGCACTGCACCCCGCTTTGCCAACACCAACACCATGAACCCTTCCTCAGTGATCCTGAGCGGCGTAATGATGCTGGAATACATGGGCTGGAAAGAAGCAGCTGAAATCATTGTTCATGGCCTCAGCACCGCTATCATGCGTAAACGCGTTACCATCGACTTCTACAACCTGATGGATGATGCCACCCTGGTGAAGACCAGCGAATTTGCGGATGAAGTGATCAAGCAGATGCAACACTAAGCATTCTATCTTTTTAATATAAAGGGAGATGAAAACGGATAAACCCGTTTTAATCTCCCTTTTTTTAACCAAGATAAAATCCGGTTAATTTTGTTTTTTTCACAGCTATTCGTATTTTTCGTGATTATCCCGATTGGGACTCGCTTGAATAATTGTTGTGAAAAGCTTTTTAATCTAATTTTAAAAAACCCGAAATGGCAGAAAAAATTAAAGTTGCTAATCCGGTAGTTGAACTGGATGGTGATGAAATGACACGAATCATCTGGAAATTCATCAAGGATAAACTGATACTTCCATACCTGGATGTTGAAATTAAATATTACGACCTGGGCATGGAACACCGCGATGCTACCAACGACCAGGTAACTATTGATGCAGCCAATGCTATCAGGGAAGTAGGCGTAGGTATCAAATGCGCTACCATCACGCCGGATGAAGACCGCGTAAAGGAATTCAACCTGAAACAGATGTGGAAATCTCCCAACGGCACTATCCGTAATATCCTGGATGGTACCGTATTCCGTGAGCCAATTGTAATGAAGAATGTTCCGCGCCTGGTACCTAACTGGACTGCCCCGATCTGTATTGGCCGTCATGCTTTCGGTGATCAGTACCGCGCTACCGATTTCGTTACAAAAGGAAAGGGTAAACTGACCATTAAGTTTGAAGGCGAAAATGGTGAAGTGATCGAACACGAAGTATACAACTTCAAAGGCGATGGCGTTGCATTAGCAATGTACAACACCGATGAATCTATCAAAGGCTTTGCCCGTGCATGTTTCAACCAGGCACTGATGAAAAAATGGCCTTTATACCTGAGCACCAAGAACACCATCCTGAAAAAATATGATGGCCGTTTCAAAGATATCTTCGAAGAAATCTATCAACAGGAATTTAAAGCTGAATTCCAGGCACATGGCTTAACTTATGAACATCGCCTGATCGATGACATGGTAGCCAGCGCACTGAAATGGCATGGTAACTTTGTATGGGCCTGTAAAAACTACGATGGCGACGTACAATCTGATACGGTTGCACAAGGCTTTGGCTCTCTCGGCCTGATGACTTCCACCCTCATCACTCCTGATGGTAAAACAATGGAAGCAGAAGCTGCACACGGTACTGTAACCCGTCACTACCGCGATCACCAGGCTGGTAAACCTACTTCCACCAACCCTATCGCTTCCATTTTTGCATGGACCCGCGGTCTGGAATTCCGTGGTAAACTGGATAACAACGAGCAACTGATCAAATTCTGCCAGGCACTGGAACAGGTTTGTATCGAAACTGTTGAAAGTGGTAAAATGACCAAAGATCTGGCTGTTTGTATCCATGGAAACAAAGTAGAACATGGTAAACATTACCTGTATACTGAAGAGTTCCTGGAAGCACTGGATACTGCACTGAAAGCGAAACTCGCGTAAGTTGATAAAGACAATAAAAAAAGCAGCGGATAATGTATCCGCTGCTTTTTTATTTTAACAAGATGGAGTTCTTACAACTTCATCTTCTTTCTTAATACTTTATCTTCTCCATAAATATCATCATAGAAAACAAGATTACCGTTTTGCCCTTCTGCGGTAAAATACCGCAGGTAAATAGGAATATGTTTGGGCAGATCTACCTGTTTCTTTTCCTGCCGCGCCAGCCATACACGAACACTATCTCCGCTATGCCGTAAGCTGTCCGCCCGCACCAGGTACTGCGCCAGGCTATCCCATTGCTGCACCCGCACGCAACCATGACTCATAGCACGCATGGAATTTTTAAACAGTCCGCGGTTATTGGTATCATGCAGGTATACGCTGTACTTATTTCTGAAGTTGAATTTCATGATGCCCAGTGAATTGTCGATACCATCCATCTGGCGCAGCACATAAGGGAAATGGCCCTTGCCGAGTTTCGACCAGTCGATAGTATAAGGATCCACTGCATTACCATCTTTATCTATTACTTCCAGGTTCTTGGACGCAAGATAACCGACATTCTTTTTAATAGCCGGCAGCATTTCCTTAAACACAATACTGTAAGGTACCCGCCAGTAAGGGAACATCATGAAGTTGGTCATGTAGGAATTGAGCAGCGGCGTACGGGTGCGGGGCGTGCCCACAATTACGCGTGATTCCAGCACCACTTCCCCGCTATCCACCACCTTCAGGTTATAACCGGGCACATTCACCAGGATATACCGCGAAGGCAATGTATCCGGCAGTTTACGCCAGCGGTCGAGGTTTACAGCGGCCTGCATGATCCAGTCGTGCATAGAGCGGTTCATGGCCATCACTGTTCTTTTCCCTGCTACCCCATCGGGATAAATATTAAACTCTTTCTGGAAAGCTTTCACACCGGTTTTCAGCAATGCGGAATCCAGCTCGCGGCCCGTGGTATCGAGATGCCCGCTTTGCACCAACCGGTTGATCACCAGTTGCCGGAATCCCAGCGTGTCGGTATAATTGAGCGGTAACGTATCCCAGTGATAGTTTTCGTATTTTGCTTTGAAAGACTGAATCCCTTCTTTCAGCGCAATGTATCCTTCATGTGAAGGCTCCAGTGCATGCAGGATATTTGCTACATTCTTTTCTTCCAGTGCCTGCCGCAATTGTGTGATGAGTTGTTCATCAGTAAACGCCGAATCCTTTTTAAGGGTAATGCTATCACGCGGAGCAACGCCGTAGCGCAGATCGGAGGCCATTTTCATGAAAGCGTCTGTCATCAGCACATCTACTTTTGCCCATAAGGCGGCATCTTTTTTTGCAGTAGCGTCGTTGGTGATTTGTTCCCAGGCGGCGGTTAGTGCGGGCTCGTGATATTGCGCAGGTAGCAGTCCTACGTCTTCCGCATGCTGGATCATATACAGCATGGAATCGGCCGCAGGATTGGTTATCCCGTTCTTTGACCACTGGCCTGCCGGCTTATCGGCGCCGTAAAATTCCTGTATAGCTGAAGGACGGAATGATTGTAAACTGTCTTCCAGTTCACCATCGTTATCTTTCAGGGCTGACAGTCTTTCAGTGATACTTTCTGTAATCACTTCGTCTAATTGTCTGATGTTTGCTACAATCTGTTTTTGTTTGGGGGCGGTATGCTTTTTTTTATTTACACAGGCTAACAACAAGCACACTCCAGATCCGCATAACAAACTGATAATAAAAATTTTATTCTTCATCTGCAGTAAATCGCTATGGTAAAGATAGGGATTTACAAATACTGTGCTGAAAATTTTTGGAGATAAAAGAGGCAAGGGCATTTGCGGGTTTCTTCAATATTGCTACCGGAAACTTTTGTACTAAATTATGGCTACCCGAAAAAGGGCCATAGTGTATGGGGAGTGTATGGGAAGTGTATCATGAGTGTATGGTGAGTGTATGGGAACAGTATAGGGAGTGTATGGGGACAGTATAGGGACTATATAGGAACTGTATAGGAACTACAACACATACACGAGTCCTAAGTATCTGAGAAGTATCCAAGAAGTACCCAAGAAGTAACTCCAATACGTAACATTTTTTAATAATACAAAAGCCGCAGACATTACATCTGCGGCTTTAATTATTTCCCCCCTGCTAATACTACCTGCAACAATCCTTTTTCACAAAAAGCGACTGAATAAATTTCAATATGCTTACAACAACTTTCTTCATGTCCGGATTTTTTTAAAAAGAGAAGCCACGGTGTGCAGCAGCTTCTCTTTAAACTAAAACTAAAACAACTAACTTCTATATCTTATCTAATGGTATACGTTCAGGAGCTTTCAATTGTTTAAACTTACTTGGCGTAAGACCAGTTACTTTTTTAAATTGCGCTGAAAGATGTGCTACGCTACTGTATCCCAGCTTGTAACTAATTTCACTTAAGCTTAATTCATTGTACACCAGCAACTCTTTTACCCGCTCTATTTTCTGTTGAATAATATACTGTTCAATGGTAGTGCCTTCTGTTTCAGAAAAAAGATTACTGAGATAATGATAATCCTTCTGCAACTTCCCTGCCAGTAAGGTGGAAAAGTTTTCTTTCATCTCATCCAGCTCTGAATGATGCACTGCCTGTACAATAATACTTTTGATGCCTGCAATCAGCTGTTGTTTTTTATCATCTATCAGTAAAAATCCTTCCTGCTGAAGCGCTTCTGATAACCGGTGCAGTTGTTTCTCCGAAACGGCCCCTTCAACAGTTACCTTACCCAGTTGTATATCCTTAACATCCAGTTGCTGCGCGGCAAGAGTGGTAGTAACTACTTTGATGCAGCGCGGACAAACCATATTCTTTATAAACAGATCTGTTGTTGCCATCGGTTACTTTTTGATATTAAAAATGTTATGCTCCACCCTGATTAAAAAAGAGTTGGAGGTATTCCTTGCCATATCCCCGGTTAACTGCGTGCGGTAAGACAAGTCCAGCCTTGTAGTACTGTTAAAAATAAACTGCACTGCGGGCGCTATGTCCAGGTAAGAACCCCTGCCAACCGCGTCTGTATTGGTTTTGCCCAACAGCTCCACGTAGAGGTTTAAATTTGTTTGCTGAAAGCTTTTATACTTCACCGGCAACACCAGGTACCCCGCAGAGAGACTATAATTTACGGAATTCCGGGAGAAGTCGTCCGGAATATTATCCTTCACATTGTTCATATAACGGGAATAACCTAACGTTGTAGACAATGCCAGTTTATGTAACAATTGTGTAGCAATAATACCCCCGTTTACGCCCGACGTAGCCCCTTCCAGGTCCAGCTCCTTATTATCATACGGCCGCATGGCATGCGCGCCATCAGGCATTTCCGGGTAATACGGATTGTTGATCACGGAACCTCTTACATATGCAGCCATGCGGAAATGCGCGTGCTGCTGATCCAGCGACAGGAAGCGGTATTTGGCGTAAACCCCGCCGCCTTCAAGCTTTACAGACGACTGCATCATGTTGGAAGCGTATCCCAGCACATGCAGCATGAGCTTTTTATTGGCGCCCCACATCACTTCCGGCTCAAAGCGCATCCCGTTATCGCCGGAATGCTTCATGTTGAAAAACTTATTGGAGAGCCTGATCCCCAGGGAGTTGGCGGGCATATTGCTCGCCGGCTCCGTATTCACGTATAACTCCTGTGCGGCTGCTATTCCCCCGCTGGTCATGATGACCAGGGCTATTATTAAAATTCTTTTCATATACCGGCCGGCTATTAAATGGTGACGTGATAAATTCTTTTCGAAGCAGTGGCTCCGTCAGATTTGCAGCAGTCGCCCATCATACCTGTTTTATAGCAGGGCATAGTGGTTTCAGTACTGAATTTTTTAAATTGTTTGGCAGAAACAAAATCTTTGTCGATTACCGTGATGTCTTTATCACCGGACAATACCTGGTTTTTTACATCCATAAAATGGAGGGTGCTGCCCGCAAATGCCACATGCGCATCATTTTGTACGCTTACAGCATCAAAGTTGGCGGTCATTACCAGTTTACCTACAGAAAAACCGGCATCTTCCACTTTATCTTTAATAGCATCGATGCTCACCGGCGCACCGGCTTTGAAGGTAAGAATGAAGGTAGTATTATCGAGATCGGTATCTATTTTATCAACAAAAGGCAATGATTCCAGGGCCTCGTAAGTGGCTTTTGAACACATGGCGCAGGTAAGGCCGGTAGCGTGTACGCTGGCTTTTTTAAATTGTGCATTTGCGCCGAAAGATATGCCCAGTGCGAGCAATATAATGGATACTATTTTCATGATCTGATGAAATAAAATTGAATAAAAAGATGAATAACAGTTAAAGCAATAGCAGTGCTGTAATACAGCAACAAACACTACATTAAAAACTGCATCAGATCAGGAAAGTACAATTCCGGAGGAAAATGGGCGCCGACGGGATGTCTGGCGGATCGTGGGGACGGCTGAGAAGGAGCGTTTCCTGCACCGGCAAAGCGGAAGCAGGTAAAACCCTTACCGGCAGCTGCATATCTGTAACGATGTTAGAACCGGCCTGCAGGGCTTTGGCAGCCTGGTGCGATTCGGTGACCTTACAGAACTTAAATTCATCTTTACAGCAATCCATGCCTTTCGATGACTTTCCGCATTTACCGCAGTGATCAGCCGGAGCTTCCTGCAGGTCTACAGATGCCAGTTTGCCCATGCAGTAGTGCACGTTTACTGCAAACCCGCTGGTGAGCGTGATATACAGTACAGCAAATAATATGGCAGAAAATCGCTTCATGATGAATTACAAAGATAAGAAAAAAAATGACCGGGATAGTGTTGCCACCATACCGGTCATCATATAGTTATATGTAATTCCTAGTTAATAAACCACCATCTGAGGCCCACCCTGAAGGCGAAGTTATTATACGGATATAACGGTCCTGCATAATTGTTATCGCCAAAGAAGGTGTTCAGGTTCTCTGCACGCACATAGGCGGAGAAGGATTTGATCCTGAAATTGGCGAATGCAGCAATATCCGGCAAGGAGTTACTGATCTTCGCGGCATTCTGATAAATAAACTGACCGGTGAGCGGGGAATAGTCATCTGCATAATAACCGGTGTTATAGCGCAGTTCGATCCCTGTCATGAGGTTCAGGTTTGTATACAGTCTTTTTTCAAAGGCAAACCGGTTGCGGGTCCAGAAAGTAGGAACGTTCAATGGTCCGTTGCCATGCAGTTGCTGGAAGGCAATATCTACATACCAGTTAAACGGCTTAATGGTAAACTTCTTGCTAAACGTTATCTGTAACAGGTTAAACAGGGAGTTATACTGATCGCTGTGATAGTAGTCTTTGAAATAGGTGTAATTGGTAAACAGGAAATAATTGGCTGTCAGGGTATAATCCAGCTTTTTGTTTTCGGTGGCAAACTGCAGCTGGGTAATATTCTCCTTCGACAGGCTGGTATTATACCAGGCATCATTGGTACTGTTAAAATATTTGAAGACGTAAGAGGGTTCCTTATTTACGTTGCTGACCGACAGGCGGACATCTCCCAGGAAATCGTTGATATGTCTTTTTAACATGCCATAAAACCCGTAATCTCCGATATTCTGGCCTACTACATAAAACTCGCCTCTTGCAGAGAAATCCCATTTCTGGTTGCGGGTTTTATTACGGTATTCCCCATGTACGGCCAGGTTAGTGAAATTGATATCTGCATCCAGGAAGGTACCGGTGAGGCTTTCAAAGCGGGCGCCAATGTTAATGAAGTGTCCGAGGTTGCCGAGTACCGGGAACTGGATGAGCGACAGATCATTGGAAATCATTTTCCACTGATGTTTGGCGCTTACCGTGTCGCCGGGTAAAAAGTTATAGTGGCTGGAATAAAACGTGGTATCCGGACTGCTGTCGAGGAATTCGTAGTTATTATTCTGGTAGTTGAACGTATACTGCACGCGGAAAATCGGGTTGTACTTATAATAATCGGTGGTATCGTTTACGTGGATACTGTCGCCCCGGCCCCAGTCGTACTGTTGCTGGATGAGGAAACCTGTTTCGCGGTAATTCGATTTCACCGGTATGCTGCCGCCGAAGAAAGCATACGTTGTAGACGCATCATTGCCCAGGTTTACCGGGATGGTTTTGCGTTGCTTATAAGTGCTGTTGGACATGAAGGTATCGCTTCTGATCCCCCCGTTTTCCCCGCCATTGATTTTATTGTAGTAGAAGCTCAGGTAAGTATTGGCGCGTTTGTTTTTGCTCTGGTACCGGGCTGTAAACCGGTAGATATCGTGATTCGTGTTTTGCGAGCGGAAATATCCGGGCGCATTTATTTTGCGGTAGTCGAATGCAAAGTTGAAACGTTCCGTCCGGTTTTGGGTGTGCGACAGCCCGATAACCTGTTCCTGTTTGCTGCCTACCAGGTACTGCAGCTCTGTGTAAGGGCGTGTAGTATAGTAAAAGCGGGCATCTTTATGGGAATTGGAATATACGTCGTAGGCATGGAAGCCGGCGTCAAAACCGGGTTTCATGCGTGGCGTATAAATCATGTTATAGGCAGCACTACCGGTGTTACCAAGTGTGGTGTACGAAGACGGTACTTTCAGATAATTGGTCTGAAAATCGGCCACGGAGGAGTCGAGCTTATAATCGGTGGGCTCCCCGAGGATGCGGTAGGTCAACGTCAGCGTATCCGGCTCGTGTTCGTGTTTGGATGTATCCCGCTGCATTTTGCTGGTGCCGCCTCCGCCACCGCCCATATTGTTGATGCGTCCCGAGTTAAACTGGGCCACTAATTGATTCCCGCACAATAACAGCAGGGCTATGAAAATGAAAATTTGCCTCATCCGAAAGTAACAAAAGCGTTTATAGTTGCCGGATTAATTCACTAAATATCAGCGTCAGCTTAGGTTCTGCTGCTTTTGCAGCTGCCAGTACCTCTTCATGAGTGATCACATTTTCTTCTTCACGGATACCGATATCGGTGATCACACTCATGGCAAATACTTTCAAACCGGCATGCGCCGCTACAATTACTTCGGGTACGGTACTCATTCCTACGGCATCGCCGCCAATGATGTGCATATACCTGTACTCTGCCCGTGTTTCAAAGGTAGGCCCCTGAACGCCTACATATACGCCGCTATGTAAAGATATATTGTTGGCTGCAGCAATTTTATTCGCTGCATCGATTAACGTTTTGGCATAGGGTTCACTCATATCCGGGAAACGGGGACCCAGCGTGTCCTCATTTTTGCCCCGCAGCGGATGCTCCGGCTGCAGGTTGATGTGGTCCCTGATGATCATCAGATCGCCTACCTGGAAAGATGGGTTCATGCCTCCGGCGGCATTGGAAATAAATAAAGTATGGATTCCCAGGGCTTTCATAACCCGCACAGGAAAAGTTACCTGTTGCATGGAAAATCCTTCATAAAAGTGAAAACGCCCTGCCATAGCCACTACTGGCTTTCCCTGCATGAACCCGAGGATCAATTTGCCGGAATGCCCTTCCACCGTAGATTCGGGGAAATGGGGTATGTCGCTGTACGGAATTTCAATGCTGTCTTCAATTTCCCCTGTCAGGTTACCCAGGCCGCTACCCAGGATAATTCCCGCCACTGGCTTGTTTTGCCAGGATTTGCTGATATATTCCCCCGCTGCTGTGATCTTTGCTGTTAATTCACTCATCTGTTTATACATTAATTAAAAGCCGGATTTAAAAAACAAACCCGCGCAAAGTTATTTTTTAATTCACAAATGACTGCAGTTTTATATTTAAATCATAATGACCTATTTTAGCGGCAAATTTTATTCCGATGAACTTACACGAGTACCAGGCTAAAGAACTGTTGAAAAAATATAATGTACCGGTACAGGAAGGTATTCCGGTGGATACCCCTGAAGCGGCTGCGGAAGCATACAAGCAGCTGAAAGTGCAATTTGGTAATGAATTTGCCGTTGTAAAAGCCCAGATTCATGCGGGCGGACGTGGAAAAGGTAAGATCCGTGGTACGGAACAGAGAGGTGTGGCAGTAGGAAAAAATGCAGAAGATATTAAAAACATAGCAGGAAATATCCTGGGAGGCACCCTGGTTACCATTCAAACCGGCGACGCAGGCAAACTGGTAAACAAAGTACTGGTAGCACAGGATGTTTACTATCCGGGCGCTAACCCTGTAAAGGAATTCTACCTGTCCATCCTGCTGGATCGCGCTAAAAGCCAGAACGTTATCATGTACTCCACTGAAGGTGGTATGGATATCGAAGAAGTAGCACACAGCACTCCTGAAAAAATATACAAAGAATGGGTAAAACCAAATATGACCCTGCAGCCCTTCCAGGCGCGTAACATTGCTTTTAACTTCGGTTTGAGCGGTGAAGCGTTCAAAAACATGGTGAAATTTGTAACCAATCTCTATAACGCTTACGTAGGACTGGATTGCAGCATGCTGGAAATCAACCCGCTGTTCAAAACCAGCGATGAGAAGATCATTGCTGTAGATGCCAAAGTAAACCTGGACGACAACTCCCTGATGCGTCATCCCGACCTGGAAGCACTGCGTGATATTTCTGAAGAAGATCCTACAGAAGTAGAAGCCAGCAAATACAACCTGAACTTCGTGAAACTGGATGGTAACGTAGGCTGTATGGTAAATGGTGCCGGTTTGGCAATGGCCACTATGGACATGATCAAACTGAGCGGCGGTGAACCGGCTAACTTCCTGGACGTAGGCGGTACCGCCAACGCGCAAACCGTAGAAGCAGGTTTCCGTATCATCCTGAAAGATCCTAAGGTAAAGGCTATCCTGATCAATATCTTCGGTGGTATTGTTCGTTGCGACAGGGTTGCCCAGGGTGTAATTGATGCCTACAAATCTATTGGTAACATTACGGTACCTATCATTGTACGTTTACAGGGTACCAATGCTGCTGAAGCAAAAGTACTGATCGAAGAAAGCGGTCTGAAAGTACAATCAGCCATCCTGCTTAGCGAAGCAGCTGCGCTGGTAAATAAAGCAGTTAGCTGATAATTTTTTTAGAAGATATAAAAAAAGGAGCACAGATAATCTGTGCTCCTTTTTTATATACGGAAATCGTTGCTATTCTCCTTTCTTAGGCGCCGGCGGCATAGTAGCTTTCGGCTTGTTTTCTTTATTGTCTTTATTATCCTTATGCTCTTCCTTTGGTTTTGCCGGCGCAGGTTCCTGGCTGTCGGCGCCCGGAGTGGCATAATCGCTGGCATCACCGGAGCCATAATCATCTGCCGATCCGTTACCCACGTTTTCTGATTCAGCACCCGGTTTTACATTGGAATCGTAATTCATGTAAATATCGTCTTCGCTCATATTGGGCGGTACGGGGAAATGATCGTTGGAACTTATCTTCAGGGTTGGATCAGCATACACTTTCTGCATGAAATACGCCCAGATGGGTAAGCCGGTATTGGCACCCTGACCGATGGCCGTTGTGCTGAAGTGGATAAAGTTGTTTTCGCAACCTACCCATGCACCAGCCAGTATTTTGGGTGTATAGCCCATAAACCATCCATCGGTGTTATCGTTGGTGGTACCGGTTTTACCGGCTATTTCACCTTGTATATTAAAGCGGGAACGGACACGGGCTCCGGTACCACCCGGTGCTACCACGCCTTCCATCATTTTCACCATTGTATAAGATTCTCTTTCGCTGATCACTTCACGTTTTACCGGTGCAAAAGTTTCCAGGATATTACCGTTTCTGTCTTCAATACGGGTAATATAAATAGGTTTGGTATTGATACCCCTGGCAGGGAACATCGTGTACCCCTGCAGCAGTTCGTACAGCGACAGCTCCACGGCGCCCAGCGCAATGGCCGGGTAGGCAGGGATATCGCTGGTGAAGCCCACTTTATTTTTGGCGAAATCGGCAAACGGCTTGGCGCCAATCTGTTTGATCAGGTACGCGGCCACAAGGTTCAGTGATTTTGCCAGTGCGCCGGCCATCGTAATGCTACCGCCGGTGCTGCCTTCCGAGTTATGCGGAGTCCAGCCGTTGATGGAAATAGGTTCGTTTGGCAGAACGGTATTTGGCGACATGCCATTCATGATGGCAAAGCAATACAGGAAGGGTTTAAATGTAGAACCCACCTGACGGCGTGTTTTCGCCACGTGATCATTTTTGAAGTAGCGGAAGTCCGGTCCGCCTACCCAGGCTTTTACTTCACCACTTTCAGGGTCCATTGCCATAAAGCCCGCCTGTAAAATGGCGCGCATATATTTGATGGAATCCAGCGGGGTCATAGTGGTATCTATTTCATTCAGGTCTGGTTCAGTAGAGCTTCTCCAGCCAAACACCTTCATGCGTACGGGGGTATTGAACACCCGCGCAATGGTGGAATCGTCTGCTTCATCCTCTTTCATGGATTTATAGCGGTCAGATTCTTTCATGTACTGATCCAGGAATTTCGGCCATTTCTTCCAAACGCTGCCGGTTTTGACATCATTTTGAGCAGAGAGTGATTTTTGCAGTACTGCCAGGTGTTTAGCCACGGCTTCTTCTGCATATAACTGCATTCTCGGGTTAATGGTAGTATATATTTTAAGGCCGTCGCGGTAAAGGTTATATTCTGATCCGTCGGCTTTCTTATGCACTTTACACCAGCCTTTCAGCTCATCGCGCAATACTTCCCTGAAATAAGGGGCCAGTCCTTTGTTGTGATCAATTTTATTATAGTGCAGTACAATCGGTTTGCTTTTCGCAGATGCGGCTTCGGCTGGGGTGATAAAGCCGGCTTCCTGCATATTGCTGATAACGGTGTTGCGGCGCTGGAGCGCGTTTTGCGGATTTCTGCGCGGGTTATACAGGGTGTTACCTTTGAGCATGCCCACCAGGATAGCGGCTTCTTCGATGGATAAATGACCGGCATCTTTACTGAAAAATGTTCTGGCGCCGTTTTCAATACCATATACGTTATCCCCGAAAGCCACGGTGTTCAGGTAGAGGGTAAGAATTTCCTGTTTGGTGAAGTTTCTTTCCAGTTTTACGGCAATGATCCACTCCTGTACTTTCTGAAACGCCCTGCCGATAGGGTTACCGGAGCGCTGTTTCCCCAGGTTATCCGTTTGCAGGTTCAGGGCCAGCTGCTGGGTAATGGTACTGGAACCGCGTTTTTTACCGATGAGCAGGTAAAAAGGAATAGCCAGTGTGCCTTTGGGGTCAATACCGGAGTTATCATAAAAACGGGTTTCTTCAGTTGCTATCAGCGCATTGATCACGTTTTTGGAGATCTCATTATAGTCGCTGCTGGAACGGTCCACCTGGTAGTATTTACCGAGAATGGTGCCGTCGTCGGCAATTACTTCTGCGGCCAGTGCTGCCCGCGGATTTTCCAGTTCTTCCAGAGACGGCATGCTGCCGATGATCCGGAAGTTAATGAGTAAAACTAAGAGAACAAGTAATGCTAAGATACCAAAAGCCACCCGCCACAATATTTTCACCGATTTTTTCATGCGCTTATTTAATTTGTTTTATAGCCGGATTTTGCCCGATTCCTTTATATGAGAAGCAATTTATTACTATCTGTTGGCTATATATATAATTTTTTCAATAAAGTTTATATGCAATAAACACGCCTGTTTATGGCAGCCTGACCGACAAAGCTATTTAAAATTCCAAAAATACTTACTGGGTCACGTAATTATCTGTAAAAAACTTACGGTAGCCGGTCAGGTCTTTAGTGCTGTTTAACAGGATGAAATTATCCCTGGAAATCACAAAGAAATTGTATTCCGAAGGTCTTATCCGGGGAATGATATTCGCTGCGGCCTCCTCGCGTATTTCGTCGAAATAGGCCAGGGCTTTGTCTTCGTTGGGGAAAAGCCGGAAAATCAGCATCACATCGTTAGGGGTGAGCACAAAACTGCCGACTTCAATTTTATCATTGGCGTGTTTGGCTGCGTTATAACGGGTGAACTGGTTGAGACCTTCATCCATTAGTTCTTTTGACACGCGCTGGAAGGAGAGCACTACAAAAAACGGGTTATCGGCCGATATTTTATAGGGCGTTACCGGTTTCGGCGGTGCAATGGGCACTATTGGCGCGGGCAAGGTACCTGCCATACCAGCGGCTATTTTAGCCGAGTCCACCGGTGTTTTGGCGCCGTTGATCCTGTCGGCCAGTACCGGCTGCGGATTTTGCCAGGGGTATCGCATGGAAATATCTTCATCCAGCAATACGCCATTAGCGTCTTTCTTTCTTACTTCCAGCCTGGAGAGGTAATCGGAGAGTTCTGCGCGGTGGTTCAGGGCATCCATAAGGGCCTGGGCCTGGGCGCGTACCGGTTCGTCAGCAGCATACTTGGTAAGTACGGCCTGTACCGCATTGCGCGACAGCTGCAGGGTATCGGTGGCAAACAGTGTATCTGTTTTAACGATCAGCATTGCCTCCAGCAAATCGAATTTTGACTGGAGGAAGTTGACGCCATAGGTGCTGTCGGCCTGTTTCTTCATCGCCATCGATTCTGTATAGTTGCCCTTACGGAAGGCTTCATAGGCGGCATCGTAAGCGGCACTGATCTCTTTCTTTTTCTGGCTGTCGATATCCCTTAAACCGCCTGAGCGGATGATGTCTGCAAAATTGGTATTGCCGTACTGGTTCAGCACCATTGATTTATAATGATTGGCCTGGGCAGCATGATTGAGTTTACTATGCCATACATACAGGGAATACAATACTTCCGGTTTGCGCGGATGATCCGGGTAGAGGATCAGCAGCGAGTCGTAAGTTTCTATTCCCAGGGAATAGTTTTCCAGTTTATCGTGATATAATTTGCCGAGGTCGAACCAGGCTTCGTGTACCGCTTTTTGTGAAGCGGCCAGCTTTTCCGGTGTCAGTGGCAGTCCTGCCGCCAATGATTCCGTGCTGATACTGTCTGCCGGCACTTCACCCAGGGCTACAGATTTTGTTTCTTCTGTAATTTCTATCGGGCCGGCGCTGTTGGTGGCATTTACCACGCCGTTCTGGCTGCGGCGCCAGTTGTCTACCGGCTGACGGCTGCCCCACCGGCGTTTAAACTCGGAGTAGCCGGCTGATTTACTGCCTGCATTATAAAAATACCAGTCGCCTTTTTCTTCTTTTGGTGAATAGGCGGTGCCTCCCCCGTTCATGCTGAAGGATGAGGAACTTTCCTGCGGATTGGCGGCGGCCAGCTTTTCTTTCTTTTTCTTTTCAGCAGCTTCATTTGCCATAACGGCCACCATTTTCGACAACACAATATTCCGGTCCGACGGGGATAAGGCGGCTAATTTCTGCAGGCTATCTTCCCGGTGGATGGTTTCCAGCCGTGCCACCACTTCGGTGAGCACTTCTTTGCGGGTTTCCACGGTAGGCGCGTCTGCAAAGTCTTTCGTCATCACGCCGGCAGTGCTGTCGTAATATTTTTTTGCATCGGTATAGTTACGCTGATCGTAATAAATATCCGCCATCCCTTTGTAGGTGATGGTGCGTTGCATGAGGTTATCACTGGGTATTTTCAGTGATTGTTTCATATAGTTGAGGGCGGCTTCCGGATGATCGGGGTATTCGAGCACGCCCATTGTGTAATAGATTCCGTCGCGGAACCGTTCGAAGCGCTGTTTTTTGAGCATACGGCGAAGCCCTGCGATACTGCCGGCTACATTACCGGTGGTTTCCGCGTTGGTTCTCGCAATCTGTAACCGGGCCTGGAAATCCATCATGGGATCGGGTTTCATGCTGATTACATTGCGGAACTGATCGAGGGCGGAATCCGGGTGTTGCTGCTGGAGGTAAAGCTGGCCGAGGATGTACGACATCCTGGCTTTGGCTACTTTGTCGTGGCTTTTATCGATGGCCAGTTTCAGCGGTTCTATTGTTTCCGGGTATCTTTTCTGGATGTAGTGGCTGTAGGCGCGTACTTCCGCGAGGTCGCCATCGAGGCGGTGCGGGAAGTTTGGATCATTATTCAGGATATTGAGCAGCGCCTGTACTTCATCATATTCCTTTTGTTCCAACAGGGTACGGGCTCTCCAGAGGAAGGCGTCGTTACGTGCTTTGGTATGTTTAAGGCGGCCGAAGAAGCCTTTTCTTTTTTCTTTTGTGGCGATGGAGATCTGGTCATTTTCATGCGCACCCACTACTGTTTTGTACTCCGACTTCATTTTCGGTGCGAAGGCGATATTGATGTACTGGAATGTTTTATTCGCATTTTCGAGATCTCCTTCGTAAAAGTAGGCGCGTCCCATGAGGAGGAAGCAGTCGTCGATCCATTTACCGCGGGGGTCATGGAGCTGGATGGCCATGTTTGTTTTATCAATTACAGAATCCAGTTCTCCTTTGCTGAAGCCCTGGCTTTGTAAACTGAACGGATAAAACGGCAGGAGGATGTTATAGTTATCCTGGCCATCGCGGTTAGCGGTTTTCACTACCCTGTCGAGTTTAACCCTGGCGTGAAAGTAATAGTTGAACCGGGTAGCCATGTTCTGGAAGAATTGTCTTTTCCAGGTCCATTTCTTTTTCTCCAGCATTACTTCTGAAGGGGGACGGCGATCCTGCACCCGTTGTTCGCGGGGTTTAAAAAGGGGCTTTACAGCAGGCTTTTGTTGCTGTTGCTGTTTATCGGGTGCCTGGCCCTGGGAATTCGTTTGCGGGGGCCGGTTTTGAGGCTTATTTTGGGCCCGGGCAGCCTGCAAAACCAGGCAACATGACAAAATTATTATTCCCAGATATTTTGGTAGCAGTTTGATGATGCAATTCATGGATGCCAGGGTGTATAGGCTAAATATATATAACTTACAGTTTGAAAAAATATTTTAAAGATAGGATAAAATAGTTGATTGAATATCTGTGTGGCAGAAGTGATGTTGACTTTTTTCCGGCAGCAGATATATTTTAATAGGTTGGTTTTCAGATAAAAAGACTTCTTTCTGCCTACAATCCTCAAAACACTGTTTCCTATTTTGCAATAATGATTAACTTTAGCCCGCCTTAAAAGAAATAGCATTCTTTAAGAAGTACCGCAAAACATGGCCAAGAAGGGGAATAAAAACAGCAGACGAAACCTGGAAAAACTAAGTCATAAATACCGTCTGGTAATTATGAATGAAGATACCTATGAAGAAGTGACCTCGTTCAAACTATCCCGGATGAGCGTATACATTGCCTTCAGCACCCTTTTTGTATTACTGGTGGCCATTACCGTAGCTACAGTGGTATTTACGCCGCTGCGTTATTATATACCGGGTTATGGAGATCTGAAACAACGGAAAGAGTTTATCCATCTGAAAATGAGGGCTGATTCGCTGGAAACAGCTATTAATGCGCGCGACCAGTACCTGGATAATATTAAAAAGGTGATTAACGGCGACTTTACCGGAAAAGTGGATACCACGATGTTAAAAGTACCTGCAGTAGATAACAGTACCTATTAGGATATAAATACAAAAATTTAATATATATTTATTTATATTACACACTAAACTTGAAAAACCTAACTCCCTATGTTCAATAACAACAACAAATCGAAAGGTGACAACAAAGCCATGTTGCCAACATCAACTATTAACATTATAGGCAATGGCACTTCAATACAGGGTGATATTGTATGTGAAGGTGACATCAGAATTGACGGACAGGTAAACGGGCTGGTATCTACCAAAGCTAAGATAGTGGTAGGTCCGGAGGGTGAAATCACCGGCGACCTGGTATGCCAGAGCGCTGACATCCTGGGCCGGGTAACAGGAATTATCAAGGTAGAAGAATTATTGTTCCTGAAAGGGAATGCACTGGTAAAGGGCGATGTATACACCGCTCATTTTGAAATGGAGCCTTCTGCTAAGTTCAATGGCCGTTGCTACATGGACGATCAGCAGCCGGCTGATAACCAGAAACATGGAAAAACCGTCCTCCAGGAAGCCGAATAACCGAAATCTGCTCTTACGATATGCCGGATTAGCCTTCCAGATGATGGCTACACTGGGTTTGGGAGTATTTGCGGGTTATAAACTAGACCAATGGATTGGCTGGCGGTTCCCGGTATTCCTGATCATTTTTTCTTTAATTGCATTAGCCATACTTTTGTGGCAAATTATAAAAGACACCCGACGGCATGAGTGATAGATTTTTTATACGGTTATTCGCAGTTTTTGGAATTTTAAACGGACTTGTTATCATATTCAAACCCAGGTTGCTGGACCTCGGCACACATGTGAATGTGCTGATGGCCGGTAACCTGATCATGGCTATTATATCCCTGGTGTCTTATATTATGAGTCGCCGGGGACTCGCTTCTTCTAATCATAATGCCTTTATCAGGGCTGTTTATGGCTCTACTCTCAGCAAACTTTTTCTTTGCGTAATAGGCATCGCTGCTTACGTGCTTATTTATAAGCCCAATGTGAGCAAGCTGACCATTTTCATGCTGTTGTTCCTGTACCTGGTGTATACTGTATTTGAAACAATCAGCCTTTTCCGGCTGACCAGGCTAAAAAAATAATCTATTTGAAAAAAGAGGCGCCCTTAAATGCACTAGCGTCCTACTTACCGGAAGGGACTTTCGGACAGGTAATGGATTTTCTGACTACCTATAAGGTACACCTGACTGTTACACGTGAGCGGTCCAGCATACTCGGCGACTACCGTCACCCCGACGGGCAGGGCAAAGGGCACCGGATCAGTGTGAATGGCTCCCTGAATAAATACGCTTTTCTGCTTACCCTGCTGCATGAAATTGCACACCTCACCACCTTTAATAAATACGCCAACCGCGTAGCGTCGCATGGCAAGGAGTGGAAACAGGAGTTCTCTTTTATTTTGCGTGACTTTGTAGGTAAAAGCCTGCTGCCGCCTGATGTGGAAACCGCCGTGCGCCAGAGCATGGCCAACCCCGCAGCCAGTTCCTGCGCAGATGAAAACCTCATGCGCGTGCTGAAAAATTATGACCTCCAGAAAGAAAACCATTTTTTCGTAGAGCAGGTACCGTTACACGGACTGTTTAAAACCAAAGACGGACGCGTATTCCGCAGAGGGGATAAAATAAGAAAACGCTACCGCTGTGAAGAGGTAGCGTCTAATAAATGGTTTCTTTTCAGCCCTGTATATGAAGTGGAACTTGTTTCCTAACTCTTCTCCCCTACATAATGCAATACCGGGTACGCCATTGCACGGTTGATCAGCTGGATTTCCAGCTGCAGGATGCCGGCTTCTGCTTTGGCCTGTAACTTAGGCGCATCATCGGTAGGCTTGTGATAGTCGTCGTGACCACCGGTATGAAAAAACATCACCGGTACCCCACTTATATAGAAATTATGATGATCGGAAGCGCCCTTCCCTGCTGCATCGGTAAAGTATTTAATGCCGGGTTGCTGCACTTCTTTGAATACAGCAGGCCATTCTTCCGCGCTGCCATAGCCGCCAATACCGATTCCCCGCTCCGGGTTATAACGGCCAATCATATCCATATTAAGCATGAAATGTACTTTATCCAGCGGCATCAGCGGATGTGCGGTGTAATATTTTGAGCCCTGTAATCCCAGCTCTTCGCCGCCGAAAGCAATGAAGAGAAAGTTAAAGGGTTCGCGGCCCTGGTTTTTTACATAGTACTGCGCCAGTTCCAGCAGGCCGGCCACGCCGGAAGCGTTATCATCTGCGCCGTTGTGGATTTCACCGATGGGATATTTTCCGTCGAATAAAGCGGCCGTTCCGAGGTGATCATAGTGGGCGCCAATGATAATCGTACGTGCGGCACCGTTATCCAGGTACCCGATCACATTTCTGCTGGGGATATCTTTATGTTCTTTCCGGGTGAAGGTAAAATCCTGGAAGAAACTATTGCCGTTTACCGGCTTCAGTCCCAGTTTTTTAAACTGTTTTGCCACATAGTTGCTGGCTGTTTTCCCGCCTTTTTCTGCGGTGCCCCTGCCTTTCAGTTTATCTGAGGCCAGGTAGTTCACTATTCCCTGAATACGTGCAGCATCAGGAATCGTGTCCTGTGCCTGTGCGGCGGTGATTGTACCGGCAGCGCACATCAATAAAAACCATCTCTTTATCATATCCGGTCAAAAATAGAGAAGGCTTCCTTAACGGGAAGCCTTCTGCGAAAAAATATTATTGAAATGTTCAGATTGTATTAATCCTACTTTTTCTTCTGTTGAATTTCCTGCTGGCGTTTCTGGACTTCTTCCAGTTTCTCCTGCCACTTGGATTTGCTCTTTGGTTTCTTCTTATTTTCCTGGATCTGTGCGTGAATTTTATCATGGTTGATGATAAACTTCTGGATCACAAACTGTAACAGGATACTGATCACGTTAGACAGGAAATAGTAGAAGGTAAGCGCCGCAGCGAGGCGGTTGAAGATACCCAGCAACATTACCGGCATTACGTAAGGCATGTACTTCATCACCGGGTTGCTCTGATCGGTCATTCCACGGTTGTAGAACGCCAGGATCAAACTGGTGATGGTCATGAGGATGGTGAACAAGCTCACGTGGTTACCATAGAATGGTATGTTGAAGCCGAGGTTCAGGATAGAGTCGTAAGTAGACAAATCCTTTGCCCACATAAAGCTTTCCTGGCGCAGCTCAATGGAAGACGGGAAGAAGCTGTACATCGCTACCAGGATAGGCAGCTGCAGCAATGCGGGTAAACATCCGCCCAGCGGGTTTACGCCTGCACTCTTGAACAGTTTCATTTGTTCCACACCGAATGCCTGCTGGTCGTCGCCATACTTTGCTTTCAGTTCATCAATTTCAGGTTTCAGCACTTTCATTTTAGCCTGGGAAACATAGCTCTGGTAAGTGAAAGGAGCTATCAGCAGGCGGATGAAGAGGGTGAGCAGGATAATGATGATACCATAGTTACTGATAAATCCGCTCAGGAAGTTAAACACCGGGATAATGATAAAGATGTTCACATACTTCACAAAAGCAAAGATACCGGTACCCAGCGGGATGATCTTCTGCAGACCGATATCGAAAGATTTCAGTGTTTTATAGTGGTTAGGACCATAATAGATTTCAATCGGGAAGGAGAAATCATTGGTACGGCTATACGGAATCTGTATAGTGCTGAATGTTTGTCCTACGATATTAGGGCTTACCGGCACTTTCGTGTTTACATCCACGTTAGTGAACAGTTCCTTTTTAGCGATCAGGGTGGTGTTGAAGAACTGCTGTTTTACGCTCACCCATTTCAGTTTGTTTTCCAGTTTTTCATGACTGGTACGGCTGAGGGTAAAGTAATCATGCTTATCATTTTCCAGCATATAGTGCACCTGGTTGTTCAGGCGCTCGTTTTCGAGGTCGTGTTCCTGTTTGTCTTCCTGGCTGTTCCACTGGAGGCTCAGGTAGTTCTGGTTGCCTGGCAGTAAGCCCTGCATACCAACGGCGTGAATGGTATAGTCTACCACGTAGCTGCCTGGTTTCAGGGAATAGATAAATTCCAGGTAAGAAGCCGGGTTATTGGTATTAAGACGGTAAGCGATTGTTTTTACGCCACCTGCGCCTTCCTGGGGTTGGCCGGCGGTGAAAAACAGATCTGCACTGTTCAGCATTTTTGTTAAGCTGGCAGGCACTTCTACCGAGAGGCGGTTAAAAGAGCCTTCAACGAGCATCAGCGGGCCGCCATCATAAGTTTTGTATTGTTTCAGTTGTACACTTGCCGGTTGGCCACCTTTATTGGAAAAAGTGATCTTTACCACATCGTTTTCCAGTACTGTGTTCTGCACGTTGCCGGTAGCAGCAGCGGCAAACACGCCAAATTCGCCGTTTAACAGCGCCTGGTGGGCTGAATCCAGCTGGCCTCCTGCGGCGGCTGCAGCAAGGCTGACAGTATCTGCTAAAGGTGTTTTAGGCTTGTTAAGCTCTGCGATGGAATCTTGCCTGGCTTTTTCCCTTGCGGCTCCTGCCTGTTGTTTCTGGTTGAAGAATATATATCCTACCAACAAAACGCCCAACAGTAAAAACCCAATGACCGAATTTCTATCCATGAAATGCAATTAAAATTTAGGCAGCAAAGGTAAGCAGGATTTTATGAATTGACCATGCTTTTTAGGTGAAACCCCTGTTAAATGCGGCTAAAATAATAAATAAGTAAAGGAAATGCGTATCCTGTTGAGGATCAGAGCGGTTTTTAAAAAGATTTGGGGAAAATGCAATTAAAATTTAGGCAGCAAAGGTAAGCAGGATTTTATGAATTGACCATGCTTTTTAGGTGAAACCCCTGTTAAATGCGGCTAAAATAATAAATAAGTAAAGGAAATGCGTATCCTGTTGAGGATCAGAGCGGTTTTTAAAAAGATTTGGGGAGATACCTGCGGATATATTCGCTGGTATCTCCCCGGAGTATTTAATGAACAGGCAAGACTTTCGGTCTTTTCTGTTTTATTTTACAATTGTTTCTTCCATTTTGGCTTTCCCGTTTTTAGCTTCTGCGTACTGCTTGGCGGCCTTGATAAAGGACACGAAAACAGGCGCCGGGCTTTCCACGGTGCTTTTCAGTTCAGGGTGGAACTGTACGCCCACAAAGAACGGATGGGCAGGCAGTTCAATGATTTCAACAAGACCGCTTTCCGGGTTTTTACCGGAAAGAACGAGGCCGGCATCTTCAAACTGCTGGAGGAAGTCGTTATTGAACTCGTAGCGGTGGCGGTGTCTTTCACTGATGCTGGTACCACCGTATATTTCGGCCGCTTTGGTGCCTGGCGTAAGTTCGCAGGCATAAGCACCCAGGCGCATGGTACCACCTTTGGCGGTTACTTTTTTCTGCTCTTCCATGAGGTTGATCACCGGGTGAGCGGTGTCAGGGTTCATTTCCACGGAATGCGCATCTTTCCAGCCGAGTACGTTACGGGCATATTCCACTACGCTCATCTGCATACCGAGGCAGATACCGAAGAACGGCAGCTGATTTTCACGGGCATACTGAATAGCGGTGATTTTTCCTTCAATGCCGCGGTGACCGAAGCCGGGAGCTACCAGGAGCCCGTCGAGGTTCTTCAGTTTTTCACATACATTTTCTGGTGTAATATGTTCTGAGTGGATATTTTGTACCACTACTTTGCATTCGTTCAGGGAACCGGCATGTATAAATGATTCCAGGATAGATTTGTAGGCATCCTGTAATTCCACGTATTTACCAATTAAACCGATGGTTACTTTGGATTTCGGATATTTCAGTTTATCCAGGAATTCGCGCCATTTAACCAGTTCGGGTTCTTTTTCCACGGGTAATCCCAGTCTTTTCAGTACAGAAACGTCGAGTTTCTCGCGCATCATTTCCAGGGGTACTTCATAGATGGTGGGAACATCGTTTGCTTCGATCACGGCATCTACCTGTACGTTACAGAACAGGGCGATTTTCTTTTTCAGATCGCGGTACAGTGGTTCTTCTGTACGGCAAACGATGATATCCGGGTGTACGCCATATTCGCTCAGCAGGCGTACGGAGTGTTGCGTAGGTTTGGTTTTCAGCTCTTTAGCTGCACGCAGGTACGGGATCAGTGTAAGGTGTACTACCAGGCAATCTTCTTCGCCCAGTTCCCATTGCAGCTGACGAACCGCCTCAATGTAAGGGAGTGATTCAATATCACCCACAGTGCCACCAAGTTCTGTAATAACGATATCGTATTTGCCATCTTTACCCAACAGGAGGATACGGCGTTTGATTTCATCCGTAATGTGAGGGATTACCTGAACGGTTTTACCGAGATAGGCTCCTTCTCTTTCCTTGTTGATCACAGTTTGGTAGATACGGCCGGTGGTAACATTATTGGCCTGAGACGTGGGCGTATTCAAAAAACGTTCGTAGTGTCCGAGATCCAGATCGGTTTCTGCGCCATCTTCCGTTACATAACATTCACCATGTTCATAAGGGTTTAACGTACCCGGATCCACATTGATATATGGATCAAATTTCTGAATAGTCACTCTAAAGCCGCGTGCCTGCAATAATTTTGCAAGGGAAGCAGCTATAATTCCTTTACCCAAAGAAGATGTAACACCTCCTGTAACGAAGATATATTTTGCCATAAAACTAAAATTCTGCTAAGAATACTTGACCTATAAACGGGGAAGTGCCGGACTGCGTTTGGTGTAAAACCGATCAAGTAAACTACTTCCGAAGGTCATGCAAAGTTACACAAATTTGCGTCGCTCCCAAGTTTTTTACGGCAGCGCTTTATTTGTTTGTTAATTTTTTGGAGATTATATTCAGCTCTCATCACTTATCTACAGGGCGTTTTAAAGAATTTTCAAGTACCGGAAATTATTTGTTAAAAACCTTTATCCGGCAGCGATGTTCTGTAAATGCGTACGCGACTATAAATATATAAACAGTAAATTTGCGTCCGAAATACATAAAAGATGACTTTAACGCCAAAGAGAGCCCAAGACTCGCTTATACAGATGACCGAACTGGTTTTACCGAATGATACCAACACATTCGGCAACCTCATGGGAGGCCGTTTGATGTACTGGATGGACATTGCCGCGGCACTGGCCTGCATGAAACACTGCAGCGCACCCGTGGTAACTGCTTCTGTAGATAATATATCTTTCGAAAATCCCATTAAACTGGGAAACGTGGTACATATTGAATCTAAAGTAAGCCGGGCCTTCAATACTTCTATGGAAGTACACATGAGGGTTTGGGGAGAAGATCCGGTACAACAATACCGCTATAAATCCAATGAAGCTTTCATGACCTTTGTAGCCCTGGATCCCAATGGCAATTCCCGGCCGGTACCCGGCATCATCACCGACACAGAAGAAGAAAAAAGATTATATGAGGGCGCCCTGCGCCGCCGTCAGCTTCGTTTGATCCTGGGTGGTAAAATGAAACCTGAAGATGCGGATGAATTAAAAGCGCTGTTCTTCGAAAAGATTTAATGCAGGTGGAGATGTTGTTTCCGGAGCGGAACAACATCTCCCTTAAAAATTATATCTCCCCCTCCCACTCTTTATAAAACCGCTCCAGGAACACTTCCATAAATGCGTGTCTTTCTTCTGCCAGCTTTTTACCGGTAGCGGTATTCATCCGGTCTTTCAGCAACAGTAATTTCTCATAGAAATGTGTGATGGTAGGAGCAGTACTGTTTTTATACGCTTCTTTTGTCATTTGCATATTGGGCTTTACTGCAGGGTCATACAGCGACCTGTTTTTGAAACCGCCGTAATTAAAAGCCCTTGCAATACCGATAGCGCCAATGGCATCGAGCCTGTCGGCATCCTGTACCACGGCTAACTCTGCAGAGAAAAATGTTTTTTCCTGGTTGCCTCCTTTAAAAGAAATGTGACGGATAATATTCTCCACCTGTGTGATGATGGCCGCCGGCACATCCAGCGTTTGCAGAAAAGCTACTGCTTTTGCAGGACCGATATTTTCGTCACCGTTATGAAATTTTGAATCTGCAATATCGTGTAACAGGGCGCCCAGTTCCACTATCAACAGATCGGCAGGTTCAGCTGCGGCAATATGTTTTGCCTGCTGCCATACCCTGTAAATATGCCACCAGTCGTGGCCCCCTTCTGCCCCCTCTAATTCCTTTTTTACAAAATCCACCGTTGCGGTGATGATCTGAGCATGATTTATCATAGATGCAATGATATTAATTTTTGTGAAGAAGGAAGATGAAAAACAATACGATTCCCCGAGACGTTATGTAAGTATGTTACAGGTTAAACGTATATATGAAGATTATGCAGAAACCGATGGCTACCGCATCCTGGTAGACCGGCTCTGGCCACGGGGTATTTCAAAGGAGCGCGCCCACATTGATGAATGGGCAAAGGAAATAGCTCCCAGCAACGAACTGCGCGAATGGTTTCACCATGACCCCACGCGGTTTGCTGAGTTCAAAACAAAATATAAACATGAATTACAGGAGAAAAATGATTTGCTGGCCGGTATTAAAAAGAGGGCGCAACATCAGCGGGTAACATTATTATACGGGGCTAAAGACGAAACGAACAACCAGGCACAGGTGCTGCTGGAGTTGTTGAAAAAATAATTACACACCTTCACTTTCAGGCTTCACCAATACTTCGGTGATGCTGTTGAGCTTTTTAACTTTACTGGCAAAGTCACCGGTCAGTTTTTCACGGATCAGCGACAATTTGTTCAATACTTCATCGAGGGTATCGGGAATGGCTTCCTGCAGCACCTGTTTCAGGCGTTTGGCAATGGTAGGCGATTTACCATTGGTAGAAATAGCGATCTTGAGATTTCCCTTTTTCACGATAGAACCCAAATAAAAATCACAGAGTTCCGGGGTATCGGCTACATTGATCAGCACTTTGCTGCCCTTCGCTTTTTCCCATACGTGATAATTAAAATCCTTGTCGTTGGTAGCGGCTATTACCAGGTCTTTCCCCAGCAGATCGCCACACGAAAATGATTTCTTAATCAGGGTAATATTAGGATACTGGTGTGTTAACGCTTCCAGTTCAGGCAAAAAATCCAATGACACTACTGTAATGGTTGCATCTGCGCAATTTTCCAGCATGGCATTGGCTTTTTCCAGTCCGATATTACCACCGCCCACAACGAGTACATGCAGACGGTGCAATTTGAAAAACACCGGGAATAAATGATTTTCTTCCATTATACGGCAATTTTTAGTTCCTCTGACACCTTGTTCTTCAAGGCCTGGAAAGCTTCATGGAAGCTTACCACTTCTCCTATCACCAGAACAGCAGGATTATGCAGATCGTGCGTAGCGGCTATTTCCAGCAGATCGGCCACATTGCCCACCCCCATTTTCTGTGTTGGCAAGGTACCATTCTGGATAATAGCGGCGGGAGTTTCCCCTTTTCCTGCTGCACTGTAGATCCCTGCAATTTCCGCCAGTTTGCTCATCCCCATCAGTACTATCACCGTAGTATTAGCCCTGATGGCGTGATCCAGGTCGCGGGATAAATTCCCGTTCTGTGTGTTACCGGTGATCACCCAAAACCCCTCACTTACATTCCTTGCGGTAACGGGAATTTTGTTGACACCAGGTACAGAGATCGCGCTGGAAATACCGGGAATCACTTCTGCGGTAATTCCGAACTGCTGAGCAAAGGCAATTTCTTCCTGACCGCGGCCGAAAACAAAGGAGTCGCCTCCTTTTAAGCGGACAACGCTGCCATAAGTTAATGCATATTTTACAATCATCCTGTTTATTTCGTCCTGTGAGTATACATGCATACCTGCACGTTTGCCCACAAAACGACGGAGGCAGTTAGCCGGCGCATGGTCCAGCAGTTCGTTGCTGGACAATGCGTCATAAAGGATTACCCTGGCATTCTGAATAGCCTTTAACCCCTTAACAGTGATCAGTTCCGGATCACCTGGGCCTGCACCTATCAATGTGAGTTTGGGTTGTATCTTTTGCATGAGTGGTTGTGTTTTTGATAAATAAATAATTAAGCCTGAACCAGTTCGCTGGCTTTCTGACGGTATACCTGTGCAGCATTATAGAATGACTGCGCCTGCTGGAAATAAGTTTTTGCAAAACTTTCCGTAGGCTCGTTACCGTTAATCTGCAGCACTATTGTTTTAAAATCAGGCTCAAAGCTGAATTTACCGGTAGCCACAAAATATTTATCGAAATCGTTCATGATACCGATCTGTGTGTTACCGCTTACTGCTTCGCCGAGTAACAGTGCTTTTGCGCCCTGTACAAAGGAAGAGTAGGCGTGATAGATACCATCTGAGTAGGCGCCTTTAATAATAGCGGCGCTGCTCAGTTCCAGTTTTTCTTCTGCTTCCAGCAGCAGGGTAGCCACCAGGTCGATGATTACACCGGCGCATTCGCCTACACCGATAGCGGTAGCGTAGTCCTGTGCCTGTCCCCAGTCAACAAAGTCGCCGGCAGTGAGGGAGCTGAGATCCGCCAGTGGTTTCAGCAATTCATAGAAATACTTTTCACCTTTACGGTCGTAGTATTCATTGAACAGTTCATTTTCCTGGCCATTGATTTCATAGTCGTGCAGGAGGCTGCGCAATACATCCGGACCGCGGCGGCTTGGCACTTTAATAACTTTATCTGCAACGCGGCCCAGGCCGTCGCCTACGATGCCCCCACCGAGGAGTACCTGCAGGGCTGGCAGTACTTTACCGGCGCTCTTCATGGAACTGCCGTGGAAACCGATGCTGGCAATACCGTGCTGACCGCAGGAGTTCATACAACCGCTGATCTTTATTTTGATGTCTTTATTATAAACCAGATCCGGGAATTCATCGGTGATCACATCTTCCAGCACTTTGGCGATGCCTGTGCTGCTGGAGATGCCGAGGTTGCAGGTATCTGTACCGGGGCATGCGGTGATGTCTGCGATGCTGTCGAATCCGGGTTCTGCAAAGCCTGCTTCTTCCAGTACGCTGAAAACGTATGGGAGATTTGCCGGCAGAATGTATTTCAGTAACAGGCCCTGGTTGGCGGTTACACGTACATCGTCGGCTATTACGGGACGCAGCGCTTCAATGAGTTTGCGGCTGATAGCTGAACCGATGTTACCCAGCGTTATTTTAACATAAGCCGCAAAGTATCCTTTCTGTTTTTGCTCGAAGGTGTTGGTAGCTTTCCAGGCTTCGTATTTTTTTGGATCTTTTATGCTGTAAGCCGGTGTTGGCGCTGCGGGAGGCGGTGTAGTAGCCTGCCATGCGTCTGCATCTACCGGTACGCTTTTTACTTTTATGGCTTTGTATTCTTCTTTAACAAGGCGCTCAAATTCTTCCATTCCTATTTTCTGGATGAGGAATTTCATGCGGGCTTTGTTCCTGCTGGTTCTTTCGCCGTAGCGGTCGAACACGCGCAGTACGTTTTCGATATATGGAATGAGCTGATCTGTTTCGAGGAACTCGTATACTACTTTAGCAAGAAAAGGTTGTGCGCCCAAACCACCGCCTACCAATACTTTGAAGCCACGTACTTCTTTACCGTCGATGATCTTTACCTTGGGGATCATGCCAAAGTCGTGCATAAACGACCAGGCTGTATCTTTTTCTGAAGAGGAGAAAGAGATCTTGATTTTACGGCCCATTTCCTGGCTCACCGGGTTGCGCAGGAAGTAGCGGAAGGTAGCGTCGGCGTATGGCGTAACGTCGAATGGTTCTTCCGGATCAATACCGGCGCGGTCTGAAGCGGTGACGTTGCGAACGGTGTTACCGCAGGCTTCGCGGATGGTGATGCCATCCTGTTCCAGTTTTGACCATAGTTCGGGGGTTCTGTCGAGGCTCACATAGTGGATCTGAACATCCTGGCGGGTGGTCAGGTGCAGATTACTGGTAGCATATTCATCTGAAATTTCCGTAATGCGGTGCCATTGTTTCAGGGTCATTTTACCGTATGGCAGTTTGATACGGATCATTTGCACACCGGGCTGACGCTGACCGTAAATACCTCTGGCCAGGCGGAGGCTGCGGAACTTTTCGTCTGACACAGCGCCTTCGCGGAACAGGCGGATCTTCTTCTCCAGGTCTATAATATCTTGTTCAACAATTGGATTTTCTAGTTCTGTTCTGAAGCTTTGCATAAAAAGTATTTTCAGGTGGTGGTAAAGCAATTATTTAATTCTGGTTTGGGGCTGTTGGTCGTTTTTTTATATAAAAAAGCCCCCGGAATGTTTGCGGAGGCCTCGTATAATGTTGATTTACAGTAAGCTGATCACTGATTTTCCATATTACACGCGCCTCATGGGTGTTGATGAACAACAACTGTTTCTGTTACAATTCCTTCTATCATTACCCATATTCCCTATAATTTTAGTAGAGTAATACAAAGATATAAATGCAGGGCATCTTTCCAAAACTTTTTTCAACATTCAATAAGGCTCCCAAAAGGGGGGAAATTGGCGGAGGCAGCAGGTTTGCAGTTGACATAACTGTGTAAACGCTGATTAGGGAGGGATTCAGGGGGAATTACCTGGCCGATTACCGCAGTGGCGTGATAACCAAAGTTTATGGCGTATAACTTATTGTTATGGGACCGGAGACAGGGGCCTGCACAAGGGAACAAATACCGGGTTTAACCCGAAGCATCCCGGAAGCATCCCTGGAGCAAAGGTGGACTTGAAGCGCAAATGCAGGCTGGTAAACAGTTACCGGCTAACTGTGATCTCCCCTTATAACTTCTTATCTTTGCCGCGCATAAACGGAAAAAACATATGATAGATACGGTAATATTTGACATGGATGGCCTGTTGATAGATTCAGAACCTTTGTGGGGCATCGCCATGCGGGAAGTGTTTGCTACGGTGGGTGTAAACCTCTCACCCGAACTTACGCATTTAACCACCGGCCTGCGCACCAAAGAAGTGGTGAGTTACTGGCATAATTACTATAAATGGGAAGGAAAGAGTGCGGAGCAGGTTGTAAATGAAATTATTGATAGTGTGATATATAAGATCAAAGCGGAGGGCCATCCTATGGAGGGGTTACCGTATATCCTTCAATATTTCCGGGAGAAAGGGTTCAAAATGGGACTGGCCTCTTCCTCCCCACTGCGCCTGATCAATGCTGCGCTGGAACATCTACAGATAAAAGATGTTTTTCAGGCTGTGTATTCTGCTGAGTTTGAGGATTATGGCAAGCCACACCCTGCGGTGTACCTGGCCTGCGCCAAGGCGTTGGGCAGTGATCCGCTGGATTGTATAGCTTTTGAGGATTCCGTAACGGGTATGACGGCGGCTAAGGCGGCGCGGATGACCACGGTGGTGGTACCTGAAGCGCATAACCGGCATGATCCGCGGTATGCACTGGCTAATATGAAGCTGGACAGTTTGCTGGAATTTAACGACGCGAAGCTGTCGTTGCTGATAAAGTAAAGTATAAAATCTTCCTATAAAAAAATCCCGCTCCGATGTTACTCGAAGCGGGATTTATTATTTAATGAAACCGGATCTTATTGCGCGCTTTTTTCTTCGCCGCCTTCAGATTGTTTCAGTTTTTCTCTCAGTTCAGCTAAAGCGCCGAGATCACCTAAAGTAGCTTTTTCCACTTTACCCTGGATGTTTTTCACAGCCTTACGGGTTTTGTCAGCTTCTTCTCTCTTCTCTTTCACTACAGCCTGTTTTTCTTCAGCCTGTGCTTTTTCCCAAACTCTGGTATGAGAAACCAGGATACGTTTTTCGCTGCGATCGAATTCGATGATCATGAATTCTTTCACGTCTTCAACGTTGATTGGTTTTTCATCTTCAGTTCTGAGGTGACGTGCAGGAGCATAAGCTTCCAGACCGTACTGCAGTTGAACCGTAGCACCTTTATCATCTTTCTTCACAACGGTACCTTCGTGTACGGAGTTGATCGGGAAGATAGTTTCAAAAGTGTTCCATGGATCTTCTTCGATCTGTTTGTGACCGAGGCTCAGTTTACGGTTGTCTTTATCAATACCCAGGATTACTACATCTATTTCGTTACCTACTTTAGTGTATTCAGATGGGTGGTTGAAACGTTTGATCCAGCTCAGGTCAGAGATGTGGATCATGCCACCGATACCAGTTTCCAGTTCAACGAATACGCCATAAGGAGTGATGTTTTTCACGATACCTTTGTGACGGCTTTCAACCGGGAATTTAGTTTCGATAGTAGACCATGGATCTTCTGTCAGTTGCTTGATAGACAGGCTCATTTTGCGTTCTTCCTTGCTCAGGGTAACTACAACGGCTTCGTATTCTTCTCCTAATTTGAAGAATTCTTTAGCGTTGATTGGCGTAGAAGCCCATGAGATTTCAGATACGTGAACCAGACCTTCAACACCTGGCATGATTTCCAGGAATGCACCATAATCTTCGATGTTCACTACTTTACCTTTTACTTTAGCACCTTCGGTGATAGTAGCTGGTAAAGTATCCCACGGATGCGGGGTCAGTTGTTTGTAGCCCAGGCTTATGCGACGTTTTTCGTCATCGAAGTCAAGCACAACAACGTTGATTTTCTGATCCATCTGCAGTACTTCGCTCGGATGGGAGATACGGCCCCAGCTGATATCTGTGATATACAGTAAGCCGTCCAGACCACCCAGGTCGATGAATGCACCGAAGTCGGTGATATTTTTGATAGTACCTTCCAGCACCTGGCCTTTTTCCAGTTTGCTGATGATATCCACTCTCTGTTGTTCGATATCGCTTTCGATGAGCGCTTTGTGGGAAACAACGGCGTTGCGGATGGTTTCGTTTACTTTCACCACCTTGAACTCCATAGTTTTGCCTACAAACTGGTCGTAATCTGTAACTGGTTTCACATCGATCTGAGAACCCGGCAGGAATGTTTCCATACCATATACATCTACGATCAGGCCGCCTTTGGTTTTGCTGGTAACGGTACCAGTAACCACTTCGCCTGTTTTGTAAACTTCCACGATTTTTTCCCATGCACGTTTCTGGCGAGCCTGTTTACGGCTCAGGTGCAGGTTACCATCGCGGTCTTCTTTTTCTACTACCAGCACTTCCACTTCATCACCGATCTTCAGACCTGGTAAATCACGGAATTCGTTCAGAGAAATCAAACCATCAGATTTGAATCCGATGTTGATCACTACATCTGTGTTGGTTAAACCCACAACAGTACCAGTCAGCAGGCTGTTTTCTTCAAACACCTTGAAAGTGCTGTCGTAAGTCACGTCGTACTTTTCTTTTTCTTCTTTGCTGTAAGAAGAAACGTTACGTTTGTCAACGCTCCAGTCGAAATCGTCGTGTGCAGTTTCAACTTTTGCTACAGGTGCCTTTGGTGTCGCTGTTTCAACCGCAGCAGCTGCTTGCGGAGCCTGTTGTTCAGCGTTTTGTTCGTTAGAAATGTTGTTTTCGCTCATAAAAAATTAAAATTTTACCCGGAATACCCGGATACCCTGTTTTATGGGACGGCAAAAATACGAAAAAATACCCGTTTATACGTATTTTTATTGAAGAAAATCACCTTCCGCTGCGGTATGGGGTGGTCTTTTCAGATATTTTTAAATTGCATTATTAATAATTTTACTACGACAAAAAATTAAACTGCGTAAACGGGCATTTTTTTTGCCGCAGGAAGAACCAGCATCCGGATTAATTGTTGTTAACAGATACAGGAAAGATGATATTCATTAGCAGTGAACAGGCTTACTTTTCCTGCGTTCAAAATGTTAATTACTATTATTTAATCCCGGATTTTATTTTAATTTGTGTATATGAACGGGACCTCATTTCAATCGGATATTCGCTACTGGCTCAGGCAGGGAAACACGGTCAATTATTTGCTTTTCTGGAATATCGTCATCTTCCTGGGGTTAAATATTCTGCGTCTTATTGCGTTCCTGACCAAGCAGCCTACCCCTTTTGAATGGACATATCAACAGCTGGCCATGAATGTGCCGCTCGGCGCATTTATCTTAAAGCCCTGGGGGCTGATCACCTACATGTTTACGCATGTGGAAATATTCCACGCCCTTTTTAATATGATCAACCTTTACTGGTTTGGTAACCTGTTCCGGGATTTTCTCGGGAATAAACGGGTACTCCCCCTTTATTTACTGGGTGGTATGGCCGGCGGTTTACTGTACCTGCTGAGTGCCAGTCTTTTTCCGGGCTACGTAGGCACTACTATGGTGGGCGCTTCAGCAGCCATTATGTGTATACTGGTGGCAGCGGCTACCCTGATGCCTAACTTTGAAATTGGCCTGATGTTCCTGGGCAGCGTGAAACTGAAATGGCTGGCGATGGCCCTGGTGGTGCTGGGATTGATTTCCATCCCCAACGGCAACATCGGCGGACTGATTTCCCACATGGGCGGTTCCCTGCTGGGTTTCCTCTATATACGCGCCCTGCAGGCAGGTACTGACCTCTGCCAGCCCCTGATATGGCTGTTTGATTTCAAAAACCGCCGCCAGCAACAGGCTGTTACCCGTAAATTCAAACCTAAGAAATCACCCCTGAAAGTGGTAAAAAAAGCTGAAGACAGAGACCCTTCCAGATTAGACCAACTGCTGGACAAAATCAATGAAAAAGGCTATAATAGCCTCAGCGCCGAAGAAAAAGCATGGCTGGACAAAGTGAGCAAAGAAAACTGATTAACTTTGTCCTTCAATTTTCTGTCATTTAACACATGAAAACATTTAACGTTCCGGTTATATATCGCAGCCCGCTGATCAGCGCCATCAAAAACCAGCGCAAACAGCAGGACCGCATGAAAAAGGACTTCACGCCCACCGAGCTGGATTTTGGTCCGCTTAGGATTTTACTGGCCCGGCACTTCGGATTCTGCTATGGTGTGGAAAACGCCATTGAAATTGCCTTTAAAACAGTGGATGAAAATCCGGACAAACGGATCTTCCTGCTCAGTGAAATGATCCACAACCCCCATGTAAACAACGACCTGCTGGACAGGGGCGTTCAGTTTATTATGGATACCTCCGGCAATCAGCTGGTTCCCTGGGAGAGCCTGCAGCCAGATGATATTGTGATCATCCCTGCATTTGGTACCACCCTGGAAACCGAACAACAACTGGCCTCACTGGGTATTGAGCCCCTGAAATACAACACCACCTGCCCTTTTGTGGAACGTGTATGGAACAAGGCCGACCAGATCGGTAAGAAAAACTATACTGTAATTGTACACGGCAAACCAAAACACGAAGAAACCAGGGCCACCTTTTCACATAGCGCCTCCGGCACGCCTACCATAGTAGTGAAGGATAT
The DNA here is from genome assembly GCF_037483205.1 of Chitinophaga sp. CCNWYY40. Taxonomy (NCBI): domain Bacteria; kingdom Pseudomonadati; phylum Bacteroidota; class Chitinophagia; order Chitinophagales; family Chitinophagaceae; genus Chitinophaga; species Chitinophaga sp. CCNWYY40. The sequence continues at coordinate 256,386 of NZ_JBBHLF010000004.1, forward strand.
AAAAGAAGCAGCGCTGCTGGCGGAGTTTATCACCGGGCAGCGTAAACCCGATGAGTTTAACGCATTGTTCAAAGGACAATATTCCCCCGGCTTTAACCCGGCTACAGATCTGCAGCGGGTAGGCGTGGTGAATCAAACCACTATGCTGGCTACCGAAACACAGGCCATTGCCGATTATATCCGGCAGGTGATGATGACGCATTTCCAGCTCACAGAAGCCACCGCCGGGGAAAGGTTTGCGGATACCCGCGATACGCTCTGTTACGCTACCAATGATAACCAGACGGCCGTTACCGGTATGTTGCAGGAATCTGCCGATCTGGCCATTGTAGTGGGCGGTTACAACAGCTCCAATACTTCGCACCTCGTGGAACTGTGTGAAGAAAAGCTGCCTACTTATTTTATATCATCTCCCGAAAAAATGCTCTCCGCAAAGGCTATTAATCACTGGGACTTTCATCATAAAGAAGAGATCAATGCCGGTAGCTTTTTACCGGAAAAGGAAAAGGTGACGATCCTGCTGACCAGCGGTGCATCCTGTCCGGACGCCCTCGTTGAAGGAGTGATACGCCGGCTGCTCTCGTTTTACCAGCTGGAGCACAAAGCAGATGAAATGGCCATAATTGACTAAAAATATCTATCTGTATAAAACTGGCTAAAAAATCATAAAAACAAAAAAGACACCACGTGGTGTCTTTTTTCTTTGGGGCTAATCACGCTAGTAATGCAGAGTATAAAATCTTTATATTGCGTTTATATTGAAATCGTAATTCAAAAGTAGCTTATCTCTAATATGCCCGCAATAGCCATTTATTATATGGTAGGTAATTAATTATAACTGGCATAAAAACGAATAAAATCGGAATACACACATCTACGAATACGCTGTAAATCACTACTTAGAACTGCATTGCCTTTTTCAGGAACTCTGCTTTGCGTCTTCTGGACACTTCCACCTGCGTACCATCACTCATGAGCGCAAAGCCTCCTTCGCCCTGGATATAAGACTGCATCTGCTGCATATTTATCAGGTGTGAATTGTGTACCCGGAAGAAATCCACATCAGACAGCAACTCCTCAAACTCTTTCAGGGGGCGGGATACCATGAGATTTTTCTTGTCTGTAAAAAAGATGCGGGTATAGTTACCGGTAGATTCACAACGGACAATGTTCTGCACGGGCATAAACACCAGGCCGTTGATAGTAGGTAATGCAATTTTCTTGTGTGTTTGCTGTATTGTTTTCATGTTCTGCAAAAACACTTCCATCGGAGAGATGCCCTGGTCCTTTGGCCGGTTCACTTTCTTCTCCCTGCATTTTTCCAACGCATCCTGCAACTCCTTTACACTAAAGGGTTTCAGCAGGTAATCCAGCGCATTGAACTTAATGGCTTTTAAAGCATACTGTTCATAGGCTGTTGTAAAGATAACATCGAAGTATACCTTTTCAAATAGCTTCAACAGCTCAAACCCGTTCTGATATGGCATTTCCACATCCAGAAATACCAGGTCCGGCTGCAGTTCATCAATCATTTCCTTTGCTTCCCTCACACTTTTTGCCCAACCAATCACCTGTACACCGGGACATTTTTTTTGTAACATCGTTTGTAGTGCATCAATGCAATGTTGCTCATCATCAACGATGATAGCTTTTATTTCGCTCATACAAGTAGCTTTTGTTAGCTGTTAGCTATCAGCTGTTTTATGGTTTATCAGTGAGTAAACTAAAATATAAATTCTGCGGGTAAAATAATAGTCACCTTTGTTCCGGTGGCGTTTCCGGCTTCATCTTCCAGGTCTGTTACCGTTACTTTTGCTTCTTTGTTATTAATCTTACGGATAAGGTCTATCCTGCCTTCCGTTACTTTCATGCCTACAGAATTATGCAGCCGGCCTTTCTTTTCCTTTATCTCCATTGCTTTTTTTCTGCCTATGCCATTATCTGTAATAGTACATACCAGGCTTCTTTTTTTTAGTAAGATTTCAATATCAAGAATCCCTTTTTCATCCGGGTGCTTATGCACGAGTCCGTGCCAGATGGCGTTTTCCACATATGGTTGTAATATCATCGGGGGTATCAGTACTTCATCATCGTTAATATCTGCATCTATGAGAAACCGGTATTCAAAGATACCGTTACAGCGCAATGATTCGAGGTCAAGATACAACCTTAATGATTCCAGTTCTTTATTTAATGTAACAAAAGTGTGCTGGGTATTATCGAGGATAAGGCGCATGAGCCGGGAAAACTTGGTCAGGTAGTCTGACGCTTCCTCCTGGTTGTTGCTCCAGATGTACCGGTGGATAGAGCTGAGGGAGTTAAAGATGAAGTGTGGATTCATCTGGGAGCGGAGCGACCGCAGCTCCAGCTGTAAGGTTTGTTTGTTGGCCTTCAGGTTACGGTGACGGATATAGAAAAAGCCGCCCACGATAGCCATTAACAGGAAGGCCGCCAGGAAAAAAGTGACCACTACATTGCGTTTGGTACGCAGGGTGCTCATCATTTTATCATGTTCAAGATTACGGATCTGGTTATCTTTCCGGTCTACTTCATAAATGGTTTGCATCTGGGCAAGCGCCATTGCTGATTTTTCGTCAAGGATACTGTCTTTGTACAGCAATGATTTATCGGTGGCTTCCAGTGATTTTTTAAACTCCCCGCTTTCTTTAAAGTCTGTTGCGAGTGCTTTATAAGCATCCATCAGCATGGCTTTGAAGCCCCAGAAAGTACTGATGTCGATAGATTGCATCATGTATTTCCTGGCCTCGTCGTGTTTTCCCTGTGCCCCCAGCAGTTTACCGATACTGAGGTAGCTTTCTGCCACATGCACCTTATCATCTACCTTATCATTTACTTCCAGCGCTTTTTTCAGGTATTCCATTGCCGCCGGATAATCTTTCTTTTCTTTATAGGCGGCGCCGAGGGCGTTATAACATATTGCCATACCGATGGGACGGTCCATTTTCTGGTTGATGGCGAGAGAGCGTTTATAGTATTGAATAGCCAGGTCCAGTTTATTTTGCCCCTGGTATGCGTATCCGAGGTTACCAAGATTGATGGCTACGCCCAGTTGGTTATTGCTTTTCTCTTCCAGTTCGAGGGCACGGTTAAAGTGGGTGATGGCATCTGCATATTTTTCCGTGGTGAGCTGGATATTCCCGATACTGTTGGTAGCCACGCAAACGTTGCGGATGTCGTTGATCCTTTCCGCCAGTATCAGTGCTTTTACGTGGTAGTCAAATCCCTTCTGCAATTTATCCTGCCGCCGGCAATCTACCCCGGCGTTATTCAGGGAAAATACGATAAGGGAAGTATCTTTCGCGTCTTCTGCGGCTTTGAGTGCTTTTTCGTGGTAGTCTTCCGCAACGATGTACAGCGACTTATTCCTTTTTGCGGTTCCCAGTTCATTGTATGCCTGTGATATTCCTTTGGGATATTTGAGTTGGAGTGATAAGGTGAGTGCTTCCTGCCAGAAAGGATTTTCTATTTTATGTGATTCAAAGAAACGGTTATTCAATCCGCCTTTTTTCAGCAGTAAAGACACTTTCCCGGTATCGGAAGGGAGCCGGCGAACGGAATCGAACAGGTTGTATATCCGCAGGGAGTCCTGGGCTATCGCCTCAAAACAGGCCCCTGACAGGAGCAAGCATAAAAAACATACACCTTTTATGGACATTGGCTGGTCTGTGTGACTACACAATTTAAAAAAAGAATTACGAATAACGCGTAGCGATTTAAAGATATCCGGTTGAACGGGATAACGCTATGGGCAAACCTGCTTCACTGACAATCAAAAAGTTTAAAAAGCGAAAGGGCGAAAGAATTCGCCCCTTCTTCCTATTAACCGAATACACCTACTGAAAACATGGAACGGCCGTGGCGTACCACGCCATCCCACATTACCTTTAAATGCCTGCTGGCAGCGGTTATGCTCACGCAGACTGAATTTTATATTATAGCAACATTATAGTCGGTTAATAGCAAAGGGTCCTTTGTGGATATAGCTAGGATAAGACGTTTCCGAAAGCACGATATATGATAACGCGTCTTACGCACTTGTTCTTAATGTCTTATACAGGTCGACTACACTAAATCAATGGCACAGTGACTTTTCCATACAAAAAATGCCTAAGCAGTATTTTTCAGGGAGGATCAGGTTGGCTATGCAGAAATGGTCAATAAAAGTTGACATCATTCGGGCATGAAAATAAAATTCTACTGGAAATTCGGGAGGATGTGGAAAAATTATTGGGTTGGTGACTACAAGCCACATAGCAAATGTATAAAAGAGTTTTAATAAAAGGAAATAATATTTTATGAGGAGTGCGCCATAATAGCATCTTCCACCCATTGCATCACCAGTTGAAGCTGGTCATCGAGGTTCAAGTGGCTGTTATCCAGTATGATAGCGTCTTCTGCTTTGCGGAGCGGGCTTATTTCGCGGTTGGCATCGATATAATCTCTCAGTTCGAGATTTTGTTTTACTTCTTCGAGGGTAATGTTCTTATTTTTTTCATAGAGTTCTTTAAACCGGCGCTCAACGCGGATAGTGATGTCGGCGGTCATAAAGATCTTGAGTTCTGCATGGGGAAATACCACCGTACCGATATCACGGCCATCCATCACGATGCCTTTACGGGCGCCCATCTTCTTCTGCTGTGCTACGGCCAGATCGCGTACTTCTTTTACAGCGGCAACTTCGCTCACCTTTTCAGCTACGATCATTTCGCGGATCAGGTGTTCCACATTTTCATTGTTGAGGTACATTTCGCTGAGCCCTGTGAGGGAGTTGGGAACAAAATCCAGGTGTACATCTTCCAGTGCGGTGGTTACTGCTTCATGAGACATCCAGTCGATCCTGTTTTGAATAAAGTAAAGGGTAATCGCACGATACATAGCACCACTGTCTATATAGGTATAGTTCAGCTTTTTAGCCAGTTGCTTGGCCAAAGTGCTTTTGCCACATGAAGAGTAGCCATCTATCGTGATGATTATTTTTTTCAAAACTATCTGTTTAAATGAATCGCCTATAGGGAAGAACTCTACAAAATTGGGGCAAATCTCCGAGAAATCAAAACAAAAGGCTGGAATTTCCGGTTGAAGGAAATTCCGGCCTTTTATTGGGCTACTACCACCTTACAGGTGTAGGCCACTTTCATGGTGTCTTTATGATAAATTACGAGGAAATAAACGCCTGACGGCAGATCTGAGATATTCACCTCAGCATCCCTTCTTACCTCGTACTGGCGCATTACCTGGCTCCAGGTGTCGTGCAGCTGCATCAGCATATCGCCGCGGATACCGCGAATAGTGACTTTGAAGTTACCGTTATTCGGGTTCGGGAATACCTTGATCTGTACAAACGGTGGTACTGCGCGTATTTCGGAATAGGTGATTTTGCCGTTCCTCCCTACTGCCTTGATGCGGTAATAGGTCCAGTCGTCATAATCATTCACATCCGGGAAGGTATAGCTCAGCGGTACGCTGCTATTGCCGTTAATGGCTTTTGTTGGCAGTACGCCGATTTTAACGAAGGCTTCCTGTCTTTCATAGCGACGTTCCACTTCAAAGGTGGCATTATAAATTTCGCGGCTGGTGGTCCAGTCCAGCTGCACCAGTAGCGGGGCAATTCTGTACGCTTCAAAGCTGAGGAACATGGCTGGTTTGGCAGAACCGATCAATGCCGTTTTTGTGAAATATTCGCTGGCGCCTAGCCCGTCGAAGTGCCGGAGGTGCATGGTCGCCGGCTGAGTCATGGCAGCAGTGGTTAATGTACCGGGTAGTGGCCTGGTGGTGATTACGGGTACAGCGTCCCATACTCCGCCAACGAAGCGGGTAATGAAGCTGCTATCGCGCGAGGTGGCATAGGCCGGTAATTCGCTGACATCCATGTGTTGCAGGATTACATCTACTTCTCCCCCGCTGTTATCTGCCCGGCGGATATTCCAGGATTTGTTCACAAAGCTGTCGGGGTAAGCCCTGCCACCGGCGGCCACGGTAAATACGCTGTCGTATACACGGGCGCCTATCATGTCTTTTGCGCCGGTAATGAGCACCGCGGCGGGTGAATAACTATAGTCATCTGTTCCTACCGGGAACACTACTTTTCCGGCTGCATTTGTGATAGCGGCGCGGTACAGTAATCCACCTGCGATCCCTTTGCCGGTAACCACATAGCGGTAGTCGCTGTAGCCGGTAATGGTACCGGGTGTTTTATCGCCTACCTGGAGGTTCCAGCCATTAAGATAAATACGTCCGCTGGCAAAATGAAGGTTATTCCTGATCTTCAGATCGGTGAAATCCTCCAGCAGTAAGCCGGCGGGGTTATTGAGCTGCAGGTTGGGAAAGCTGGCGCCTGTTCCGGCAATAAAGCTGTAAGCGCCAAAAACCCTTTGCTGACCAGCGCCGGAAAAGAGGAAGGTGCCGCCGGTGCCGGAGGTACCATCTGCACTTTCATCCGGCAGCGTAGCACCGTTTCCGTTAGTCCATAATTTGCTGAGGAAATAAAAGGTGGTATTAGGATTAGAGCCGAGGATTCCGTTGTTCGTCATATCAGCGAAGATGCCTACGTTGGTATTACCGGCGAGCCATACGGTGGCGCCGGCAGGGATGTAAACACCCTGCTGGGCGGAGGTGAAGCCCGCCAAAAATAAAAGGGATAATATCAGCAATAATTTCTTCACCAATGTTTTTTATTGGATTACAGTAATGTCGAAGCGCCTGGCCGTTCCTGACAAAGAGAATGCAGCCCCGGTAGAGTTGACGAAAGTAGCCGTCACTGTATTAGCAGCGGATACTCTCGAAGAGATTAGCCGTAAGTTAAAAGGAAAATCAAACCGGGGATTTATAATAACATTTCCACCAACAGCCGCACCCGTTACGGCGAATGTTACTGTTGCAGTTGCAGTAGTGCTGTTAGGTATACTGGTGGTTGCGGTAGAACTATTTATACTGGTGCAGTTAATATTGGTAGCCTTGTATATGCCGTCTAATACAGTGCCCGTAGCACCTATTTTTGCAGTGCCGTTTACATCCAGTAAGGCAGCAGGTGTACTGGTTCCCACGCCCACATTTCCTCCATTCTGCAGAAACAAACGATAATCCTGTACGTTGGTTTCCACAAAATTTAATCCGTTACCCAACATATTCCAGTGCCATCTGGGCACACCTGCGGCGTCTTCAAATGCCAGTACATCATTTCCGTTGGCGCGGATGATTACCGGATGCCCATTAAACTTCGTTGCACCGTTAAATAAGGTTAAAGTATATGCTGAAAAATCCGCCCCTAAAGTTTCCGCAGCTGTTTGTCCTCTTGATCCCCTGAAAAGCTCTTTATTGTTGTACTTCACTACCATATCCACCGCATTGGTAGTTCCCAGAAACTGCGTTGCGGTAGCCACGTTACCACCCGTAAGCCAGTTGGTGGTGGCCGGGTTATCTGTTAAAATAACGTCCCCGGTGCTGTTAATGGAAAGTACTTTAGAAGTAGCGGCTGCCGGAGTAGCCGTGGCCAGGTTTGTTAAACGAAGACCCGAAGTATTCGCGGAGAAAGGAGCGGCTGTAGTTGGAGGGCCTGATATTTCCACTTTATTCACAGGCGCGCTGGTGCCCACTCCCAGCAATGACTTGGTTGCATCCCAGAATAACTGCCCGTTATTCTCGGAAATTACATCTCCGGTTCCCACATACGGGATAGAACCCGGCGTTAACCCTTTCACTGTAAGCGTTGTGCCAATCACACCGCTTCCGGATATATCAAAATTTGAAGATGCCTGTGTGGTAGTAGTGTTCTGAATAAAAGCATTCGCCGGCAGATCAGCTATTGTTAATGCCCTGAAAGCAGGTACAGCTGCGCCTCCTGTGGCGGGGCCGGCAAAAATGAGATTGGCGTTCTGCGTATTCAGTGTAGCCGTTAACGTTCCTGAAGTAGTTACTGTTGGCGTGGTTACATTAAACATAGATGGCAGCGACAAGCCTACCGAAGTAACGCCGCTGGCGGCCGCAGCTTTGGCAATCCATTGTGTACCGTTAAAAGTGAGTACGTCATTGTTAACGGGAGCGGTACCAAACAATACATCGTAGTCTGCTATCTTATTAGCGTTCCATAGTTTAATTGTGTTCTTCACGGCCAGTTGCCCGCTGGTGATGGATAAGTTATTATCAATGGTCATGGAGGCCACATCACCACTGGCATCCTTTCCTAATATTTTTATGGGTGTACTAACGTCGTTGGTTACACGCAGCGAGTAGGTTTGCAGTCCTTCTGTAAAGTTTTTTAATCCCTTAAACGACTGGGCGCTGTAGTTAACAAATCCGGGCGCAGTAAGAGAAGCATCCGGGATAGTAAGGTTATGAATACCGCCGGCAGTAGCAAAGCCAAAAGTGCCGCCAGGCGTATACGTGGCTTTAATTTCCTGTGAGGGAGAAAAATCGTTGTTGATTGATTTGATGGCAGCGCCATCAGCTATCAGTTTTGTCCAGTAGTTATTGGCCCGGACACGGAAAGTGTTATCGGATTCCAGGTAGATGATCATCCCATTCACCGGGGTGACGATCTGATTGGTATCTGCAATACGGGTAAGGAGGAGTGCCTGCTTCTTGCTTTCCAGCTCAAGTAAAGCAGATTGTTTTATCAGAGAAGGATTAGTTCCCAGCTTTAATTGTTGTGCCGTCAACTGCTGAGTGCCTAAGCAAAACAACATTGCAGCGCATACTTTTATAAGCCCTTGCAGCTTCATACATCAACATTTAAGGAATGTACCCAAAGGAATAGAACGGCTATGATTTCTACATAGCCGTTCCTATTATTTTCTCAGCCTATTTCTTGATCACGTACCAGTTTGTTCCGTTAGACTGAACGGTGTAGAAGGTCCAGTCGTTGTAGATGGTCAGTTTAGCGCCACCTTCCAGCGTGCCGCCGGCGGAGGTAATCTGCACATCGTTGTTAATTTGTGTATCGTCCGGTGCGGAAGCAGCAGGTATTTTTTTCACCGTGTAGATACGTCCTGTACAAGTGGTAGCATCCGGTAATACCACGCTGCAAACAGCGTTGGCGCTTACGAGGATAGTATTATCTGTTGCTGCCACGGTGTAGGTGCCGCCGGCCGTAACGGTAGTGATGGACATGGATACGGAACCGGTTACCTGTAAGGTAGAATTGCCGATGTTATTGGTATCGCCGATGTGTACATTTTTCTTTATGGAAACTTCGTTGCCAAATTTCTTTGCGCCGGCGAAGCTCTGCGCGGCGTTGCTTACCAAACCACCGGTGGTGGCGGGTGAAGCTACGGGGATGCTTACAGTTACTTCATCTGCAGCCTGTGTCACAGCCAGATCAAGGCCAGCATGATCTGACTTGAAGGTCAGGTCTTTAAATGCGGTGGCGGAGAGTTTTCTTTTCACCACATTGCCTGAAGTACCATCGCGGAGTAATACTATGTCCTGCGTGGTTCCGTCTGCGATGTTAGTGAGCACTACGTTATTGTCGAGCTGTGTATTCCCTTTTACCTGGAGATCGTTATCCAGGGTAGCTTTGCCGGTAACACCGAGGGTGCTGGCCAGTGTAGTGGCGCCGGTTACGTTCAGGGTACCGGTAAGAACGGAGTTACCGCCTACAGCGAGATTGCTGGTAGCACCTGGTAAAGTCAGGTTGCCGGTGATAGTTGAGTTACCGGTGATGGTAGCGCCATTCGCCAGTACTGTTAACCCGGTTCCGAACTGACCTTTCTTCAGGATGGTCAGGTCTTCATTACCTGTAACAGATTGCAGGAAGGTTTTTAAACCGTCGAATGACTGGGCACCGGTAGAAACAGCACCGGGATGGGTAGCATCCGCGGCGTGCAGGATCAGCTTCGGAGCAACAGCCGGGTTGGTATTGTCTATAGTCAAACCATCGTTCACCGGTGTGGCATCGAATGCGCCGATGATCATTGCCAGTGTGGCTTTATCAAAGCGCTTGTAATCTGTGAGGCTCAGTAAGCCCGCTGTTACTTCGCCGGCGCCGGTTACACCTTTCTGCGTGGCGATAGTGAGTACGTGGGTATCTGTTCCGGTGGTAGAAAACACGTAGTCGTTTGGTGTTGCTACCGGCGCGGCGGTGGTCAGTTTCTGATCGGCGGCGGTTAAACCATTGATCTTATTGATCGCGGTTGTAAAAGCCGTTTCAGAAATGGTGCGCTTGTTGATTTTACCTGTAACGGGATCTATCAGTAACACGTCCACACCGGTGGTTACCAGGTCCAGTTTTTTCAGGAACGCGTAACCGTTGTCGATCACGAAACTTTCCACATTGTTTGCCTTGAGGGAAAACGGTACGTTGGTAGTAGTTCCGATAAAGTCGCCGGCGGTACCGGGATTACCCCTGAGGCCCCAGGTGTTGGCTACATCGCCTGTGTTGGCCATTTTTTGCCAGTAGCCGTGATTTCTTACGTAGAAGCCTTCTTCACCGGCTTTTTTCAGGTAGATGACCATCCCATCGGGAGGTGTTAAGCCTGTGATACCTACTGTATCGGTTAAACGTGGCAGTAATAAGCCTTGTTTGTCTGCATCCAGGTCGAGGATAGCGGATTTTTCTATCGTAGTGGGATTTTTACCGACTTTCAGCTGTGCATTTGCCTTTGAGGCGATCATGCCCACACCGCCAACCAGCATCACCCGTACTACAATGCGTAAAGATTTTCTCATAGAAATAGGGATAAATATTAAATGTCAAGCCCACTTCCGGCATTGGTGTTGCCGGCGTGATAGTAATAGGATAAATAGATTCAATTATCGTGTCTCAGGGAATTCATTAGTCATGCTTTTCATATCATCTAAATAATAATAAAAAATATAAACTATTATAGTTTGATATAATTACTATTACATAGACTATATAAATAACATGGTGCAAATGTGACATATTAAATCTTTTTAAAAAATGACATGATCATACCATTTTAGTTCAGATAATTATTCACTGGCGGTGTACCACCTAACCATATATGGGTATTAAAATGTGGGGAGATCGATTGCAGATAAAGTATTGAGAAGGAAATATATACTGTAACAGGATGGGTTTGCTTAAAATAATCTAGTGGGGATGGGGAGGTTAACATGTTCATGTTATAAAAAAAGCAGCCCATCATTTCTGACGGGCTGCTGCTGTTGTATTTTTTGCGTGTTACTTACGCTTCTGATTTCTCTGATTTACTCTTGGAAGAGTTGTTTTTCAGGGTGAAGATCAGCTTCTGATTTTCCTTGTCCAGGTCCGCTACGAGTACATCTCCATCATGAATGTTCATGTTGAGGATTTCTTCTGCCAGCGGATCTTCCAGGTATTTCTGGATGGCCCTGTGGAGCGGTCTGGCGCCAAACTGCTGGTCGTAACCCTTATCTGCCAGGAAGCCTTTGGCTTCATCTGTCAGTTCCAGGCTGAATCCGAGGTTGTTCAGGCGTTTCAGTACACTTTTCATTGTAATGTCAATGATGGTGTAGATATGCTCTTTTGCCAGGGAGTTAAAGATGATCACGTCATCGATCCTGTTCAGGAATTCCGGAGAGAAGGTACGTTTCAGTGCTTTTTCGATCACTGATTTGGTATTCTCTTCTTCATTTACGGCTCTTGCGCTGGTGGTAAAACCTACGCCGGCGCCGAAATCTTTCAGCTGACGGGCTCCGATGTTGGAGGTCATGATGATGAGGGTATTTTTGAAATCCACTTTACGGCCGAGGCCATCGGTGAGGATACCGTCATCCAGTACCTGCAACAGGAGGTTATAAATATCCGGATGTGCTTTTTCAATTTCATCCAGGAGGATTACGGAGTAAGGTTTGCGGCGAACTTTTTCAGTCAGCTGACCACCTTCTTCGTATCCAACATATCCCGGAGGGGCACCAATGAGGCGGCTAACAGAGAATTTCTCCATGTATTCACTCATATCGATGCGGATAAGCGCTTCGTCGGAGTCGAACATATAGCGGGCCAGTGATTTGGCCAACTCTGTTTTACCTACCCCGGTAGGGCCGAGGAATATGAAGGTACCGATTGGTTTTTTCGGATCTTTCAGACCTACGCGGTTACGCTGAATGGCTTTGGTGACTTTGCTGATAGCTTCGTCCTGTCCAACCACGGCGCCTTTAAGGTCTTCACCCATGCGGCGGAGTTTTTCAGTTTCGGCCTGTACCATCCTTTTAACGGGGATACCGGTCATCATGCTTACCACTTCCGCGATAGCCTCTTCATCAATCGGGTAACGTTTGTGCTTCACTTCTTCTTCCCACATTGCTTTTGCGCGTTCCAGGTCTTCACCCAGTTTCTTTTCAGTATCGCGTAAAGCAGCTGCTTCTTCGAAGCGTTGGCTTTTCACTACTTTATTCTTTTCCTGTTTGATATCTTCTATCTGTTTTTCCAGGTCGAGGATATTCTGAGGAACATTGATGTTTTTCAGGTGAACGCGGGCGCCTACTTCATCGAGTACGTCAATTGCCTTGTCGGGCAGGAGACGGTCGGTCATGTAGCGGTCGCTCAGTTTCACGCAGGCATCAATGGCTGCATCTGTATAGCTTACGTTATGGTATTCTTCATAACGGGGCTTGATGTTATTGAGGATCATGATGGTTTCATCCACGCTTGGTGGTTCTACCATTACTTTCTGGAACCTGCGGTCGAGTGCGCCATCTTTTTCGATGTACATGCGGTACTCATCGAGGGTAGAAGCGCCAATGCATTGGAGTTCGCCCCTTGCGAGTGCAGGTTTAAAGATGTTGGAAGCGTCCAGCGAACCGGAAGCGCCACCAGCGCCCACGATTGTATGAATTTCATCGATAAACAGGATAACGTCCCTGTTTTTCTCGAGTTCATTCATGATGGCCTTCATCCTTTCCTCAAACTGGCCACGGTATTTGGTACCGGCCACCAGGGCGGCGAGGTCGAGGCTTACCACGCGCTTATCGAAAAGCACGCGGGAAACTTTACGCTGCACGATACGCAGCGCCAAACCCTCCACGATGGCGGTTTTACCCACACCGGGTTCACCAATAAGAATCGGATTGTTCTTTTTACGGCGGGAAAGTATCTGGGATACCCTTTCAATTTCCTGCTCGCGGCCAACAATCGGGTCTAAGCTGCCACTCTCGGCCAGCTTGGTAATATCTCTACCAAAGTTATCCAGTACGGGCGTCTTGGATTTGGTATTTGTCTGTTTGGCTTTGCTTGCGTAACTCTTTCTTTCGTCCTCAAACTCTTCTTCGCCCGGATCGTCGAATTCAGATTTAGGGTCCGCAGATTTTACAAAGCCCAGTTCGTTTTTAAAAGTATCGTAGTCCACGTCAAATTGTTGTAAGATTTGTGTACAAACGTTTTCCTTATTCTTGAGTATGGAAAGCATGAGGTGTTCCGTTTCCACCGTAGCGCTTTTCAGTGCTTTGGCTTCCAGTACGGTAACCCGTATAACTTTCTCTGCCTGTCTGGTAAGCGGGAGACTATTGATGTTAGCGATATTCTTTCCTGTCTTATCTTTAACAGCCAGTTCTACTTCCTTGCGTAACTCATACAGATCTACGTTCAAAGCCTGCAGAATCTTTACGGCCGTGCCCTCGCCTTCTCGAATAATACCTAACAGCAGGTGTTCAGTACCTATGAAGTCATTTCCCAGGCGTAAAGCTTCCTCTCTGCTGAACGAAATGATCTCCTTAACTTGCGGTGAAAAATTCTGGTCCATTGTGAGATTATTAAATTATCAAAAACCCTTACGGGGGCTTGCTTATACAATAATAACGAATAATTCTGACTTAAGATTATCACGCTTTGTACGGAAATGAAGTTATTCCTTTTTAAACTTAAACAACTTACACTTTAATAGTATAAGATTATTTTTGCGGTGATGCGGGTACGTTCGTTTAAAAATATCTACGAAGAAAAAGAGGTTTTTGTTTTCGATCTCTTGCGGTTATATTTTATAGGCGGGTTCCCTCTGTTCAAAATTTATTTACTAAAAGTATAAAACAACGTCCAACGCATGAAATTCAAAATTGATACCAAAGAAAAAATAGTCGTTTTTTGTCCGGAAGAAACAGTTCTGGATGCTAATTTGTCAGACGACTTTGTGGCCACTGCAACCGCGCTGCCGGAGCTGGAGGGACGCAATCTCATACTGGATATGACATTGGTACAAAAAATTGATGCAAAGGGCGTTGAAGCCATTTTAACAGTTTATCAGCGTATGTATGACAATAATTTATCCTGTGCAATCACCGGCCTTAACAACACTTTAACAGCTGAGTTGAAATCTGCAGGGAATGATATGCTCAATCTGGCTCCTACGATGGCAGAGGCAATAGACCTTGTAATGATGGAAGAGCTGGAAAGAGAATTACTGAATGGATTGGAATAAGGATGGATTGCCGCTCTTTTTTACTCCCACGTAAGGGTGATTTTAAAAAAAAGGCAATTGAACGATTAAAGCTATTTACATGTTCGCAGTCACGATATTAGGTAACAATTCTGCTATCCCCACCCTGGACAGGCACCCCACCGCCCAGGTAGTTACCTGCAATGAGCAGCTCCTGCTGGTAGATTGCGGAGAAGGCACACAATTACAGATCGCGCAGTACCGGATCAGGCGCAGTAAGCTGAGATATATTTTTATCAGCCATCTTCACGGAGATCATTATTTCGGGCTGATTGGCCTGTTGAATACGCTCAGTTTGATGGGCCGTACCGATCCTATCAGCGTGTATGCGCCACCGGAGCTGGAACAAATTATCCAGCTCCAGCTGGATTGTTCGGGTACGGTACTGAAATTTGAACTGAGCTTTGTGCCCCTGCAACCGGGATACAGCGGTATCATCCTGGAAGATAAGGACCTGACGGTAAGCTGTTTTCCCACCCAGCACCGGATCACCTGTTTTGGTTTTTCTTTTGAAATGCAGAAGCGCAAGCGTAAGCTGATCCCGGAACAGGCCAGGGCTTACGAAATACCGGCTGCCTACTTCAGCAAATTGCAGGATGGCGCCGATTATCAGCGGAAAGACGGCACCCTGGTGAAAAACGACTGGGTAACTTTGCCGCCGCCTCCCGGCAAACGGTATGTGTACTGTGCCGATACCCTGTATGACGTGAATCTGTTGCCGGTGTTGAAGGATGCGGACCTGATGTATCATGAAACCACTTACCTGCACGACTTACAGCAACGGGCAGCAGAGCGGTTTCACAGCACTTCTGTACAGGCGGCCTCCCTGGCGGCTGCAGCGGCAGTAAAACGGCTGCTGATCGGTCATTTTTCTTCCAAGTACACCGAATTACAACCTTTCCTGGATGAATCCAGGCCGGTTTTCGGGAATACGGAAA
Organism: Chitinophaga sp. CCNWYY40; assembly: GCF_037483205.1. Lineage (NCBI taxonomy): Bacteria > Pseudomonadati > Bacteroidota > Chitinophagia > Chitinophagales > Chitinophagaceae > Chitinophaga > Chitinophaga sp. CCNWYY40. The sequence goes on from NZ_JBBHLF010000004.1 coordinate 271,714, forward strand.
TTGCGGAAGAGGGCGTAACGTATATTATTTAGGGTTATAAAATAAAAGCAGCAGCGATCCGGGTGGACCGCTGCTGCTTTTTTATTTACATTTTACTGTTAGTAGTTCTTCAGATAGGCAGCTATCTTGCTATACAGTCCGTCGCTAACAGGCATTACAGGCAGGCGGAAAGTATTTTCCATAATCCCTGCATAATGCAGGAATGCCTTGATGCCGGCGGGATTGTTTTCGGAGAACATCAGTTCAAATCCTTCCAGCATTTTGTAATTGAGCGTCCGAGCCGCGGGATAATCGTTTAACAGGGCAGCGTGTACCATGCTGGAAAAATCGGTCGCAAAATAGTTGGCGGCCACCGAAATAACGCCGTCCATGCCGCAGGCCAGCTGTCCCAACGCCAGTGCGTCGTCGCCGCTGATAACGAGGAAATCCTTTGGTTTATCGCGGATAATCTGCATGCACTGCATTATATCGCCGGAAGCTTCCTTCATGGCCACGATGTTTTCCACCTCATGCGCCAGGCGCAGGGTGGTTTCTGCTGTCATATTCCTGCCGGTACGGCCTGGAACATTGTACAGGATCACCGGTTTGGGAGAGGCGGCAGCAATGGTTTTATAGTGCTGATAAATGCCTTCCTGAGTAGGTTTGCTGTAGTAAGGCGCTACGCTGAGGATGGCAGCCGCTTCGTCGAGCGGGCATTTCTCCAGCCGTTTCACCACATCTCTTGTGTTATAATCGCCAACGCCAATCACTACCGGCACCCGCTTCGACACCTTTTCGAAAGTGAATTTTATCAAATCCAGCTTTTCATCTGCAGAAAGAGTAGGTGTTTCGCCAGTTGTGCCTAAAGACACAACATAGTTCACGCCGCCATCGATCACGTAGTTGATCAACTTTTCCAAAGCATTCCAATCGATGCTTTCATCTGCTTTAAAGGGTGTTACCAATGCCACCCCGGTGCCTTTTAGTTGTTCCATATTGCGTTTACGGGAAAATAAAAATTTCGAACTTCGAAGGCCGAAATTCGAAATTTTTATTGTTATCTCTAAATATTTTTTATTTCTCTTCGTAGAAACCCATGCGGGAGAACTTATCGATCCGTTGTTCTATGCGCGTATCCGGATCAATTTTCTTTAATTCTGCGAGTGTTTCCTTGATGCGGACCTTCAGCAGGTGGGCCATTTCATCAGGGTTTACGTGTGCGCCGCCGAGTGGTTCGCGCACGATGCCGTCTACCAGGCCAAACTGGCTCATATAATCGGAGGTCAGTTTCAGCTCTTCTGCGGCTTTTTCCTTGAAATTCCAGCTACGCCAGAGAATTGTGGAGCAGTTTTCGGGAGAGATCACCGTATACCAGCTGTTTTCGAGCATAAATACGCGGTCGCCGATGCCGATGCCTAATGCGCCACCGGAAGCGCCTTCCCCGATTACGATACAGATTACAGGCACGCGGAGTTTTACCATTTCAAAAAGGTTGCGGGCAATGGCTTCCGCCTGGCCCCTTTCTTCCGCTTCCAGACCGGGATAAGCACCGGGAGTATCGATGAGGGTAACAATGGGCTTATTAAATCTTTCGGCCAGTTTCATCAGGCGCAGGGCCTTGCGGTACCCTTCCGGGTTGGCCATACCAAAGTTTCTGAGCTGGCGCATTTTGGTGTTTACGCCTTTCTGCTGACCAATAAACATGACCGTTTCGCCATCCAGGTCGGCGAAGCCGCCTACCATAGCTTTATCGTCTTTTACATTCCGGTCGCCATGCAGTTCCGTAAAATTGGTGGACATTTTTTCGATGTACGCCAGCGTATAGGGCCTATCCGGATGACGGCTCAGCTGTACGCGCTGGAAGGCGGTGAGGTGGTCGTAGATATTCTGGCGGGTATCAGCAATTTTTTGCTCATACTCGCTAACAGTAGCAGAAACATCCACACCTGATTTTTCACCATTTTCCTTCAGCTTCTCCAGCTGATCGTATAAGTCAGCGATAGGTTTCTCGAAATCCAGGAATTGCATAATTTGATTAAATTGGTTAAAGATCGGGTGTAAAGATAATGCTGAAAATATTTTTTAAAAAAGATTTGCTTAATTGGGAACTTTGTTGCTATCTTTGCAATCCCAAAACGGAACAACACAACGAATTGGGACACAAGTTCTTAGGATCAAAATGGAATGGATCGGTAGTTCAGTTGGTTAGAATGCCGCCCTGTCACGGCGGAGGTCGCGGGTTCGAGTCCCGTCCGGTCCGCAAAATCTCGAAGGAACCCGCGCTAGTCGCGGGTTTTCTATTTTAAGTCGAGTATTTAATCGAGTCCGGATTAATTCTTTCCCCGTTAGTGATTCTCCAATGGCGTACGTTGATCCAATGCCAGCAATTTTGGGGGCATTTGACGTGTCAATAATAGTGTGAGAAAGCGGTAAAAACCGTTAAAAACGACACTTGACCAAAAGAAAAGAATCACGGCTTGTAACCAAAAACAAAATCCTTTTTCCCATTTTCCCCGCTTTTTAGTTTGTACTACTGTTGGATTGTAAGCAGAATGGTGCCTTACTGAGGTTTATTAAAGGTATAATTAGAAAATTAAGTGGAAAATTCAGCTTGGGTTGCTGCTATCCAGTACATAGAAAAGTAAGAGCAAAGCTACGAACTACTTAACGTATTTTGCGGCTTTGCTCTTCTGCTTTCTTAACAGATAAAGGTAATCGACGTTTTAAAACATCCAACTAGTATCTGGGTCTAAATCCAGGGCTTGGGCTGGATCTGGAGAAACGATTATTTTCTGGTCTTTCAGGTTTTGGACGAGCCTCATACACTACTATTGTATGGCCAGCAACTACTGAATTATTCAATTCCTTAATTGCCAGTACTGCATTGGAATCGTCGGGCATTTCAACGAATGCAAAGCCTTTAGAACGGCCACTGTACTTATCATAAGCCACATTAATACTATATACAACTCCAAATGGGTCAAATAAAGACCATATCTCATCTTCAGTTGTTCTGTCACTTATATTACCTACAAAAATATTCACAAATATAATTTTAATTAAATATACATGCTACTGAAAAAACAGGGGCTGAGGAAGAAAAAAGACCCTAAACTAAATCAGAAGAAGTCAAATGCAACCTTGCTAAAGTTAGAGCAATAAATTGGGTATTACAGGATTAATTTATGGGGATATTACAAGTGCGTTAAAAGTTAGCTTCATCGAATAGAATAGGAAGAGAAAACTAAAAAATATTTCATTAGTTGGTATAGGTTGGCAACTCAATATATAATCTCTAATTGGATTTCAAAATTATTAGTCAGTATTGAGTTTTGCTTACAGGTAGCTTCCTTTTGAAGAGAGTAAAATAGACCTAACAAGATCCTTTACTTCATGTAGAGTTCCTCACATGACTATTCACATAATACATATTTGATATACCAAACCATTCTTACCTAAGACTCTATATAAATGCAACGCCTTTATATCATATTTAGTGGTAAATTTCTTAACTTCTCGTACAAAGTAGCAGACAAGGAATAAAAATCAATAATAACCCAAAATCACCATTATGAAGATCCATCTTTTTAAAGCATTGGTTTTAATGCTTGTAATTATCCAATCAATAAATGTCTCCGGGCAGACTGTAGAAGAGCAAAACAAAAAATTAAAGCAAGAAATAGAAGCATTAAAACATGACAATGATTATTTCCGAAAAACCTTAGACATCTTTACATCCAGCCTTAAAACTACATCAAGCGATAATATCGATTTTCAGTTGGTAAAATGTACAGGGAGTAAAGCCAATCAAACTGTTACACTGGAATTTTTACTAACAAACAAAGATGTCAATAAAGACATTCAGTTCTCACCTGACAAATATGCCAAGGGGATTGATCTCCAAGGTAATGCTTATGGAATCGGAAATATTAAAATAGGAACTGAAGTGTATCTTACCGAAATCATTAAGGATGTGCCTTTAAAGTTTACTTTTCAATTTAAAGAAGTTGACCCCTCTGTAGCGATTTTTAAACTTATTTCAGTTGAGTATTTTACCTCTCTTTCCAATTATAAGAATATAAGGGTAACCTATAAAGATGTTCCTGTTGCTTGGAAATAATGCCTTTAAAACGCTAAAAAATCACAGTCCCAAAACATAATTAATATTTACCTGGTAGTCAAGGACAGAATCATTTGACTTCCGGTGGTAGATAACGCCTGGTATAATTTATCCTGAGTCGTGATTACATTTTCAATTTCCGAACTTGCTGTTGCTTCTTTCAGGATAACCGCATTAAGTAGTATGTTTTGATTGGGCAAAATATTGGCTAATCCCTTTAGCTCCGCTAATGCTACTGAAGAGGTTTAATCTGACCCACACTTAAAATATCAAAATTAACGGGAAAACCTTAAAGACTCTTTTTGCTTTACATTATCTCCCCTTCCATTCTCCTTCTCTTCAATTCCTTTCCACTGGCGCGGGCAAGAAAGAAAAAGAATAACATTAAACCGGTTAATATAGCTGTTACCTCTACCGGCAGATCCTTCGGTTTAGAGAAAGACACAAACCACATCCCCAGCACAAAGGGCGCCATAAGACCACCAATAGCATAGCCCAGGAAGCGCGCTACCTTATGCTCCCGGTCTTTTGCATTTCTCCATCCACCGGATTTCCGGGGAGAAATATTACTGTAAGTGTAGGTGGTGGAATAACTGCTAAAGGTAGTGGTATGCACCACCGGCTCCGGCCTGTAAAACGGGTTCTGTACATTAAACTGCGAGCCGCAATACTCACAGTGAATAATTACCTGCGGTTGGTTATCATCGGTGATAGGCTGCGAAAACACAGTGGCGCCGCAATTGGGACATTTATTATGCTGCATACTCAGGCTTCGGACATTTAGTCCGCCAGCGAAATTAGAAATTTTTCTGAATTGATGTGGGTATCATCATTTAAAAAGCAGCAGGCAGAAGTATATTACTTTCCGCCTGCTGCTTTTTATGATGACAGCCAACTGCTTTACTGCTTACTGTACATGGTAACTTCGCTCATGTTTATCGAATTGGAATTATTCACCGTATGCAACACCCTGATGCGGATATAACGTGCCGGTGGCGCCTGTGGGATGAAGTTAAATTTCATCGCTTCATTTCCGTCGTCGCCCCTGATGGCTGTGGTTAACAGTGTCCATCCCTTACTGCTCATTTCAGCGGCCCATCCCGGATCAGTGCTTTTCAGCGAAGTAGCTGCATTGGTGATATCCGCAATGCCCCATACTTCAAATTCGGAAGGATTATTACAACAGTTCCTGCCTGTTTCTTCGATCTGACCCAGGTTGTATAATTTGCCCATATCGAAAGTAAGGGTGCGCGGTAATGGATCGTTGGAACCATTATCATCACTATGGAAGATGTTAGGGTAGCCCTGTGGCCCTACGCTGCCATCCCATAATTTGCTGACGCGGGTATCCGACTGGTAGATGCCCATATCATTTGGCAGGTCGTGTTCCTGGAATAAGCTTTTATCACAGGCCACCAGTTTGTAGATATCAGGAAAAGTATCGTAGCTGTTGGTATAAAAAGTATCCAGTGCGCCTTTTGAAGGGATATAGGACGACTGATAAGTTACCGCCTGGCCAGCTTTATAGCCGGGTAAATTAACAGAATCCTGGTTGCCGGCAATTGTTGCTACGGCAGCCACACCTGCGGCGTTGGTATACCTGATGCTGGTGCTGATATTAATAGTATCGGGCGTTGTAAAGAACAATGTTACAGAGCCATCGTCACGTACTTTATAAGGCGTGGCAGCGTCGGGCAGGCGGTTGTGGAGCGTGCTTTTATAAATGTTGCCGTATACATGTGCATTATCTATTTCCGTTACAATAGAGCGGTTGCCGGCCGCATCGTAGGAATACAGAAAAAACGTATAGGCGTATTCGTTTAACCCGGTGATCAGGCAGCGCACGGTATCGGTAGGATTATGCGAGGTGGCGTTAATGGTTATGGAGTCCTGCCGGTTGTTCCAGAACAATACGTACTTGCTGATGCTGGGATCCGGGCTGGGCTTCCATCCTATCATCAGGCGGCCGTTGCCGGGGAACAGCGTAATACCCGATACGGTGCCGGGATACTGCACCTCCGTATTGCCGAGGAAATCCCGGAAGTCAGTTGCCTTCCGCGTACAGGCTATGAAGAAAAATAAACCGCAAAGTGGTAAGAGGAGTTTTGCAGCTATATGATACTTTCTCATCTCTTTATATTTTTAATAAAATAACTTTAAACAATACCGGTAAGGGAGATCAGGTAAATAATACGCTACCTGTTATCGCCCCAAATACTGAGTTCCATGATGTGAAAGAATTCATTACTATGCGCTGCATTAGTAACACATTCAAACCGCATGTATCTTACTTTGGGCAGATTCAGCGAAAAGTTATATCCAAAGCCTGCGTTCCAGAAAGCCAGATCAGCATTGTTATAGGCCGGTGATACCAGTCCGGATGGTTGCGCGGGCAAATGATAAACGCCCATATTGATCCATCCGCCGGGTGTTGCCTGTCCTAATGCCGGGAGGTTGGTGGTATCCGGCAATATTTCATCTACCGGCTCATCTGCACGGCCCCACATTACCCAGGTATCCGGGTTACCGTATCCCCAGAGATAATTGCCATCATCCAGGCCCCTGCCCCACATGGTAAACCTGCTCAGCTTTGCTACCTGCCCCATGTCAAATGTTACCCATTTGGGCAATGGTGCGGTGGTAGGATAAGTAGAGTGATAGCCTGGTCTGCCGAGATTATTGTCCCACATATAACGCAGCTCCCATCCAAAGCTGGAGCCGTCGTCAGAATTGAGTTTGTACACATTGAACTTTGATTTATCCATGATCGTTTCATAGATAGGTTTAATAGTAGCATACACGGTATCCGATATATTCCCGAATTCATCTGCCAGGTAGATGCCGAATTTCCTGGGGATGGTATCATAGCCCCGGATGCTGTAGTTGATATTTTCCTGGTTGGTATAGTTCTGATTTTTGATTTCCATCTTCTTTGTAGTCGCATCTTCCGTGATGGTAACTACCCCGATATTATCTTTAGCGGTGTTGGTTACACTGATGTTGATACCACCAAAATCTGCACGCATTACCACGGTAGGCAATGCCTGGAGATAAGTGGGCGTGCCGGGATGCACGGTTACTTTTACGGGATCGGACTTTACATCCGCGCGGGTAACGGTGTACAGCGTTACTATATAATCCTGGCTTTTCGCAAAGCCGCCTACTGCGATGGTATCGGAATAAAAGGACGATTTGGTTTGCCTGCTTTTGGTATCATTGATCATGTACTCTGCCTGTACATAGAGTACATTTTTGGAATCCGGTAATGTATAGGTGATATAGGCACCGCCGTTTTTATTGATCACCTGTATATTGGAAACCGGCTGTGGTTTTGTTTTATCGTCAGAAATTACATCATTGTATCCATCGTTTTTCTTACAGGAAAACTGGAGCATCAGTAATGTAACTACCGGTATCAACACGCGGAATATTTTATATATAGCATCCATATAAAAAATTGAAAACTGGTTTGAAATGATTTTGTCCGGCCTGTGTGTTATCACCAATAAGGTGTTTGCACCAGGTTGGGATTGGTCAGCATGTCGTAGTCCTGGATAGGAAACAGGTAATCTCTTAGTCCGAATACCGGTTGATAAACGTTTGTCACCTGGTAGAATCCCTGCGTGGTACGTTGTCTTATGTTCCATCCCTGGAAAGGTCCGTTGAGTACTGCCTGTAATTCTTTCCATCTTCTCAGGTCCCATCCTGCCTGTCCTTCAAAGGCCAGTTCTATTCTTCTTTCCTGGTGGATGATCGCTCTTAACCCTTCTTTAGAACCGTATTTGGCAGGATTACGGGAGAAGTTGGACCATGCCTGGACTACCCCCGGCAAACCGGCTCTTTCCCTTACCTTATCGATATAGCTGTATACTTCTGCACCCGGACCATTTACTTCATTCAGGCATTCTGCGTACAACAGCCACAGTGCGGGTAAGCGCATGAAGGGCCAGGAGTAATTGGTTTGCACGGATGTTTGTCCGAACGCTGTTTGCCACGGCACCAGCTTCTTTGGCCAATAGCCGGTAACGTTATAACGGGTAGGGGTATACGCAGCAAAACCATTTACGGCGTTTACATAGTTGGCGTTGTTATCATCGGTATTGGCGGAGCCAAACCAGGTGCTGCCATCAAAGGCTACATCGGCATAATAGCGCGCTTCGCGGTAGAAGTTACCACGGGCGGTAGTGTAGCCTTTGCGGATATAATAGCGGTGTGCGTCGTCGCCGGCCTGTAATTTATAGCGGTTGGCGTAATCCCAGGTTCTGTCTTCGTTGATAGGCACGCCGTTTTGTGTATAGAACAATTCCGACTGCGCCATTGGAACCGAGAAATTAGAGTATACGGCAAAACCGTTGGAGGCCGCATCCGCCGTTACTCTTGGGGAAGCCATATACTGCCAGCCGAATTGCGGATTGAGGGTCCAGATCTGTTCGGTGTTCCACTGATCGGTGAGTGCGCCCTGTATTGTTACCAGTTGCCTGGTGCTGTCGGACATATGCACAATACCTCCGCTGGCCCTGAACTGGTAGATCGCTGCACCGGTGGCTACTGCTGCATCAATTGCTGCTTTGCAGGCTGTTGCGGCGCGTTGCCATTTTGTGGCATCATATGCCACAGGGAAAAGGCTCTGTCCTTCTTTTCCTTTGATGGATGCGTAATCAGGGTTGCCGTTAAACAACGGGCTTGCCTGTGTAGCCAGCACTTCTGCCTTCACTGCTTTTGCAATTACAGCAGTAATGCGGCCCGCTTCTGCGCCGGCATTCTGTATTACATCCGGCAGGTTGGGAATAGCCTGATCCAGCAGGCTCACTACATAACCAAAACAGGAGTCCACGGATTGTTGTTTCAACCTGGTTTCTTCTGTAGGCGTATTCACCGGCAGGGCCACATCAGAAATAGGAATAGGGCCGTACATCCTGATGAGCCAGTAGTGATAGTATGCTTTCAGGAACTTCGCTTCTGCCACCCACCTGTTGCGCTGGTATTCCGGGAGATCCAGCGGCTTATCTACGTTATCGAGGAAGGTGTTGCACATGCGGATAGACTGCCACAGGTTTAACCCCATGTTATAACCATCCCAGTAGTTTAATATAGGATTGGGGCTGTTCTGCAAACCGCGCATAACGTTAAAACCGTTGTCGCCGCCTGCACCGCCGAGTGTGTTTTTATCCAGCAGGTCAATCGGGAAAATCACCTCGCCCGAGCTGGTGAAGCCCGCGTTACGCCTTACATCAGCCAGGCCCTGCATGTTGGAATAACAACCAAACAGGTAAGCCTGCGTTTCATTTGCGTTCACAAATGAGCTGTTCAGCGTAGCCACATTGTCCGGTGTTACATCTAAGTATTTTTTACAGGATACTGATAAGATGACCGGCAATACTACCAACAATGTTCTTTTAAAAAATCTCATTGTTTTATATTTTTTATACTTAGAAATTAAGATTTACACCCAGGTTGAATACTTTCTGGATCGGGTAGGCAAAGCCGTTACCCGCCTGCTCCGGATCCCACAGTTTGAATTTGCTGAAGGTGAGCAGGTTCAGACCACTGAAGTATACGCGGAAGTTGGTTAACCGTAATGGCGCGATCCATCTTTTTGGGAGTGAATAACCCATTTCAACAGACTTCAACCGCATGAAACTTCCATCACGCAGCCACCACGTGCTGCTTTGTTCGTTGTTGGCAATGTGTGAGGTAGACAACCGCGGCCACAGGGCGTAGAGGTTCTGGTTTTCTTCCGACCAGTGATTGTCGGCGTATGCCTGTAACAACTGGGCGTTGTCTACGAATGGCGCGGTAGTTTTGGGATTAATGAAGAAGGATTCTCTTGCCAGTCCCTGGAAAAAAGCGCTCACATCGAAACTCTTATACCCGAAGGAAAAACCGAAACCATAAATGATCTGTGGTGTGGTAGGTAAACCGATGGGCACCTGGTCGTCCTGGTTAATTACTCCATCGCCATTAATATCTCTATACTTGATATCACCACCTTTAGGAAACTCGCTGCCAAAGTTTTGCACAGGTGAGTTGGCGGCTTCTTTATCATCTACAAAAAGGCGTTCGGCCACATATCCAAACTGCTGGTTAACCGGGTTACCGGTAGAGAAGCGGTAAGCATATTTATACTCCGGCTCTTCAAAGTAGCGAACTTTATTATCTGTTACTGTGAGGTTGGCCATCACCGTCAGCCACATATCTTTTGAAAAATTTTGTTTGTAATCGAGATGAAGATCGAAGCCTTTTGAATCCACTTTTCCGAGGTTTGCCTGGAGATTATCGGAGGCTGAACCTTCAATACCGGCGGTAACAGGGATATAGCCACGTTTGATCAGGATGTTGTAACGGTTTTCGTTATATACTTCCGCGGTTACATTGAGTTTGTTGGCGATGGTCATTTCTACTGCCAGGTTGCCTTTCTTAGAGGTTTCCCAGGTCACATCCGGGTTAGGATAAGCCTGTATGGTAGTACCTTTCAGCGTGAAGCTGTTGTTGGTACCAAAGGTAGCACCGGGACCATTGGCATCATCCGGGGTTACGCTGGAGAGATAGAAAAAGCGTTGGTTACCGATATTATCATTCCCTACCAATCCGTAACTGCCGCGGATCTTCAGGCGGGAAATAATTTTTGCGATGCCGCCTTCCCAGAATGACTCATTGGATACCACCCAGGCGCCGCCGATGGTGGGAAAGAAGCCCCAGCGATGTTGCGGTGCAAATCTTTCCGATCCGTTGTAACCAAAGTTAAACTCAACGAAATACTTTTTATCGAATGAATAAGTTGCCCTTCCGGAAAAACCGAGGTTACGATAAGGTAGTGATCCTAACAAACTTCCGGCATTGCCGTACAATGTTTGCTGACGGGTACCTATCAGCGTTCCGCTCAGGTTACTTTTCCCGAAGTCGCGGTTATAATCTATAGCGCCCTGTAAATAGATGTAGCTGTAAATGTTTTTGGCGCCTTCAGAATAACCGAGGAATTCCTGTGCCTGGCCGGGTGAGCTGTTCAGCCAGTTGAGTACATACGAATTGGCATCGGGATCATAGCTGCCCACGCCATAATAGAATGGTTTGTAGGAGCGGCTCAGGTCAAAATAAGAATAGCGGTTGGTGCTGAAAATACCTCTGAAGGTAAGTCCTTCTGTGATGAAGTTGAAGTCCTGGTTCAGCTCAAACTGCGCCGACATCCTGGATTCAGAAAAGTTTTTATACCCGTACATCAGGTTGGCGTAGGGGTTATTTAACAGGGAGCCATCGTTACCGTAGGCGCTGCCAAACAGGATATGATTGGTGTTGGCATTTGCCGCATCCGGTTCATAATAGGCTGGAAATGCCACCGGGCTGGTATGCAGCGCCCTGGAATACAGGTCGGTGGCCAATCCGGAGGCATCGCTTGTAATAGGTCCCGTATAGTCGTTAAAGTTACCCCATAGACGCACCACTGCTTCTGTTGTTTTAGTAATTTTTACGTTCACGTTAGAACGCAGCTGGTAGTTTTCGAACTTCATCCCGGAGTTAAAGTTATTCACCGGGTTTACCTGTAAGATGCCGTTGTCGCGGGCATAAGAGCCGGCGATATAATATTTGGTAACATCTGATCCGCCCTGCACGCTGAAGTTGGCGCGTTTGGTGGTAGTTTGATCTTTGAACAATGTCTTCATCCAGTCTACCGCCGGGTATACATACGGATTGCTGCCCGGTGCTTTATCGATGGTAGCTTTGGTAGCGAGTATGGTGTTAGGCGTGAAATACGGTGTAGCCAATGGGTTCCTGGTAGTTACGGCTTCATTGTATTGATTCATGAAAGTAATCGGGTCTGCCAGTTTGAGGTTTTGTGTGGGTGTTGAGATGGCATCTTCCAGGCGTACACTTACCCTGGCTTTTCCCGGTTTACCTTCTTTTGTAGTAACGAGGATCACGCCGTTGGCGCCCCTGGCGCCGTACAGGGCTGCAGCACTCGCATCTTTCAAAATAGAAAAGCTGGCGATATCATCTACCTGTAAACGGGCCAGATCGTTGGCGCTCAGTTCCACGTTGTCCACAAGGATAAGCGGACTGGCGCTGTACCCGAGGGTGGTAACCCCGCGGATAAAGAACTGCGAGTTATCTGCCCCGGGCTGACCACCGCGCTGGAAGGCGATTACGCCGGCCATCTGACCGGCCAGGGCGTTGGTTAAGTTACTGGTAGGAATTTTCAGGTCCTCGGGATTAATACTGGTAACCGAGCCAACTACCGCTTCTTTTCGTTGCTTTCGGCCGAAGGCTGTTACTACTACTTCATCTACAGAGGCGATCACACTTTTCATCCGGAGATGATAATCTTTTTGCGTGGCGTTTACCACAAACCGCTGTTCGATAAAGCCTACGAAGGTTACCTGAATGGTAGCGCCTACCGGTACATCAAGGATAAATTTACCATTCCGGTCGGTGGCTGTTCCGCTGGAACTTCTGCCGTTTACCGAGATAGTAGCGCCTTCCAGGGATCTGCCGGTGGTATCGGACACCGATCCGGTAATAGTTACCCTGGCCGGTGTTTGCGCATGAACGTTGCCTGCCAGCATCAACAGCAGCAGGATCAAAAGGTAGCGGGGAGTGGATAATGCCGTTGGCAAAGCGGCAGTAAATCTCTTCTTGTAGCAAGTAAATTTCCTGAACATATTAAGAGCAATTATTGGAAGAATAAAAAACCATAACGTGTATTAAAGCATCATGACGCTTCCGGATACCCAGCAGGATAAACGGCCATCATAAGTGTACGTGGCATTCAGTAATTAATGTAAAAGGGAGAAAAAGTTTTATTTCATAACGTTTGCTTCATTCATTCCATCATAACCTGGAAACTATAGTTCTATCGTAATTAATGATTGATTCTGGTATCACGTGAAAAAGGAATGCGATTCTATACTGTACTATCCTATACTATCCTATAGCAAATATATATTTTTTTCATAACCGCCAAAAGAAATGCGGGATTATTTTTTACAGCGCTGCAAAAAAAGGGAGGAAGGGTTAAACGGCAATCAGGTTAGGCTAAAACAATATCATAAGAAGCGTAAGAGATACGTTTAACACGTATCCCTTACACATAAAAACATTCATAAAACGGTTTATAACGACTTTCTCCTGATGAGTACAGTGGGGATTATTTCCTGGATCTTTTCGCGGGTTAGTACAAAAGCAGCGGCCTTTTCCGCCATGAGCTTGAAATCGGTGGTATAGGTGGTGATCCCGTCGAAAATCAGTTCTTTTACAATATCATCGTTGTGCGACAGGATACCGATATCCTTACCGGGCTTGAGTTTCATTTGCTTGCAATCCTTGAGCATGGTCCACAGCTCAGCGTTGTTGATAGTGAAATACACCTTTCCTTTCTCGAGGGTGCCAGGCAGGTATTCCGGCTTTATCTCACTTTTGATATTAAAATCTTTTACAAACTTTTTAAATGCCTGGAGGATCTCTATGGGGGTATCGGCTACGGGCCGGTGATAATACACCATTCCTTTATATTGCTTGATCACGCCTGCCAGGGCAGAAAAGGCTTTGTAGGAAGACTGCTTAAACTCTTGTGCCACATAGGAGTATTCACCGGGAATAGGTTCGTAGCGATCAATCATCAGGAACTTATCCATAGGCAACACGCCAAGGATACCGGCGGTTTTGTTGTGCGGAATGGGCGCCACCACGTACATGCCATACTTTCCTTTTATGCTGTTCACGATACTTTGCAGTACCTCTATATTATTATGATGGAAGAAAATATCGATATGCACATCCTTGCCTAAGCCGGCGCGAAAGGTTTTATAGAACATTTCCTGGAAGGCGTCAAATGCAAACAGTACGAGGGCGATGCGCAGGTGTTGCTTTATATTCACATTGGCCACGAAAAAGCCAACCCGGTTCCTGGGCTCTACAATCCCCCTGCTTACCAGCTCCTTATAGGCTTTTGCAATTGTTTCCCGCGCGAAACCAAACTCGTTGATCAGTTCATTTACAGAAGGCAACATATCCCCCTGTGCCAAACCTTTATTTTGTATGGCGTTTAAAATACCATTCACCAATTGTTCATGTTTGGATAATCCGCTTACCGCCTCCATCTCGTAAACCTGTTCAAATACGTGGTTCATACCGGGTTAATTAAATTGTCACTGTTAAATTGCGTTTTCAGGAAAACAAAGCTGCTGTCCTATTCTATACCAACAAAAATAACATTCCCTTTTTATATCTCCTGAAGAAAAAATCCGGTAAAAGTCCGGCCCTATATTCCCGTCGATTTGTTATATTCGGTCAATTTCAACAAGATGGCAAAGAAACATAGTTTTGGCCCTGAAATTATAGATGGCCATATCGAAGAAAATATGCTTACCGCCAAAGTAAAGCTGGCCGCCATACAGGAGCCCGTTTCCCTGATGATAGACCCGGAAACGGTGAGTACTGAACCGGACGACTTTGCGCCCCTGGTGGAAGAAGCAAAAAAGCTGGTGGCCTACCTGGATAGTGGGAAGTACCAGGAAATTGTTGACGCCGTTGCAAAGGAGATCAACGAAAGCGCCTATGGGCAACAGGATGTGCCGCCCTCTTCTGATGAGCTGACGGCCCTCATAAATGACCTTACCTTAGCAGGCATTGAAGTATTTCCGGAGGGTTTCATGCTTAATTTTATCTCTGAAAAAATCTTTCCGGGTTCGGAGATCAAAGTACAGCTGGAGGAAGACTTCTCCATTGACGACGTATCCATCTATGACTAATAAAAAATGCAGATATGCAGCTACTGTGTAACTGCATATCTGCATAACATACCTGACAATTAATATCCCTGATTCTGTTCCAGGTTAGGGTTCAGATCTTTTTCCCCTACCGGGATCGGCCACCAGTAATCGCGTAGTTTATCGAACGTACGGGTTTCAATCTTCTTCCCGTTGTAATTCTCAATAGACGCATTCATCACGGTTTCAGCGGTTTTCCAGCGGCGGATGTCGTTGTAATACAATCCTTCACCGGCAAATTCCACCCTTCTCTCATGACGGATTTCCGCACGCAGCGCGTCTTTGGATAAAGTATTGGAAATATGCGGCATCTTCACCCTGTCGCGGATCTTGTCGAGTGCCGCAAAGATAGAAGCATCCGGGCCGCTTACTTCATTCTGCGCTTCTGCGTACATCATCAGGATGTCGGCATATCTCAGTACAATAAAGTTGATATCAGACTGGCCGTCTTTCAGATCTGCCTTATCTTTTGGCGGAGCAATGCTATCATAGAGGCTATACTTCTTCATACCATAACCGGTAATAGCAAAACGGGTGGCAGAAATAACAGCACCGCGGTACATATCGGTCGGGTAAGTGAAGGTACCGTATAAACGCGGATCACGACGGAGATACGGACTGTCGGCCTTGTATCCTGAAGCCGGATCAGTAACAGGCAGCCCATTATTCATGTAGTAGGTTTTGGCCAGATCCAGCAAAGGCGCGTTGGTGTTGTATTGCGCACAGATCAGGTCAAATGAGCTACCCTGCTGCGGGAAAACATACTGTACATCAAAAATAACTTCCTTGTTATTTTCATTGGGTTGTAAAAACAATCCACGGTAATCGGCAAAGAGTCCGTAGCCTGTACCCGGCAAATCCATCACTGCTTTGGCGGCATCAGCAGCTGCTTTCCATTTCGCCAGATCGTTGGAAGTGTTTAGCAGCGGACTGGCTTCGTATAACAGGATCCTTGCTTTCAACGCCATAGCTGCGCCTTTGGTGGCACGACCCAGATCTGCCCCGGTGAATTTTACCGGTAATATAGCTGCAGCGCTGTCCAGGTCTTTCAACACACTGGTCACCACTTCTGCACGTGGTGTGCGCGGCAGTTTAGCCTGGGTGCTTTTATCCGGCGGGTCCAGGATTAGCGGCACCGCACCGTAATAATTTTCCAGGATAAAATAGTACAGTCCACGCAGGAAGTAAGCCTCTCCTTTCATTCTTCTCCGTGTGGCCTCATCAATGGCTGTTACTTCATCTACTTTCTTCAAAAAGGTATTGCAACGGCCAATACCGCTGTAGCAATCAGAGTAACGGGCGGTAACGATACCACCGGTACTCGACATCTGTGTACCACGGGCAATAGAGTTAAAGCTCATCGCATCCGTTTGGTTGTAAGCGTTGGGAGAAAGGGTTTCTTCCCAAAGCGCGGTGGCATTGTTGGAAGTTTTACCACCAAAGACGCCCTGGTTGCGCAACACGGAGTAGCAGCCTACCAGGCCGGCATTGGCCGCTTCCGGTGTTTGCCAGAACGTTGATTCCGGGTAGCGGTCGTGAGGAGAAGTATCCAGCAGGCTTTTGTTGCAACCTGCAGCAAGTAGACCTGTGCAGGAAAGTAAGAGATATATCTTTTTCATACTATTCATGATTTGGATGTTTAGAAGGTAACGTTAATACCACCGTTAAAGGTTTTCAACATTGGATAAGTATACAACGTGGTTTGATCCAGTATGGATTCCGGATCGAAATCTTTATACCGGGAGAAAGTCAGCAGGTTTTCTGCGTTGATAAACACACTCACTTTCTGGATCTTTGCTTTCGACAACCATAGCTGCGGCAGTGCGTAGCCCAACTGGATGTTTTTCATTCTCAGGTATGAGTTATCCCTTAACCAGAAAGTAGAGCGCTGGAAATTATCGATGCTGCCGGTGCTGGTGGTTACGATTGGTAAACGTGCATCTGGTTTTTCAGGCGTCCAGGCATCCCTTGTCCATTCCCAGGTGGCATTGGCGCCATTGTTGAACGGATAGGCAAGGTTGGCAGTAGGCAATACCTTTACACCGCCAATACCCTGAAATGCAGCACTGAGCGTGATCCCTTTGTAGCCTACATTAAACCCGAAACCATAAGTATACTTTGGTACAGAGGAAGAGCTGTTCACAATTACACGATCATCGCCATTAATAATACCATCGTTATTAACATCCCTGAATTTGATGTAACCTGGTTTTGTATTGGCAGATTGTTTTGCACTGGCAGCTATTTCTGCCTGGTTCTGGAAAATACCTTCTGCCTGCAGTATATAAAAAGATTCAATAGGAGATCCTGCCTGTGTGATGGTACCTGTACCATAAATAATTTCACCATGCAGGTCTACTACTTCATTTTTATTGTAAGCCACACTTCCATACACATTCAAATCCACTTCGCCGATATGATCGCGGTATTGTGCCGTTACTTCAAAACCTGTATTATCTACCGTACCTACGTTTTGTTTGGCGCCGGCAAGGTTACCCACCTGGGAAGGCATGCCCACTTCACGAAGGATACCGTTTGTGCGTTTCTTATATGCATCAACGGTAAGGCCTATACGATTATTCCACAGGTTAACATCAACACCGACATTGTATGCATTGGTAATTTCCCATCTGAGGGTAGAATCTGCATCTGCAATTTTTGCGGCTCCGGAATTTAATACGCCGCCGAAACTATAGTCTTCACCAAGATTTACCATTGGCTCTGTAGTGTAGAGTGCAATGGCCTGGTTACCCAATTTACCAGCGGAAGCGCGCAGCTTCAGCACGTTGATGAAATCAGAATGAAAGAAGGCTTCTTTATCGATACGCCAGCCGGCGGATACAGAAGGGAAAAATGCCCAGCGGCTATGCTTTCCGAGGCGGCTGGAACCATCATAACGGAAGGTAGCTTCCAACAGGTATTTACCATCGTAATCGTAGTTAACACGACCAAAATAAGATTCCAGTACATCACGGGTAAGATTTCCTGAGGTAGCGTTCCAGGTGGTACCTACACTTAAAGCATCCAGTCGTCCATCCAGGTAGCCATACATACTGGCTGCCCATGAGTCAGAATCGAAGTTATCATAACTGGCGCCCAGCATGGCAGAGAGGTTATGTTTCTCTTTAAACTGGTGTTTCCAGTCGAGCGTGTTATAGAAATGAATGTTCATATCGTTATAATCCGTTTTAGCTGACCGTGGTGCAGTAGCGGGACTGTTCCAGTTGATAGGCGCGCCTGATTTAGGATTAAAGGTTTGCATACGTGGTGTAAAGCCGCTGAGCAAACCATCATACTTATCCACACCAAATTTGATATTATAATTGATATCAAAAGGCAGTTTATACTCTGCAAAAACGGTAGTCAGGAAGCGTTGGATCTGTTTGGTCTGTAAACCGTTGTATGCCAGCATACGTGGGTTTTCCCAGTTGTTACGACCGGCGGTTCTGAGCCAGGAGTTGCCGTAGCGGCCGTCCCGCAGCGTATCCGTGAGAATAGGCAATGTACGGGCCAGGTAGTTCCAGGTGTCCGTATAAAATGGTGTGGTGTAGGTTCTGTAGTAACCATCCATGGTGATACCTGCGCGTAAACGTTTGGTTACATCCATTGAAGCATTCAGCCCCACAGAATATTTCTTTTCATGGTTGCCTGGTCCGAAGAGGATACCGTTTCTATCGAGATAGCCGAGTGACAGGCGGTATTGGTATTTATCGGAGCTACCGGAAATGCTCAGGTCATGTTTCTGGATCACGCCGTTTTTCAGGGCAATCTTATACCAATCGTTTGCAGGATAGGTGAAAGGATCTGTAGCCATTCCTTTCTGGTATTCGTCTATATCCGCTTCTGCATATTCAATTGCTTTTCCTTCATTGATGAGCGCCTGGTTTTTCAGTTTCATGTACGCGATGGGATCGGTGATCACATCCGGCAGGTAAGTAGCTTTCTGCTGACCGTAGTAGTAGCTGTAGTTTACGCGGGAGGTACCTCTTCCTTTTTTAGTGGTAACAAGGATAACGCCGTTGGAACCGCGGGAGCCGTAAATGGCTGCAGCAGCATCTTTCAGTACCGTAACGGTTTCAATATCGTTTGGATTGAGTTCATCCATAGAGTATTCAATACCATCTACCAATACCAGCGGGTCGTTGGCCCTGGGATCGCTGCTGCCGAAGGTGTTCAATCCCCTGATGCGGATGGTGCTGCGATCCACACCCGGCTGACTGTTGCTCAGGTTAGCGAATACGCCGGGTACGCCGTGCAGTGCGTTACTCACGTTGGTAAGCGGCTGGCCTTCTTTGTCCACCATATTTACCGTAGTAATGGCGCCGGTGAGGGTGGCTTTTTTCTGCGTGCCATAACCTACTACCACTACGTCGTTTAGTTTTTGAATGTCTTCCTGCAGTACTACCAGTACAGTAGCGGATTTTACTTTCACCTCTTTGGGCAGGTAGCCTATAAAGGTGAATTTCAGTGTAGCGTCTTTAGGTGCAGTTAATTTAAAAGCACCGTTTACGTCGGTGGCGGCGCCGCGGCTGGTACCCGCTACCTGAACGTTCACTCCTATCAGCGGAGTGCCGTTGGCAGCAGTTACCTTACCGGTAACGGGAATATCCTGCGCATGCAGGGATAGGCTGCCGGCGCCAATGATCCCGATACACAGCAACAGGAAAGTCGCCGGCTTTAACAGGCGGAATCGTGAAAAGAATTTCATAAGTGTGTTTGTTTTTTTTGTTAGTATTCTGGTAGATAAATAATGGTCAGAGCCCTGCTTCGCGTAACCTGTTCGGATAGTCGGTTATAATACCATCAACGTCCTGTGCTTTCAGTTTTTTCATTTCGTTAACATCGTCCACTGTCCACGGAACAATTTTAATATGTTTAGCGTGGCATTTGCTCACCAGCTCCGGTGTTACCAGCTTATAGTATGGATTATAAAAAAACGGGGTAAAGCCCAGTTGCGCCAGGTGCTGATCGAACCCGTTCTTTTTATCAGCTGTCAGAAATCCAAGTGCCATATCAGGATACCTGCGGTGCAGTACCTGTAGTGGGCGCATGTCGAAAGACTGCACCAGCAGCCGTTTCCCAAGCGGTTGTAATTGTTTTACGGCCATCAGTTTGTCCATATACTCTTCCGGCGCCGGCTGTTCCTTACCATCCGTTTTTTCGGAAGATTTTATTTCCAGCAGATAATAAGGCGCGGGCAGGTGATGCGCTTTCGTATAGGCTTCCACGGAGTCTATCATTTCAGACAGCAGTGGTGCGTAGGAGCGCATGCGCTGTTGCTCCGGGTAGGCCGGGTATGGTTTTTCACCGATGATAAACGGGCGGATGTCAGCATAGTTCATCTGGTAAAAAACATAGTCCGTGTGTTTCTCCGCAGGGATATCTTTTCCATCCGGCATGGTGGTATACGATGGTGTAAAAGAGGCATCGTGGTATACCATTACCTGTCCGTCTTTGGTGATATGTACATCAAACTCAATAGTATTGGCGCCTTCGGTCAAGCCGCGGTACATAGCGGGAATGGTGTTCTCCGGCATCAGGCCCCTTGTGCCGCGATGTCCTACTGTATAAAAAGAAGGATATCCATTTTTTGCAGCCGTAGTTGTTTTGGTTGTTTTACAGGCGTTAAAGGTGCATACCGCGGCAACTGCCAGTGCGCTGCCTATAAGGCTGATATTGATCTTTTTTTTCATTGTACGTGGTTCTAACGTGTTATTAATTGCGTATATAGGTAAACGTTATTTACTTCAGTAACAGGTATAATGAAGCAGCAAGTACAGCGCCGGCCACTGGTCCGAAAACGGGTACCCAGGAATAGTTCCAGTCGCTGTGTCCTTTTCCTTTTATAGGCAGCAGCGCATACATGATACGCGGCCCCAGGTCCCTGGCCGGATTGATGGCATAGCCGGTGGTTCCGCCGAGCGACAACCCGATAGACCATACCAGCAGCATTACCGGCAGTGCGCCGAGAGATCCCAGGCCCATCGGTGTTTTCTCCGGTCCTACTTCTGCATTGGTGAAATAGAAGATGGTAAAAAGCAATACAAAGGTGCCGGTAGCTTCGCAGATGAAGTTGCGCCAGATATTTCGTATAGCCGGCTCCGTGCAAAACACGGCGCGTTGCAATCCTTTGTCCGGTGTGTTATTGAGATGGTCTTTGTAATTGAGCCATACCAGTGTAGTGCCCAGCATAGCGCCCAGCATCTGCATGACAATAAACAAAGGCACATCAGCCCAGTTGAATTTGCCGGCTGTGGCCAGTGCGATGGTAACAGCGGGATTAAGATGCGCGCCGCTGTACGGGCCGGCGAACACTACTCCAACAAATACGGCCAGCGCCCAGCCGGTGGTGATCACGATCCAGCCGCTGCTGTTACCTTTCGTTTGATGCAGTACCACGTTGGCTACCACGCCGTTTCCCAGCAGCAGCAATAAGGCGGTACCTATGAATTCAGCTAAATAAGGATACATAGTTTATAATTTTATTGGTGAGCCCATGCTTTTGCGGCATTTACTGCGCGGTTCCATCCGTTGATCCATTGCTGCCGTTGTTCCTGTTCCAGTTTTGGAGAGAAGCATTTTTCCATTTTCCACTGGCTGGCAATTTCTTCCAGGTTCTGCCAGTAGCCGGTAGCCAGTCCGGCGAGATAGGCTGCTCCCAGGGCGGTTGTTTCTGTAATGCCCGGGCGCACTACTTTTGTTTGCAGGATATCTGCCTGGAATTGCATCAGCAGGTTGTTGCCGGTAGCGCCGCCATCTACTCTTAATTCCTTTATGCTGATGTTGGCATCTGCTTCCATTGCTTTCAGCACTTCCATGGTTTGATAGGCGATGCTTTCCAGTGCGGCGCGTGCAATATGCGCGGCGTTGGTGCCGCGTGTCATGCCTACGAGGGTACCGCGTGCGTGCTGGTCCCAGTGCGGGGCGCCAAGCCCTGCGAAGGCGGGTACCAGGTATACGCCGTCGTTTTGCTCCACGCTGGCGGCCAGGGCTTCCACTTCAGAAGAGGCCCGGATGATACCAAGACCGTCGCGCAGCCACTGCACAATAGCGCCGGCGATAAAGATGCTGCCTTCCAGTGCGTACTGTACCTGTCCGTTTACTTTCCAGGCTACTGTAGTGAGGAGATTATTTTTGCTGATGATGGGTGTGTCGCCGATGTTCATCAGCATAAAACAACCGGTTCCATAGGTATTTTTCACCATGCCGGGAGCGGTACACATTTGTCCGAAGAGGGCCGCGTGCTGATCGCCGGCAACACCTGCAATGGGGATTTGTACGGCAAAGATGCCGGGCGCGGTTTCGCCGCATACTTCGCTGGATTGTTTTACTTCCGGCAGCATAGATGCCGGGATATCCAGCATGGCCAGCAGTTCATCGTCCCATGCCTGTGTGTGGATATTAAACAGCATGGTGCGGGAAGCGTTGGTGATATCGGTCGCATGCACGGCGCCGTGAGTGAGGTTCCAGATCAGCCAGGAGTCTACTGTTCCGAAAGCCAGCTTGCCTTCGTTGGCGCGTTCCCGTGCCCCGGGTACATTGTCCAGGATCCACCTGATTTTTGTTCCGGAGAAGTAGGCGTCAATAACAAGACCCGTTTTTTCGCGTACCAGCGTTTCTTTGCCTGCAGCTTTAAGATCGTCGCAGAAAGCGGCAGTGCGCCTGTCCTGCCATACGATGGCATTGTACACCGGCTTACCGGTTTCGCGGTCCCATACCAGGGTGGTTTCCCGTTGGTTGGTGATGCCAATGGCAGCGATGTTGCCGCCTTCCAGCCCTACTTTCGCCATTGCTTCTGTGGCTACGCCGATCTGGCTGCTCCATATTTCAGCGGGATCGTGTTCCACCCATCCGGGTTGCGGGAACAGTTGTGTGAATTCTTTCTGCGCCGTGGAAATAATTACGCCGGCTTTGTCGAAGATAATGGCCCGTGAGCTGGTTGTGCCCTGATCCATTGCCATAATGTATCTGATCATGTTTTTCTTTTTCTGCGTGGATGTTTACGTGGATGTATTCTTTTTCGTTTAGTCTATGCCGTAACCTTCAGTTGTTTATAGGTAGTACCGTTTTTCAGGAGGTAGTGTTGTGCCACCTGCATAAAATCCTTCACCTGTTTTTGTTGCCAGGTGATGTCTTTGTTCATTTCTGCAGCCATGATAGCAGCTACTGCGGGCGCCATGTCTATAGCAGCCTGCGCATCCAGGAAAAGTGCGCGCAAACGCCTGGCCAGCACATCTTCCACGGTTTGGGCCATTTCATGTTTTACTGCCCAGATCACCTGTGCCTTGATGTAGGGCAGGCGTGGGTGCAGCTGTTCTTTCGTGCCGGGGTACAGTGCCATAAATGCCTGTATCCTGGCAGCGTCGCTGCCGTATACGTCCAGTGGTGCGGGCGCGGAAGGTTGTTGCTGGTACCCGTGGATATGCAGCGATTTTGTTTTGCATCCAACCGGTACCAGTCCGCCGGTTTTGATGGCCTGATCCACTGTATCTTCTGCCATCCTGCGGAAGGTGGTCCATTTACCGCCGGTGATGGTGATCAGTCCGGAGGGGGCTACCAGTATTTTATGACTGCGGGAAATTTCCTTTGTGCTGCCGGTTTCTTTTTGTGGCGCTGCCAGCGGACGTAACCCGGCGAATACGCTGAGTACATCTTCACGTGCGGGCGGACGATCGAGGTATTTGCCTGCGGTATTTAAAATAAAGCTGATCTCTTCTTCCAGTGCAATGGGTTCCATGCTGTGTTCATCGAGCGGTGTGTCGGTGGTTCCCAGCAGTACTTTATTATTCCAGGGCACGGCAAACAGTACGCGGCCATCGTCCGTTTTCGGGATCATGATAGCGCTTTTGCTGTTGAGGAAAGAAGGGTCCAGCACCAGGTGTACACCCTGACTGGGTTTCACCATATTAGGCGCTGCGGGGTTGTCCAGTTGCAGTACTTCATCTACAAATACGCCGGTGGCGTTGATCACTGTTTTGGCCCGGAGGGTGAAGGTTTCATTGGTTTCCAGGTCCTGTGTGCGGACACCGCTTATTTTGCCGGCGCTGTTTTTAACGAGGCCGTTTACTTTGAAGTAGTTGAGCAGTACGGCGCCGTTTTCAACGGCGGTTTGTGCGATGTCTACTGCCAGGCGGGCATCATCAAACTGTCCGTCGTGATAAACAATCCCTCCTTTCAGTCCTTCTTTCCGGATGGTGGGCAACCTGTTGATCACTTCTGCCCTGCCGATATGCCGGGAGCGTCCGAGGCTCAGTTTCCCGGACAGGAGATCATAGATTTTGAGGCCGATGGTATAAAAGGGGCCTTGCCACCAGTTATACTGCGGGATGATAAATTGCTGGTTATGGGCCAGGTGCGGGGCGTTGTTAAGCAGCAGTCCTCTTTCATACAGGGCTTCCCGTACAAGGGCGATGTCGCCCTGCGCCAGGTATCTTACGCCGCCATGTACCAGTTTGGTACTGCGACTGGAAGTTCCTTTGGCGAAGTCGGCCTGTTCCAGCAACAGGGTCCGGTAATTCCTGGTGGCGGCATCCATAGCGATACCAAGACCGGTAGCGCCGCCGCCTATTATGATAAGATCCCACGGTTGTTCACCTGCTTCCTTTAATTGCCTGATTGATTCAGTTCTTTTCATTTTATCTCCCTATAACTTTTAATTAGTTTCATTTGTTTTCTTTACAATAGTAATAAAAACAAAAAGAAATAATTCGAAACCAAAGTATAAAATAAAATGAAAAAGGTGAAAAAGTTATTGATGAGCGGAAAAGAAACAAAAAGAAAAATATAAATTACTATAAATCAATATTATTACATATAATTATAACGTCTCTATAACTTCATTTTATTTCATATCTTATTTTATGAGATAAAAACGAAGGATACTAACCATCAAATATGTAACCATAATTAACTAATTGAAACAAAATTACCGGATATTTGTAAGGCGCATTTTTTTCAGATTATCCCGTGTCAACACACTTTAATACGTTATTTTTATCTGATATGTCTATGATCAATATTGCGGAACGTCATAAGTTTATTCTCGGCAAACTGCACGAGAAAGGATATGTTAATGTACTGGAACTATGTAAGGAGCTGGATGTATCGGGCGTGACTATACGAAAAGATCTCAAGCTGCTGGAGGACAAGTCACTGTTATTCCGTTCACACGGAGGCGCTACGGTGCACAATCCATATACAATGGACAAACCGGTGAATGAAAAGGAAAATATACGCCGGGAGGAAAAACAAATTATAGGGCAGGCCGCCGCCGCGCTCATCGTACCCAATGATGCTATCATTATAGCCTCCGGTACTTCTGTGCAGGCGCTGGCAAAAAATATCCAACCCAAAGGGCATCTTACCGTAATAACCGGCGCACTGAACGTAGCGCTGGAATTGCTGCGCCGGCCGGAGATTGAAGTGATCCAGCTCGGCGGACATCTCCGTAACAGCTCTACTTCTGTTACCGGATCTTATGCAGAAAAAATTCTGGAAGATTTCTCGTGTAGTAAATTATTCCTCGGCGTGGATGGTATCGACCTGGAGTTTGGACTCACCACCACCAATATCATGGAAGCGCACCTGAACCAGAAAATGATGGCCACCGCGCAAAAAACCATTGTACTCGCGGATTCCAGCAAATTCGGAAAACGTGGTTTCGGGCGCATTTGCTCCCTGGAAGAAATAGATGAAGTTATTACCGACAGCGGTATCTCCGAACATATTGTGAAGAAAATGGAAGATATGGGCGTAAAAGTAACGGTAGTGTAAGAGGAAGACGATTGTCTCCCTCTTTTTTTATTTAATACTCCGCAAACGCCCCGTCTTTATAACACCACAACCACTGTTCTCCCGGCTCCGCAGAAGATATCACCGGATGATCCGTTTGATGATAATGCTGCGTCATGTGCTTTGCGGGCGAGTCGTCGCAACAAAGCGTAACACCGCAGGTTTGACAGGTACGCAGGTGCAGCCATTTGCCATGATGCTTTACGCATTCTTCGCAAACATGGTTGGCGCTAACTTTTACTTCGGTAATTGCCTCAAGGTGTGAACATAAAGCCATAAAAAAAGATTTTAAACTTCTGCCAGGTACTTATGCACCAGGCTAATACTCATGGAGCCCTCTCCTACGGCGGAGGCCACGCGGCTCATAGCGCCGGACCGTACATCACCGGCTGCAAATATGCCGGGACAGCTGGTTTCCAGCAGATAAGGTTCGCGGTCGAGCTTCCAGAGTTTACCAAAATAATCAAATGATTTCATTTCCCTGCCGGTTTGCACATAGCCTTTTTCATCTTTGATGATGAGATCTCCCAGCCAATCGGTATAAGGTCTTGCACCGATAAAAATATATAACGCATCCGCAGGCACTTCTTTTACTTCATGTGTCTGCAGGTTTTCTATCTTCAGTTTTCCCAGCCGGTCGGTGCCCGAAGCCTCCACTATTTCGCTGTTATTCAGAATGCTGATATTGGGGATATCGCGGATCTGATCTATCAGGTACGACGACATGGTAGCGTTGAGGTTTTCTTTCCTGATAAGGATGAATACTTCCTTTGCGAACTTAGACAGGTACACTGCCGCCTGGCCGGCGGAGTTACCACCTCCCAGGATGTACACGCTGCGGTCGCGGCAGGAGGCCGCTTCCGTGGTAGCGGCGCCGTAATAGATTCCTGCGCCCGTGAACTTTTCTATACCAACGGTATCCAGCTTACGGTAATCCACGCCGGTGGTGATTACAACGGCGCGTGCATTTATTTCTGTGCCGTTTTCCAGGCAAACAATTTTGTAATCTGCTTTGAGTTTAATTTCTTTCACCGACTGTGGCGATAAAAATTCCGTACCAAACCTGGTGGCCTGCGTAATAGCGCGGCGGGTGAGTTCTGCGCCGCTCAATCCCGATGGGAAGCCCAGGTAGTTTTCAATACGGGAGCTGGTGCCTGCCTGTCCGCCGGGTGCATGGCGTTCTATCAGCAGGGTTTTTAATCCCTCGGAGGCGCCGTATACAGAGGCGGCCAATCCTGCAGGGCCGGCGCCAATGATCACTACATCGTAGATCTCATTTTTAAGCGTTGGATTCAATCCTATTTTCGCCGCAATATCAATGATAGCGGGCGCCTTCATTACTTCTCCCTGTTCCAGTATGACTACGGGTAAAGCAGATGTATCGAGGTTATTCAGCTGCAACAGCAATTTTCCTTCGTCGCCATTAGCATCAATGGAATGATAGGGAATCAGGTTGCTCGCCAAAAATTCCTTAATGCGGTAGGCATCTGACGAAAAAGGATAACCTACTACTTTAATCCCCTGAAATTCGGGCCGGTAGTCGGTTTGCCAATCGTCCAGCAGATCATTGATAATGGGATACAGCTTTTCTTCCGGCGGGTCCCAGGGTTTCTGAAGATAGTAATCCAGCCGTAGCTCATTGATGGCTTTGATGGCAGCGTTGGTATCGGAGTAAGCGGTGAGTAATACCCTTTTGGCGGCGGGAAATATTTCCATTGCCTGCTGCAGAAAATCAACACCCTCCATTTCCGGCATCCGCTGATCGGAAATAAATATAGCTACGGTGTCGTTCCTGTTTTTCAGTTCCACCAGGCTTTGCAGCGCTTCGTTGGCAGACAGCGTGCTTAATATGCGGTACGACTTCCGGTAATACGATTTCAGGTCCTGCGTGATGGCGTTCAGCACCTGTCTATCATCATCAATAACAAATATTATAGGCAGACTCATATCTTCTACATTAATTATTCTCTATGGGAAATGAAATGGTAAAAATAGTTTTACCGGGTACGGAAGTTTGTTTCACAGATCCGCGATGGCGCTGTACGATCTGCGCTACTACATCCAGTCCCAGCCCCGTTCCTTTTCCCAGGTCTTTGGTGGTAAAAAAAGGTTCAAATATACGCGATTGTATTTCCTCCGGGATACCTGGCCCGTTATCGGTGATGGTTACATGCACACACTGGCGGTCCTTTGTGGTGGCTATTTCCAGCCGTCCTTTTTTTGCGGGCTCCATTGCATCCAGTGCATTATCCACGAGATTGGTCCATACCTGGTTCAGTTCTCCGGGCAGCGCTTTTATTTTTGGCAGTGAGGTATCAAAATTTTCCACCAGTTCCACATTGCCTTTTTTGAGGCGGTAATCCAGCATAATGAGTGTGTTGCTGATACCGCTGTGGATATCAATGAATTGTTTATCCGGCTCCTGGTCCATGTAGGTATATCTTTTCACGGCGCTTACCAGGTCGGATATTCTTTTTGAAGAGATCTGCAGGTCACCTACCATCCTGTTGGCTTCCAGTGCACCATGTATCCAGCTGAAAATCACATCCAGGTGGGCCGGATCAAACTTCCGGCTGAAATCATCCAGGGTGGTAGTTTCCACACCATATTCCGCCAGTATTTCTGCTATTTCTATCCGGGAGATGTTTTTGTTCTCCAGCCAGTCTTCGATAGCAGTTGTTTTATCAGATAGTTCCAGCAGGGATGGCGCTTTTGATGGCTTGTTGCTCCACCACTGCTGCAGGTTATCAACAATGGCGGTGGCCTGTTCCTGTGATAAACACAATGCCGCCATCTCTTTAAATATGGCGGGGATATGGCTGATATTTTCAAAGAGTTTATCCGAGCTTCTGCAAATGGCGGCTACCGGGTTATTCAGTTCATGGGCCAGGCCCGCGGATAATTTTCCCAGCGCCATCATTTTTTCATTCTGCTGCTGTGAGGAAGTGGTTTCCCGCACGCGGCTTGTCATGATATGCACCAGCGCTTCCGTTAGTTCGTAATGCTGCTCAATATGCGCTTTGATCTTTTCCGCGGGGCAAATCAGGATCCTGGTATCTTTCAGGCACAGGCCATTTCCCATTGCAGTTTTCACACGGGAGAACGGCAGCCAGCCGGTAATGTTATCGTCGTTCAGCTCTACAATTTCCCGGTAATGGCCGTTGATGGTGGCGGAGATACGTACCTTTCCTGAAATCACAATGATGGTGGCGATCACCGGATCGCCGGCTTTAAACATCAGTTCGCCTTCCGGCACCAGCTTTTCTTCCGACTGGGAGATCAGCCACTGCAGCTGTTCCAGCGGCACCTCTTTGAGAGCAGGAATACTTTTTAGTTGTATTGCAGTGATAGGTTCCATAAAATAAGTGCTAATGGTCAGTGCTCAAATATAAGCTTTCAGCACCCCAAAAGCAAAAGGCCGCCCTTCCGGGCGACCCTGCTTATTTTAACCAGTAAAAAACCATATGCGCCCTACAATAATTCAAAGGTTTCTTTCAGCCTGATATCAGCCGATGACGCGCCGATCATCAGGTCGAATGTACCCGGTTCGGCTACCCATTGCAGCTGGCTGTTAAAAAACGACAACTTTTCCTTATCGATCGTGAAGTGAACAGTTTTGCTTTCTCCCGGCTGCAGCTTTATCTTCTGAAAATCTTTCAGCTCTTTCACCGGCCTGGTAACGGATGCTTCCTGGTCTCTCAGGTACAGCTGTACTATTTCCTCGCCGGCATAAGCGCCGGTGTTGGTGAGTTTAAACGCTACATCAATGGTTTTGCCACTGCTTATTTTATTGGCGCTCAGTGTAAGACCTTCATATTTAAAGGTGGTGTAGCTAAGTCCGTACCCAAAAGGAAACAGCGGGTCGTTGGCTACATCGAGGTAGTTGGAGCGGAATTTCTGCGTAGGTCCTTCCGGCTGCGGACGGCCCGTATTTTTATAATTATAGTAGATGGGAATCTGTCCTACATTCCGGGGGAAGCTCATGGTGAGTTTACCGGAAGGATTGTAATTGCCAAAGAGGACATCTGCAATGGCGTTGCCAGCTTCATGACCCTGGAACCATACTTCCAGCAGGGAAGTAGCCTGTTCATTTTCGGTGGTGAGGGTGAGCGGCCGGCCGCTCATGAGTACCACTACCAGCGGTTTGCCGGTTTGCGCCAGTGCAGCTAACAGTTTACGCTGACTTTCGGGGATACCGATATCTGATCTGCTGGCCGCCTCTCCGCTCATTTCTGATGCTTCACCCACTACGGCTACCACTACATCTGCTTTGGCGGCGGTGGTAAGTGCTTCTGTGAGCAGTTGTTCCGGTGTGCGGGTATCGATATCTATTCTTTCTCCAAATACATTTACTTTTTTGGCAAAGCTGGTATCATCGCTGATGTTAGCACCTTTGGCGTAGAGGATATTCACACCGCTGCCGGCTACCTGCTTCATGCCATCCAGTACGGGTACCGATAACTGCGCATCGCCACTTACCGCCCAGGTACCCAGCATATTGCTTTTATTATTGGCCAGTGGCCCAACCAGTGCGATGGTACCTGATTTTTTCAGTGGCAATGTTTGCCGGTCATTTTTCAGTAACACGCAGGAACGGGCGCCCAGTTCCCTTGCCGCCTGTCTTTTATCTGCGCTCAGCACTTCTTTGGTGGCGGTAGCAGTGTTGCAGTAGCGGTATGGATCTTCAAACAGGCCGAGTTTGTATTTTGCTTCCAGTACCCGGCGGCAGGCATCATTGATTTCGGGGAGCGTTACTTTATGTTCCTTCAGGGATTGTTGTAAGGTGGTAACAAAACCTTCGCCTACCATGTCCATATCCACGCCGGCTTTTAATGCCAGCGCCGATACCGTTTGCAGGTTGCCGAGGCCATGCGCCATCATTTCATTGATAGCGGTGTAATCCGTTACCACAAAGCCTTTAAAGCCCCATTGTTTGCGGAGCAGGTCTGTCAGCAGCCATTTATTGGCCGTAGCGGGGATGCCATCA
Source organism: Chitinophaga sp. CCNWYY40 (assembly GCF_037483205.1). NCBI lineage: Bacteria > Pseudomonadati > Bacteroidota > Chitinophagia > Chitinophagales > Chitinophagaceae > Chitinophaga > Chitinophaga sp. CCNWYY40. The sequence goes on from NZ_JBBHLF010000004.1 coordinate 302,351, forward strand.
ATTTCGTTGAAGGAAGTCATGACGCTACCGGCGCCGGCATCTATGGCCGCTTTATACGGCGGCAGGTAGTATTCATACATTTTGATGCGGCTCATATCGGTAGTGTTATAATCCCTTCCGGCTTCTGCGGCGCCATACAGGGCAAAGTGTTTTACACACGCCATCACGCTGTTCTTATCACCCAGCCGGTTGCCCTGGTAGCCATGTACCATAGCGGCAGCTATTTTTGAACCGAGATAAGTATCTTCCCCGGAGCCTTCCGCAACGCGGCCCCAGCGCGGATCGCGGGCGATATCCACCATCGGGGAATACACCCAGCAAAGACCATCGGCACTGGCTTCCGTAGCCGCCAGCCGGGCGCTGTGTTCAATCAGCGGCAAATCCCAGCTGCAGGATAATCCCAGCGGAATAGGGAAAGTGGTTTTGTATCCGTGGATCACATCCGATCCAAAGATCAGCGGAATTTTAAGCCTGCTTTTAGTAACCGCCAGTTCCTGTGCCTGCCGGATCTTTTCCACACCGATCACGCCAAACAAACCGCCTACATTGCCTTTGCTGATCTTCGCTTCCACATCACTGCTTACCACTGAACCGGTAAGCACACCACCACCTGGTGTGAGTAAGTTCAGCTGCCCGATCTTTTCTTCCAATGTCATTTTTCCCATCAGCGCGCTCACAAACGTATTCATTTTCGCGTCTGTTGTTTGCGCCTGTACCTGGCCGGCAACCGACAGGGCCAGCGCTACCAGCGCGCTTTTTAAAAGGGTATGTGTATGTTTCATACTGTTTGTTTTATTCTGCTTTTATCACTTTTGTTCTGGCAGATACGCCGTTTTCATTGATGGCCTCTATACAGAAATAATAGGGGCGGTCTTTGTCCATGCCTTTGAAGTAATAATCGTTGTTGTTATGCACCATGATGCAGCTGTACAATTTATCCGGTGAGGTACCGGTGTAAATGTTGTATGCGTACGCATTATCTACCGGCGACCATTTGATCCAGGCGCTTCGTTTATCCTTCTCCGTGCGAAGCACCAGCAGGTCTTTCACCGTATCCGGTGTAGCGCCGTTGCCGTTGCCAAATACCCTTAACCCGCTGAGTGCGAATTTTCCGCCGGGCATATGGATGTTTTCCATTTTGATATAACGCGCCTGTACCGGTTTTGTTAATTCGATATAATCGTGCGGCACATCTTTCCGTTGTTTGCTTTTATCGGCCAGCATCTTCCAATGTTTTCCATCTTCCGAAAACCAAAGTATATACTGGTGATAAATATCCGTTTGCTTACCTAAAAATGGCGCATCCTGATCGGCATAATTTACCTGTACTGCATTTACACGGCTAACTTTTCCGAGGTCTGTTTGTATCCATTCGCCTTTGTTGCCAGTGGCCGCGCTCCAGTATGTTTTTATGCTTTCATCTACAGCGTTATTGGGGAGATAACTGCCATACACGGAAGATACGGTAACTGGTTTATTATAATTCAGCAGCATCCAGCCGGTAAACCCGGCGTTATCAAAAGCGGTGGTATCGGCGCTTCTTGAAATATAATGCGGGTAGTCGCCGAAAGAGGTGTTACAAAACATCACATCTTCTTTATCAAAACCGGCGGGCCAGTAGCCGATACGGCGTTCAAAACTGTTTTTCACAGCAATTACCATTGTAGATACATGCCACCAAAACCCTTTATTATCCTGGAATGTAGCGCCATGACCTGCGCCACGGGCATAACCCCCAGGCTTATACGAAACGGGGTCAGATTGCGGTGTAAAGGGCCCCAGCGGATGATCGCCTACCACTACTCCATCGGCATAGCCACTGAACTCTGTTCCGGGCGCGCCGTATTGCAGGTAATATTTTCCGTGGTGCTTTGTCATCCAGGCACCTTCAATGAAGGGGTCCAGGAAAGTATTATCCAGGTTTTCCCCAAACCGCTGCCAGCCATAGCGATCCGGCTCCAGCAGGTACATTTCCTTTCTCGTGCCTTTTGGTTGCAGGGTACTGCGATTCATTTCCACGCCATACAACGGATAGCGGTTGCTGCTGCCGTTGTACATATACAAACGGCCATCGTCATCTGCAAAGAAAGCAGGGTCCCAGCCACCTATCTGCAGGGAGTCGATCGCTTCTTTCCATTCATTTCCTTTGGGATTGGTACTCATCCAGATGGGGAAATCGCTGGTATAGGTAGAGCCGAATACGAGCAAGGTATCGCCCATTACCCACGCTGCGGGTGCGCATAGTTCATCGTATACATGATGATACGGCTTCAGGAATTTCCGTTCTACAAAATGCCAGTTGAGCAGGTCCGGGCTCCACCAGTATCCCCATTGATTGGTGGAAAACAGGTAGTAGTCGCCTTTATAATTTACAATCACCGGATCCGCGGTGGCACGGTGTTTCCCCCAGGTAGTAAAGTTGGGAATAGGACAATAGCCGTAATCAATATTCACGGGGTTACAATAGGTAGTTTGCGCAGTGGTATCCATGCATATGAACATGACCACCAGCGCATATATCCATCTTCTCATCATAACTATTTTACCGTAGTTTCAAAATCAAGTTTCTTCAACCCCTCTTTAATTTCCGGGCAACTCATAAACAACTTCCACAACAAACCGGTGCGGTAATTTTCTATCATCACCACAATAGGGCCCTGATCAATGGCCAGGTGTGAAGATGCGTACCATTGCTTTGTTTCGTTGAATGCATCGGTAAAGCCATACTCCGTCCAGATTTTATCGCCCAGATCGTAGTAAAAATGTTTGAGCGCCTGCATGGAATATTCAGGCGTGTAGGGGAACGCGGATAGTGCTGCGGTGGGTGTGATAGTGCCCCAGTCGTTTTCAGGCGAATGTGCATTATACCCGTCATAAGTGTCGCTGGCGGTGAGCCCCCAGCAGTTGGCGCCGTATCCTTTAAATCCTTTTGGATTGCGGACGCAGTGTTCGCGGTTGATAAGCGTATGATGCAGGTTTTGTTCCCAGTAATCAGCGTACCGGTCTTTTAATCCGTGCGGATTTAACCCGAGGAAGGAGTAATGTGAGAAAAAGAGCGGTCCGCCGTAATCAAATCCCAGCGGGAGTTTGATGTCATAAAAGGTACGGTCGTTCCTGAAATAAATATTATTCACCCAGCCCTGGTGATATACTTCCGGGCTGATGGCGTAACGGGGGGAGGAAGCGGCCAGTACATAAGTAATAAGACATTCGTTCCATCCTTTTATTTCGTGGTTCATACTCCAGCCGTTGTTAGGGCTCCAGTGCCAGTACAATACATTGCGTCCGCCCTGTGTGTACCAGTTCCATTCTGTTTCGTTCCAGGTCCAGTTGATCTTATTTCGTAGCTCCGTTTCCGTTGGTGTGTCGTTGTTGAAATACTGACGCGCGCAAAGGAGACCCTGAAACAGGAAAGATGTTTCCACCAGGTCGCCGCCATCATCTTTACGGCTGAAGGGAATTGTTTTACCTGTATTGCCATTCAGCCAGTGTGGAAAAACGCCATGATAGCTATCTGCTTTCCGGAGGAAGTCCACAATTTTCAGGAGCCGTTGTGCGGCGGCTTCCCTTGTGATCCATTTACGTTCTGCGGCCACAATGATCGCCATTACGCCGAAGCCGGTGCCGCCGGTGGTCACTACTTCATCGCCATAATCAAAGGATTTATTGCTGCGTTCGCGCGACATACCGGATACCGGGTGACCAAAATCCCAGAAGTAACGGAAGGTTTGTTTTTGTACCAGCTCCAATAATTGTTCGTCCGACATTTTTTGCCGGTTCACCGCTATTTTCTTTTGTGCCATTGCCGGCTGCAGCAGGAAAAACAAACAGCCGATAAACAGGATATACTTCATTACTTTTCTTTTTTTCAGAGATGGGGGCTGGTAAAGCCCAGGTTATGCATACCGGTTTTTATTTCCGGGCAGCTCATTAACAGGTTCCACAATAACCCGCTGCGATGGTTTTCTATCATCACTATCACCGGCCCCTGGTCGATGGCCAGGAATGAATTGGCAAACCAGATGTGCTGAAGGGAAAAGGCGTCTGTAAAGCCATATTCCTTCCAGATTTTATCGCCCAGTTTGTAATAGAAGAATTTCAGCGCCCGCATGGATTCCTGCGGGGTATATGGAAACGACGATAAGGCAGCAGTAGGCGCAATAACGCCTACATCATTGACAGGCGAGCTTGCCGTATAGCCGTTGGGGATATCACTGGCGGTGAGGCCCCAGCAATCGGCGCCATAGCCATAGTTCTTTCCCGGGTTGGCAACGCAATAGGCGTAGTTGATACGTGTATGATTTACCACCTGTTCTTCATAATCTGCGTACGTATCTTTTAATCCTTTGGGATTGATGCCGAGGAAAGAGTAGTGCGAGAAAAACAGCGGTCCGCCCAAAGCGGGTCCCAGCGGCAGTTTGATATCGTAATATAAATTGTTGTTGCGTATGGCGCCGTTATTTGCCCAGCCGCTGTCGTAAGTAGCTTTGGGTACCGGCGTTTGTGCGGAGGCCGCGAGGATATAGGTAATCAAACATTCATTCCATCCTTTCACCGGCAGGTTCATGTCCCACTTATACTCGTTGCTCCAGTGCCAGTACAGCACGTTTGCATTATCTTTCCTGAACCAGTTCCATTCTACTGCATTACAGATCGCGTTGATATCATTTCGTAGCTGCGTTTCCGTTATATCTGTATTTTTAAAGTATTGGCGTGCGGTTAAAAGTCCCTGGATGAGATAGGACGTTTCCACGAGGTCGGCGCCGTTATCTTTTGTGCTGAAAGGAATAGCTGCGCCGGTGCTGCCATTGAGCCAGTGCGGGAAGGCGCCGTGAAAGCGCGCCGCCTTTGTGCCGAGGAAAGTGGTTATTTTTTGTATGCGTGCCAGTCCTTCGCTGCGGGTAATAAAATGGCGTTCTATCCCGGTGATGATAGCCATGATGCCAAAGCCGGAGCCACCGGAAGTAACGGTTTCGCCGCTGGTATTTCTTTCGCGTGCAAGGCCACTTACCGGGTGACCAAAGTCCCAGAAGTACTTGAATGTTTGCTGTTGCACCAACGTGAGCAGTGCATCATCAGAGATCCGCGGGAATTTATCGGTGGTATCTATAGCGGTTACCAGCGACAATGAAACAGCTGTTTGAAGTTTGGCCTTCTTCACCGACAGCAAAGTGGTGCCCGCAGTAACCGTATAGGCGGTGAGGTTAGACAGTGGCGCAACGGGTTTCAGTACAAGGGTACTGTCGCCGTGCTCCCACGTTACGTTATAAGGCACGTTATCACCGCTTTTAGCGGTAAAAGAACAGGCAGCAGCAACAGAACTACGCAACACTGCATCGGAAAAAGAAATCCTGACAGCGGGTTGTGTACCGGTACCGTAGTAAGAAAAACCGGCAGACACACTATCCACGCTCTGCGCCTGAAAGCTGAAGGAGGCCGGCGTAACGGGCGGAGGCGACGTATTGTCGCCCCCGCTCTTACCGCAGCCTGCTGTTATTATCAATAATAAACAAGCTATCCATTTCATATCAAACTATTTACCCCGCCCTTCCAGTTTAACCAGGGCGCTGACATCTGCTTCTTCCAATGCTTTATTATAGATTCTTACTTCATCCAGACCACCAGTGAGGTAGCTGGCCCAGTCCTGCGCCGTAGCTTCAGAGGTGAGACTGGGAACGGTCTGGAACTGGGAAGTACCAAACACCATTTTGCCCGGGTTCAGGAACTGGATCGGACCGGCTCCGCTCATCACGTGTGTGGCGATCTTTAATCCATTTACATATACCTTAAAAGAATCCACACCGTTGTAGGACAATGCGAGGTTGGTCCACCTGTCCCAAACATTCTGCAACTCATAGTTACCCAGCCATGCTTCTCCCTGTGCGCTGGCTACGTGCATTTTCAGTATCGCCTTTGTGTCGGTACTGCCATTTTCAAAAAAGATATCGATGTTGCCCCAGAAGCTTTTTGTATTGCTGAGACTGAGCAGTCCTACGATACCGTTGGTATTTTGCGGGTTGTTTACCCACAGCGTGATAGTAAATGCTTTGAGACCGGTGATAGCAGTTCCTGGTGTGAACAGCGCATATGCTTTGTCTGCGCCTTTAAGGGCGCGTCCTTTGATACCTGTAGTGAAAGAGGTACCGCTATTGTCGCAGTTTGTTTTAGAGATGCTGTCGGTGAGGTTATCGTTGAATCCCCAGTAGGCCACCAGGTTGCCCGGAGCAATTTCGGATGCGCTGGTATAACCACCGATAGACAATGCCGGTTTATAGCTGTCGGCATCAAACTTTTTATAGCAAGACGACGCGAACAGCGTGATGGCTGCCAGCAGTACGTATGATTGATATCTGAAGTTCATAATAGTTTTATTAGAGATTAGTAACCCGGATTTTGTGTCAGTGTTCCTGCACTGATATCAATTTCATTCTGCGGAACAGGCCATACCTCATTTTTTCCGGCCACGAAGCCTTTAGTGCCAAATAAGGCAGCGCCTCTTCCCTGGCGGATCACATCAAAGTAGCGGTCGTTTTCCATTGCCAGCTCTACTCTTCTTTCATGCCATATTGCATTACGTAATGCTTCTTTATTGGTAGTAGTTACATCCGGGAGAATGGCGGCATTGTTGCCACGTGCGCGGGCCCTTACAGCGTTCAACGAAGTGAGTGCCAGGGCGGTGTTACCTTGTTCATTGGCAGCTTCCGCGTTCATGAGCAGCACTTCCGAATAACGGATCACGCGTACATTCTGATCGGCGCCTTCTGTGTAGCCGGTTACGAACAAACGGAAAGGCACATACGATTTCTGGTTGAACATCGGGTTATCGCCGGTAGGGGGTATAAGATCGCCTTCCGGTGTGGTTTCTCCCCTGAAAATGATGGTAGCATCCCTTCGCGGATCGCCGGGTTCATATTCACTTACGAGGCTTTGTGTGGGAACGTTGAAGCCCCATCCACCGCCTACAACACCTTTAACGCCCTGTATTTGTGAGTACTGGGAATTAGAGGCATCTTTACTGTTCAGGATCAGCTGGCACTGGATTTCAAAAATGGATTCTTTGGAATTTTCATTCGCAATGCGGAACAGTTGCTCATAGTTAGGATACAGGGTATATCCCAGTCCCATTACCTGGTTGGTATAATTGAGCACATCCGGCCATTTTTTGAGGTACATGGCCACCTTTGCATGCAGGGCCAGTGCGGCGCCTTTGGTAGCACGTCCTGCGTCGGAGGCGGGATATGCCGGCGGCAATACCGCTGCTGCTTCCGTGAGGTCTTTTTCAATAGCTGCCCATACTTCTGCCTTTGGCGTTCTTGGTAAATTATATTCGCTGGCGTCCACTGCTATTTTCAGGCGCAGGGGCACATCACCGAAGGCGCGTACCAGCCGGAAATACGCATACGCACGTACGAATTTTGCTTCAGCGAGGTAGCGGTTTTTCAGTGCATCGTCCATACTGATGGCAGGAATATTATCCAGTACCTGGTTACAGAAATTAATTTCCTGGTATTGTCCTTTCCAGAAATCAAGGATTTGTCCTTCTGTGGCGGTTACCGAAAAATCGTCGTACTTATTGAGGAAGCTGGCATCGGATGCGTTACTTCCTTTTTCGGCATCGTCGGAGCCCAGGCTTTCTATAGCGATGGCGGCAAATGCTACCTGTTTCCATTCGCGGAGGTTAGCATAAATAGCATTTACTGCTTTGGTGGCATCTGCTTCATTTTTCCAGAACTGTTCGCTGGGTTGCTGTCCCTGTGGGGGTACATCGAGAAATGATTTCCCACAACCAGCGATGGCCAATAATGCCGGCAATATAACGCCACCGGCTAAACGTTGTATATTAAGTTGAGTATTTCGTTTCATAACAAGTCTGCTTTATTATCAGAAAGTAACATTTACACCAAAATTGTAGGTTGCGTAGAGTGGGTATACGTTGTTATCGATACCGGCTTCCCTGGGCTTACCACCAATTTCCGGTGTGAATCCCCGGTATTGGAAGAAGTTGAAAGCATTCTGTGCGTTTGCAAATACGCGCAGGTTTTTCATGCCCCATCTTTCCGTCATAGTAGCGGGGAAGTTATATCCCAGCTGGATGTTCCTGATCCTGAAGTAGCTGCCGTTTTCCACGAAGAAAGAGTTAGGCAGGTAGTTATCGCGGCCGCCGATGAAAGCAGAAGGATAGGTATTGGAAGTACCTTGTCCATGCCAGCGTTTATCGTAAAAATCTTTGGTGAAATTTTCATTACCAAAACGCGCACCGAGATTTACATTGTATACATCTACACCTGCCACGCCCTGGAAATCGAGGGTAAGATCAAATTGTTTCCACGAAAAAAAGGTATTAATGCCATAGCTGAAGCGGGGGTTCGGGTTACCCAATGGCACGCGGTCGTTTGCATCAATAACACCATCAGGCACGCCTTTTGGTCCGCTTACATCCCTGTATTTAAAGTCCCCTGCTTTTGCTTTGGGCTGTGCGGAGTTTAATGCTTCCGCATCTGTCTGGAAAATTCCATCTACCATATAGCCTATAAACTCACCTATGGGCCTGTCGACCATAGTACGGGTACTCAGTGCGCCACTGGTAAGGCCACCGCCGCCGCCATAGATAGGATTTTTACCGGATACCACGCTTAATACTTTGTTTTCGTTATAACCGAGGTTACCTCCAACGGAGTAGGTAAAGTCTTTCTTTATCTGGCTTTTCCAGGTTACTGCAAATTCAAGGCCGCGGTTCTGGAGACTGGCCTGGTTGGCGATGATAGTACCGGAATTGGTACCCACAGAACCTGGAATGTTTACATCAAAAATGGCCAGCACTGTTTTCCGGTTATAGTAACCTGCTTCCAGGTACAAGCGGTTATTAAGCATACTGGCTTCCAATCCCACATCCGTACCTACGCCTTTTTCCCAGTAGGTAGTAGGCGGTACTACGGAGTTGATGCTGGCGCCGGTGTATACATTACCACCAAAGACAGCAGTGAGGTAAGGGTCCTGGGCTACTCTCAATATGGAGATATTGGAAGTAACAGAGGCATTGCCTATCTGGCCCCAGCTGCCACGCAGTTTCAGGTTATCGAAGAAATGTTGTTGCTTCATAAAGCTTTCCTCACTGATGATCCAGCCCACCCCTACAGAAGGGAAATAACCCCAGCGTTGATTGCCATAGAACCGGGAGGCGCCGTCGGCACGCAGCGAAGCATTGAGGAGATACCTGTTTTTAAAGGAATAATTGATTCTTCCGAAATAAGAAGATACGGTGTAGATATCTCCTTCATCTGTTATTTCCCTGCCGGCGGTGCTGCCAAGTTTCAGGTACATATCTCCTTCACTGTTATTCGGCACATTAGGTGCGGTAGCAGTGAGCTTATAAGTTTGATAACGCTGTGCGCCCTGGCCCAGCAATACTCTTAGGTCGTGGTCTTTGAATTTATTCTGATAGGTCAGTGTATTTTCCACGATCCAGTTGCGGGTATCGGTATTTTCGCGGGTGAGTTTACTGTTGGTAGCGCGTTGTGCGATGGTAGCCGCAAACACGGGCACATAGTTGCGCATCAGGTTTTCGCCATATTCACCACCAATGCTGGTGTGAAAAGTAAAGTGTTTGGCAAACCGCAGGTCAGCGTATAAACTACCTGTAACGGTTTGTTTTTTAGTGAACTGGTTGAAAAAGTCGAGGGTTGCCTGTGGGTTGAAGTTTGCACCTTCACCGAGGTTATAATCGTTCGGATCACCATAAGTACCATCGGCATAATGCACCGGTACTACGGGGCCGGCACTGTACAACTGGCGCCAGATAAAGTCGGGAACGTCATTTGATTTATTGGCAGACGCCGTAACCGTGTAACCAATCTTCAGTGGTTCAAATACCTGGAAGTCGTTTTGTAACCGGGCGGTATAGCGGGTAAAGTCGTTGGTATTCACTAAACCTTGCTGGTGCAGATAACCTATAGAGAAATTATAGGTAGATTTTTCTGATCCACCACTTACAGACAGCTGGTGATTGGTTACCAGTGCATTCCGGAGGGTTTGATGGTACCAGTCGGTGCCTCTTCCAAACTGGGAAGGATCATCGAACAGCGGGGGTTTATTCTCGTTGCGTTCCTGCAGTTCATTTACCAGGGTGGCATACTGACTGGCATCAGCCATTTTCACCTCGTTGGTTACTTTCTGATAGCCTACGTAGCCGTTATAATTCACGACTGGTTTGCCGGATTTTCCTTTTTTTGTGGTGATGAGCACTACACCGTTTGCCGCACGTATACCGTAAATAGCTTCGCTGGAAGCATCTTTCAGGATACTCATATTTTCGATATCGGCGGGGTTGAGGAAGTTGATATCATCATACCACACCCCATCTACTACATACAACGGGTTGGCGCTGCCATAGATGGTACCTGTACCGCGGATCTTGATTTCAGGCGCTGCGCCGGGCTTTCCCATATTGGTAATGGTTACGCCGGGCACTTTTCCCTGGAGGGCGCTTACCGCGTTATTGATAGGCTGCTTATTGATCTCTTCTCCTTTAATCTGGCTGATAGCGCCGGTAACATCCACCTTGCGTTGTACGCCATAACCCACTACCACTACCTGTTCCACCATGCTTACTGATTCTACCAGGGAGATATTGATCACAGAGCGGCTGTTAACCGGTACTTCCTGGCTGGTGAAGCCAATAAAGGATACCAGCAGCGTAGCGTTTTCCGGCACCGTCAGCGTATAGGTGCCATCCACGCCGGTAACGGTTCCGCGGGAGGTTCCCTTGATGCTGATGGTAGCACCGGGCACCGGTGTATTTCCATCTTTACTGGTTACCTTACCGGTAATTTTGATGTCCTGCAATTCCCCGGTGTTGGCCATGATGACCACCAGGTTATTCTCAATTACTTTATATTTCAGGCCGGTATTGTTGAGTATTTCGCTCATGAGGTCAGCCAGACGTGTGTTGGTTACATCCACATCCACTTTCTTCCTGATGTCTTTCAATGCGTTGTTATACAGGAACCGGTATTCGCCTTGTTTCTCAATACTACTGAGCACTTTGGCAATCTCCGTTTCTTTGAGCCGGAGAGTTATCGTTCCCTGCCCCTTCGCATTGGCAGATACCTGGAGCACACCTGCCAGCAGCAGTACGGCGGTCCAATTCATAATTAATAAGACTTTTTTGAAGGCATGGGAGGGTCGCTTCGCAGTTGTTAGCGATTTTTTCATACTTTTAGATCTAGAGGTAATAAAATGGAAGCCAGCTGTTTTTAAGGATTGGCGAAGCTTCCTGTTATGCTTCAGGAGGGAAATGTTGGCGCATTTCCCTTTTTAGTTACCAGTAGCTCAAGACGAATTAAATCTGTGTCCTTTTTTCATAACGGAAATATTACTGGTTAATAATAATTTCTGTACCGTGGATGGTATAATTAAATGCAGCAGTCATTTGTAATGCCTGCAATGCCTGTTGAATGTTTTCCTGTGCAAACACACCGGTGAACCGCAGCTCTTCTTTCTTTTTATCAGCAAACTGAATAGTTACCCCGTACCAGCGCTCCATGCGGGCGGCCAGCGATGCGAATGACTCATCGCGGAATACGAGTTTATTTTCCATCCAGGAAGTTTCTACAATCGCATCTTCTTGTTCTGCATAGTAAGTAAGATGTTTTACGGCCATTACCGGATCATTGGTTTTCACCTCATGTAAAGAGTCGTCCGATACCAGGATTTTTTCCGTGGGTTTCAGAATGATCCGTTCGCCGGGGCGGCTGGCGAGAGAGGCCTCAATACTGCCCTGCAGCAGCGTGGCTTCGGTCATTTTATCGCCCGGATAAGCTTTCAGGTTAAACCGGGTTCCCAATACTCTCACATCCATGCGGGCGGTGTGGATAATAAAGGGGTAATCCGCGTTTTTAGCGATATCAAAAAAGGCTTCGCCGCTGAGGTTTACCTCGCGGTTGTTATTGCCAAAATCTTTGTTGTATGTTAGTTTACTGCCGGCATTGAGCCACACATGGGAGCCGTCGGGCAGTTGTATGGAAGTGCGGGAACCATTGCGGGTAGTTACTTCGCTGATAGCGGGTGAATGAACGGCTTTTCCTGCGGGCCGCCACCACCAGGCAGCTGCTGTGATGAGGATGCCGGCAAGTGCAGCGGCCGCAAGGTAACGCAGCCAGGGGCTTCTTGTCCGGGTTTCCAGCTGGAAAATAGCAGCCTGCTGTTCTTCCGTTGGTAAACCAATAGCTATCCCCTTCTCCTGCATGCGGCTGATAAGACGGATATGCGCGTCCTCTCCTTCCGCCCTGTCGGCCGGATCCGGCGTTGTTTTCCAGATATCTGTAATGGCTTCCACGGGAAAGTGAAGATCAGGATGGGCACGCAATAAACCTTCCAGCTCCTGCAGTTCTTCTGCAGATGCTTCTCCGGCCAGTTTCCTGCCTATCAGTTCCCATACGCGCTTATTATTCATAACGATTTCGATAGCTACTCTGTATATAGGTACCATTTGGAATCAATATCTACTAAAGGAAACAAAAATATTTTTGGGACGGGGTATCAGCGGGAGGATTTCTTCAGCTGCACATTCAGTACCCTGGCTATTTTAGCGAGGGCAACAGCCAGCTGGTTGTCAATGGTTTTAACGGACACATTCAGGATTTCGGCTATCTCTTTATATTTCAGGCCGTCTTCACGGATCAGCTTAAAAATGATCTTGCAACGGGGCGGCAATCCTTCGATAGCGGCCTCAATGCGCGAGAGCATTTCTGCCGTCAGCAGCATCTGTTCGGGGTTCTGGTGCGGACTTGCCAGCTCTACGGATAATTCATCAATCGTAATAGCAGACTGCTTCTTTTGTTTGAGCAGGTACTTCAGAGAGGTATTTTTTACGCTTACATACAGGTATACCTGCAGGTTATTCACGTTTTCCAGCTGCTGGCGGCGTTCCCAGAGGCTGATGAACACGTCGGACACCACTTCTTCGGCTGTTTCGGCAGACTTTACAAAAGAGGTGGCGAATTTCAGCAGTGGCTTATAGAAGTGCAGGAACAGTTCCCTGTACGCTACCTCGTCGTCGTATAAGCCGATACGACGCTGCCATTCCTTTATTTCATTCGCGTGGAACATAAAGTGAAAGTGATTAGCTGCTTCTGTGGACAAAGTAAAGAAAAAAAATGATGCGGCGAGGCAGGTGGGGGAACTTGCAGGTTAAAACCGGGTAATACCATGACTATCGTTGTCAAATATCAGCGTTAAAAAATTTACCGGGAGAAAGAATATATATGCTATATTGGTAGACAGAATTGATACCCTACCCTTTTATTTGTTAACTGATTTTTTATATGTGTCCCTATAAGTTTCGTTCTTTACTGGTTTGGTTGTTTTGTTTGACCGGGGTTGTAAATGCCCAGGATTCTTTATATCGTGCTGCCAAAGTAATCCCGCCATCTCCCACCTCAGCATCACTAGGGAAATATGGTAATACGCCGGTAAGTTTATACAAAGGCACTCCAAATATTTCCATTCCTATTTACAATATTAGTACTGCTGATCAATCGCTGGACATTGGCCTTCAGTATGATGCCAGCGGAACAAAGGTAGCCCAGGATGCCTCTCTCGTAGGACTAGGCTGGTCCTTGAATGCCGGTGGCGCCATCACCAGAGTGGTACGACAGGGAGATGATTTTTCGGGACATGGATATTATAATTATGCCGCATTACCCCCAAGTACTCCCGGCAATGATTATGCGTATGATCCCGCCCGCGGTAACCTCGACAGAGTATATTTTGATGATGTTTATCTGAATCAGGCAGATGCTGAACCAGACGTTTTCAGTTATAATTTTGCCGGTTATTCGGGAAAATTTGTTTTAGGAAAAAGAAATGCCGGTTCTATTGTTTATTATGATGATAAGAACAATATGGATCTTATATATACCAGCGGGCATTGGGAGGTAACGGATGCGAAGGGGTATAAATTTTATCTGGGCACTCCTGAGCATACGCAAGATTATAGCAGATCTTCCTCCGTTGAGCTGACTTCTTTCAACGGAATAAATGGCCTCAACATGAGCATCAGCTCATTTCCGGTAACAGCCTGGTATATTGATTCTATTGTAGCGCCTACTGGTGGAAAAATTACATTTGAATATATACTTGGCAAAAGCCTGAGCCTTGTGCAGCAGAGTGAGACTTTACAGAAGCTGGGAGGAATAACCCCTGGTTCAAGCGGTTGTTCTCCTGAAATTTATACACAGTTTCAAAGTGAGCAACATTCTTATGATGCCAGCCGCCAGGAACTGCGGGATGTATACTTAAAGCGGATACTGTATACGAATGGTTCGATAGAAATGAAATACTCCCAGCGGATGGATATTGAATATCTGGCAAACCGCTATCCAGAACAAATAGTACCCTCCAAGCTGGACAGCATTATTGTTAGAAATACTGCCGGCACAAAGTTAAAAGCCTGGTCGTTTTACTACAATTACTTTAATGGAGCATCCATACAAGGACGCCTGAAGCTGGATTCCCTTGTTGAATCCGGTAGCGGCGGGGAAAAGAAGTCACCTCATGTATTTACCTATTACAATCTGGGGGCACTGCCGGACAAATACAGCAAAGCCGTGGACCATTGGGGGTATTATAACGGTATCAATAACGCTACATTTCTGCCTACCAGCATTTTCATCAATGCACCGTCCTCTTTTTATGGCGCGGACCGCAGTGCTGATACCTTACATATGTACCCAATGAATGGTGCGTTATCCGATATAAAATATCCCACAGGAGGCAGTACCAAATTTGAATATGAACTAAATGATTACTCCAACCTGCATGGCGAGCAAGCTTATAGAACCATTTCTAATTCCGCTACTGTTCGTTCCAATCCGGATATTAATCCCGGTGGGGATATTACAGACGTAACATTCCATATTCCTCCACCATTAGGAGAACCTTATCATCAGATACCTATTACTATTCAGTGCAGTTATCAGAAGGTAAATCCAAACGTAAGTGATATTGTCAGCCTGGGATACTCTAATTTCTGGAGAATAAGACCTGATAACAGTTTGGAAATTATGGGAGGATGTACTTCCGCCAACTACAATCAGCCTAACCCCAGTCCTGTTTTTACAAATAGAAATATAGACAGCGGCAATTATAAGATACACCTGCTCTCTACCTCCGGATGGTCTTTTTATATGTCCATTTCCTGGGAAGAAAAAGAACCGGTAGCCATTGATAATCGCAAAGGCGCAGGGATCAGGATTATGAGGATAACTGATGATGATGGTATGGGAACCAAACGGGTGAAGCGTTATACCTATAAAGGTGATAACGGAAAATCATCCGGCGTTCTGATGACCCCTCCATTGTATGCCTGTCATTACCAGGTAGGTGGCACCGAGTATAATATTGGTATTGGAAATGTATCCAGTTGCAGTTTAGTAGCTGATTTTAATGCAGTTCTTGCGCAACCGGGACTTGTTCCAGGTCTTTCTTCAAAATCCGGCGTATTGGGATATACTAAAGTCACCGAGCTCGATGGGGAGAACGGAGAAAATGGGAAAACTATTTATTACTACCATAACAATGAAGATGCGACGACCCTTTTCCCAAGCACTCCTACTGTTGGCGATCCATTAAATGGCAAACCTGATTCCGTGATTGTATACAATGCTAACGGACAACCGGTGAAAAGAAATGACTACACCTATCAGGTAAAGGAAAATGATATTTTAAAAGGCATTAAAATATGGAATGTTATTGCCGCTGAGTCACCAGTCTATTTTTATCTGATGAAATACTACAACAATGTTTCCAGCTGGACTGTACCTGTTACAGAAAAGGAAACATTGTTTGATGGAACACGCCAATTGATCACTACGAAAAGATACTATTATGATAATAATACACACCGGTCCCCTACCAGAATAGATATTGATCAAAGTGATGGCAGGCTGATGGTGCAGAAGTTCAAACGCCCCGGAGACTACCCGGCAACCGCTACTCCATCTTTTGCAGATCAAATGAGGAATGTACATCTGATCAGTCCCGTGCTGGAATCACAAACCTTTATTCAGAATGGAGCAGACACCAAATTACTTGGTGGCACCTATACCAGTTATAAGAAGTATAACAGCAGGTTTTTCAAACCTGAAATAGTATATAATATTGAGACAGCAGAACCGGCGACAAATCTGCAGGAATCATCTTTTGCATCCAATGGTACTCCTGTCATGCACCCCGCCTATAAAACCCAGGCTTACTTCGATGTTTACGACTCGGTCGGCAATGTTCAAGGACTTCATAAAAGCAATGATGCAGCGGAAACGTACTTGTGGGGTTACAAATCAACCTATCCTGTGGCAAAGATCATCGGAACGGATTATAATACAGTCAAGCCTTATGTGAATCAAAGCCTGTTGAATAATCCGGCGAGTGACCAGCAGCTGCGGGATCATCTGTCAGCATTGAGGCTCCAGTTCCCTACAGCGCTCATTACTTATTATACCTATCTTCCGCAGATAGGCATAACAAGTGAAACTGATCCCACGGGAAAAACCACTTTTTATGAGTATGATGGACTAGGCAGATTAATAAGAATTAAAGACAATGATGGTAAAATACTCAAAGTATTTAACTATCAATATCAGCAACCTATATCTCAATAATACCCGGTAATATGTGTAATATTCTCTTACGTTTCGCACTCCCAATTTTTATTGTTTGTTTACTGGGAACCGGATTATTAAAAGGGCAGGTTCCTTCATCCAGCCAGCCTCCGGCGGCGACACCGGTAGCTTTACCAGCGGCCTACACGAATACCGCTATTAATTATATACGAACCTGGGAGCCTTCTATGCCATCCTCTGATCCGGCCGCGGTAACGGCAGCGGCAAGAACAACCGCAGAAGTAAAACAGTCCACCCAATACTTTGATGGACTGGGAAGGTTAGTTCAAAGCGTGGCAAAAGGGATCAGTGGCACAGGAAAGGATCTTGTATCGCCCGTGGTCTATGATGCATTTGACCGTGAGGTTTTAAAATATCTACCTTATGCACCTCAATCCGGAAATACCAGTGACGGGAAATTCAAGACCGCACCATTTGCAGCGCAACAGACGTTTTATCAGAACGGCACGCTGCTTCCGGGTGTAGCAGGAGAAAAAATATTCTATGCCAGAACAGATTATGAAGCGTCTCCACTAAACAGGGAACTTAAACAGTATTCGCCTGGCAATAGTTGGGCAAAGGCCGATGCCGCCACTGGTGAAGTTGGAGGTAACCTCCCTGTAATAATCTCGCAGCAGATAAATACGCTTGCTGATTCTGTCAGACTATGGAAGATGAGCCCTGGCTCAGTTATTCCTACCACTACTGCTATATACGATGCAGGGCAATTATACAAGAATATAATCACAGACGAAGCAAAAAACCAGGTAGTTGAGTACAAGGACAAAGCCGGACGGGTCATACTAAAGAAGGTGCAGCAACTGGCTGCTATTGGAACAGCTCACATGGGATGGTTGTGTACCTATTATATATATGATGACCTGAATAATCTGCGTGTAGTGATCTCCCCCCGGGCAACGGCAGCTATCACAGGTAACTGGAGTCTGACCGCTGCCTTGATGGCAGAACTATGTTTTGTATACCGCTATGATGAAAGACAACGGATGATAGTAAAGAAAATACCGGGTGCAGACTCCACAGAATTGGTATACGATGTGCGGGACAGGGTTGTATTTTCACGTAATGGTAATATGAAAGACAAAAATTGGTTGGTTACTTTTTACGATAATATAAATCGACCGGTTATGACAGCCTTATATAATTCGGCTGCAGAAAGATCTGCATTACAAAGTACCATGAACAGTGCCACTTCTAATACGCAAACATTACCTTATACTTTTCCTGCAGCAACAGACCTTTTTTTGAATAACCACGACGGCACACTGCTCTATCAGGCAACGCAGAGCATTACCATGACGGATGGCTTTGATACAGGCACCGGCACGGAAATGACAGCAGAAATCAGTACCACTGCCAACAATGGAAATATATCTCTTACTGTTACTAATCCATTACCGAACATTCCCACAGCTTCATTAACACCACTCACCTACCTCTTCTATGGAAATTATACTTTCCCAGGAAAACAAAATTATGTTGCCGGCGATAAGGACAAAGTTGAAGCAGGCGGCAACCCTTATCCGGAAGCACTACCGGCCACACCAGCCGCAGCAGTAAATGGTATGCTCACCGGTACCAAAACCAGGATACTTGGTACAGATCAATGGCTCACTGCTACGAATTATTATAATAACAAAGGAAGATTGATACAGTCAGTATCCAATAATATTTCTGGTGGGAGTGACGTTAACACCAACCTCTATGATTTTAACGGAAAGCTACTAAGCAATTATTTCCGGCATCGTAATCAAAGAAGCAACGCGACCCCACAAACTACTTTATTAACAATCCTCGTCTATGATGCTACCGGCAGGGTTGCCAGTATCAGGAAACGTTTAAACGATGTTGCGTCTCAGGAGAAAACCATTGAAATCAATGCTTATAATGAATTAGGGCAACTGGCAAGCAAACGATTAGGCATTAATGGGTCAGGACAACTCGAAACATTAAATTACGAGTACAATATCCACGGATGGCTCAAAAATATTAACAAAGACTTTGTAAACAGCGACCAAAGCACAGCCAACTGGTTTGGACAGGAATTAAGTTACGATTACGGGTTTGATGGCCCACAATATACCGGTAACATCGCCGGCGCGAAATGGAAAAGCAAATCAGACGGCAAAGCACGCGCCTATGGATATAGTTACGACAAAGTAAACCGGTTAACCGGGGCAAATTTTACAGAAAACAACAGCGGAGTCTGGAATCGTACTAACACTGATTTTTCCGTTAGCAACCTCACCTATGATGCAAATGGGAATATCAATACCATGAACCAATCCGGGAAACGGGGTAGTTCTTCAGGAGTAATCGATCAGCTGACTTATACCTATCAAAGTAACAGCAATAAGCTAATGAAAGTAAAGGACGTAATCCCTGTTTCCACTGATAAGCTAGGCGACTTTGAGGATGGCATCAATACCAACGATGACTACGCATATGATGCCAACGGAAATCTGATAAAAGATGAAAACAAAAAAATAAATACCGTTGGCTATAATCATCTCAATTTAGCAGAAACAATAACTATCACCGGAAAAGGGAAAATTTCTTACTTATATGATGCCAATGGTACAAAGCTCAGAAAGATAGTCGCAGACAGCACAGGTACAATTAAACGAATGATCACCACCGACTATATAAATAATTTTGTATATCAGAATGACACGCTTCAATTTATTGGTCATGAAGATGGTCGTATACGTCCGGTATACGTTACCAATCAACCTGTCAGCTATTGGTATGACTACTTTTTGAAAGATCACCTGGGTAATGTAAGAATGGTTCTTACCGAACAAACCGATCTTTCTGTATATACCGCCTCTATGGAAACGGGAAATGCTGCTACTGAAACCCAGTTGTTCAGCAACATTGATAATACCCGTGCTGCAAAACCAGCAGGTTATCCAGCCACAGACAGCAGTAATAAAAGTGTGGCTAAGTTAACACCCGCCGGTAACGGAAAAAAAACCGGGCCATCCCTTGTACTCCGGGTAATGACTGGTGACACCATTGCTATTTCTACCAATGCATTCTATAAATCCACTGGTCCTCAGCAGGATAAAGCACCCTCTTCCGCCACCAATATGCTGGCAGATCTTATACAGGCTTTTAATGGTAATGCAGCTACTACAGTCACACACGGTAACTCTGATGCAGGAATGGCGGCACCATTTACCAGTAGCTTTTATAACAACGACTATCAACAATTGAAAGAAAAAGAACCTGATCAGCAAAACCCCGATAGACCCAAAGCTTATCTTAATTTTGTTTTGTTTGATGATCAGTTTAAATTAGTAGAAGAAAATAGCGGTGTAAAGCGGGTAATTGCATCTCCCGATGAGCTGCAGAAATTGATAAAGGATAAGATGCCCATAAAGAAAAGTGGATTCCTTTATGTATATACCAGCAATGAAAGTGGCCAGGATGTATATTTTGACGATGTGGTGGTAACCCAGGCAGCGGGGCCATTACTGGAGGAAACGCATTATTATCCGTTTGGGTTGACGATGGTGGGGATTAGTTCGAATGCGTTGAGGGGAAGTAACTATCCGAAAAACAGGAAAGAATACAATGGCATAGAGCATACAACTGATCTTGACCTTAATCAATATGATGCTTTTTACCGTACCCTCGATCCACAGTTGGGTAGATGGTGGCAAACAGATCCCAAACCGAATATGGGTGAAAGTCTGTATTCAATGATGGGCAACAATCCAATTTTAAATTCTGATCCTCTGGGAGATACCTTACGTGGTTCAAACAGACAAGATGCCAGGAGAATTAGTAGGATAATCAGGCAAACTTTTAGAGGTAAGGGAATGCGGGAATTAAGGAGTTTGTTTAAAAGAAATGGAAGTACTTTTGCAGGTATTAATCAGGCTGATTTTTTAAAGGCCACCGAAGGACTTAATCAGGACCAAAGAGCTTTAGCTGAAGGATATACTGATGCAATTAATAGCACTCAGGTTAATACAGTGGAGGTTGTGCGAAGAGGTGAAAACTTAAAAGATGCTAATAGCACTAAATTTAAGGATAGGACCGGGGCTGATGTTGATGCTAGTTCTGGTGGAGGTTTCAACGTAACGACTCCTAATGGAACTCATACTGTAATCGTTATGAATTCAACGGCACAAATACCAGATTATCGGGATAACAGCACGGGCAATCTGGTTCCAGGCACAACTTCTAGCAAAGGTGAATTATTAGCACATGAATTAATAGGACATGGATTAACAAATTTCAACGCTGGCGGCAGTCAGTTTTTAAATGCAATTCAATTGACAAACTTGTATCATAGGGTAACTGGTACAGGAAACCTGTATCGAGATGGCACCTCTCATGGCGGAACCACAGGAATACCTCTAACATACCCGCAAGGCAGTGGAGTTCCAACTTATTTACAACAAACGAATAATTATTTCTTAATGCAAACACTTATGCGAGTATTATGGCGTTAAAAGAAACAGTAATATTATTTTGTTTTAGCTTACTTACTTTATCTGCTTCTTCTCAAAGTCAGCGATATGCAGAAGACAGTATAAATGCTCAACAGTTAATAGCTAATAAGTTAAAACACCTTGAAACTGTAGGTGTTGTAAACTATTTGTATCTATTTTCAGACGCGGGTACTATCGTAATACTTTATGAAGTAGACGGGAAAATAAAAGGCACAAAGTGTTATTACAAAGGGAAGCTGGGTTCAGATTTTAGGAATTTAAGGCTAACAAAGGAGGACAAGGTGAATTATGGCAAATGCATTGAGATGGCGAAGATGGATACGACTATAAATTTTTCTAACTGTAAAAATTTTGTTCATTCATTCAACAGAATTACCTTTTCAGCCAATACCAGCAAGCATTACATAAAAGGAATTTTCACATCTGATTGTACAGATATGTTGGATAGAAAGGGAATGTATCAACTTCACAGTATCTATAAGCACCTTCTTGGTTTTAAATAATTATGTTGTCAGATAGGTCTTATACTGTAAGTATAATATGTAAATCCAGTAGAAAAGCCGGTTGCTTTAATTACGGATACTTGCCATGTGCACCCAATACCAATAGATAGCTTATTTAGAGAGGTTACCTGGTATACTTGGAAAGTTTCCAATTAATATGTGATTTTGAAAAGTTATAGCGAGCTTGCAGAAATGGTTGTTAATGTAAACCATAAAGCCGCAAGCAATACCTGCAGTTTTATGTTGCGACTAAATGCCCCGGTTATCGAAAGCAATTAACTTCCATTTATTTTCATCGCAAGAATATTCAAATACTGCTTCTGCCCCTCCTCCATTGGAAAAGCTATAATTGCGACTTTTATAGGTTATGTAAAAGTCGATAATAGTAACTACAAACTTATTTTTATTTAATGCAGTAAATACTTTCCAGGCATAAATACCTTTTGACAGTGTTTTCCTATTCCGGTCATCATAAATATTAATAAATTTAAACTTGCTATTAGATGACACATAACTTAATGGCTGATTATGCTCATTTAACAAATGCAGGTTTTCAAGATAATGCCAACTCTTCTGTTTTTTACTCGTCTCCAAAAATTGTGTATACATCATGGTGATGGCTGAATCAACCATTGTTTTATAGTCGTCTTTACTTTGCTGCGCATGAACCGTTAAAACGCAGACTAGTATTATTGTTATAAAAAAGGCTACTTTCATATATTACTTCTTATGCGTTATAAGATTATCTTGTGGAACAGTTGCAATCACTCCGGTACTATTGTAGATGTGGACTATTCCGTTGCTTCCCGAAAAATCAAAACTTGCTCGTCAATATGAGCGTGAAATAATGCTCTTAATCATGCTTCCCTGGTCCAAAGTATTTTCGACAAAATACGCTGATTGTAGAGGAAACCCCGAATTAAAACTCGTAACAATAACATCGCCCGCATTACTTCCTTTATCCATAGGGACCTTATCCTTTTTTTTAAAGAGTGTAACCATCTTTAAATGCTCCTGCCATTCATGAATTTTGATCCACTTATCAAGATAGTAGCGATATGCAATAATATTTGCCTGACTTCCATTATAATATATTAGATAATTTACCAATCGCTTTATTTCGCCGTTTTTTACAACCTCAATGACAGCCCACTTCTTATCTTTCCAATTAAAATCAGCGCTGATTTGTTCCAGGAAAAGCAATCTTATTGATTTATAATTAATACTGTCAACTCCTTCCCATGCTTCCGGCATTGCTTCCAATCTATTCTGATACAGTTCTCTCTCTTGTCCAGTAATTGCTGATGCTGCATTCTCTTTCAACACAGACAAACTCATTTTATTCCAATGTTGAAGTAAATTATAAATACCGGGATTATCAACATTATTAACGATCCCCAAAAAACCGATACAAAGACACGTTAGTATTTTCATTGGCTTCAAATATTACGGAAATTTAATTTCAAATCCATCTTATAATTTATGGGCTTTACCCTGGAGGAATCGGTGCGAATGGTTGCAAGCGTCGCTTTATATTTTTTAATATATAAGTCCATTACTTCTCGCATACTTCTCAGATACCTCTCAGATACTTAGGACTCGTCTATGCGTCGTACTTCCCATACAGTCCCCATACAGTCCCTATACTCTCCCCATACACTTCCCATACTCTTACTATACACTCATAATACACTTCCAATACACTCCCCATACACTATGACTCTTTTGCGGACCTACCGATTCCGGCATAAACCGACAAAAAGCGGCAAAAACGGCGGATTTGTTTTTCCCCTGCTTCGTCAATGTATACCTTCGTATTCCGGAATACAATCCTGTATAAAGCTTAACAGGCATAGCTTCAGAAATTGCCTCTTTTTAAATCAAAATACTTTATTATGACGCATCCGCACGAAATACGAGCAGGAACACTATACTGAAATATCCCCATGTCAATGAGAACAGGACATGCACAATGGTTTCAAACCGTTTGCCCTTCCATAACAACGGAGAGTAAACAAAGAATTGGAAAAGCAGCCGGCATAGCCAGAAAACAAATAATCCGAACGACAGCACATGCCCCAGGCGCGTATACAGGATATCTTCGGTAGCATAAATACACCCTATTCCCATCAGCAAAACCATCAATGCAATAAAAAAGGTGTGTACATACATGATCTGCCTGCTCAAAAGACTAATCGCCGTGAACTCTTTCTTCCAGTTAAAATACCGTGGAAAGAAAATATGTGCCAGGGATAATAGCACCAGTATATAACCGGTAATTTTAAGATGCAATTCCATTTTTCTGCAATATAAAGGCCGATAAAAAAGGGGTGATCTTCTTTTCTTTTTCCAGGGTCAGCTGCGCTCCTTCAAAAGTCCGCCTCCAGTTGGCACCCGAAAAAAAGTGCAGGAACCCAATCGTATATGCTATAAAGTTAGGCGTATCCCGTAAATGCTCCAGTACCACAATTCTGCCATCAGCAGCCAGGCAACGACGCAGCTCTTTGAAAAATATGGTCCTTTCCACAGGATCTCTGATTTCATGTGCTGCCAGCAAAAGAAACACTACATCCACCGATGCAGGCTCCAGCGGAACAGCGGCCGTGCTGATGGTTTTCGTGCCAGCATAAGGCGCATATCTTTTCCTGGCACGTTCAATAGAAATCTCTGTATGCATCTCCCTGTTATAAAAATCAAATACCTGTAAGTCGGCTTCCGGGTATTTATTCGCCAACAACTGGCTGGTTTCATCAAACCCTGCGTGAATGTTTACTATTCGCCCGTATGGCCGAAGCTCCATATCGTCCAGCCACAGTAAGGTATATAAATCTGAACCGTCATAAATATACCAGGAGACGACTAACGACGATAAGGTAGCAATGGCAGCGCCACACAACATCAGCCGGGTTAACGTGTATTGCGTGAATAGCAAACCTCCTACCAGTAACAGCAAAAACAACACATACAAATGCCAGTTAAAACGGACAATATTTACGATGCCCTGAAACGGCGTTCTGTTTATCTTTTCCATAGATCTACTTTTCCTTTTTTCCAGTAATAGGGAATTTGCCGGATGATGAATGCATTCGCCAGCCGGGCGCCCTGTAATGCGGGAGCGTTTAAAAATCCTGCCTCGTTATGTAATACCGATACCGGTACAGGCGTCCAGTTTTCCCTCACGCCTTCAATGATCAACACTTCATCAGAATGCCTGTTACAGGTAAATGTAAATGGCAGCGGACCCGCAAACCGCCTCGCCTCCTTCCAGTTATTAAAGGGCGATTCTGCCGGCAATGCCGCTGTTTCATTGCCGGTATCAACCGTGATATCCAATCCCGATGCCGCTGATTTAACAATCATCATATCGTTTTCCTCCGTAATGCTGATATCTGTAGTGGTATAACTATAATGGGTAAACAGATTTCCGAAAAACTCCATCTTCTTACTGTCTGTTTCTGATTTCAAAATATACAAACCCCGCAACCGCTTTCCTTCGCTATTAGAATAACGTACAAACACGCGGTAACCGGTTAACACAAAATCACTTCCCATAAAAGCAGGAAACCCTTTGGGGCGAAGGTGCTTTGTTTTCACTATGGCAATAGCAATAAATGCCCACTGTTCCTGGAATACATCCAACTCCAGCTGCGGGGGTATCAACGGTTCCAAAACCGCTATTGGGAGGGCGTAAGTAAGCACCAGGGAGCTTTCAAAAAAAGCTTCCACGGCAAAGGGATGATTTTTAAGAAAGGCTAACATGGGTTTTAAATTCGTTCCGGTAAATAATAAATATAAAAACGGCAGCGATGATGATATTTATTCTCCCAAACAACAACAGGTCGGGGGCTGCTATAAACTCTATGACGTTCATAGCCGCTACCAGCAGGATTTGCGCGATAGCACACCAGCGGGATTTTATCCTGGAAAGTATCCATATCGCCATCCCGGCTTCCAGGATGCCAATGGTACGGGTAAGTAAAGCTGCATGGGTTTCACCAAGTATTCTTGCAACAATTAACTGGTGTCGTGGAACATAGTTCAGCACCTTACAAAATACGCCATTTATCATCCACACGAGGGCTATTCCAATGTTAACCACATTTTTTTGCTTACCAAAGGGCATGAAACAAACTTTATTCCCCCAAGTTAATACAAAAAGCGCCGGACTCAAAAAAGAGCCGGCGCCTGTCTATAAAACAACTCCCCCTTATTTACTCAGATCCCACGCTTTCAATGTATTCAACTGCACATCTCCGTTCTCTGCAAACACTGCTAATCCTGTAGCCGCTTTATCCGGGAATATTAAAGTGGTGAGCACTTTTTCTCCGTCGTTTACAAATACTTCTACAGATGATTTATCCACCAGCACCTGTAACCTGATTTTATTGTTAGCCGGTGGAATGCTTACCTGTTGTACATCTTTTCCATCGCGGATATACAGTTCATTCCGTTGTACATTATACCCCACCACTACCTGCTGTGCTATTTTAAAGCCAAAATCAGCGGCGGTGCCAATGGTAAACTCAGCATCCACCCAATTGGTATTGGTGTTGAAACCTTTGCTGCTGCTCAACTCCAGCGCTTTGCTATTAATGGTTTGCGCTTTCAGTGTTAGTTTTTTAGCGGCAGGTAATTTATGAAGATAGGTGCTGATCGCTGCAGATGGTTGCTGGAATAAACGTATACCCGATGCCGTAGTTTTCAGTTGCAGATCGCGCGGAATCGACATCTGTCCGCGCCACGGTGAGGTAGGCGTTTCAAATGGCATGAGCCAGCCGATCATCATTTGCCGGTTATCCGGCAGATGATTGTAGGGTATAGCAGCGTAGAAGGTTTTGCCGTAATCCACAAACAGCTGGCTTTCCGGCTTGTTATCATTGGTGAATGTTTTGCCGTCGAAGTCCCCGGTAAAATACTGCATACCAGTAGCGGCGTCCTGGTTGCCGGAAGATACCATCAGCAACCATTTCTTTTTTGCAGGATCACCATCTACATACAGGGGCGTTAAAGAAGGACACTCCCATATTTTACGGGTATCGCCCTGGTTGCCGAACTCGCTCAGCAGCTCCCAGTTCTTGAGGTTTTCTGATGAGTAGAACTGTACTTTATGCTCGGCAGGTACGGCTACTGTCATGAGCCATTTGTGCTGGTCTTCCAGCCAGATCACGCTTGGATCGCGGAAATCCTTCTTCTGAATATCTACTACCGGGTTGCCGCTATAGTTGGTGTAGGTTAAACCGCCATCGTTACTAAAGGCAATAAATTGTGATTCCTTTTGCTGCTTTGGCTGATCTGCGGTATAAATAGCCACAATGGGGGCTTTCCCATTTTTACCAAAACCGCTGCTGTTATGTTCGTCCAATACTGCGGAACCGGAGAAGATCCAGGTGGTGGTATCTTTCTTTTCTATTTCCGGAATAGCAACGGGCAGGTGTTTCCAGTTAATCAGGTCCTTGCTGGTAGCATGTCCCCAGCTCATGTGGCCCCACTTGTTTTCAAATGGATTATGCTGGTAATACAAATGATACACCCCATCTATATAGATCAATCCATTGGGATCGTTCAGCCAGTTTTTGGGCGCCGTAAAATGATACACGGGGCGCCATTGCGGTGTAGCCTCCTGGGCGTGTAGCCATCCGGGTAATAATCCTGCCAGTAATATGGAAAAAAGTCTCTTCTTCATAACAATGATATTTAATTTTACCAGCCGGTGTTTTGTTTATATAACCCTTTGCTGTAGTTAATCTGGTTTAATGGTATGGGCAGGTATTCGTCCCTGCCTTTTTTGAAGGAAGCATCATTCAGGTGAGCCCGGCGTGTTTTTTCCACGGCAAAATAAGCATTGAGATAATCTGCCGCAATACCCCAGCGTACCAGGTCAAAGAACCGGGAGCCCTCCATCGCAAATTCCAGCCGGCGCTCCCAGCGTAAAGCCTGCCGGGCAAAGTCGGTGGACCAGGTGCAGTTAACACCCGGCTGATAGGTATTCATTTTATAACTGGATGTAAAGGTACCATTTGCCTGTTTTAATAAGCCGGTGCTGGCAGCGGCTCTTCCCCTCACCTGGTTGATGAGTGGCAATGCTTCGGCAGCGCGTCCCAGTTCTATCAATGCTTCTGCTTTAAATAACAGTACGTCGGCATAACGGATAATTTCCCAGTTTTTGGAACTCGACATAAAAGGCGGCACCTTCTGAAAAGTAGCATCACCGGGTAACACCGCTTCTTTGAGACTCAGGTAACTGCCATATACTTCCGGCGCACGGGCCCAGGCGCGCTTGTACAGAAAAGCGGGATCGTATTTGTAAGGATGCCCGGGAATAGCCACGGTATGGTCTAAACGCGGATCAAAGGTATGGGTATGAAAATCTGCTTCCGTGGTGATGTTCACGTTATTGAATGTTTCAAACATCGGGAGCCCGTTGGCGCCTGTCTGAAAAGCATTCACCAGGTTACTGCTGGGCGAATGAAAACCACAGCAGCCATACTCCTGGTTCATCGGGTAATCCAGCGCATGTCCGTAATCAAGGCGGCCTTTGGGCGTTCCATCATCTTTTGAATACTGGATAGCAAAAAGGGACTCCGGACCATTTTCACTTTTCGACAGGAAGTTATTTGCATAATCAATAGCCAGCTGGTATTTACCGGAGGCAATCACTTCATCGCACAAGGTATTTACCTGTTGCAGCAGGGCAGCGTCAATACCGGTTACATGGTTATTTTCATCCTGCTTATAGGCTTCATACAACAGGGTTTTAGCCAGGTAGGCTTTTGCCGCGAATTTATTGGCTCTTCCTATTTGCGGTTGTATATCGGGAAGATGGGAAGCGGCAAAAGTGAAATCATCTGCGATCTTCGTCCATAGTTCCACATTGGAATAAGTGCGGTTGGAAATGGTATCATAGGTTTCCTTTGGCGCATTTTCATCGATGTAAGGAACATATTTGAATAATGTTTTCAACAGGAAATAATAGTGTCCTCTCAGGAACTTCATCTCTGCCTGCCGTACTACCTTTTCCGGAAATTGGGTTTCAGTGGCTTTGTTCAGGCGTGCCAGCGCATCGTTTACACGGCCAATGCATACATACAGGCGAAACCACACCAGGTCGGAGGAGCCATTATCCACCCTGTTCAGGGAAAAGGTTTCGTAAAAGTGGTAGTCGCTGATATCACCGGCGCCGTCACCGCCTTTATACGCATCGCCACTGCGGATGTTTCCGTAGGGCCACATGCTGGAATAAGGAGCCGTATAGTGATCATTACCCAGCGATGCATAGGCGGCGGTCACCATTTTTTCGAGATTGGCCGGCGAGTTCAGGTCGTCGCCTGAAATAACGCCCTGTGGCGTTTGATCCAGGAATTTGCTGCAAGCGCCGAGCAACAGGCAGCTGAGTAAAAGAATATATTGTGTGTACTTCATGGTGGCTGTGTTGTGTGTTTAAAAAGACAGGTTTAAGCCGATCGTGCCAATCACCGGAATAGGATATGCGTTGTTGGGATTCTCCGGATCAGTGGCGGTAAAACCTTTGTTCTTTAACGTGAGCAGATTGCTGCCCTGCAGATATACCCGTGCTGTTTGCAAACGCTTGCTGAACAGGTGCTGGAAACTATATCCCAGTTGCAGGTTCCTGAGTTTGAGATAGGAACCTGATTCCAGGAAGTAGGTAGATGTCCGGTTTTCATTGTTACGGTCTACCAGTGTAAGCGCAGGAATGGAAGCGTTTGGATTTTGTGGTGTCCATGCATCCAGCGTACGTGCGCCCCAGTTAGTTCCGGGCCAGATGGAGGAGAAGTCGGTGTATGTTTTGTAAGTATTATATACCTGGATGCCTTGTATTCCCTGCAGGAAGAAGGTCAGATCAAAGTGTTTATACTCCAGTGTTACATTCAGTCCGTAGGTAAAATCAGGATCTCCCTTACCGATATAATCGCGGTCCTTGTCATCGATAACGCCGTCGCTGTTCAGGTCTTTATACCGGATGCGGCCCACGCCTTTCCCAATTTGTGTGGCATAGTCATCTACTTCTTTTTGCGAGCGGAATAATCCATCTGCCACGTACCCGAAGGTGGAATTAATAGAGTGGCCGAGAATGGTTTTATCCTGTCCGTTGCCGGGATAGGACGTAAGTACTTCCGGCGGCAGTTTGGTGATCTTATTGCGGTAAGTGGCTACGTTGCCGGTAACGGTGAGCGCCAGGCCAGGTGCAATGTTGCCGTTATACGACAGCAATACTTCCAGTCCCTTATTTTGCATAGAGGCGCCGTTCACGAATTTGGTGCCGCCTTCACCGATCACTGCGAGGTAAGCCGGGCTGATAAGGATGTCGGATGTCTTCTTAATAAAATAATCTACGGAACCGCTAAGGTGATTATTAAACAAGCCAAAATCTATTCCGGCGTTGGATTCCATCGTGCTTTCCCATTTCAGCGCAGGGTTGCCCTGCTGGATCAGTGTATATCCGGACGATAACTGCCCGGAGCCTGCGCCACCAAGATCATACGCGCTGCCGCTGTCGAAATCCCAGGTAGGATCTATACCATAAATAGCGGAGTATAAAGTATAGGTGGCGTTATTGGCAATTTCCTGGTTGCCCGATCTGCCCCAGCCATAGCGGAGTTTCAGGTCCGACAGGAAAGGCAGGTTTTGTTTGATGAAATTTTCTTCGCTCACGCGCCATCCGAGAGATACCGCGGGGAACATCCCGAAACGGTTTTCTTTACCAAAGCGGGAAGAGCCATCGCGGCGCAAGGTAACCGAAGCGAGGTATTTATTATCGTAAGAATAGTTTGCTTTACCAAAATAAGATAATAACGTATAGCCGCTACCGGTACCTCCGTTATCTTTATTGGAAGATCCTGCATTGAGGTAGGCATAGTCGATATTCTCCAACGCATACCCTTGTCTGCTGGCGTAAAAATTCTGCGCCATGTATTTAATCTGTTCTTCTCCCAACAGGAAATCGAACCGGTGCTTTTGCAGTGCTACGTTGTAAGTGAGCGTATTTTGCCATACCCAGTTACCATTATAATCCTGTGAGGTTTGGGAGAAGTTGGACGGATCAGAAAGGAACCCGGAAGTATACGATTTACGCAATGTACGCTGATAAGTACCATTGTAATCTATACCATAGCTGCTTTTGAAGTGAAGGTTGGGAATAATTTCTATGTCGGCATATACGTTACCGAATAAGCGCAGGAAATTACTTTTGTTCTGCCGGTTATCTTCAATAAGCCGAACGGGATTCTGCCTGTCGGTCATGCCGGGAGCAGGGCCGCCCCAGCCGCCATCAACGGTATGTACCGGCACTACCGGTTGTTGTACCAATGCTGCAAAAAGAATGTCGGTGGCAGGTACCAGCGCATCCCTGATATAGGTAGCAGACAGGTTCTCTCCTATTTTCAGCCGGCCTTTAAAAAAGGAATAATCCGTATTAAAGCGGGCAGTTATTTTCCGTTGCTGTGTTTCTTTTACGATGCCTTTGTTATTGTACATGCCAACCGAAAAATAGGAGTTCCCTCTTTCGTTGCCGTTGGCAATAGACACGTTGTAGGTTTGCAGCAGGGAAGTTTGTGCAATCTGGTCGTACCAGTAGGTATCGGCCGGCTTCATGGTTTTGGCGGCATCAATAAATTCCGGCAGGTTAATTTTGTTAAGCACGGGGTTGTTATAATCGCCGTTCCAGTCGTACTGATAAATCTGGTTGTTGTTGGGATCAGTACGGTCATTCACGGCAGCCTGCCAGTAGGCGCGGCCGCGGCCTTCCGTATTCAGTGTTTTTAATTTGGTACTGTAATCCTGCAAAGAGGCAGATACATCTGCAGTGATGCGGCTGTAGCCTTTCTTCGCTCTTTTGGTAGTAACAATGATTACGCCGTTTGCCGCGCGGGAACCATAGATGGTAGCAGCAGAAGCATCTTTTAATACCTGGATGGATTCAATATCATTCTGGTTCAGTTCCTGCAATCCTCTTTTGGTGGGGATACCATCAATTACATACAGCGGATCGTTGTTACCCAGGGTACCGATACCGCGGATACGCACCGTGGCATTGCTGTTGGGATCGCCGTTGGAGGTAATGAATACGCCGGGAACGCGGCCCTGCAGGGCTTTCACCGGGTTGCCGAGCGGAATGTCTTTTATTTCGCTCACATTCACTACAGATACAGCGCCGGTAAGATCGGCCTTTTTCTGTGTCTGGTAACCGGTTACGATTACCTGGTTCAAGTCGGTGGCATTATCTTCCATTTCTACGGACATATTGCCTTCGGCAGCTTTTAACGACATAGGCTTCATGCCTATATAAGAGAAGTTGAGCACTTCCCCCACGGCAGCCGGCAGTGTGAATTGCCCGCTGCCATTGGTAATGGTGTTCCTGTTGCCCGCCTGTACGGTTACACCGGGCAAAGGTGTTCTGTTTTGTTTACTGACAACGGTACCGGTGATGTTCCGTTGCTGTGCAATGGCGAAGAGGCCGAACAGCAACATCGGTAATAAGTAAAACAACTTTTTCATAATGGAATTTGTGAAATGGTGGTGTGGAAATGTAATAATTGGCTAAGTGTGCTGTGGTATTTTCATCAGGCTGTATATCTCGGATGGATCATATTGCGGACAGCCACCGGGGCGCGATGCCACCAGTGCGCCCAGTGCATTGGCATACGCCAGGCTCCAGGCAGGGGAACGTTGTTGCAGCCGGCATACGAGGAAGCCGGCCAGGAAAGCATCGCCGCTGCCAATGGTATCTGCTACTATCACGGACTGGCCTTCCTGGTAATAAAAAGCCCCGTCGATGTACCCCATGCAGCCTTTGCTTCCCAGGGTGACAACTATAGTAGGGATGTTAAATCGGGAAGACAATGCCCGTACCTGTTCTTCGTGCGTCGGCCAGGTACCGTACCAGGCGCTGATCAGCTCCAGTTCTGCGATGTTCAGCTTCAGCAGGTCGCAGCTGCTCATGAGCCATTCCAGTGTTTCGCGGGAGTACCAGGGCGCACGCAGGTTGATGTCCAGCACTTTTATGGCGGTTGACTGCAATGCTTTACGGAGCGTATTCCGGGAGATCTCATGCCTTGCCATCAAACTGCCAAAAACAATATACTGCAGGTCATCTCCCGTTAATAAAGCCTCCAGGGAAGCATTCCAGGCAATATGATCCCAGGCCACGGGGTACAGGATATCATACTGCATATCGTTATGCGCGTCCATCCAGGCATTTACTTTGCCGGTGGCGTAGTTAGTATTCGTTTGTACGTAAGCGGTAGAGAGCTGCATGTTGTTCATGAGTTGCAGCAGCCTCGTGCCATGATCATCTGTACCTGTGGCCGATACCATCGCAACGGACTGCGACAGTTTCTGCAAGTGATACGCTACGTTCATGGGTGCGCCGCCCGGCAATTCCTGATCCGGTAAGATGTCCCACAATATTTCCCCGAGGCAGGCGATGTTATACTTTGTCATAAAATGTTTGTTTAATGCATGACCATTGTCATTTCAATTTCTTCCAGGGTTTGTCCTTTTGTTTCCGGCATCCAGCGCCATACAAAAAGCAGTTGCAATACCATCATCACACAGAAGAAGGCGAAAATGTGACCACCGCCGATGTGGCTGGCCAGCCAGGGAAAGGTAAAAGCGATAAGAGCGGCCATGATCCAGTGAGTGAAACTGCCCAGCGTTTGACCTTTGGCGCGTACGGCATTTGGAAATATCTCTGAGATAAATACCCATATCACAGCGCCCTGCGAGAAGGCAAAGAAGGCCATGTATACCAGCAGATAAGAGATCACGGCAATACCGCCGGTATGCATATAAAAGGAAATGGCGGTGAGGCCGAGTGTAGCGATAAGGCCAACCGTGCCTATCAGCATGAGCTGCCGGCGGCCGATGCGGTCGATAAACCGTATAGCCGTTAACGTAAAAATGAAGTTCACGATGCCCAGTCCGACTGTAGAGAGCAAAGAAGACGCTGTACCCAAACCGGACATTTCAAAAATACGCGGCGCATAATAAATGATAGCGTTGATACCGGATACCTGGTTGAAAATGGCAAACAATACCGCCAGCACTACCGGAGTGCGGTACTTCCCGGAGAACAGCCGTTCCTTTGGCGCGCCAATGCTTTGGTGCCTCGACTGCCGGATGGTGGCGATATCGTCCGCATAACCGGCGGGGTTGATGATTTGCAGGGTTTTAATGGCGGCGGCTTCCTTTTTGCCGTGCAGCAGCAACCAGCGCGGACTTTCCGGTACCCAGCGGAGCAGCAACAGGAACAGGGCCGCAGGGAATGCCTGGATGCCCAGCATCAGGCGCCAGGAGTTTTCACCGCCATATCCGCCAATGAAATAGTTGGATAAATAAGACACCAGGATGCCAAAAACCACGTTAAACTGGAATAAAGCGACCATTCGGCCACGATAAGAAGCTGGTGACACCTCTGAAATATATACCGGTGCCGTTACAGATGAAGCGCCTACACCGAGGCCACCTATAAAACGGCATACGAGGAAAAAGTACCAGTTGGTTGCCATCGCCGTACCTACTGCCGACACCAGGTATACCAGCGCTACCAGCAGCAGGGTAGCACGGCGCCCCAGTTTATCCGAAGGCGTGCTGCCTCCCAATGCGCCAAACACCGTTCCTATTAATGCAATGGATACGGTGAATCCATGTTGTACTTCCGTTAAATGCCAGTATTGCTGAATATGTTGCTCCGCACCAGAGATGACAGCGGTATCAAAACCGAAAAGAAAACCGCCAAGTGCTACCACAAAAGCCCAGAAGAAAACAATCTTGTTGTTCATAACGTAGAAATAAGTTTTGATCGATAGGTCAAACCTACTCCTTTGAAAAAGGCTGCTGTTATCGTATAGCACCGCTTTCTTTCGAAATTATAACAAAGGGTATAAAACAGAATAATATCTTGATAAATAATATTTTATACATTAAGATGGATATATTTCAGGGAGATCTCTTTCAATTTTGTATCATTGTTTTTAGAAATAAAACCAAAAACATTCCCACTTGCCAGCAGTATTAAAACGATATCTCTGTTTAATAATTCTTCCACTGTTGATGTATGCCGCAGGATGCCGGCCGGAAACAGGACCGAAATACCGGATCGGGTTTTCGCAGTGTACCGGCAACGACGACTGGCGCCGGAACATGCTCACAGAAATGAAGCGGGAACTTTTCTATCATCCGGAGATGCAGCTGCTGTACCGTGATGCAGAAAGTGACAGCAAACGGCAGGTACAGCAGATCCAGGAACTGCTGGCGGAGAAAATAGACATCCTGGTGGTATCGCCCAATGAGGCAGCGCCACTGGCGCCGGTAATTGCAGCTGCCTATGGCAAAGGCATCCCGGTGATCATCCTGGACCGTAAGGCTGCCACCGACTCGTTCACCGCTTACATCGGGGGCGACAACTACAACATCGGCAAACTGGCAGCGGAATATATTGCCGCCCGGCTGAATGGCCACGGGCGTATTATAGAGGTGACAGGGCTTCGTGGCTCTTCTCCCACTGTGGAAAGACACCAGGGGTTCCGGGATGCCCTTGCGCACTACCCCGGCCTGAAAGTGATAGCCACCCTCGAAGGCAGCTGGGTGGCCGAAAAAACTCGGGAAGCCGCCGCCCGCAACGACTCCGCCGTGCAACAGGCAGATGTGATCTTTGCACAGAACGACGTAATGGCGTATAGCATGTACCGTTATTGCCGGGAAAAGGGCCTCACACATACCCGGTTTATTGGCGTGGATGCCTCTCCCTACCCCGACGCCGGCATCGACCTCGTATCGCGCCACGTACTGAGCGCCTCGCTGCTGTATCCCAGCGGCGGCAAAGAAGCCATCAGCATGGCCGCGGACATCCTCGCCGGAAAAAAGGTGCCCCGCAATACATTACTCCAAACCGTACTGATCGACAGCAGCAATGTAAAGCTGATGCGGTTACAGATAGATAAGATACAGGCCCAGCACCAGGAAATAGAAAAACAGCAATCGTTGCTGCAGGAGCAGCTATCACTGTACCAGGATCAGCAACACCTGCTGCGGATAGTGGTTACCACGCTGGGCATCGCCTTCCTGCTCGGTATTGTGCTGATCTTTATTTTGCGCACCAACCGCCGTATCAACCAGCAACTGAAACAGCAACGGGATGAAATCCTCCAGCAACGGGATCGGCTGGTAGAAATGACCGCCCGTGCGCAGGAAGCCACAGAGGCCAAGTTTACGTTCTTCACTAACTTGTCGCACGAATTCCGTACCCCCTTAACCCTCATACAGGCGCCACTGGAAAACCTGATGGGCAGCAGGCAGCTCTCCTCTCCGCAAAAGCAACAGCTGGAGCTGATGCGCAGAAATGTGATCCACCTGATGCGGCTGGTGAACCAGTTGCTGGAGTTCCGCCGGATTGAAAGCGGCAAGCTGCAGCTGAAAGTATCTGAAAATGACCTGCCCGCCTTTATGCTGGATATTATGGAAGCATATAAAGGCATCGCGGTTAAAAAACATATCGATTTCCGGCTTATCAGCCGGCAACCCGGCATTAAAGCCTGGTTTGATCAGCACCTGTTTGACCGGGTACTGTATAACCTGCTGTCCAACGCTTTCAAATTTACGAGCGACTACGGCAAGGTGCATATATACCTGGAACAGGCCACAACCGGGCAGGAAGCAGTAATACGTATTGAAGACGACGGCAGCGGCATGGATGAAAATACCCTGGCCCATGCTTTTGAATTGTTTTACCAGAGCCGGAACAACGAGCATAAAGGCACCGGTATCGGGCTGGCGCTCACCCGTGAAATTATTTCCCTGCATCACGGCAGCATCACTGTAAAAAGCAGCAAAGGCGCCGGCACCACTTTCAGTATCACCCTGCCGGGTACCTCCGCCCCCTTTGCACCGGAAGAAATTCAGCAGGAAGATGAACACATGAATGTGATCAATCACTCCCTGCATAGCTATACCGATGACCTCAACGACACGCCCGCGGAAGAATTGCCACTGACGGTACAGGCACATCCGCATTCCGTGCTGCTGATTGAAGACCACCCCGATCTGAATCATTTCCTGGCCGATTTCCTCAGCGGGCAGTATGAAGTGTTTCATGCCGGCAACGGCGCCGACGGGCTGAAACTGGCCTTTGAGCATGTGCCGGACCTCATCCTTTGTGATATTATGATGCCGGGCATGGATGGGATCCAGGTGTTGGAAACACTAAAAAAGGATATCCGTACCTCCCATATCCCGGTAATCCTGCTGAGCGCCAACAGCAGCGAGGAACAACGCATAAAAGGTATGCAACACAATGCAGACGCCTATATCAGTAAACCTTTCCACCTGAAATACCTGGCGGAAAGCATCAGCAGCATGCTCAATAACCGGGCTTTACTGAAAGATCACTATATCGCGGAACCCGAAACACGGGTACACAGCACCCAGTCCAGCAAACCAGACCGTAAATTTGTGAATGACTTTACCGCCATTGTGGAGGCCAACCTCGGCAACGACCAGTTTGGAGTAGAGGATATCTGCCAGCAGCTGGCTATTTCAAAAATGCAGCTGTACCGCAAAGTGAAGCAATTGCTGAACTGTAATGTAAACGACTATATCCTGGATGCACGGGTAAAAAAGGGCAGGTACCTGCTGGTGAATTCAACGCTATCGGTAGCGGAAATAGCCTATGAGTGCGGCTTTTCCTCCCCTGCTTACTTTTCCACCGTGTTTAAGGCGCGCACCCAGCAAACGCCCAAAGCCTTCCGTGACAAGAAAAGCGAAGGCTGACCTATATGCATAAAAAAAGGGCTGATCTGCTGATCAGCCCCTCCAGAAATAAGATATGTAAACTTAGATAACTTTTACGTTAACTGCATTCAGACCTTTTTTACCATTTTCAACTTCATACGTTACGGTGTCATTCTCACGAAGTTCGCCAGTAGTACCGGAAATATGAACGAAAATATCCTGTCCACCATTTGATGGGGTAATGAAACCAAATCCTTTGGATTCATTGAAAAATTTAACTGTACCTTGTTGCATTATATTGTATTTGCTCACAAGGTAGACTTATATATCCGTATCACCTAAAGAGTTTTTTTCCGGGCCGTGGTCCGGCTTGCTTTAAAGGCAAGAGCTGACCGGTTTTACAGTCGGTCAGCTCTTTTTAATATAAGTGAACAGCAAACTATTGCTTAATAGCCCACCATAATGGTGTTAAAACTTCATCGCCGCCACCTGACAATGCAGCTACAGCCTGCTCATACCCTCTGGCATTGGTATTCTTCAGGGAAGAAGGATACTTGATTCGTTGCGGGAAGAATTTCACATTGCTGGTCATGTAAGTGGAAGCGTTAAGCGTTGGTAATGTTGCCAATGCGTCTTCCACCGTTGGATTTTCGAAAAATGGTAAACCTAATCTGCGTTTATCATTCCATCCTTCCAGCGGTAACCACGGAACCTGTGCGATATATTTTTGAGTGATGATCTTTGTTATGAGATCGTTTTTAACAGCTCCGTTTTTATAAAGATTATTCACCGGGTACTTAATAGCTATGGTGCCTGGAGTTCCGGTATAGCCATTCTTAAAGTTCATGGCATGTGTGGCTGGTGGCTCTGCGGTGTGATCCCAGCTTACTGAAGTTCCTGTCATATTATAGGCAGTAGAAGCCAGGTAGGTGCCCAGAAAACCGGACACACCCCAATACTCAAAGCTCTGAGAGATTGCTTTCTCATAAGCTGCCTTACCGGACAGTGGTACATTCCATCCTCTCACGGCGGCCTCCGCTATCAGGAAGTTGGTTTCCCATGCAGCAAAGAAGATGCGTTTATTCAGGCTGTTTCTGAACTGCTGTCCCAAACGCGGTGCTGCACCAGGGAAGGCACGCCATTGGTTTTTTGTTCCTTTGGCTCCCCATGCACCGGCATTGGAACCATTCCAGGTAAATTTACCATCCAGTGTTTTTACAGTTGCACCAGCGCCATCTACCAGGTTACGCGCAGTCGTTTCCCATGTTGGCTGGTCGTAAGAAGGGTACTTACTAAAGTTGGGATTTGTAAAATCCCCTGCCAGAATAAAAGTTTTATAGGCGCGTGGGTCAATTGTTTCCGGCAACCCATCGAACCAGAAGCCGGCAAACGGATCATTGGTCATGGTAGAGAAATGATCAGTTAACTGTAATCCGGCCCAATCAGCAGGCTTAATATAAGATTGAAAAGTTGCCCCCAACTGGTCTGCCGTTTTCACGCTACCTAAACCGGTATAAATATTTTCCAGTGTAGTAGACAGGATCTGGGAATTCCATTCGCGGCTCATTACACCTGAGAGCGCGTCCCATCCTGGCTTCTCTGCTACCTGGAAAGTAGCATCGGCGTCGGTAATAAGATCACCACCGACTGCTGCTTCAAATTCGGCTTTTGCTTTAGCCGGATCCACTTCAGATAAACGCATTGCCAACCGGAGGCGCATGGAATTTGCATAACGTTTCCACTTTGCGAAATCATATCCATAGGCAGGGTCCAGTACTTTCAGGTCATCTGAAGGAACAATTGCAGTATTTAATTTGGAGCTGGCATCTTTCAGTTCATCCAATAAAAAATAGTACACTTCTTTTACGCCGGCAAAATCCGGGTTTGAACCTTTGAAACCGTTGATAGGAATCGGACCAAAGTTATCGGACAGTTCACTCATCAGGTATGCCCTCCAAATACGGGCTACCTGTTTCAGATTATCGGTGTAAGGTTTAATATCGCCGGTCTTTATCCTTTCATCAGCAAACTGGATCGCAGTATTGATATTACTAAGCCAACCAGCGCTGTAACGATAATATTCGGTACTCCAGCCATCATCTACTGCGCCTGAAGACAAGCCTCCACTCAAATGTTGGCGGCTAGCGGTTTTCCAGTACAACACAAATGAGCGCTCCGCAATATTCGGATCCATCTGTGCGCCAATAATAGAGCTGTTAATAAGGTATTCCAACTGCACCTGGCTATCGTCCGCTTCTTTCGGGTTTGTATTGATCTCTTCGAATTTATTACAGGCAGACATCAGCATCACAAAGGCAGCCAATGCCCAGCTTGATTTTATGAGTATCTTTTTCATTTCTAATGCAATTAAATGTTAAAAACTAACGCTCAGATTCACCAGGAAGGTACGGGTAGTAGGAGGCGCACCGTTTTCAAAACCGGTAGCGTTTGTACCTACTGCAAAAACTGATTCCGGATCAAGCCCGTCCATGTGGCTGGAAATAAGCCAAACATTGTTACAGGATACACCCACCTTGGCTGACTGAACTGGTAATTTGCCCAATACTTTTTTAGACAGATTATAGCTCAGCTGAACATTTCTCAGGCGGATATTGGAGGCATCGTACATATTCAATTCAGAGATACCGAGGTTACTAACGTCTGTGTTTACAGCTCTCCAGTATTGCTGGGTGGTAATTGATTTGGTATTAGGTGTGTAGCCTCCGTTACCATCAGGTATAACTCCACTTACAACCATGTCATTCCTTTCGCCGTTAGGGGCAGTTTTCGCGGAAGTACCACTTCTCTGCATCATGGATTGGGTTACTGAGAACATATCTCCGCCGATGCGTGCATCAATCAGGAAAGCAAGACTAAAGTTTTTGAAACCAAAACTATTCGTAACACCGATCAGCGCTTTTGATTGCTGATTACCCAAACGAACGTTTTGTTCGCCACGTTGTGGGCGCCCCTCAGCCGTTAACAGTAACTGACCGTAGTACTGACTCTTGGGATCAGTAACCCGGAGGAATTTACTGCCGTAAATTTCACCATAAAGTTCACCAGTGATGGCCATAACTGAAATATCATCAAAGCCGCCAAGGCGGTAGTTATTCACATTATCTTTACTGTTGATATCAACGATCAGGTTCCTGTTCATGGAAAGGTTAGCAGAGATATTCCAGATCAGGCTTTTCGGGTTCTGCAGGATCTTAGCATCTGCCATGATCTCGAAACCACTGTTCTGGATATTGCCTGCATTGATTTTCTTAAACTCATATCCGCTGGCAGGATCCATTGGCAAATCTATCAGCTGCCGGGTTGCATTGGATTTATAATATGTGAAATCCAGTCCGAAACGGTTTTCCACAAACCGCAATTCAGTTCCCACTTCAAATGACTTGATTAACTCGCTGCGCACAGATGGGTCAAATAAAGTTTTACCTCTCGAAGCAGTGGTGTTACCATTAGGATCACGATCAATAAGATAAGTATTATACACCTGGTAAGGTTTCAAACCATTACCTACCGCAGCATAGGAAGCCCTTACTTTACCGTAGCTTAACCACTGTGGCAGTGTTTTAAACTGTTCGGTAAACAGGTAAGAGAGACTCACAGAAGGATAAATAAACGACCGATTTTCTTTACTCAGGGTAGAAGTCCAGTCATTCCGGAGTGTTGCATCCAGGAATAGGAATCCATCCCAGTTAATTCCTGCTGTACCATACAGAGAATTAATAGCCTGTTGGGACATTTCATCCGTATTGGTTACTGTTCCTTTCACATTTTTGATAAGGAACAGGTTAGGCACAACCAGGTTGGCTGCACTGTTACCCACCCGGGAAGTTTCCTGGCGCATGAGGTTCCCCCCTACACTGATGTTACCGCTTAATTTGCCGATCAGATTATCTTTCCTGGCAGTGATCAATGTGCTGTAGTTTACTTCTGAAAAAGAATATTTTCCATTGCTGTAGCTACCGTTTGTAGCAAGTGGACTACCTGCGTAAACTTTTGTTTCTGTATTGGTATTATAAAGATCAGCCCCTGCCTTCACTTCTGCATTCAACCAGTCTGTAAACTGGTATTTTATGCTACCATTCATGATAAAGCGGTTACGGATATCTTCATTCAGATTATAAAGGCTCGACCAATATGGATTAACCTGGTTACCGATGCCATACCAGTACATGTCACCAAATTCAGTTTTTGGATTCTTAAACTGTGTGATATCCATAGAAACGGGCATGGTGTACAGGAGGTTAGAATAGTTTCTGCTATTCACCCCGGTGGTTGGCCTGTTCCTGGCATTGGAATTAGAGTACTGTACTTTGAAATCTGTGGATAATCTTTCTGATTCTCCGTATTTCGTTGTTACCCTTGTGGTGAGATTCAACCTGGAAAGTTTGGTACCGGGAATCAGGCTGTTATCATTCATGTAGTTCAGGGAAGTATACACAGAAGTTTTATCCAGCTGTTGCTGAAAGGAGATATTCTCGTTGTGATTCACACCTGTCTTATAGAAGCTTCCGAGGTTATCATAAGCACGAAGCGGCTCTGATTTGCCTTGCCAGTTAGGTAAGCTCTGGCCCGCAATTTTTGGTCCCCAGCTGTTTCCATCAATCGGATTAAAAATGTTATCAGAACCCTGTGCGAAAGTATTCTGCATTTCAGGGTTGGTGAAAATACTTTCGAATCCAAGCGTAGAAGAAACAGTAAGTCCCAGACCTTTTGATTTCTTACCAGTTTTGGTGGTAATCAATATTACACCATCACCCGCGCGGCTTCCATACAATGCAGCAGCAGCAGGCCCTTTCAATACAGACATGCTGGCAATATCATTGGCATTCAGATCAGCCAAA
The DNA here is from genome assembly GCF_037483205.1 of Chitinophaga sp. CCNWYY40. NCBI lineage: Bacteria > Pseudomonadati > Bacteroidota > Chitinophagia > Chitinophagales > Chitinophagaceae > Chitinophaga > Chitinophaga sp. CCNWYY40. The sequence goes on from NZ_JBBHLF010000004.1 coordinate 344,599, forward strand.
CCATTACCCATGTCCATACCAGGATTCCACATATCATTGTTCTCTGCTCCGATAAAGTTATCGATAGGGATACCGTCTACAACAATCAGCGGTTGATTTTTACCGGTTAAAGAAGTGTTACCACGCAGGTTAATTTTTGAGGATCCTGCAGGGCCTGTACTGGAACGGATTACCTGCAAACCTGCTACTACGCCGGTTAATGCGTTGGTAATATTGGTTTCATGCGCATCCACCAGCGTCGTGCTTTTTACTTCCTGCATAGAATAACCGAGTGATTTCTTCTGCCGGGAAATGCCTAATGCAGTTACTACTACCTCGTTTAAACCTTTGGATGCATCTTCCATTGCAAGGTTGAGATTAGCAGTTGCAGGTACTTCAAGTGTGGTAAATCCTACGCTGGAAATAACCAGTACTGCACCTGGATTTACCTGGAGCTTAAAAGCCCCTTTTTCATTGGTTGTTGCGCCATTGGTTGTACCCTTTTCAATGACTGTTGCATAGATTACGGGAGCGCCGGAAGCGTCTTTCAGGGTACCGGATACCCATTTTTTTTCCTGTGCGGAAACGCTTTGATAGCACGTAGCCACTAAACATGTTAGCAGCAGGAAGCCTAGCCACCTTTTCATTAGTGTGAATTTAGATGAAGATGAATAATCAAGGCATAGTTTCTCTGATGGCATGGGAAGCCCGCATGCTGCAGGTAGTTACTGCCTCATTTTTGATTGATACAAGTGAACGTTTTTGCTTTACTACAGTTGGCCTTTATCGAGGTGTTCCATAACAAGTGCTGCAGCGCCAAGTCTTTCCGCCGCATACCCCAGAGGCGAGATTATTATTTCAATATTTTCAGCAATTTTTGGTATACAATGTTCATTTAACGCATGCTGTACAGGTGCCAGCCATAATTTTCCGGCCAATGTTCCTCTCCCGCTTAAGATGATCAGGTTAGGATTCAACAAGTGAATAAGGATAGCGATCCCGCGTCCGATGTGATAACCTGCCTGTGATAATAATTCCACCGCGTAGTTATCTCCTTTCAACGCTGCATCCATAATTTTTCTAAACGTGTTGTCGCGGTTGTCCATCGACAAATCTTTCATAACGGTAGTTCTTCCTTCATTGATACCTGCCACTGCTTTTTCCGCAATCACTGATAGTGATGTTTCCGTTTCCAGGCATCCCATCTTTCCACAGCTGCAGATCTTATTGTTAGTGAAGAGCGGGATGTGCGAGAACTCTCCGGCAAACCCGTTTTCTCCCCTGAAAAGATCACCGTTCAGCACCATCCCCAAACCAATACCCCAGCCTATATTAATAACCAGTGCATTTTGCCTGTTGCGGGCTGCTCCCAGCTTCCATTCTGCCAGCGCAATTAAACTGGAGTCATTGTCAATGATAACCGGTACGCCGGTAAGCGCTTCGAGGTATTCATTGATGCTGCCGTATTGCCTGTCGAAAAAAGAATAGTTGATGCCCTTTGTTACATCTACAAAACCCGGCATTCCGATGCCAATACCCGCAAACTTTTCCACAGGTATTCCTGAATGATCAATAAATGTTTTCAGTTCCTGGCCCAGTTGTGCAATGGCATCCGGATGCGCTGATAAGTCCAGCGACACCTGGAGTTCTTCTCCCACGATCCTGTTCTGCATATCCAGTATGCTGATACTGGTTACAAACTGGTCCATCGCTACCGATAAAATGTACATGTAGTCCGGCTTCACAGAGTACATCTGCGGGCGCCGGCCGCCGGTGGAAATGGCATACCCCGATTCCAGCACCAAACCACTTTTCACGAGTTCATTCAAGGCTTTGGTGGTATGCGGAAGACTCCTGCCGGTGAGCAGCGTGAGATCAGCACAGGACAATTCCTTGTTAAAGTACAGGTGTTTTAATAACGTTTTCTTGAATATTTCCTGGCGATCAGACACCATTTAGATGATTGTTTGCTTACAGTTTTAAATCTACATCAATTTGGTACAAGTGAACAACATTATCAGCGAAATGTTGATTCAAGGTAGGCAAACTTCTTTAAATTTTACAATAACTTCTATGAAAATTTTAATTAGTTGGATATAATTATCCAAATTATGCAAGAACTTATTAAGTTAATGTTAATTTTCCATCAGAAAAAAGCAAAATAATTCCAGGTGCTGTAAAATGACAAACGTTTGCATTTTAATTACCGGGAGCCGCCGGAACCCATCCAGTGATGAACGCACCGGTATGATAATTGAACCGGCCCCGGTATGCCTTCATCTGTGATAGCCCATATGATATATAGCGCAGGCACGCGTACACTCCGGATCATATTCGTATCAGGAATGGTATATGATTATAAAGACATGCCCGAAGCGGTATACTTAGCTATGAAGTCGTCCGGCTCAAAGGGCATCTATCTCAACAAACACATCAAAGGACATTATGATTTTGAAAAAGTCAGATAACCATCAGGCGGCGCCGTGCATAGCCTGCCTCCGGATATCACTCATCCCCTTCTGGTAAAACCGTTTCATCATTTTATTCAGGTGACTGCTGTCGGTGAAGCCAAGATCCCACGCAATTTCCTTAAAGGACAGGTCGGTGTACAATGCCTTTGCCTCGGCCAGTTTTAATTTGGAACGGAGTACAAACTCCTGGTAGGTTTCACCGGCGTTCCGTTTGAAATACTCACTGAAATAAGTAGCGGAGATATTGAAACGCTGACATAAATAAGACAACGTAATTTTTTCTTCGTCGAGCAGATGGAACTGGATATGCAGCAGCACTTCCGCGAACCGTTTGCCTTCCACTCCCTGCTCCCCGGGCAATACCATCGCCACATTGCGGGCTATCAGTTCCAGCACCGCCACCATCAGCCCCTGCATAATGCGCCGCGAATGATTGTCGGAACGCTGCTGCTCATACATCAGCAACTCCAGTAAACGGATGAGATGCTGTTTATCATTCTCCCCGCTGATCAGCTCCCCTGCTTTGCGGTTATAATTCCCAATAATGAAATTGAGCCGGCAGAACCATTTCCCGAAATCTATCACGCAGTCCTGTTCTCCCGAAAAAAAACTGGCATTGAACTGAATAAACAGGAAAGTAGTGGGCTGGTCTATCCGGTAGGTATGACAGTCGGAAGACGGCAACAGGAAAATACTTCCTTTGCTGTAACGGGAACGGGTATACTCTACCTGCTGTTCCCCGCTGCCTTCGAGGATATACACCAGCTCAAAAAAGTTGTTCCTGCGGTTACGTTTTTCCCAGCGCTCCAGGGTGGTAACGCTGATGCTAAATGGGTCGTGCACCTTTTCCATACTGTAAATGTAAGTAATAAACTGCCGCTGCGTAAGGGGCATCCCATCCTGTTACTGCTGTTTCCTTTTACAGTACGGGTATAACGGCAGGCGGCTGACTAGCTTTGCTTTCATAAAAAATGGAGATCACATGAAAGCAATTATTTTAGAGAGACTGGATAAAAACGCCCCCCTCACCATTTCACACACTGCCATACCTGCTATTGCTGCAGACGAAGTACTCATTGAAACCAAAGCGATTGGTATTAACCCGGTAGATTATAAAACACTGGAAGACTATACCACTCCCGACGGATTACGCGCCAGCTGGGCGCCCGCACTGGACGGTATTTCACCGCTGATCCTGGGATCAGATGTTGCCGGCGTGGTAACGGCTGTGGGCAGCGCTGTCACCAAATTCAATACAGGTGACGAAGTATTCGGGATGATAAAGATGCCGGGGCATGGCCGCGTATTCGCGGACTACGTTGCGGCGCCGGCTATCCATCTCGCTAAAAAACCGGTCAACATATCCTTTACAGAAGCAGCGGCAGCAACACTCGCCGCTATTACGGCATGGCAAAACCTGCATACACATTACCAGACAAAAGAAGGCGACCGTGTGCTCGTCACTGCACCGGCCGGCGGCGTAGGACATTATGCAGTGCAAATGGCCAAAGCGGCAGGCGCCCATGTAATAGCAGTAACTACCGCCGCTAATGCCGACTGGGTACGTCAGCTGGGGGCAGACGACATCATCGATTATAACCACTTCAATTTTGAAGAGGCCGGCAGCCTGCAACTGAACCTGGTACTGGACATCGGCGGAAGATTCCCGGCTGCTCTCTATGAAAAACATTTTGCTCCCGGCGCTGCCCTGTTCTTCCTGCCGCATGGCCTGCCGGCAGCCACCACCCAATACTATCAATCAAAGGGTTTTGATGTGCGCTTCACCGGCGTTACCTCCGATGAAAAAGCCATTGATGCTATCGCCGGATTGCTGCAATCAGGAAAAATAAAATCCTACATCGGTAAAGTATTCCCGTTTGAACAGATGCGCGCCGCCTTCGATGAAATGAAAAAGGGTACTACGAAAGGAAAGATCGTAGTAACCCTTTAACCAATAACGGCCGGGATTAACCCGGCTGTTATTAATGCGGCAGTATTTCTGCCAGTTTTTTATCCAGGTCTTCCCCGCGCAGGTTCTTAGCCACTATTTTCCCGGTGGGGTCCAGCAGGAAATTTTGCGGTACCGCGCGAACACCGTACAATTTCGCTACTTCATTCTCCCAGTATTTCAGATCAGATACATGCGTCCAGGTGAGTTGATCGGTGTGAATGGCTTTCAGCCAGGCATCGTGCCCGTTGGCCTGATCCAGCGATACGCCCAGGATGGTGAAGGACTGATCTTTATATTTATTAAAGGCTGCCACCACATGCGGATTTTCTGCACGGCAGGGACCACACCAGCTGGCCCAGAAATCAACCAATACATATTTGCCGCGGAAATCGGTGAGGTTTACCGGTTTGCCCAATGTATCATTTTGTGTAAACACCGGTGCGGTAGCGCCAACAGCAGTTTGTTTCCAGCCATTGATCAGCGCTGCTACTTCTTTTCCTTTTTTGCTTTCCTTCACAGCAGCAGATAAAGTATTGAAAACCGTTTCCAGTTCAGCAGGATTGTCAGGAATGCTGCCGGCACTGCTTTGCAGGGCATCCAGGCTTACCGGTGATTTAGGATTTTCTTTTATAAACGCCTGGTATATTTTCTTCTCTTCTTCGCGGATGGCCTTACTTTTTTCATCGTAAGATTTACGGAATTCCGGCGATTTACGGGTTTCTTCCTTAGCGGCAATGTAATCTTCCGTAAGCTGATCCCTTTGTGCAGCCGTGGCTTTCAGCTTTGCCTGCAGGCGCTGCTGATCGTCGTTGAGACGGGAACCTTTGATGGCGGCGTTGTATACGGAATCTTTGCCGCTAACGATAATGGTGCCTTTTTCAAGATATACCTGTAACAGATCTGATTTATAAGACATGATATTGGTAGGCGGGCCATGACGCAATACCAGCGAGGCTTTCACCGGGTCGCCCACTTTGCCTTTAAATTCAAATACGCCCTGCTGCAACGCGGCAGAATCTCTCACGGTAGTGCCATTGGCCCGGTAAGTGAGAAACAGTTTGGCAGGAGCATCCAATGTCCCTATTTTCCCTTTCAGCACGTAGGTGCCGTCCTGGGCCAGCAGTGCGGCAGGGAATAAAGCCAGCATTGATACTAAGATGTGTTTCATGTGGTTTTTAATTTTATGATTTAAAATGGTCTTCCATCCAACGGTATATTCCATTGCGGGTTAAACTTCAATATCACGTTGGAGATGGTTAAAATAAAATCTTTCGAATCCACGGTTCCTTCGTGTGTTTCCGTGCCTATCTTATGTTGTATTTTGGGCTTGCACCAGGGCTTGCCGGTTTCGAGGCAAAGTCTTTTCAGGTCCAGGAAACGTTTGAATGAACCCAGGGGCAGCTCTCTTCTTCTTTCATCGAGCACCTGCTGGATCACTTCATCTTTGGTACCTACCGGAAGCGTGGGCGTACCGGTTTTGTAGCGGTAGCGGCGCAGGGTATTAAGGTCGTCGATGGCAACGGCCAGCTGATTGGTGCGGGCATATCCTTCCGCACGCATCAGCAGCAGTTCCGGGTAACTGAACCCGGCAGTCATGTTGGTTTTGGAACCGCGATAATACTGGATACGGTTACCGTCGTCATACACCACATTATTGTAGGTAGTTTTATAACCTGGCGCTGTTAAAAAGAAATATTTAAACCTCAGGTCATTGGCCTGGTCATACAACGCAATCACTTCATCGGAAGGATAGCTGGAAGAAGACCTGCCAGCGCCGGCATCGAGGTTGCGGTACAACAGGTTTTCGCGGCTGTTGGCGGCGCTCAGGAAGTTATCCGGTCCTTTAATGGTGCTGTTGATAAGGTTGGTTGGGTCCGTCCACGAAAAGCTGTTGTAGTCATAGATCAGTTTATCGGTGCCGCCTTTGCTGGCTGCCGTCCACGCGAGATTGGCATAATACACCACGCTGTCGTACTTCTGTGTAAACAGGTGATAGTACGCCAGCAATGCATGCGCCGCCGTTTTATTCGGACGGGAAGGCCAGTTGGTTACTTCCGGCATGTCCGGCAAAGCGGTGAGCACATCGTTCTGTACCTGTGCAAAGGCTTGTTCCTGTGTGGACAGATCCGGCAACGGCGCGCCCATATCAGCGCTGGTTACATAAGGAATGGTTTTGGTATCGTTGGGAGAACCGGGCTTATATACAGGTCCGTATACCAGGGTGGTAATAAAGTACGACCATGCCCTGTTTACCAACGCCTGCGCCACTACCGTTTTGGCATATTGCTGATTTTCTGTACTGAGATTGGGAATAGCCCGTACGCCATCAATCACGTTGTTAAAATAAGCCATAGAGCGGTAAGTGCCCCAGTCCCAGAAATAATCCGATGTAGACGGATTTTTGTAAGGCTGCCTGAAAACATACGCCCAATAGCGGTCGATGTTAGGATGGTTGTTGGCCTTATAATTAATATTACCAATCCCATCGGAAAGCGACAGGTTATCTGTTAAGTAACCGAGGTTACAACCAGTGTTATTGTCAATAAACACCCATTGTGCAATGTTGCTGTTATCCAGCAGGTGATCAAAGTCTGCCACCTCTGAAGGGATCAGTTTTCCTTTTGGTTTTACATCCAGGAATTTTGTGCAGGAGCTGATACTTCCTGCCATGATAATAACCAGTATGAGTATACGCTGTTTCATGATCGCCGTAATTAATTGTTAAAGACTGAATGATAACCCTACATAGAATTCCGGCCGTAGCGACAGGGAAGAAAATCCTTGTTCCGTAAATGCGCCGGTGCCGCCGGACAGGTTCAGTTCCGATGTTTCAGGATCGCGGTGATCGCTGTTGGCGGTAATCATGAACAGGTTCCTTGTCTGGAAATAAATCCGGGTACTGGTGAAGCCGATACGTTTCAGCAGCTGCGGATTCAGATCGTAGGTTAATGTTACATCCCGGAGCTTCATGTAGCTGGCGCTTTCTATCAGAATATCTGAATAAGGGAAATAGAACATATCCATATTCCAGCTGCTGAGTTTCGGATAAATGGTTTTGGCTTCATCACCCGGTTGCTTCCATCTTTCCGATACATGTTTATTCAGGATATTAGATCCGCTAAAGGCATCTCTCCTTAACACATTTCCCAGTTTTGCAATAAGCATAAAAGACAAATCGAAACGCTGTACGCGGAAGGAGTTGGTTAAGCTGATCGCATATTTCGGACGCAGGGTACCGCTGTAAATCAGGTCGCCTACCGCCACATTGCCACCGCCACTTTTTTCTCCTTTGGCCGTGTAAAACTGCGACACACCGTTGTTATCCAGGCCGGCATACTTGTAGCTGTACAGGGCATCCAGCGGATCACCGGCTTTTTTGATAGCGCCACTGGTGATGGTAGAAGGATACTGGTAGGTAACATTGTAGGTAACTACCGTGTTCTTGTTGTAGCTGAAATTGAGGAAGGTATTCCAAACGAAATCACGTTTACGTAATACATCCGCATTCAGGGAGATTTCATAGCCTGTATTTCTTACTTCCCCGATATTCTTTACCAGGGAACTAAAGCCACGGGTAGGATCAATGGCGTCAGATGCCAGCAGGTCACTGCTGTTACGCAGGTAATAATCTGCGGTTACATTGATCCGCCTGTTCAGCAGGGAGATATCCACACCAAAGTTGGTGCTTTTTGTTTTTTCCCAACGGAGCGAGTTATTTGGTGGTGAAGAGATACTGTAAGATACATCTCCGGTATAATTGGAATAACTGCCAGGGGTAATGATCAGGAAAGGCCCTGAGTTCAGGGAAATATTTCCGTTGATACCATAAGATGCCCGCAGGTCCAGGCGATCGATCAATGGTACCTGGAAGAATTTTTCCTCTGCCAGTTTATAGGTGCCGCCGGCCGACCACAATGGTTTGTAGCGGTAACGCGGATCGGTGCCAAAGAAATTGGTTTGATCCAGCCGGATACTTCCGCTGAGAATAAAGCGGTTATTATACTCATAGGAACCGTTGGCATACCAGGAAACAAAACGGTTATCCTGGAAAGCATAACTGCCTAAACTGGCGGTAGGTCTGCTGGTGCCCAGCATATCAGCATTATAGGAACCGGCATTATAATCGGCATAGTTAAAAGTAGAAAACGTACCTGCCTGATCGTTATATCCAAAGCGGGTTGGCAGGGCATTGTTATCCGCTGTGTTCCGGCTTATTTCATTACCGGCAATAGCACTTACACGATGTTTGGTGGCAATTACCCGGTTGAAGTTCAGCTGTGTGCGGAACATGTAACTCTGGTTGAAGTTGCGGGCTTCATTCACCACTGCACCATCGGGAATATAATGTTTGGAACCATTGGAGATGGAGGTATTATCATCGTACCAGAGCCGCACCCGGTAAGACATTTTATCGTACAGTGAGCGGGTTTGTGCATCGCCGCGGCTCCAGGTACCACCTGCTTCTACGTTTAACCCGTCGAAGATTTTTACATTCACGCTGCCGCCCAACCGGATCTGTAACGCCTTTGTGTTATAGGTTTCCAGTCCCAGGTCATCCAGCGGATTGTAGTACAGTGGTTTCAACCCGGTTAAGGCTGCATACCGGTCTTCCTTCTTCTGGTTTTTAGAAGGCACATTCAGTGTTTCCCCTGTGGCCGGGTCTACCAGCAGGTTATACGGCTGTACCAAAGATGTGTTGGTAAACGCCAGCATATCCTGCCAGCCACGTACCGGCGAAGCGGAGGTGGCGTAGTTCACATTGGAGAACAGGCGGATGTTCACACCTTTGCGTGGCTGCCAGTCGTTTTTCACATCAAAGATGAGGCGGTTGTCTGAATTCCGGACCGTGTTATTCTGATTGGATATATATCTTACCGCGGCGTTGAGCATACTTTTTTCGCTGCCGCCGGATAAAGAAATATTGTGTTGCTGCGTGAACTGGTTCCTGAAATAATATTTCTCCATCTGCGCCAGTCCGTCGTTTTTCTTCAGCACATCCAGCTCGGCGTTCACATCTTTTTCGTTCATCCATCCCTGTGATTTGGCGATCATCAGGTAGTTGACACGGGAAGTGCTGCCATAGTTATTATAGGTAGTGAGGTAGCTGTTAGGGTCCTGGTTATAGAGTTCTATTTCCGCATCCACGTAATCGGCGGATGAGGCCCTGTTGAGGTTCGACAGATCCGGTTTCAGCGTGATGCCGGTAGATCCTTTGTACTCCACCTGCAACGCGCCTTTTCTGCCGGAGCGGGTAGCAATTACGATCACGCCATTGGAAGAGCGGGCGCCGTAAATGGAAGCGGCTACCGCATCTTTTAACACGGTGATCGATTCTATATTATCGATATTGAGAGATTCCAGTCCTGCGCTGGAAGGGTACCCATCAATTACCAACAGCGGTGCGCTGGCGGCAGTGCCCAGCAAGGTAGACACGCCACGGATTTCCAGGTTGCCTTCTTTGGTGAGTACCACGCCGGTGGCTTGTCCTTCGAGGGCCGACTTTACATCCGGCTTCAGTTTAGCACGGAGGCGATAGGGATCGATCACGGAAAACGAGCCGGTGGCCCTTTCGCGGGAAATGGTCTGGTAGCCGGTGTTCACCACATCGATGCCGGTGAGTTTATTATTGGATGGCTTCAGCTGTATGCTGATGACGCCACTTTTACCCACTACGAGTTCCTGTTTTTCATAGCCAACATAAGAGAACGACAGCACGGCATTTTCATCTCTCACCACAACGGTATATTCTCCGTTGTTATTGGTTTGTGTGCCTTTGGCTGTGCCTTTCACCACTACAGAAACGCCGGGCAGCGGAACACCGTTTTCATCGGTAATGCGGCCAGTGATCACTATCTGCGCCGGAGCAGCAGGCAGTTCCGGTGTGCGCGGCAGGATGCGGGTAACCGTAATGGTTTTGTCTTCGATGGCATACTCCAGGTTCTGCCCCATCAGCGAGGCATGCAGTAATTCCTGGATAGTAGCATTTTTCATATCCAGCGTAACGGGGCGGGAACTTTGCAGTGCATCGTAGTTATAAAAAACGATGTACCCCGTTTGCCGGTTGATAGTGTTAAAGACCGTTGATAACGGTGTGTTTCTGACAGACAGTGTTACGCGTTGTGCAGTGCTTTTTGCGCTGACCTGCAGCATGCCTGCCATTAGTAATAAAGCAGATAACCTCATGATCCTCCAAATTTTGGTTGGCAGATTATTTTTTTTCATTGTACCGGCAAATACCGGTGTGTAAGATCTGCATTGGTGGTGATGCTTTCCGGAAGTGTTGATGTGGTGATGATCAGGCCTGCGGACAAGGGAATACGATCCCTCTTCTCTGTTTTGGAACAAAGCAGTTAAAATCATACATTTGATTTCGGTGATAAAAATGAGTTTACACGAATAATTTATTGCCTGTAACCAGTGATGTTTGCCCATCACTGGTTTTTTAATGGCGCTGGTTTTAGTTGATCCTGATTACTTCTAATACAATAGCTGGTCAGATTTAAGTGTTAAAAAATATGGCTTGTTTACGATCGTAATACGGTTATTTTTCTTCCTTCTATTTTAAACAGTACTCCATTCTTTTCCAGGATTTTCAGGATACCCGACAGCGGGAGGCTGCGCTGCATACCACCACCAAAGCGCATTTGAGGCGGCGTGCCCTCATACACTACTTCTATATCATACCAGCGTTCCAGCTGCCGCATCACGGTGGTAATGTCGGCGCGGTCGAAGATAAAAAAGCCGTTCTTCCAGGCTACGGCTTCCTGCACATCAGCGCCTGTTACCGTGATGTTGTTATTGTTGCTGATGCGTGCCTGTTGTCCGGGCAGCAGTTTCTTTATGGTACCGTTACGGCCTACGTTTACGGCGCCTTCCAGCAGGGTTACCGCCAGGGCGCTTTCATTGGTGTAAGCCATGATATTAAAATGAGTGCCCAGCACCGTGATATCGGCGCCGTTGGCCTTTACCAGGAAAGGTTTTCCGGATAGTGGCGCTACTTCAAAATACCCTTCGCCGGTGAGTTCCACTGTTCTGTTGCTACCTGTAAAGGCTGTGGGGAAATGCAGGGAGCTGGCCGCATTGAGCCATACCCGTGTGCCATCCGGCAGGGTAAGCTGGTATTGTCCGCCGCGGGGCGTGCTTAATGTATTGTAAGTAACCGGGGCGGTGGCGCCGGTGGCATGGTACAGCACCTGTCCGTTTTGCAGTTTGATGATGCTGGTACTGCCTTGTTTGCCGAGTGTATCATTTTTGGCTTCGTCGAGTACAATGCGGGAGCCATCTGCCAGGGTAAGCATGGCTTTATTGCCGCCGGGGGCGATATCGTTCTTATAACGCTGTGCGAGTGCAGGAGTGGGTTTTACGGATGCTACCGGCCGGAACAGGAAATATAAACCGGTGGCGAACAGCAGGCCGGCCACAACGGCGGCAGCCCACCAGAAGCGGTACACTGTTTTCACGGGTTGTGCTGTTTCCACAAAGGGAGTGGTAAGATCTGCGCCGGTAATACTTTGCAGTAAAGCGGTGCGGGCGGCTGTATCCGGCGTTGCTGTATCAGCAGGGGCCTGCCACATCAGATCCGTGAGCGCGGCCATGAGTATTTCCATATTGCCGTCATCTTCCAGCAATGTGTACAACTCTTCCTGCTCTGCGGCGGTTTCGTTCCCGGAAAGCCGCTGCTGCAATAAATATATAACCCTTTGCTCCTGCATGCGTAAAAAGAAAACCGGGATTTAAACGGCTCCCCGGTATTAAGAATAGGCTGACGACATAAAGGACCTATCTGTTTAAAAATATTTTTTTACTTACAGATAAAGATCAGGTAAACAAGCGGGATGGCATGCCCGTTGCGGCGCAGGTGTTCCCTTATGGCTTTCAGGGAAAATACCAGTGCATTTTTTACGGAGCTGGGCGACAAATCCAGTTCAGTGGCTATTTCCGGGATCTTCATGCCCCGGTTGCGGCTCATCTGGTAAATACGCCGGCGTTGCGGCGACAGTAACATCACGGCTTCCTCAATAATAGTATGCAATTCTTTTAAGGTAAGCCGCCTGGTAGCGGTGTCGGTTTCGTCGGCTGTTGCCGCTACTGTTCCGCGCAACCGGTATTCAGTAGCTTCTTTCTTCAGGTAAGTGTAGCATTCGTTGGCGGCTACTTTATAAAGCCAGGCTTTCGGATGATCGATGTCCGCAAGCTTGTCGCGGCTAAGCCATACCCGCAGGAAAGTAGCCTGGATCACTTCTTTGGCGTTTTCGGGCGACTTCACCATTTTCCGGATAAATGGCTCCAGCGTTGTCAGGGAAGTATTGAAGAGGATACCAAATGCCGCTTCATCGCCCTCAGAAATGCGCTGAAACAGTGATTTGTCAATATAGATATTATCGTGCATTATCGTTGCAGAATACGCTGATGGTTGATAAGGTTGGTGGTATCGCCACTAAAGTAATGAAAATTGGGCGGATACACATGCCCCCTACCTATCTGCCGGTCCGGATGGATCAGGTTTCATCCAGGAAACCGGCCGTCGGCTGCTCCGTTATTAACTTATCTGGCGGGAGTATCGTTCCAGCTTTTCCTTTTCTGTTTTGGTTAAGCTGTTGATCCCTTTGTGATGAATTTTGTCGAGAATAGCATCCAGTTCTTTCTGGCGGTTGGCTTTTTCCACATTATATACATCATCGATATCCGCCAGCACATGGTGTTGATTATAATAGTAGTTATCAACCAGGATAATGTGAGGTTTGTGGATAATTACATACATGAAGAATACACAGGGTACCGTAAGCGCAATGATAACAGCGATATGCTGCATGATCACCGCCGGTTCTATCATCAGCCCGATGAGCATGCCCGCCATAGCACCTCCCAGGTGGGCGTCGTGGCCTATATTATCGCGGCGCGACTTAATGCCGTAAATAGAATACAATATATACACGATGCCATACCCCCATCCCGGCACGGGAAACAGTCCGAAGAAGCTCACCATCATACCCGGATACAGGACGATGGAAGCGAAAATGATTCCACAGATCGCCCCGGATGCGCCTACTGCACTATAGTCGCTTTCACGCCGATGAATGTACAGGGAAAGCAGGTTCCCCCCGATAAGGCTTCCCAGGTAAATACAAACGTAAGCTGCAGGCCCCATATCCGCTTCCAGCATCCCGCTGAAAAGCAGGAGGGAGATCATGTTAAAGATCAGGTGTTTCCAGCTCACGTGCAGGAATCCGCAGGTGATTAAACGCCGGTATTCCCTGTATAGCCGGATCCTCTCCACTTCAAATTCATACTTATTGAAAAAGGCGCGGCTTTTAAATCCTTTCCAGGAAATAACCACATTAGTAAGAATAATTGCCAGGGTGATGATACCGGTATAACTCATTTTATTTACGGGTCGTTTACAAACACCTCTGCAATATGTGAAATACTTTAAATATATCAAAATCCGGGTGATAGTTCTTTCCCGGTGATATAACCGTTCCCGTTAGATGCTTACGTCCAAAATATCCTACAGTAGCGGGTAACAGCGATCTGCATTTCTCCCGCAGGGAAATAAATTTCTGATTTTCTTCAAAAAAATTTGGTTGTTTGAAAATAATGTTGCTACATTTGCACTCCCCAAAGGGGGATATAGATCGGCTGAAAGGCCCGTCTGTATTAAGGATCGGTAGTTCAGTTGGTTAGAATGCCGCCCTGTCACGGCGGAGGTCGCGGGTTCGAGTCCCGTCCGGTCCGCAAGAAAGGACAAATTATCGAAAGATAGTTTGTCCTTTTTTCTTTGGTGGGTGTTTGCCTTCAAATAAAGATCCCATGTTTGACGGGGCGGGGTCCCCGCAGCTGATTTGAATTATAGAATATTACTTAATTGTTTTCATCACCATATTGTTGGCCTGGAAAGTTTGCTAAACTGATCGGCTTGCGGCCACTGATCAGTTCAAATGGATCTGATGTTTTATCAAATTCGCCTTCAACTATTACCTTAGCAGATAATGAACTCAGTTCGATTAAAGTTGGAGGAAGGCCGTAATCTTTTAGTGTTTTTTCAATTCGGCTTCCGATGGAGAAACGTAATTGATCTTAATGCCACTTGCCTCAGAAATGAGCTGAGCCACTTCTTCAAAATCATAAGCCTGCTCACCACTAACCGTAATTTTTTTGCTTATTCAAAATGTTTGCTCAGAGCGCATGGGGGATATTATAGATAGTATGCCATTGAAACCATGTTCGATTTCAGGTTGTTTATCATTTACTATCCGGAGGGGACTTCGTCAATAGGTGTTCATTGCTCCAATCAGCAATCCTCTCAAACACGGATATAAGACTTTTGCTTTTATCAGTAAGAGAATACTCAACGCGGGGTGGGTTTTCCTGGTACTGTTTACGTATGACCAATCCGTCTTTTTCCAATTCCTTCAATTGTTCAGTAAGTATTTTTCTTGAAATGGTCGGAATACGAATTGCGATTTCACCAAACCGTCTCGTACCAGAAAGAAGATTATACAAAATTACCGGTTTCCATTTTCCACCGATTATCTCCATTGCCGTCGTTATTGGGCAATTATTAAAGTCATTACAACTGCGTTCTTTAGTTACCATATCGTTACCACTATTTTGCCTGTTACCTTCTTGTAACAGGTTAACATCTGAAACTATTATAGTTCCTTTAGGTAACAAATGTATTTTTTAAAAGTAAAAATTCAAAAAGATGATTTTAATAACAGGAGCAACAGGACATTTCGGAAAATTAACCATTGATTTTTTGTTGAAGAAAGGAATTGAAACCAGTCAGATAGCCGTACTAGTGCGTAATACAGAAAAAGCGACAGATCTAAACGAGAAAGGCATAAACATCCGTGTGGGAGATTATAATGATTACTCATCTTTGGTGAGAGCCTTCAGAGGTATCGATAAGTTACTATTTGTTTCTGGAACTGACATACCCAATCGCACTTCCCAACATGAACAGGTTCTAAAAGCAGCGATGGATGCAGGTGTTAAACATATCATTTACACTAGCGGCGAGTTTAGGATAGAAGGTCAGGATTCTCCACTATGGAACTTCGTTGAAGCGCACATTAAAACTGAAAAGTGGTTAAAAGAAAGCGGATTAACCTATACCATTCTGAAAAACGGTTTGTATATGGAGTATATACCCTACTTTATTGGTAATGTGCTGGAAACTGGAATAATTTATCTGCCCGCAGGCAACGGGAAAATAAGTGTGGCCTTACGTTCAGAAATGGCGGAGGCAACCGCAACCATTCTTGCTATGGAAGGACATGAAAACAAGTCCTATCATTTTGTGAATACGGAAGCCTACGGATATGAAGATATAGCAAGATATATTTCTGAGTTCACAGGAAAGACCATTAATTATATCTCCCCGACGGAAGAAGAATTCAGGAAAACATTGCAGCAACAAGGCGTAAGCATTCCTGAAGAATACATTAGTATTATTTTGGCACAAGCGCAGGGCGATGCAGAGATGGTAAGTGATGATATGGAAAAACTTATCGGCAGAAAACTAACTCCGATAACAACGTTTTTGCAGGAAGCATATCAGCATGGCTAAACTACAACACCTCCCAAATCCACCCAATCCTGCATAATTTGTTCGAGGTTACGATACCTGGGGCCACAAGCTTTAAAGCCTTCAAGTCGAAAGATTTGAAGGCTTTTTTTTCTGAAGAATTTGAGAAACCCTCATCCGATCGATCTTACGCTCTATATTCATGCTCCTATAATTCTGGCACGTCGCTTTTGAAGTTTCTCCAATCTTAGGATCATTCTTAATAACATTCTCCCAAAAGCTGCGATTAGCATTACCCCATTGGTTCATGGCATCAATAATCGGCATCAACGACTTCTTCACTCCGGCTTTGAAAAACAAGCTTTCAGCTTTTCCCAATTCCTATTTTCATTTACTGTGCAACTGGCCAGCTATCAGTACGGAAAGGACCAACAGGTAAACCTTCGGAAGAAAAAACATTACCGATAGCAGCATTGGAGAAAGCGTATCTCACCGATGCTGGCTTCTCTACTTTTTTACTCCAAACGATCAGTGCACCTTTCTCCACCTTTGCGGATGCTTCATAGAAAATATGGTCCGCTCCTGCTATATACAGGGCAACCGGTGCTTTGCCATTGATCCGGAGAGAAGTGGGAACGTTGGTGAAACGAAGTACTGCTTTGTTTTTGCTGATGCTCATTTCTTTGAGTACAGGGCTTTTCCAGGTAAACCCTGTTTTGCCATAGTTCTCCCCCAGGGCCCAGGCGGCCAGCCTGTTACCAACTGATCTCTTATCCTGCGGGTGAATATCTTTCACATTTTCTGTAACGTCAGATACTACAACCATACCAGTTCCGGGAAGGACGCTGCTGCGTGCCTGTGCCTCCCGAAGGAATGCAGCCTGATACTCCTTTTCGTAGGTAAATGGTGCAATCTGAACATAGTAAAAGGGCAGCGGCTTATGCCACGCCTCACGCCATGCCTGTATCATGCCGGTGAACAATGGCATGTAGGTATCGGCGGTGTTCACATTGGCTTCTCCCTGGTACCAGATAACTCCCTTTATGTTAAAATTGATAAGAGGAGCTATCATCGCATTGTAAGCATAACCTGGTTTATGTGGCCACCATGCGGCCGGGGCCAGCTTGGCAGCGGCTGCAGAAAGTTGTTGCTGATCGGCTACAAGATGCTCCGGCGCCCATACTTCTGCTGGTGTTCCTCCCCAGCTGGCATTGATCAGGCCAACAGGTACTCCCAACGATTTCTGAAGGCGTACCCCGAAAAAGTATCCTACTGCACTGAAAGGCTTCAGGCTATTGCTGTCGCATACTTCCCAGCTTCCCGGACAATCGTCCTGTGGATATGGCGCAGTAGTTTTGGGTATGTTAAAGAACCTGATGTTATTGTTACTGCAAACAGGCAATTCGGCAGCTATCTGCCGGATACCGTTATAGTAACTGTATTCCATGTTGGATTGCCCTGAACATAGCCATACCTCGCCGATCAGGACATTTTTCAGAATAATCTCATTGGATCCTTTCAGTCTTATTTCATAAGGTCCTCCTGCTGCCGGAGTATGTACTTTTAAAGCCCACTTCGCATCTCCGCTGGTGGTAACAGTCGCCGTTTTGTTATCCCAGCCTGTAAATACCGTAATCTTTTCTGAAGGGCTTGCCCATCCCCAGATGGTTATGCTGTCGTTTTGCTGCAGCACCATATTGCTGCCAACGAGTGCCGGTAACCTGATGGCGGCATGAAGTACCGCAGGCAACAGCAACACAATACCGTAAAGAAGGAGTTTTTTCATAATCGCGCTTAATACTTTGGGGGGTAAATATAACACCCATACCTGATAATTGAAAATTGCTCTGCAGAAGTTGTTTCAATTCCATTCAGAAAATTAAAAGCCTTCTCAAATTCCCAGGAAGCACCCCGTCCTGCTCCGAGTATTGAACGATACTTTTTAACAAAATTGGAGGATCGTTTTTAAAAAACGATCCTCCAATAAACCAGAGGGGCCAATAAAAATCCCACGCGTAAAAACTATTCCCGTATCAGCTTCCACAGTGATTCAACAGGCACCGTATTCTTCAGCACCATTTGTACACCTGCATTTATATCACTATGCAAAAACATACGTGTGTTGGCTACCGTGCCAACCACATTACCGTAAATATCCATTACAGGTCCGCCGCTGGAACCGGTGGCGTAGTCAGCTGATACAGATATCATCTCGCGGAAGAATTTTTGGTCGCCCTCACCAACTTCTTCCAAATACCTATTATTCACATTCCCCTGGGAAAAGAAATAATGTATTCCTTTGGGATGACCAAGTATATAGATCTTGTCGCCAACTTCAACTGAATCAGCCAGCGAAAGAGCGGGTAAGACGTCACCATGGGTATCCAATTGAAGGACGGCAAGATCATTCTTCTTAGACGATGCAAGAACGGCCTTTACTGCATAGGTACGTCCATCAGCCATACGCGCTACAAAGCCTTTTGGTTTATTGCCGTCTTTCATAAAGGCATAGGAAGCCGCAACATGGTAATTGGTAACCATGATTCCTTTGCGATCAATGATATATCCTGTTGATTCGCTCAGATGCACGTTTTCACACCTGGGACACAGATAGGCCACCCCGGTAATAACGGTTGCGTTTTTTGCCTTTTCGTACAGGGTATGGGCTGACAGCTCTTTTGAAACCGGCTTCACCAGGTCCGCCGTTACCCCGCTCCGTTCTGCAATAAGTGCCTTTTGTGCGTCTTCTGCACTAATACTCCTTTCTTTTGCAGATAAGGAATCGAAAGATTTCAGGAAGCCGGCAGCTATCTTTGCATCGTCCGTAAACGTCTGTCCGACCGCTATACCAGCTATAAATAAAATATTCACTGCCAATAAAACGGTCCATTTGATTGCATATCCTTTCGAAAAAAAACTCATTTGACTTCTTTTTAAAATTCCGGGGACCTCAATGCTTCCCCTTATTTACTGATGCTTTCTAACTGGGACTTATAATGCTTTGCCTGCCTTTCAGCATTCCTGCTTCCCATCTGAAAATACTCCCTGATAGCAGTTTTCTGGGCATCTGTAGCCTTAGATACTTTACCCGCCAGGATACCATCCAGTATACCTTTAAAGACATCATTATCCGGTAAATACACTATATACCGCTTATAGTAATCAATCATCCCATCCAGGTCCTTGTTAACAACATACAACGCAACCCTGCAGAGGTGGGCCTCCTGCTTCATCGGATCCAGCTTCAGCAATGCAATGGTATATGCTATATCCTCCACCTGCCGGGGCGTGTAAAACACATTGTACCTGGCGCCATTTTCATTTGCGATCAGATACATATGCTTACGGACTTTGTCAAAGATCATCCTGTTGGCAACCTCTGTACCCAATGCCTTGTCAATGTTGCTTTTATCTAACATCAGCTTTCTGAAGAAAGGGCTGCCAAATTCCACCGCTCCCAGCGTCAATTCTAAATAGTCAACACTGAATCGCTCATAATCCATCGCATTGTCAAAAATCTCACTCAGCACAACAGACGGATCCTTTGCATTTTCGTATAGCGCCTTTGCATAAGGCAATCCTGTACGAAAATTCTTATCCTTCTCGTAAGCTGCCTTCAACTTTGCCATTGAATTATCAGGGTTTAAAGCCACCTTCACCTTTTCAATAAACTCCTCTGCACCCGCTTTTCCTACTACCCTGTTAATTTCCTCCCCTTTTGCATCGAGGATCAGGAATGTCGGGAACATTTTGACATCATATTTCTTAGCGATATCAATGCCCTCTCCTTTTTCCATATCGAATTTGACAGGAATAAACTTAGGATTGAAGAAGTCTCCTGATACTTTTTTAGGAAATTCTTGTTTGGCCATTTCAATACAAGGTCCACACCAGCTGGTATAGCAATCAACAAAGATCAGTTTTGGCGTTGCCGGATCAGCAGCTTTCGACATGGCCTGTTGAAGCGTCAGCTCCTGGAATATTATTCCCTGTGCAATAGTATGCTGTTTACCCAAAACGCCTATTGTTAACAGAATGGAAATGAAAAAAAATTTCATATGCTGTTAAGTATTAAATTTTTGACTCGATTAACTCTTTTAATTTCGGATCAGAGGGCCTGATGGCATCATAACTCACCATTTTACCGTTTTTGTCAAACAGGATGAACCGTGGCACTTCTGTTATTTCGTAATCCTGGATCAAACTTCCCTGGTTGTTAGAGTATAAATGGATGCCCGATAAGTTCTTTGTCTCTACCATATTCGTCCATTTATCCTTCTCGGTGTCTATTGAAATACTGAGGAAAACCACCTCTTTCCCCTCGAATGATTTCTCGAGTGCTTCCAGCGCCGGCTGTTCTGCAAGACAAGGCTTACACCAGGTAGCCCAAACATCAACCAATACTACCTTGCCCCGGAAATCTTTAAGATGATGTACTTTACCATTTCTATCAGGATATGCAAAATCAATTGACTCGCCGCCGGGTTCCTTCAAAATGGCTCTTTTCTCAAAAACTTTCATCCTGCTCTTCTGCTGATCTGTGACCATATATTGTTTGTTCTTACTTACAAAAGCAGCCATTTTCTGATATTCCTTGCGAGCTAATACTGTAAGCACATAGTCAGCTCTCATTTTTGGGTTAGTGATCTCAGGAACAATGACGTTCTCCAGGTATCCATTCTCTAAATTATAAACGAAGTGTTTTACAAATGCTGAATTCTGGATATAACTATAACCAAAAGGGAGTGTCCATATCTGCTGATCTGAATAATTCTCGGTCTTAAACATGTTGGAAATAAAAGCCGGGTATTGATCATGCCGGGCATATCCCAACCCTTGTAAAAACGGACCTAAGGCATCGTATCTGAAACTGTATGGCAGCATCATTTTTAGATAGTGGTCAAATTTTGTGTTGCCTGTTTTGATATTGTTCACAAATGCTTCTGCCGGTTTTACCAGGGAATCAAGTGTAGGGGCATAATCGTCCGCTGCCCGTTTCCAGCCATCTTTGGTATAGTTAAAATTTCTAAGTGGCGCTACAATTTTATTCCAATCAGCAAACACCTTATTCTCCGCATTTACTTTGCCGGAGTAGGTGATCTTCCCTAAGCCTGCATCGATCGTCAGTGAATCGCCTTTCCGCATATATACCGGATATACTTCATCAGCGAATCCGATATAGCGGATCACATTCAGATCACTGTCTGCCAGCTGCGCCTGAAAGGAATGGTCTTGCCTGGCTACCGGGATCATAGACACAGGTACCATACCACCATCAGCTGCCTTGAAAAGGTACATCTGGCTGGTACCCATTGTAATGGTATTTTCTTTCACAAACTTACCTTTGATCACGGCATGCTGCGCCCAGGCCGCCGCTGAAATACCCAGCAGCAGGATAGATAAAACTGTCTTTTTCATATTTGATTTTAATTATTATTTATAGTATGTTTTTGCCGGGATCTGCTTCCTTACCGGCTACTTAAGAGGCACTCCCATATCAGTAAGTATCTGTTTGATATAACTGTATTTAATCATGATATTATCCTGGTTTCCATAAAGCTGTTTAAACTGCGCCTCTGAATTGCCCAGCGCGGCCTCCAGGTACATACACACATCCATCCATGTTGAAATCGGCGTGTAATACGTATTTCTTGGATCGGTACCCAGGAATCCAATGGCCTGTGGTGTAGCCGCCACCCCTGGCGGCAGACCTGTTACCAGGCTGGCAAGCTGGAATTGATACACACCATATACATCGCGCGAGGTCACAAATTTTCTGGAGGCATTGTAAAATTTTTCCAGGGTAGCGCTGTATTTATCACTGAGTACTGCATTGGTAAGAAAAGCACGCAGGATAGCTCCTTTATAAGCAGCCCTGGTGGCTTCGTTCATACCTGGGATTTGTGGCACAGCGCCTATAACAATTGTATTGAATCCCTTAAAGGCATATTTACCAAATGCATTGCTGTTCAGTGTATCTACAAGCAGGATACTGGGTATATGCACTCCCTTCGGCAGTGCCGGTATGATCTCTGCCCTCAGAAAATCCAATGCAGCAGGCGCATCTGCTTTTGAACAATAAGTAAATGACTGCACTATTGGTGGCGCTCCGGATTGCAGGCCACCCAATGAGTAGCTCATCGACAAAACTTCATAATAAGTATAATCATGTCCAAACACATCCCGCCGCTGCTGGGAACCAATGGTATCATTGATGTATATAGGTATCCCGGTTTCCTTGTAGAAAAGGTAATTGGCATGAATCGTTGCATCATTTGGATCATCCGCCACCACAAGCCAGTTTTTATCATAGTCAGGAAAAACTGTTTCTTCCTCCTTTCTGCATGATGCCGCCAAAGTCAATAAAGAAAAGGCGATCAGAGATATTTTATTTTTCATGTGCACTGGATTATAGTGGTTGAATCTGACGAACAGGACGAATTGGATTAGTAAGAGTGCCACGATTGAATTCTATGGCATAGTCAGGGATTGGTACCTGCCAGCCTGCACCGTCCTCCGCAACGGATTTAAGTACATAATTACCCACCAGCGTATGCGTGTTAGATGGCGCATCATAACTGTATACAGGATGTTTGATAACAAAGGAAGATGGTAATGGATATTTTGAATTCACCGCATAACGTCTGAGATCAAACCAGCGATGTCCTTCAAAACATAGTTCACGACGCCGTTCAGCACGGATAAAATTAACAAGCGCCTCATTGGATGAAGGGAGCTGGTCAGTACCGGCATTCCTGAAGCGTTTCATGCGCAGAAGCTGTAATTCAGCCCGTGCCTCGCCGTCCGCCCCCGTCATAGCCAATGCTTCTGCGCGATTCAATATTACTTCTGCGTAGCGGAAAGAAAAAATGCAGGATACCTGGTCAGGATCATTATACGTGCTCCAGGCGCGGTATTTGGCCGGTAACCAGGACTTACTTTTAGCAGCCCTGCTGAAGAAAGCAACACGTCTCAGATCCGCCGTATCATAAATACTCACTAAATCATTAGAAGCTTTGAAGGCAGAAACCCGGTTATCATTGCCACTCCACTGAGAAAGTGAGTCGTTCATAAAAACGGCAGGAATAACATATGAGCCCATGGTGAAAATAGACTCACCAGCGCCCCGGTAGGTGAAGCTGTTGCCCGCTACATACTGATTGAGGTCAGTAAGGTTGTAGCCCATTGTTTCAAAACCCTTCACTGTTGCAACAACTTTATCATATTGCTCTGTATACAGGTATACCCGGCTTTGCAAAGCCTTAACAGCTGCAATGCCAACCCTTATCCTGTTGTCTGGATTATACCCTTCCAGGTAGGTGGCCGCTTCATTAAGATCTGCTATGATCTGATTGTAGACCTTCTCATTATTATCGCGGATAAAATATTGGTCGTCTATCTTTTCAGAAACTTTTACAGGTACACCCTGGTCTGTTGTAGCAGTACTTTTCCGGTAGGGAGCTCCATAAATATTTTGCAGCATAAAATAATAATATCCCCTGAGAAAATAAGCTTCGCCGCGTAAATGCTTTAACTGCAGATTTTGGGCTGAACCGTCGGCCAGTTTAGCCGCCTGGAAAAGAATTGCATTCAAAGCTCCAATACGTTTGTACAATCTACGCCAGGCAGTTTCTTCCCACGTGGCGTTCAGAATATCAACCGCAGGCACCTGGCCCCAGTTATGAAAACCGGACAGTTTGTAAAGTGGGGTGGCCTGACTTGTTTCCACGACGTCCGCCACAAATGCTTCACTGTCGTCATCCATTACATGCAGCCATGGAGCAAAGACACTCAATTCTGATGATATATCCGACAGGGTGGACTGGCTGTAGATAGATAGTTGTATATTATTTATAAAAGCTTCGCCGATCATCAGACTCTCGAGATCTGCCGTGGTGGAGGCATACTTTTGATCTGTAGTATATTCCTCCAGGAATTTGCGGCATGATGACAACAACAGTAAGCACGTAAGCAGAACAAATACATTTTTCATGGTGCTTATATTTTAAAATGAAACGTTAATACTACCGGTATAGGTAGGTCTTATCGAAAGGTTGATATTGGGAGAGCCGCCTGACTGTTCCGGGTCCTGACCTTTTAACAGCCTGTTGGTGATGGTGAACAGGTTTGTTCCGGTAATGCTGACATAGGCTGAAGCAAATCCTAACTTCCGCATCATTTTCTCATTGAAGTTGTACCTGAACGAAGCAGACTGAAGTTTCACATAATCAGCGCTTACCAGCCTTACATCCGAGTTGTCATACATGTCGTATACGCTGCCTGCAAAAGAATAAGCACTTGCCGGATAAATATTCCACCAGGGAACGTTAAGAGCGTTAGTGGCCTGTAAACCGGGAATATTGGTATAGTTCTCGTCACCCGGCCGGCGCCATCTGTCTACAAATTCTTTCCGCAGGTTTTGCTGTGGATAAGTAACAGAAGAAGCATATCCGGACGCTATTTTCAGCATCCTGATCTTGTTGCCAAGAGAATAGGTAATATTGCAGGACAGACCAAAATTACGCCAGCCGAAATAGTTGGAGATACCACCTTGTATAAAAGGCTCTCTGCGACCGGACTCACTCATCACGGACAGATATACATCCTCCCTTTTCATCTGGGAGTATTTCTTGTTGTATTCATCTGCCAATCCTGGTTCTGCACCATAAAAAATGGGAGAACCATCAACAGGGCTCAGACCTTTAAATTTATAGGAGTAAAAAGTATTGATCGGCTTCCCGGACAATTGTACAGTACCATTCAGGAAATCATCATAGGTAATGTTGTCTACCAGCACATTGTTCCTGTTATTGATGGCCCTGTTCAAAACTTTGTTCAATACCTGTCCCAATTGCGGATCTATACGCCATACAAATCCGCGGCGGGAACTACTTAAAGAGGCGTTATCAACAGCCTTTATCGACAATGCTACCTCTATACCTTTATTTTCAAGGGTCCCGCTATTGATAACATACTTTTCTACCCCATTGATCTCAGATACTGTTTTGTCAAGAAATGCATCTTTGGTTCTCTTATAGAAATAGGCAAGCGATCCGCTGAGTTTTCCTTTTAAGATCGAAAATTCCAGGCCGGCATTAAACGATGACGTCTTTTCCCATTTAAGATCCGGGTTAGGGTAGTTTATAATATTGGAAGATGTTTCATTATAGTAGGGATTTGTATTCAGGTTCTGGCGGATCACCATGTTGGCAGACTGGCCAGGCAACATATTCCCCTGCCAGCCCCAGGATCCTTTGAGCGCAAGGTCATTGATCCAGGCTACATCACTAAGTACATCGTTCTTCATGTTCCACCGGCCTGAAACCGCCCAGATAGGCAGAAAGCGATTGTTGGTCCTGGATCCAAAAAGGTTGGATTGTTCCCCCCTGATATGGACATTCAGCAGATAGCGGTTATCATACGAATAACCCGCTGTACCAAACCAGGCAAAATCATTGGTGAGCTGGCGGTTAAAATAGCCCAAGGCAGGTTTTGTTGACATCCATTGCTGATAATATCCTGTGTAGGTGGTAGGTACAATATCAAAGTACCCACCCATCTCTCTGAAATAACCTCTCCTGGTAATATTGAACCCATCGTATCCATTAGATTTTACTTCCACACCACCAGTAGCTGTTAAAGAGTGTCTGCCGGATTTATCCAATGTTGTTATGTAATTTACCTGCAAACGGCCGGTATAACTTTTATTCCGCGTTTCATACTTCTGCAGTTCACCTCCGACCGGGGCCAGGTCCCACCTGGTTGTCTGATCAGCGCGCAGCTTAAATATATAATAGGAATCTTTGGTATAGTACAATTCCCTGTTGTTGTTGCTGATGCCAAAGGCGAAAGTGCCTTCCACATCTAATCCCTTTGTTATCCGCCATTTTAACAGGGCCTTGATGTTGGCAGAAATGAGGTCAGTATGATCATTACTGTTATCACGCTCGTTCAGGATATTGTAATTATAATTGAGCAACCCATTGGTTTGCGGGTAATAAAAGAGACTTCCATCCGGGTTATAAGCCGGGATCGTACGGCTGGTATTATAGGCATAGTTCATGATACCCAGATCCGATGGCGTATAATTCCTCACCTGGTAGCTACCGTTGAATGCGATCTGGGCCATGAACTTCTTATAGTCAGCGGTGACATTCAGCATGGAGGAGTAACGTTTGTTATTTTCTCCATTGATCACGCCATTTTCGTTGAGATAACCGATCGAGGAATAATACTTGATATCATTTGATCCACCTGAGAGGTTTAGCGTATGATTTTGGGTAAAAGCGTCTCGTGTAATGAGTCCCAGCCAGTCTGTGTTCACATTCGCATAATAATCACTTAAGCGTTTGAACTCATCATAGGAAATCTTGCCTTCGTAGTAATCCTGCAAGGCCCTTTCATATCCTGACCATTGTGTTATATTGTTATAATGCATGCCACGTTCCACCATTTCTTTGGATACGTCCATGCGCTCCCTGGAAGTCATCATATACATGCCTCTATCAGCATATCTCGGGCGTCGTGTATACCCGGATGACAAGGAGTAAGATATCATAGGCTTTCCGGGCTTTCCTTTTTTGGTAGTGATCACGATCACACCATTGCCGGCTTTTGCCCCGTATAGCGCAGTTGCAGAAGCATCCTTCAGCACATCAATCTGCTCAATATCGTCAGGATTCAGGCCTGCAATTGCATTACCCAGCAGGTTCACAAAATCGAGGTCATTGATCTGCTGCGGATCTACATTCACAGGATCAGTCAGTACAATACCATCGAGCACCCAGAGAGGTTCACGGTTGCCAAGAATGGTGGATGTTCCGCGTATTCTTAGTTTGGGAGCTGCACCTACCTGGCCGGAGTTCTGCATGAATATCATTCCAGGTACCCTACCCTCCAGCAATTTGTCAATAGTATTCACTCCGGGGGTTCTGATATCGTCCATCCTGATAGTAGTGACAGCACTGGTAAGATGACGTCTGTCTATTTTCAGATAACCTGTATTAACCACTACGTTTACCTCGTTAAGGTCAGCGGTAGTCAGTGCAAGGGTTACTATCCGGGCTCTCTGAGCGCCTATCTCCAAATCTGCATATCCGAGCAGATGTATCTGAAGGATATCATTGGCATACTTGCCCGGAATGATGAATTCACCGTTTTTATTCGTTCTGGTACCGAAGTTGGTATTTTTGACTTTTATGGTAGCTGCCTCCAGTGGTACTCCGGCGTCGTTGGTAACACGGCCGTTAATGTCAGATAATAAACCGGCATTCTGATCTGCAACGGTTTGATTTTTCTCCGTAATGATGATCAAACCGTCTCTGACTTCATAGCTCAACGGTTGTTCTGACAAAAGTTTTTGCAACGCGCCGGTAAGCGGCTCTTTTACCAGCTTCAGTGTAACGGGCCTGGTCTTTTTCAGAATGCGGTCATTGTAAGAAAAATCATACTTCGTTTGTTTACTGATTTCTTCTGCCACCTTCACAAAGGGAGCATTCTTCACATTCAACGTAACTGTTTGCGCCCATACAGACGTGAACAGTTGTAAGAACAGAACAGGGAAAAGGATAGAAAAAAATTTGTGCGGAAAGGATAATGTGCTACCATCTTTGTTCTTTGCCGAATGCTTACGGTAAAGTACATACCTTCCTTTGCCTTTGCGAAAAAGGGAAGCGCCCATAAGTGAATAGTTGGTTTTTGGTTGATTATAAATATAAGATTCCCACCAGCTGGCATGTTATCAACATGCAACTCCAAATGACAGCCAATAAATGATTTTGGTAATTTACTAATGCACTACGCTAATATTCCTTTCCTTTACTTCGAATTTTATATCTCCTATTTTTTCAAGTGCGTGCAGCACAGTTGACAATTTTTTATCTCTCCTGATAGACGCATGAACTTTAATATCTTCCGGAACTCCGGTGTAATCCACCTTCAGGTCATACCATCGTGCTACCTGGCGCAACACCTCAGCCAATGGCGTAGCTTTAAACCGGAAGTCACCATCTTTCCATGCAGTGTACAATGATACATCAACAACTGCTACATCGAAATTTGCTTTATCCAGTACTGCCTGCTCCCCCGGATGCAATTGTACCGACGCTGCTCCTTCTCTGCCGTCTAATTTTACGCTGCCGCTTACAAGTGTGGTCACTGTATTGTTCTCATCTTTATAACAGTTGATATTAAAACCAGTGCCCAATACTGTTACATCCTGGTTGGATGTATGCACGATAAATGGCTGGGAGGCATTATGTGCTACTTCGAAATACGCCTCCCCATTCAGGATTACCCGCCGGTCTTTTCCATTAAATACCGTTGGATATGAAAGCGAAGACGCTGCATTCAGCCAAACCCGTGTGCCATCACTTAAGGTAACACGGTATTGTCCCCCCCTTGGCGTACTTAAGGTGACCCGTTGGATAGATTCTTTTACAGACAGGGTATCACCATCTTTGTAATGAATACTTTCCCTGTCTACCACAATTTCCTGCTTCTCACCATTCAATGGATATACCGTTCCATCTGATGCGATAAGGGTTGCACGATTTGTACCAGGTGGAATATCACGGCTGGCCAACTGCGAGGTGGCATATCGGTTATGTGCAAACTCTTTATAGAAATAAAATCCGGACGACAATACGAGTAGTAAGCCTGCGGCGGCGGCTACCCCTTTCCACCATGATATTTGCTTATATTTTGGCGCATGTGTTATACCTAGTTGTTCCCGGATACCATTCCACGCCTGATCTTTAACTATCCTGACTCTTGTATCCGGTAATGATGACATGCTGTTCTCCCCTAAAAAATGGGATATGAGCAGGGCATCCTGTTCTGCCTGATTTTCTTTACGCTGGAAAAAATCATACAGGTGGGATAATTCCTCATCGGTAATTGTTTCTTCAATATATTTTTTGAAAAGTTCTTCTATATTAATGTTTTCCATCTTAGCAAACAGCCCTGTTAATGCATGATTACAGATAAATACACACGGGAAATAAAAAATAGCACCCCTGGAAAAAATTATTTTTCAAAAAAAACCGGGACTAGCATCGCGAACAAATAAATGTAGTTGGATCTTAATATATTTCTTAGCTGCTTATTAGCCTCTTGTATGTGATGATTGATAGCAGAGGCACTAATATTTAACCGGCTGCTTATTTCTTGATAGCTGAGGCCATCTATCTTATGCATGGTATATACCTCCCGCTGCCTTGGTGTAAGTTTATTTAACGCAGCATACAGTAACTCTTTGGCTTCAGATTGATTAAGGGATTCTTCTATGGGATTATGACTACCATCCGCATTAATTTGCTTGCGCATTAACTGATCATATACACTTCTTCTATATACGTTTTTTGAAAGATTGGCTGCCATTTTAAATACCAAAGCACCAAAACTAAGTTCCGGATTGATACTATGACGGACCTCCCAGATCTTAATAAACAGATCCTGGAGAATATCCTCTGCTAATTCTTCAGATCGCAGCAATTGAAGTAACTTCATAGTCAGGCGGGGGGCATAGATTTCATAAAGGGCTTTAAAAGCAAACTCATTCCCTTCCCGCAACCTGCGTAACAGCTCCTTCTCATCGGTGGTTTGTATGATATCCACTTCCCTTATTATTAATTTCTGCTGAAATTATAAAAAGAAAAAAAGAATAGCCAATATTTCTGAAAAATATATAAAATGATGTCATAACTATCAGGGAAATGCCCTACGATGTCCGGCATTCCATCGGCCTCACATGTAACAGGCGAAACACATGTCACTTTGACACTTAAGTATCCGTAATCGTAAAAAGCGACTGGCTTTATCTGATTACGATCATGGACTCGCCAGCGGAAAGATTGTTGGATGGTACATGAATACGGGTATGACAGTCAGAGAAATGATTGTTGTTGCCCAGAGTATGACTATCAGCATGTAATCCACATCTGTATCATTTCCACCCCTAATTTGCGACATTTGAGTACCCTGCCCCAAAGATAATCTCTGTAGTTTTATAGTATTCGATTAAGAGAAAGATTCCAGTTATGAAAATATGTCTGTTGCGACTAATCCTTCAGGGCACGCCCTTGTGTATTGACATGTTGTCAGCACCATCGTCATACACCCAAACAAAGGTTAGCGCTAATCGTTTTACCAATTTTTCTCCGCACAAAGTCAATTTCTCTTTTCCATTCCAAATTGCAGCCTCATTCTAAACCGATGGGATGCTGTGTTTCTGTAGCCATTATCCACTCAATTAATCTGTAAATATGAGTCAACCAAACCACCCGCTTTCGACTATTGCTGTTATCGGTACTTTATTACTTTTCATCACTGGCGATGATACTTTTACTCAATCCAGGGTTGGTAAATGGCACTTTAGACGAGGATAAAAAGCGGCAGGTAAAGGGTAACACTATCTTTTCAATTTTGCCTTCTCCGGGCTTAATTTACTTAAACCATTAACCTTTATGAAAACAAAATCACAGACACCTTTTAAACAAACGATTATGCTTCTTTTGGATTTCGGATTTTTTAAATCCACCGGAACATTTTCGAAGGTCAGGCAAAAATCACTTGCCATCCTCCATTTACTTCCCGTTTTTATTATGTTTCATGCCTATGAACTGAAGGCCCAATCCACAGCCAGCTATACCTGGAAGAATGTAGCTATTGGTGGTGGCGGATTTGTTTCCGCTATAATTCCAAGCAAAACTGAGCAAAACCTGGTTTATGCCAGGACAGATGTGGGAGGAGCCTACCGCTGGAATGCATCCACTTCAAGTTGGGTGCCGTTGTTAGATTGGGTGTCGGACGATGAAGTCGGGTATCTCGGTGTCGAGTCTTTAGCGATAGATCCCCAATCGCCCGGCAGGGTCTATATGCTGGTAGGTATCTCTTATTTCAACGGCGGGAAAACAGCTATACTCCGGTCTACCGATTACGGCAATACCTTTGCCGTTACAAACGTTACTACACAATTCAAGGCACATGGCAATGGTATGGGCCGGCAAACCGGAGAAAAGCTTGTAGTAGACCCTAACAACAGCAATATTCTATATTGTGGTACCCGTTGGAATGGATTATTCAGAAGTACCGACGCTGGTGCTACATGGAGCAGGCTGAACTCACTGGATGTAACCACAACCCCTAATGAAAACGGGATAAGCTTTGTGGTTTTAGACGGAAGCAGTGTTTCAGGAGGAGTTACCCAAAGGATCATTGTCGGAGTTTCACGCAGCGGGAGTACCAACCTGTACAGAAGTGATAATGGCGGACAATCTTTTTCCGCTATTTCCGGCGCTACCACCACTTATATGCCACACCGGGCTGTTTTAGCAAGTAACGGAAACCTGTATCTCACTTATGCCAATGGTGCGGGGCCAAGCGGGCATTGGTCGCTACCGGAACCTATGGATAACGGACAGATCTGGAAGTACAGCATTTCCACAGGCGCATGGACAAACATTACACCTTCCGGTTTCAACAAGGCATTCGGAGGCATCAGCGTTGATCCCAATAATCCCAACAGGATTGTGGCTAGTACCATCAACACCTATATGAACCAAAATGGCGCCTGGGGCGACAGGATGTTACTGAGTACAAACGGTGGTTCAAGCTGGGTGGATGTGGTAGACAGGGGATTTACCATGGACCCGGATGGTATCACCTGGGTTAGCGGTCATGCCATCCATTGGGCAGGCTCAATAGAATTCGACCCTTTCAATACTGAAAAGGTTTGGGTCACTTCAGGTAATGGTGTTTTTAGAAATGATAATATCAGCTCCAGCGGCACCTGGCGGTTTGCAGTAAGAGGGCTGGAAGAAACGGTACCGCTTGGCCTGGAAAGTATCTCCAATGGTCCTGTGATTTCTGTTATTGGCGACTATGATGGGTTCAGACACACCACCAATGTTAGCCAATATGCACCAATTCATAATCCGCAAATGGGGACCACCAGCGGATTGGCAGTAGCTGCTCAAAATACAAACAAAATTGTTCGGGTAGGAAACGCTATGTATTATTCCAATGATATGGGGTTAACCTGGACGCAAAATAGTATGAATGGCTCTCACGGACAGGTGGCATTATCAGCTAATGGTAATACTGTGCTGCACTCCCCGAAGGAATCTTCTGCTACATACCGGTCAACTAATAATGGATCCTCCTGGTCTGCGGTAAGTGGTTTGAGTTTTAATGAAGCACGGCCGGTTGGCGATCCGGTCAATTCCGATAAATTTTATGCCTATAATCCCGGAAATGGAGCGGTAATGGTGAGTACCAACGGTGGATCTTCTTTTTCCCAGGCTGGTTCAGTTGCGGGCGGTGGCTCCAAAGTCATTCGCCTGGCGCCTGGAAGGGAAGGTCATGTTTGGATAGCTTTGAACAACGGAGGACTGGCACGTTCAACTAATTCAGGGCAATCATTTTCCACCATAAGCGGTGTCAGTAATTGCGGAGCCGTTGGTTTTGGGGTGGCTGCACCCGGGGCAAATTATCCTGCGATTTACATTTGGGGTACCGTCAATAATGTCAAAGGCGTTTATCGCTCCACAGACCAGGGTGCTTCATGGGTTCGTGTAAATGATGATACGCATGAATACGGAGGTCCGGGTAACGGGCAATTCGTACAGGGAGATATGAACATCTTCGGAAGAGTATATATGAGTACAGCAGGCAGAGGTATCGTTTATGGAGATCCATCCGCCTGTACACCTACTGCCATTACCCCGTACTTACAGATTAATGGCGGAACCTGGCAGCAAACAGCCAGTGCCTCTTTAACTGCAGGCGGCACCATTCAGTTGGGCCCTCAGCCTACGCAGGGAGGATCATGGAGTTGGAGCGGGCCAAATAATTTTAGTGCTGCTACCCGTGAAGTATTCATTTCAAATATCCAGGCTAACCAGGCAGGGAACTATGTAGCCACCTATACCAATAGCGGCGGATGCCAGAGCACCCAAACTTTCAGCATTACCCTGACCGGCTCCATACTGAGGGAATCCTGGACCGGAATTAGCGGAACTGCTGTCAATAGCCTGACCTCTACTACCAATTATCCCAACAACCCTACAGGCAGAGATCAGATCACCAGCCTGGAAGGCCCCACAAATTCGTCGGATAACTATGGAACCAGGATCCGTGGATATATCCATCCTCCTGCAAGCGGCAGCTATACCTTCTGGGTAGCGGGAGATGACAACGCCGATTTATACCTGAGCTCCGGCGACAACGCAGCCAATAGCTCAAGGATAGCTTATGTGAATGGGTGGACCAATTCCAGAGAATGGAATAAATACAGCACACAGCAATCTGCTTCCATTAACCTGGTTGCCGGTCAGAAATACTACATTGAGGTCCTTCATAAAGAAAGTAGTGGTGGAGATAATATATCTGTAGCCTGGCAGGGTCCTGGTATCTCACAACAGGTAATCGCCGGAAACTACCTTTCCCCCTTCATTCCGGGAACAGGCGGTACTTTGGCAGCCAAATTATCATCGAACGTAAATATTAATGACGATGCTGTTAGCCTATATCCGAATCCTTCCAGTACAGGAAAATTTACGATTCTTCTTCCGGAAATTCCGGAAAATGCGTTCGTAAGAATTTATGATAACCATGGCAGAATGCTCTATGAAAAGAAAACTCACGGGAATAAAAAGATAGAGATCGATTCACGGCTCAATCCAGGGTTCTACATTATCACGATAGAATCGAAAAGATTTAGTTCCACTAAGAAACTCGTCATTAATTGACAATTTTTTCGCCAATGACCGGGAATGCTCCAGCAAAGCATTCCCGGTTCCTTTCATAACTGGGGGCCATCCGGTCCGCAGAAACACGAATAAACCCGCGCTAGTCGCGGGTTTTCTATTTTAAGTCGGGTATTAGCCGGGGTCCGGTTAAATTTCTCCCGTTTTTATGTTACCTCATTAAGGCTAAAATCCATTATACTTCGGTGGTAGTGAGTCCAAATTTTTGTTTGAACGTAAAATAAAAATGAGACAAGTTTTCAAATCCTAAGTCGAGATAAAAATCCGCAGGCTTTTCCCTTTTTTGTTTGATGCGATACATCGCTTCGTCCAGTCGTTTTTCTTTCAACCATTGTTTAGGTGTGGTGTTGAATACTTTTGCAAAGTCACGTTTAAAGCCTGAAATGCTTCTTCCTGTCAATGTTGCAAAGGCTTCCACCGAAACGTTGAACATATAATTTTGGTTCATAAATTCTTCCAAATCTATTTTGTAAGGATCGGAAAAATCAAATAAAATGTTTTTCAAATCAGGGTTGCTTTGAAGGATCAGTTCAATGGCTTCCCTGATTTTTAAGTTTGCCAGCTTGGGTGTAGCTTCTTTCGTTTTGTTGATATACGGACTGAGTGAAAGAAAATAAGCATTTAGAAACTCATCAGGTTCAAAAAACAGTTTTTGTTTGTTATTACTGCTTCCCACTGTTATTTTGAACTCCAATGCATACTGGCGAAGGGTTTCACTATCCAATGAAATCGAAAGGAATTGATATTTGCCTGACTTTCCGGGATACTTCACAGTACGGATGAGCTGGTTTCTCCTAACCAGGACAATTTTATTTTCAGAAATAATCGTATTGCCGCCCGCATAAAAAGCGTGGGTTTCTCCCGACAACTGGAATCCCAAAAAATGCTCCGGTATAAACTCTTCGTCCCCTCTGCGTTTTTCAAATGCACAGGAATACACCAATTTATCAAATATGATTTCGCTACTTTCTCCCATTAAGCAAATGTCTAAAAAATTAAGCAAACATTTTTGCGCCTGCTTCAGCAATTTCTTTATCCTGCTGGGGTGTTCCTCCTGAAGAACCGACCGCGCCAATGATATTCCCGTTTCTATCTTTTATCACAGTACCGCCGGCAATAGTCAAAAGTCCGTCGTTTGAATTAATCATTCCATAGCTGTGAAGTTCTGCGCCTGCAATAATAGCGCCCATAATATCACTGTCAACACCAAACATCACAGCTGTTTTTGCTTTTTTTACGGCGAAATCAATTACACCATAAACACTGTCCAATCGTGCAAAAGACGCCAAATGACCACCTGTATCTACCACCGCGATACTCACAGGAATATTCAATTCTTTTGCTTTCTCAATCGAAGCATTCAACACTTGTATTGCCTCGCTATAAGTTATACTCATCTTGTTTGAATTGTAATTTTTAGTAGAGTGCTTCAAGTTTCATTTAGCTTTTTGCAGTCCAGGCTTCCGCTTGCAATTGTTTCACATAATCTTCCGTTTCTTTTGGATGTACATTTCTGAAATAAGAGTTATCATCCAATGCCACATTCACAATCGTTTCTGCCATGGATTGAGGGTCTAACTGATCTTTCAGCGATGCTGCCGCGCCGTCAAACGCTGCTGGCGGTGTAAAGTTTTTCTCCGGATTGTACCAACGGAAAATGGAATCCACACCACGGTCGTTAAATCCTGTACCAAAGACGCCCGGGTTGCAGGTAGCGATTTTGATATTAAATTCTTTCAATTCAGTTCTCAAACCTTCTGCAATGGCTTCCATGGCATGTTTGGAAGAACAATACGCCGCAACGTAGGGAACCGTCCAAAGACCGCCCATGGACGTAGTGAAAACGATTTTAGCAGCCTTTTTCTGATCTATCCATTTTCTTATAAATCCTTGTGCTAACTGCAATCCACCGAAAACATTCACATCAAACATATAGCGGATTAAATCCAAAGGCTGCTCCGCGATGGGACCACCTTCCATGATTCCGGCATTACTGATAAGGATATCAATGTTGTATTTGTTTACGATGTATTCAATATCACGGGAATTGGTTACATCTAATTTATCCGCGATTAATTCGATACCCGATTCTTTTGCTTCGCGGATCAAATCACTCATTTGAGGATAAACTTCTGCTGTTGCGATGACTTTGTGTCCTTTTTTCGCCAAATCAAATGCTGCGATTTTCCCAAAACCGCTTGCCGCACCTGTAATCAAAATTGTTTTGCTCATTTTATATTCATTTAAAAGTACAGAGCAAAGTTCTACCAATTACAATTGCTATTTATTGCTGAAAGGTTCAAATATTTGTTGCTAGAAAGACCAGCTGATTAATTTCGGATTTAAATTAGCCCGAATGTATGCCCTGAGATTTCATGCACGGGAAACGGATCCGCCTCCATTCTGATTAACCACTACCTGTTCCTTCTCCGGCGACCTGGATACTCTGCCTGCTCAATTGGCGTCTTCTCTTCATCACTTTTATGAACCCTTCCGAATTGCCAGTTAAAGGCTACCGACAGGGAGCGGTTATAATACCGCGTAGTGGCCTCACTTTGAAAAGAAGGGGCGGTAGCCATACTTCGCCGTTTTACGTAATGCTGAAAAGGGTTGTTGAATGAGAGGGTAATACTTCCCTTCTTTTGCAAGATCTCCTTTTGAATGGCCAGACGGTAGGTATAGTCAGCAGTGTTTTTTCCTTGCAGCGTAATAAAACCATTACTATAATCACCGGATAGTTCGAATATGTAACCACCGGGAGCGGTATAAGAAGTGTTGATATTAAAAGAGTGAAAGAAGCCGTTATTACCAACCTGTAAAGCCTGGCTTTTAAACCATACCTGGTAAAATTCCAGGCCACCGTTGATGGTCCAGTTGTCGTTCACTACAGTGTAGGCATTGACATTTGCGCCCAAACGCCTGTTGGAGGCAATATTCCGGGGAATGGTCCTTGATATACCGTTGCTGTCAACTGTTGCAAGAGACTCTATTGAATTTGAGTTAAAACTGAAGTAGACACTGCTGATCAGGGTAAAACCAGATGGCATATTGTAAGCGTGAGAAACTTCCAGCATACGCGTAATTTCCGGGCGTAAACGGGGATTCCCCTGCATGAGGTTACGGGGATCACTTGCATCTACATAGGGATTAAGGTCCCAGATAAAAGGCCGGCGAATGCGTTCTGTATAATTGAATTTAAATTCCTCTTCCTCACTTACTTTCTTCGCAACCAGGATGTTGGGCACCAGGTTACTAAAACCAATTTCAAAAGAAGGGGTTGTTCCTCTGAAGCGGGCACCAAGCCGGGTATATTCATAACGGGCGCCCAGCCGGAAGCGCCACCCGCTTTGGGTTTCAAATGCCGTGCTTAGGTAAGCCGCCATAATATCCTGGAAATAAGTCATCGAATCGCTACGCTCCAGGTCCTGCTGCAGATCACTGCTACCGGGGTTATTACGGTTATTGAACACCGTATAGTTACTGGCAGCATTATTTTTACTCCAACGCATACCGGTTTCCAGGAAATTTTTTCCGCTTTTGCTGAGTGGATGGGTATAGTCCAACTGGAAACTATAATCCCTGCTGCGTCCTTTATTAGGACTCAGCTCCCGAAAGAAATGCCTGCCATCAGGACCGAACTGATCTGTGCTGTAGTCAGAGCGATCTGTGGAACGGCTCAGATTTCCCAATAACTGCAACTCCTGTTTTTTACGTTTAAAACGCTTCTGATAATTGAGTGCAAGATCATAGTAGTGATAACTTCCTTGCTGATCAGCGTTTTGATTATACTCGGTAATGCCTTTGGCATCCTTATAATAATTATATAAGCTGCTTTTCATGGGCCATTGTTCACGCCAGTAAGAAAGTGTAGCGCCTATCTTTTGTGATGAATCAGGACGGTACTCCGCTCCCAGTTCTATACTTGCCCCTTTGGTTTTCTGTGTCGCGTCGGAACGCTGAACAAGGTTGCCGGTATTTAGTCCGTTGTATAGTAACCCCCTGCTTAAGTCAGTTTTTCTCCGTTCCTTTTCAACATTGCCACCCGCCATGAGACTAACATCAAATTTATTCCGGGAGATGTTCAAACCGAGGTTCGCAGACTGTTCCAGGTTGCCGGCACCCAGGTTAAGGCTGCCGGATGTATGCTGTACTTTTTTCCGCGTAACGATATTAATGACGCCGGCTGCACCCTCTGCTTCATACCTGGCAGAAGGCGCGGTGATCACCTCAATAGACTGTATGGAACTGGCCGGGATTACTTTCAGGGCTTCTTTAAGATTTTTAGCGAGAATCCCGGATGGAATGCCATTGAGTAAAACTTTGACATTGGCATCTCCCCGAAGTTTTACAACGCCATCTGAGCCAACAGTTACCATCGGCGCCTTGCGCAAAACATCCGCTGCCGACCCGCTCTTATTTCCGATATCGGCGGAAGCATTGTACACCAGCTTATCCCCCTTGTTCTGAAGCAAAGCTTTACGGCTCTGTACAACTATCTCATTTAACTGTTTGCTTTGCCTCATCAGGATAAATTTGCCGAGGTCAAGGTCCGGCACATTTATCTCTACAATTCCTGAATATGATTCATAACCGGTGTGTGAAATACTCAGGACATAAGTCCCGCGTACGGGCGCCGTCAAAATAAACCGGCCATCATTGCCGGTTACAGCAGTTTTAGCTACAGCGCTATCTTTGTATCGCAGGATGATTGTGGCCAGGTCCAGGGGCTTGTTCTCTGCGGTGTCCATCACAATACCTTTGATTTGAAAGATGGCTTTTCCGCCGGAGAGTATAGATTGGGCTTTAACTGCCACTGAAGCGAGTATCAGCAATAATAAAGCAAGAAATTTTCCAGCCATCGGAATTGTTAGTTTTTAATAATGAAGTTTTATCTTACTACAGGCAAAGGAAAAAGTTTAATTTTTCAGCGGGAAAAGAGAATGAGCAAAACCGCCATTCAAATGACGAACGACGTTCGTCATTTGAATTTTTCCTGTTTACATGAAAGAATGACCTTTGGGTATCCCGGAAAAACACAGAAGATGGCATATACGATAAATTGGTTTAATAAGCGTTACCTGCAGGAAATCGGAATTTTTGCAGCCATGTTCATTTTGACTATGGTGAATCAGTGGTTCCAGCTGGATTCATTCAATGCCATTATAAAGGGGTTGGTTTTCTTTGTAATTCTATATGCACAGGCAAAGTTTCACTGGCATTTCATCCTGCCATTATTCTGGAACAGGAAATATGGAACATATGCCGTCGTAACATTCGGTGCCTTGCTCATAGGAACACTGGTACTTTTTCCGGTAGATTGTTTCTGGATTGAACCGGGTATTTTACAGCAAGAGAGTGTCATGTCTGTTTTACTCTATCATTTTGTTATCAGTATCGCCAGCATAAGTACCATCATGTTCCTGTTTTTAATCAGGCAACATGCGTCGCAAATCCGAAAGAGAACCGAAGACAAGCTGCTGCTCGCTGAAATGAATATAAGGCTGCTGCATGCTCAGCTGAACCCGCATTTTCTTTTCAATATGTTCAATAATCTTTATGGTGTGAGTTTGGCAGAGCCTGAACGGGTGCCTGATTTAATTCTGAAACTATCCAACCTGATACGGTATCAGCTTGAAGATGGGCGCAGGCCCCTCGTTGCGCTGCAGGCAGAAATAGCTTTCATCGAAAATTATATAGCCATAGAAAAGGAACGGATTGGAAAGCGTTGTGAAATTTCTTATACTGTACAACAAGGAGATCTGGAACCGGATAAGCTTTCCATTGCGCCATTAATCCTCATCACGTTAATTGAGAACGCATTTAAACACAGTATTACCATCACCCGGAAATGGTATGTACATATTAACATACAACTGGAACAACGGACATTAATCGTTGATATTGTAAATTCTTTAGGAGATGAAGCACTGAAAAGAGATTCTACAGGAATTGGGCTGGCAACCATCCGGGAGCGACTGGAGTTGCTATACGCAGGAAATTATCAACTCGATACTTTTCAGCATGAAAGCGAATTCAGGGTCGTTTTAAAAATACTATTAAATCACCGGTAGTTTATGGAATCACTACGTTGTATTATCGTCGATGACGAAGAAGGAGCGCACCTGGTTCTTGGTCATTATATAAAAGGAACAAGCAGCCTCGCATTAACGGGGAATTTTTATAACGCCGTTGACGCTATGGATTTCATCTTTAAAAATCCCGTCGACGTGCTTTTCCTGGATATAAACATGCCAGGTTTATCAGGGATGGAAATGCTGGAGGCAATGTCCAATCCGCCATTAATTGTGTTAACCACTGCTTACACCCAGTATGCACTGGAAGGATACAAATATCAGGTGGTAGACTATCTTGTTAAACCTTTTGAGTTTGCCAAATTTATGGCCGCAATAGATAAAGTGTTTGCCCGTTATAAGCCGCCGGTTGCCAGTAATACTGCGTCAACAATAGGACAGATGGCAAACAACTCCTTAATGCTGAAAGTTGATGGCGGGATAATCAGGATAATAACCGGCTCTATTTCACATATACAAAGCTATGGTAACTATGTCAAGGTATTTACAGATGAGAAAATGTACCTGAGTGCATCAACTACTATCGAAATAGAACAACAGTTAGATAAGCGGTACTTTAAACGGATACACCGGTCGTATATCGTTGCGCTGGCAAGAATACAACAGTTGGCAGGAACACAGGTGCATCTTGAAAATGGCTTGATATTGCCGGTTGGTAAAACCTACAAGCGGGAATTGCAGGAGCATTTTATGAGTAAAAATTAAGAACAAACCATATTCTTTATAAAACCGGGTATCGCCCCATTATTTGGCATTCTACGCACAATTGTAACATTTCATACCCTAATTCTAAACATCTGCACTCCTTCTTTTCAATAGAACTGCATAATTTTGATGCATTGTTCCATACAAATAATTCTTCGTCATGAAAAAACCGTTACCTGTTACTAACATCCTGCTTCTTTAGATATTAATATTAAAATAATCAATTGATGAAAAAAACCATAATACTGATGGCATTGCCAATATTGCTTTGCCTGCAGCTATTCGCAACGAATCAAATATCCAGTCCCGATGGAAAGATTGCAGTGACCGTGTTTGTAGACAACAACGGTGTTCCCCGGTACTCCGTCACATATAGTAAGACAACGGTGTTAGAGCCCTCTCCTTTGGGAATTGAACTTGACGGAATCAATTTCTCCAATGGCTTACAATTAACTACCGTATCGGCTACCAGTACAGTACACGATCATTACAACATGCTGAGTGGCAAAAGATCATCCATTCAATATGAGGCAAGAAAAACCAGTTTCACCTTTCAGAATAAAGATGGTAAGAAGTTTACCATTATATTCCAGGTCTCAAATGATGGCCTTGCGTTCAGGTACCAGTTTTCAGACGGTCCGGAAATTAAGATTGTCCGCTCCGAAAACACTTCTTTTAAATTTCCTTCCTCTGCCAAAGCCTTCATACAACCAATAGCCGTTGCTCAATCCGGCTGGGAAAAGGCAAACCCATCTTATGAAGAACACTATTACCAGGATGTTCCCGTAGGTACAACATCAAAACTCGGCGCCGGCTTTGTATATCCTGCACTATTTAAAGTGGACAATACCTGGCTGCTGATCACGGAAGCCGCAGTAGGAGCCGACTGGTGCGCTACCCGTCTCAATTGTGAAGCAGGAAGCCCTCTCTACCAGGTAAAATTCCCCGATCCCCGGGAAGTGATGTATCACGATGGCTTATTGCCGCGGCAGCAAATGAATAGCTTTTCTCCCTGGCGCATTGTTACCATTGGCTCATTAAAAACCATCGTGGAATCAACATTGGGTACTGACGTTGCCACTCCCTCCGTTATTACAAATACTTCGTTTATAAAGCCCGGAAAATCAAGCTGGAGCTGGATTAATAGTAAAGATGATTTTATTGTTTACGATGAGCAGAAGAAATATATTGATTTTGCTTCCTATATGCATTGGCAGTATTGCCTGATAGACGTAAACTGGGACCAGAAAATCGGTTATGAAAAGATAAAGGAGTTGGCGGATTATGCCAGGCAAAAAAATGTTGGGTTGATACTTTGGTACAATTCTGCCGGCGACTGGAACACGGTAAAATATACTCCCCGCAATATTCTTCTTACCAAAGAAGCAAGGGAAAAGGAATTTTCCACTATACAGTCGATGGGAATAAAAGGAGTTAAGATCGATTTTTTTGGAGGCGATGGCCAGTCAATGATAAAGTATTACCACGACATTCTGCAGGATGCAGCCCGCTATAACCTGATGGTAAACTTTCATGGGGCAACACTGCCAAGAGGATGGGCGCGCACATATCCGAATTTGCTGACTGCCGAAGCAGTGAGGGGTTTTGAGTACATTACATTCAGCCAGGAGGATGCGGACCTGGAGGCAAACCATGCCACCATGCTGCCTTTTACCCGGAACGTATTCGATCCGATGGACTTTACGCCCATGAATCTTTACAAAATCCCATCAACCAGTGTCCGTAAAACCACAGCAGCTTTTGAGCTGGCCACTACCATTGTTTTCCTATCCGGCATTCAACACCTGGCGGAGTCTCCCGAAGGAATGGAGCATGTACCTGATTTTGCTAAAAACTATCTGCGCACCTTGCCTGATACCTGGGACGAAACCCGCTTTATAGACGGCTACCCCGGTAAACTGGTTGTGATTGCCAGACGGAAAGGCACGAAATGGTTTATTGCCGGAATGAATGGAGAATCCACGGCAAAGACCCTTCCTCTTAATTTATCCTTCCTTAAAAAGAAAAAAGCAATACTGATCTCTGATGATGATAAAAACCTGTTGAAACAGGAAAAAACAGCTATCCCGGATAACGGCATGCTCTCCGTTTCCATAAATGCAAATGGAGGATTTGTTATAGCAGCAGAATAATAAACCATAAGATATTCAACCCCTAAAATCCCGGGAATTTGACGTCTCCCTTAAGCCCGATACCAATGTGATCAGGGCTAAGGGAGCAAACCGGGCCAATCTTCTAAAGTCATTAAAAAGCAGTCAAAAAAAATTAATAAAATTGCCGGTTTGCAACTGACATACTGTTGTCACAACCCGTATATAATTTTGTTTCAACAAACACACAGATATGAAACAATTCATTATTTTACTGGTCATCGCAACGATAACAGTAACCTCCCACGCGCAAACCAAAAAAAATAACAATATGTTCATTGTAAAGCCCTTCAAAATCGATGTACAACAAACTGTACTGGACGACCTCCAAAACCGTCTCCGCCAAACCCGCTGGCCCGATGCGCCTGAAAACATTGGCTGGCAATACGGCACTGACCCTGAATTTCTCAAAAGCCTCGTAGCCTACTGGCAAAATGGGTACGACTGGCGCAGGCAGGAAGCCACCCTTAACCAATTTCCACAGTTCACAGTGGAAATAGATGGCCTCCCCATTCATTTCCTGCACATCAAAAGTAAAAACCCAAATGCCAGGCCCTTGCTGCTTTTACACGGATGGCCTGACTGTTTTTATCGCTTTTACAAAGTCATTCCCCTGTTAACAGACGACTACGACCTGATAGTGCCTTCCATTCCCGGCTTCGGTTTCTCCGGTCATGTAGCCATGACAGACGACGGTTCTGCAAAAATTTTTGCTACGCTGATGAAAGAGGTACTCAACTATCAGACTTTCCTGGTGGCCGGAGGCGACGTAGGCAGCGGCATCGCCAAATCAATCGCCAATCTTTATCCTGAAAATGTAACAGCCATCCACCTGACGGACGTGGGATATCCCAACGGTTCGGAAGACTGGAGTACCATGTCCAAAGCTGAGCAGGAATTCGGACAGGTTATACAGCAATGGTGGTACCGGGAAGGTGCATATGCCATGCTGCACGCCACCAAACCGCAAACGCAGGCCTATGGCCTGAATGATTCCCCTGTAGGCCTGGCGTCCTGGATCGTTGAGAAGTTCAATACCTGGGGTACTCCGGGTGGCACTATTGAAGATCATTTCACAAAAGACGAACTACTCACCAACATCATGATCTATTGGGTAAGCCAAACGATTAACTCCTCCATGCGCACTTATGCCGTAGGCTCCTTTCAGCAACTGGCCTCAGGCCAAAAGGTTAATACCCCCACCGGCGTTGCAATATTCCCCGGTGATGCCCCAACACCACGGGAATGGGCGGAAAGAAAAACTAATGTAAAACGGTTCACCATCATGGAAAAAGGCGGCCACTTTGCAGCGTTGGAAGCGCCGGAATTGTGGGTGAAAGAGGTGGATACGTTTTTCAAAAGTATCCAGGCAAAATAAGTGAATATATAAAAAGGATGTATCAAAAGTAATTTACCCGGTTTCTCAAAACTGTTAAATTACTTTTGATACATCCTCTTTAATATAAACAGGGATTCTCAGAAAAAATATTAACGTGCTTTGATCTTTTTCATTCGTTACAATCCTTGTAAATTTTATTTAAATCGGCATATAAAGTATATGGGCAGACATCAGCTATTGAGTGATCACATCTACTTCCGCATATCCGGCATCATTGTTACCATTCACTTCACGCACCGCGCGAAGCTTTATATAACGGGCCTTTACTGCTGTAAAGCTCTTCGTTTGCCATAATGGATTGTTTTTTATATTGGCAAATTCGCCT
The DNA here is from genome assembly GCF_037483205.1 of Chitinophaga sp. CCNWYY40. NCBI lineage: Bacteria > Pseudomonadati > Bacteroidota > Chitinophagia > Chitinophagales > Chitinophagaceae > Chitinophaga > Chitinophaga sp. CCNWYY40. The sequence continues at coordinate 388,990 of NZ_JBBHLF010000004.1, forward strand.
TCATCTACGAGCTTCCACTCTTTATTATCCTGCGAAACAAAAAACTGATACTTTGCAATTGCACCGGAGGTATTTCCCTGGTCTGGCAGATATTTGAAACCGCATAGCTTTTGCTCGCTTCCCAGATCGAGCACCAGATCAATAGGCATTTCTTTGTTTTTGTTTTGATGCCATGCAGTAAATGGATTTCCATCCAGGATCAGGTTGGCCTTTTCATCATTTTGTGCTATAACTTTCCAGTTCTTCCGGGAAATATCAAATTTCTCCCGGGACACAGGGCTGCTTTTACCAGTAGCTGGTTCGTAAGCAATAGCGCTTACTTCCAGTTTCCCTTCTGATTGAAAGGGACCAGTGTATTTTTTTGATTTAGAAGTAGGCTGCGCGCTACCTAACGTGTAGTAAACCACCGACTCCATATCCGCCGGAGTGATAGTTATTTCACCGGATTGATTTCTGATAATGGAAGGAGCGGCGAGAATCTGTGGTGCATTATAAATGCCGATATTGGAAATTAAAGGGCTACTTTTCGAACCGGTAATATTAAGACGAACCTGCGTTGCCTTTACAGCCGGGAAACGGAGGATTCGCTTATATCCGATTGTGGTGGCTGTTGCCAGCTGTTTCCAGTTTCCATCAACAAAAGCCTCCACCGTGAAAGCTTTCACACGTTGTCCTAACCGGATGTATTCCTGAACCAGGAAACGGTTGAACGTGGTTGGTTTACCCAAATCTATCGTTAGCGACGCATTAGTCACCTCATCATCAGTTGTCCAGTAGGTATTCTTATTGTTATCAATGGACATATCTGCTCCAAACTGCCTCGCATTTCCGCGAACATTGGAGGCTTCCGCCTTCTTATTGGTGGCAAGATTCACGGCAAATGCTTCCTTTACGGCTTTGGCCAATCCAAGCGCAGCTTTTTCATCATTTGGATGAATCAGCCCATTTGGCATAATCGGGAAATTTAGCAGCAAGGTGCCGTTGCGACCTATAGAATTATAGTACGTTTCCATTAATTGCGGCACTGTTTTTACGTGGTTATCTTCATGTGGATGATAGAACCATTCCGGTCTGATAGAAGTATTTACTTCGGCCGGCACCCAGGAATCCCCGTTCTCCAGGCCATGATGCAACATATTCCATTCCACCTCGCCCTTACCGTTTAGTAAACTCCAGTTCGTTTCACCCACTAAACCATCTTCGGTACCTACCCAGCGCAGGTCTCCCCTGTCGCCGCCATCGTTCCATATCACGCAATCCGGTTGCAGCCTGCGGATCAGTTTATATGTATTCTGCCAGTCGTAGTAAGTAGTGCGGTCAATAGTACGGGTTTCATTAGCGCCGCCGTAATATCCGGAACCGCCGTTAGCCCCGTCAAACCACACTTCGAAAATTGGTCCGTAGTTGGTGAGCAGTTCTGTAAGCTGATTCCTGAAGTAGGTGATATACTCAGGCTTTCCATAATCCGGGTGGTTTCTATCCCAGGGCGACAAATATATTCCCAGTTTTAAGCCGTATTCTTTACAGGCGTCCGCCATTTCCCTCACCACATCTCCATGCCCATTTTTCCAGGGAGCATTTTTTACAGAATACTCCGTGTATTTAGACGGCCAGATGCAAAAACCGCAGTGGTGTTTTACCGTAAGTATTATTCCTTTCATACCCGCTTCTTTGCATATACGGGCCCACTGACGGCAGTCCAGCTTTTGCGGGTTAAATAATTTGACATCTTCATTGCCAAATCCCCACGACTGATCTGTATAAGTATTTAAAGAAAAATGGACAAAAGCATAGTATTCCATTTCCTGCCATCTCATCTGATTTTCCGTTGGTACCGGGCCAAATGGACCGGGAGCCTTCACCTGGGAATAGCTAATACTGATTGAACACAGGAAAGAAACGATTCCACACAGCAAATACCTCATCGTACTAAGAACCATATTGTTAATATTATTTTGAGAACCTATTTCCTGCTAATTTACCTTAACAATTTTAAATGTCTTCAACCATGTTGCTGCTTCTACCCGGACTATATACGTACCGGCTTTCAGGGCTCCTCCCATAGACATTAAGCTTGAAACTGAGATACGTTTCGCCATTTCAACCTGCTTGCCCATAACGTCAAATATAGCAATCCGTTCTACCTCAGCAGGTTTGTCAATCATTATATTGAATGTTGATGAGAAAGGATTTGGATATACTGACACATTGTTACTGGTAGGCTCAGACATTTTAAGTGATGATGATAAAGTATCTATAACCGTCGATCTCCGTGCCAGTGCAACAGTCCCTGTTGTCCATTGCTGGTTATAACTACTGCTTTCCGGCCACTGACCGGCATCGGCACCGTTGGTAATCTGACCCAAACCATCCAGGTACAACCCGGTGGCACGGTTCTTTAGTTTCACATAGCTGCCGGCTGTTTCCTGTTGCCATTGCTGGTTATAGCTGCTGCTATTGCTCCATTGACCAGCCAGGCCACCACTGGTGGTTCTTCCCATACCATCAAGATACAGACCTGAAGCGCGGTTTTTCAACTTTACATAACTTCCGTTTGTTTCCAGCGCCCATTGCTGTGCATCACTGCCACTGCTACTCCATTGCCCCGCATTGGCGCCATCGGAGTACCGGTACATACCATCAAGCATTAACCCGGTAGCATGGTTGGTCAGCGTAATGTAACTGGCAGCACCTCCGGCTTTCACCAGCAGAATTGCCGTTGTAGAAAGAGCCGGTACAGTTATAGTAAGTGAATTTGAATTTACCGCCACTGTATTTTGACTCAGCGCATTCTGCGTGTGCGACACAAAAGTTTCCTGTGCCGGTAAAGACGACAACTGCAATGTTTGATAATTCCCATCAGCAACAGTAAAATTACTTAGATTGATGGTAACAGTGCGGGAAGCAGTTCTATCCCGGTTTACCAGCATCACCGTTAACGAGTCGGCATTTTCATTTACTGAAGAGTAAGCTGATACCGTGTTTTCGAGAGAAGAAGTACTTGAAACACTATACTTTTTTGCATTCCTGCTAAAAAGGTGCAATGTTTCCCACATGCCAACAGACCAGTTCCATGGCGAAAAGAATTCAACCCCATTGTTGGCAAATGTACCAAGATGCGAAGCATATATAACAGATTCAAGGCTAGGGTTGCTGCTTGACATGGTACCCCATTCGCTTATACCACATGTTATGCCGTGGTTGGCGCCAAAATGTTCAGTTAACCAACCCTCGATACGTTTGAAAATATATTGTTTGGTAAGTGACGCATCCCATCCGCCGGTACTTGTTTTGATACCGTTTGAACCCGGGTAATCATACGTCGTATCATAATAAATCCGGTGTCCTTGTAATGCCGCAGCGTCATCATTATTATACCAGGGGTAGTTGTGAATATCTACAACATCTACCAGCTTGATACCGGTTGCTTTGTACTCATCTCCAAGACGTTTTATAAAATACTCAATCCAGGAATAATACCGGCCATTAATGTATAAACTTTCATTTGACCATTTATACCATTGCCATTCCGAGGTTGTAACAGGCCCGCAGAGCTTGATGCCGGGATATAAAGCTTTTGCTTTCTTTGCTAATTCTATGTAATGATCCATAAAAACAGAAGCCGATATTTGTGTTGGCATAGCATAGTCATGTGTGCCATTCCATATATCTACTTCATTGTCCATATTCCAGTATAAAAATTGATTTCTGTTTAGCCCTAAACCATTGGCTCCAAACCAATGATTAAGAATGCCCACTGAGGAGTCGGCAGGCCATGTCTGCGTAAACAAATCGGTATTCCCCTCTACCAACGCCTTACCGGAAGGATTGGCAGTATTGGGTACGCCGCCACCAGCTAAATTCTGACCAACCCCGGCCCAATACTGCGCCTGGTTGAAAGCCCAATCATCGAAGTTGTTACTGGTGTTGGATGCAGCCCTGCCCAGTAATTGAAAGGCAAACATTCCCTGCATACCAGGATAATTGGTCGCAATGTTTTGTGCGTAAGCATCCCAATCGGTACCATAAACATTATTATACCAGTCGGGATGGACCGTAATTTTTTTGCGCCAGTTATAACATGTTGCGTTATTACCTCCATTCATACGGGCGAAACGTAAACCTGCATCCTTGTAAAATTGTGCAGGCTTATCAAAGCCTTCGTTCCGGCCATATATGTATGGGGAAATCAGGCGTTTGTTTTGTGTAGGATTAACTGAAATAGTAACGTTTTGTGCAACGGCTGTATAAAGGATGATGTGGCACAACAAAAACAAAAGGGTTTTCCTGATCATTGGTTTTGTTTTTAGTAGTTGTTTGCAATCATTACAGTTTGATAATATTCAAGAAGAAAACATCGTTCTCCCGAATCTCCAGCTCCTTTGTGAAAGGGACCCCGGCTTTTACAGTAATAATTTCCCTGGTAACGGGCGAACCATCATTTAGCTTCTTAATTTGTTCAACTTCCTGCCTGTTAAGCTGTGCCGGTTTTCCTATAGAGAGATAAGTGGAATAAGCATCGTTGCTATGGTAACCTACTTTGTATACTTCCAGGGTATAGGTACCATCCGGTACATTTGCAATATTGACCTTCAACTTTCCTTTTGATTTTGAAGGAAGATCACGGATATAGTATTGCTGATTATGTACGGAATCTCCCGGGTGAGTATGGGTAAAATCCCAGGCGAGTGCCTGGATATTTCCTGCAGCATCCCTGCATACCCATGAAGTGGAATCGCTATTTACCAATTCCATATCTCCCAGCCTGTTCAAAAACTGGTAAGCATAGAATACAGGTTTGTTAATACCCTGCGTAGTCAGCATGCCAAAGCCTCCGTGGAACGGTGTAAAACGGGGACCGGGTTCTTCAAAAATATCCGTAAAAACCCAATACGACATTGAATTGGCGGCCTTACCCACCTGTTTTAATTTCTGCAAAACATACGCAGCTTCGTGATAGCTGTCGTGGATAGGATCTGCCGGGGTATAAGAGGCACTCCATTCGGTGTAGTGAAGCTCCAGGTTTGGCATAGCAGAACCGGCAATTTCCTTACGTGATTGAAGCACATCACCGCTAACGCTCATGGGATTTTTGTCGAGTACTGTGCCCGAGTTGCCAAATTCATCGAGATATCCCTGCTTTACGCCATAGGCATGCGTGCTTATAAAATCTATCGGTACACTATTTTTATTGCAGTAGGCAATCATTTCAGGTTCCCAGGCAGCCCCGGCTGTTCCTGGACCTCCAACGCGATAAGATGAATTAACGCTTTTAATGGCCTTTGCACTATAGGAGTATAACTTGAAATAGTCTTCTTGCGTACCGGCCCAGAAACCACCCAGGTTTGGCTCATTCCAAACTTCGAAATACCAGGTTTTCACTTCCTCTGCGCCGTAACGCTCCGTAAAATGCCTGGTAAGATCCCGCACCAATGCTGCCCACTTTTCGTAATCCTTTGGTGGAGTTACATTACCGCGCCACCAGAAGATTGTTTTAGAACCACTGGCCAGTGCGGAAGGCATAAAACCCAGTTCAACAAAGGGTTTCATGCCAATACTTTGTAAATAGTCGAATAAAGCATCAATGTACATATAGCTGTACACCGGGTTGCCTTTACTATCTTCTGTATATACAGCCATATCATCTGTTAAAAGACCGTGCATACGGATGTATCTGAAACCGCATTCCTTTCTTACATATGCCAGCTGCTGTTGCCAATCTGCCCGGAGCCCTTCATTGGCACGGCCAGCGCCAACACAATCATTAAACATCCTGTTCAGCTTTCCGGATGTTTTGTTGAAGTCAATATTGATAATCCTTTCCTGTGTGGCCGGCTGCTTTTGTTTTGTGGTTTGAGCTACCAGTATTCCTGAAATGGATAAAAGCAGCGGCATTAACAGTAATAAAATTCTTTTCATCTTTAAGTATATTTACCTTTCTATAACCGTTTAAAAAATGCGCTGAGAAAATAGATACAGGTTACGATCCCACTCCGTGTTGTCATGCCCGTTAGTATCCACATTCCAAACATGGGTGACACCTATTTCATTAAGATATTGATGGGCCTTTTCGCTAATCCCAAAAAGACCGTCTTTGTTGCCACATGCTATCCATAACAGTTTCAACTTTTTCCGGGCCACTTTAGTATCCGGCACAAATCTCACATCGGTATACATGCCACCGAACATATTCGTATTAGGGGCAGAAGAAAATCCGCCGATGTAGGCAAAAGTTCCCAGGTGGTACAAACCTATATTCAACGACTGTCCTCCACCCATCGACAAACCTGCTATAGCACGATGTTCAGCGTCACTAATAGTGGAATAATGTGCATCGATGTAAGGAATTATATCTTTCAATAAATCCTCTTCAAATGGTTTCCTGTACCCTTCAAAACCATCCGCCCTCCCGGAACGGTTTGCTGTTGATGTATCTGTCACTGTCAGCTTTGAATCGCAGTTTGGGAAAACCATTATTACAGGCTGAATTTTACCATCTGCAATCAGGTTATCCATAATGTTATCTGCCTGGCACCATTCCGTCCATTGACGATAGTCTGCTCCCAAACCATGCAACAGGTACAGCACAGGATATTTCTTGTCAGCAGAATATCCCGGAGGCGTATATACATTCATTTCCCGGCGTTTCCCAAGCGTTTTTGAATCGTACTGAACGATGGTTAATTTTCCGTGAGGTACATTACTACGCTGCACATTAAATCCGGCCGGCGGATCAGGAAACGTGGGAACAGAGTCCGTTTTAAAAGAACCCTTACCTGTTTGCGCCAGGCAGATATGACCGGCCACAATAAATACAATCAAAATAAATAAATACCTGTTACTCATTTTATTTTTCATAATGTTACTTTTATTCGTTCCAAACCAATACACCCGCTGGCTCCAGTACTTTGCTCCCGATCAGTATTTTGGCTCCGGCGGGTATTTTCATTTCATAATTATCCGAGGAATAATTTACAGCCACATAAAACCCATCCCGCCAGTAAACAAATACGCCGGGAGGATAATTTTCAGTGGTAACATCTGCGCCGGTATAAACCTGTTTCAGTACGTCCGCTTCCAGTCTGGCATCATCTGTATCCACACCGATATAGGTAACAGCACCTTTGCCAACCTTATGTTTTACCACTGCTGTTTTTCCTTTATAAAACTGGTTATCAAATACTGCAAGGGTTTCCGTGTTTTTATCCGGCGCCAGTAAATCGGCCCAGTTGTTCCAGCTGTAATGGGTAGATCCCATAAGGATATCTCCTTTGGCGCTGCCTGAAAGCATATCGGTTGCTTTCACCTGCGCTCCTATCAGCGTGGATATGGGAGCGGCACATTCTGCCTCCCAGAAATGTCCCATGCGGTTTTTGGTGGCTGTGCGGCAGGTAATAATCAGGTGTCCTCCGTTTGCGGCATATTCCTTCCACTTCTTCACCAAAGCACTATCAACCATTTCGTACGCCGGGACAATCACAAATTTGTATTTCGACAAATCAGCCGTTTCCGCGACCAGATCTACGGGTGCACCAAATGATTTTGCTATCTCCAGGAACTTAATCGGGTAATTCCAGGTATCCCATTGCCAAGTCTGTTTCTGCCGGTCGATGGTCCAGTAATTTTCCAGGTTCCAAAGAATAGCCGTTGACCGTGCAGCCAGTTTTTCAGGCATTGAAGCGCCGGGTTTGTATTGTTTCCGCAGCTCTTTTATTTCTTTCATGTATTGCATATACTCCACACCGCCCTGCGAAGGACTTACACCATCTGTTTGCATTACGCCGGCATGATATTGCTCTGAACTATAATTGATCTGACGGAACCGGTAGGAACTGGCAAGCTTTCCGCCTGCTGCAAATGTGTGGTACAGCCACATACGTACGGTACCTGGTAAAAGCAAGGGGTTGTAATTGCCCCAGTTTACCGGGCCCGGCTGAATTTCCATGACGCCGGATACCCCGCCAACTGCTTTATAATATTCGGCAGCAAACAGGATAACCCTGCTGTTTCCCAGCCTGAATCCGAGATCACCGATATTGTTGGTACCTCCATTGGGATAGGCCGTATAGGTTGCAAAGTCAAGCTGTTTTGTCCGCCGCGGATCAGCACCTGTGGAAACGGCCGTATAATTCGTCGTTACAAACTGGTCCTTCGAAATGGAGCGCCGTAATGTGGCTGCCTGAAAATCGAGGAACTCCGCCTGTACATCTGCCGAGTATCTTTTAAAATCAAGCAAGGCGTGCGGATTATTGCCCCACCAGCCTACCAGGTTGGTATTGGGAATAATAACCTCGCTAAAATTATTATACCACTGGCTCCAGAAAGCGGTTCCCCAGGCAGCATTTAACGCATCTACCGTTTTGTATTTGTATTGCAGCCACTGCCTGAATGCCTCCTGCGAAGACGGACTGTAATCGGGTTTGGCATCAGGCTCGTTATCAAGTTGCCAGCCAATTACATTTTTGTTCTGACCATAACGGCGGGCCATTTCAACCACCACTATTTCTACAAATTTGCGATAGGCCGGATTAACGATAGATCCTAATCCGCGTGTGCCGTGCTCACCACGGATGTAATGGCCATCCATCACAAAAGTTTCAGGATACTTTGCTCTCATCCAGGCCGGTGTAGTTGCGGAAGGAGTACACATCAGCACTTTCAAATTGTATTTAGCGCAGAGGCTTATCACTTTGTCGAGCCAGGCAAATTCAAATTTCCCTTCTTCGGGTTCCATTTTAAACCAGGCAAATTCGGCCAGATGTACAAACTCATAGCCCATATCTGCAATTCTCTTTATATCCCGTTCCCACTGGTTTTCGTTCCAGTGTTCAGGATAATAATAGATGCCGGTAGTGGTGAGATCCTTCTCAGGAAAAAATCGATTGGCTACCTGCGAGGTTGCATTCAATCCTGAGATTAAAATGGTTATAATAACAAGTATTGCACGTTTATTCATCTGAAGATTCATTGTTTTTTATTTAGCAGCGGCGCTATCCCGGAAAAATGGGTTAAGGCCATTGTATTTAACTACTTAACCGAAACTTTCACCGATTTTGAAATATCACGTGATGAATTCCCGATGTGTAATACAAAATCGCCAGCTTCTACATTCCAGGCTTTTTTTGTTTCGTCATAAAACGCCAGATCTGAAATTTTCACTGTCAACTCAACTGTTTTTGATTCGCCAGGCTGCAGGAAAATCTTCTCAAAACCCTTCAATTCCTTTTCAGGACGCAACACAGAACAAACCGGATCACTGACATACAGCTGTACCACTTCTGCTCCGGCGCGGGAACCCGTGTTTCTTACAGTGCATTTTGCGTGAATGGTTTCTCCTTTCCCGTAATTACTTTTGTCTGTAGAAAAATTATTAATCGAGAAGCCTGCATAAGAAAGACCAAAACCAAATGGGAACTGGGGAACGATTTTCTTTGTATCAAACCAACGATATCCGACCAGGATATCTTCTTCATAATTTACAATAAGATTTCTTCCCGGGAAATTACCCAATGCGTGTGCAGGTGACTGATCCAGTGATACCGGTAATGTGAAAGGAAGTTTGCCAGAGGGATTTATTTTACCACTCAACAGATCGGCTACTGCATTGCCGCCTTCCATGCCGCCAAACCACGACCACAATATAGCAGGCACCCGCTGAACAATGCCCGATAATTTTACCGGTGATCCGGCAATAATAACCACCACTGTATTAGGATTTGCTTTGGCAACCTCACGAATCAAAACATCTTGCCCATAAGGTAAATCCATATTCTGCTTGTCGAAAGATTCTGTATCAAAATCATGATTTAATCCTCCGAAAACGATCACTACTTCCGACTGTTTTGCAACTTCAACAGCTTCCTCAATCAATTTCCAATCAATCTTATCTGCGCTTGTTTGGCCGGCATTACTGCCTTCTTTGAAAGTGGATTGTCTGGCATACCCTTGTGCAAAATTCACTTTCACGGTAGCCCCAAACTTTTTCCGGATGGCTTCAAGCGGGGTAATTTCGTACAACGATTTTATTTCGGAACTAAGTCCTCCGTCACAATGCCTGCGGGTGGCGTTATCGCCAATAACCGCCACTGATTTTATTTTACTGAAATTAAGTGGAAGTATGTTTCCGTTGTTTTGTAATAATACAGCTGCTTCCGCTGCATCGTTATATGCCGCCTGCTGATGTTCCGGCGTATTCATTTTCCCTTTCTCCCGGTTTCCTTCATCAAATATTTTTGTTTTTATCATTACCCGCAACACATTGGCAACCTTTTCGTCAACAACAGCAACAGGCACTTTTCCTTCTTCTACTGCCTTGATCAGCGGATTCGCAAAATACCATTCGTTGTAATCTTTTTTATCTGTGCCCATTTCCAGGTCAAGCCCGGCTAAAGCAGCCTTTACAGTGGAATGTGCAGCCGCCCAATCCGTCATTAACACCCCTTTAAAATCAAATTCTTTACGAAGGATTTCCCTGTCCAGGTATTTATTTTCAGAACACCAGTCGCCTCTGAATTTATTGTACGCCGCCATTACCGTGTAGGCGCCGCCTTCCGTTACGGATGCTTTAAATCCTGGTAAATAAATTTCACGCAATGCTCTTTCGCTCATGTATACATCGATAGAATCCCTGTGCTCCTCCTGGTTATTGGCCAGCCAGTGTTTTACGCTTACCGCCACATCTTTTGACTGTAACGCTTTGATATAAGCAACCGACATTCTTGAGATAAGAAACGGATCTTCACTCATATACTCGAAATTTCTTCCGCAAAGCGGCGAACGGATAATGTTGATACCCGGTCCGAGTAAAATATCTTTTTTCCGGAAGCGAGCTTCCTCACCCAATACAATTCCCCGCTCATAAGCCAGCCTGGGATTCCAGGTGGCAGCCAGCGCTGTGCCCGGAGGAAAACAGGTGGCCGAATCATTGGTCCATCCTGCATAGGCCCAGTCGTGCCGGTTTATTTCTGCCCGCACGCCATGAGGCCCGTCGCTCAATGCCCATTCAGGGATACCCAATCTTTTTACTCCTGATACATAAAACTTTGAATTCCCATGCAGGAGACTAACTTTCTCCTCCAGGGTCATCTGCCTGATTAATGAGTGGATCTTCTCCTCCTGCATTTTGTCGTTTACCACCAGCTGCGCACTGGCTATACCTGTCATCATTATGCCGGTAAAACCGAGTGCTAACTGCCTTACTATTTTTTTCATTTATGTTAATTTCCTGTTTCAATACGTTCAATCGCAACCATACCTGTTTTTACGAAAGAAATGTATAAGGGATTCGTTAAACTTCATCCCTTATACATTCCGGAAACAATTTATCTGCCGGTGAATTATCTGCCACCAGCTACAAGCGCATCAATAGTGCGTTGATCACGCACGGTATTATTTCGTCTGTCCAAAGCGCCACCTGTATCCCAGAAAAAGGGTTTAATACCATTGGCGATTGCCTGCCTGGTTACATAGGTCAACCAATAATCCACGGCATCGTTATGGGTGGCCAGATCTTTGGGCACATAATTGCTGCCGCCACGTCTGTAAGCGCCGTATTCACCCATTATAACAGGAATCTGTTTGTCTGTGAATTTGGTTTTCATTTTGCCAAAGGCGGTATTTACATCACCTTCTTCTCCCCATGTGGCGTTCCTGTCAGGTTCAATGGTAGAATGATGTCCGGCGCCCCAGTAGTAAAATATTTTACCCCAGGAAGCATCAGCATCCATTAAACAGAACTGGTATGGCGTGTAATAGTGTACTTCCACCATCATGCGACCACTCACTGCATCTGTGGGGAGCGTATTCATCAGGTTATTGGTTTTATCAATATCGGTTGACGGCCCCTGCACCACCAGTACACGGTAGCTGTTACGTCCGCCGGTGGAACGGACTGCATTGATAAAAGTTTGATGATAACTGTTGAGGATGTCCATCTGCTCCGCATTTTCAGCGGGAGGTTCATTGGCGCTGGCGAACATCACATGCTCATCAAAATCACGCATGGTAGTAGCAATCTGTTCCCAGAATGCTTTTTGTTTGGCATTAACGGAATCTTTCTTTGCGCTGTTGATATTGGCATCCAGCCAACCACCATCCCAGTGGATATTGAGTAAAACATACATATCGTTATTCACACAATACTGAACTACCTGTTTTACCCTGTTGAGCCAGGTATCCTGGATCTTAGCGTTAGTTTGGTCGGAGTACTGGTTCCATGAACATGGAAGGCGGATGGCAGTAAATCCCTGCTGTTTTACCGCCTGTATATAGCTTTCGCTGATCAAAGGATTTCCCCAGGCGGTTTCTCCGCCAATAGCTTCCAGGGTGTTGCCAATGTTCCAGCCCAGTTTAAATTTAGCGGCCAACTGCACCGCGTTACTTCCCATGCCGGTTGAATTGGCCGGTGCCGGCGATGTATTGTAGCCCGGGTATATGCTGCTGGCCTGCGTTACTTTAACCCTGCGCAGCTGGCTACTTCCGGCATTCACCTCCAGTACAACGGAGCGCGCTGCGCCTGTGGTATTGGGAACGGTGGTCAACCGGATAGAAGCCTTGCTGCCGCTACCGGTCGACTGGCTTACCTGCAACCAGGAAGAAGCGGGGTTATTAATATTCCATACCACGTTACTGGCAATGGTTACATCGGAAGCGCCGCCATCTGCCTGAAAAGCAATTTCAGATGAAGAAACTGACAATTCAGGCGTGACGACGCTCTTCTTACTACAATAAGCAAACATTACAGCGGACACCACAAGTCCGATAAGTCCATACAAGTTTCTGGTTTTCATAATCATGATATTTGGTTAAAAATTTTTCCTGCTATTTAATTTTTACCACCCTGATATTATCTATAGCGGCTTTTAAACCGGAAGCCGAGGGAGATGCAGAAAAGTTTTTAGTATGAATATTTACAGATCCTTTAGCTGAGCTACCCAGTAAAGTGGTCAGACTTGCCGCTGCCGTACCTTTACCGTCACTGCCCCTGAACTCTGATAACGGAAGGGTTACTGTATGCCAACCCTTCGTGACAAAGGGAATAACGCCATCGGCGCTTTGCCACGGCTCATAACGGGCCATATAATCAAATGAGTTACCTTTTAGTACATAAATAGAAGTGCCGGTCCATGCAGTGGGAACACTGATCTCGAACTTAATGGCATATTGATCAATAGGAACGCTTAAACTATCAACCGGAATCCACTGCACGTCGTTGGTATTTATACTCCGTTGCCAGTTCCACCAGTTACCATCGCCGGCAGGCAGCACGTCATTATTTAACACTGCATAATAGCCCTTGTTGCCAGGAAAATTGGTGCTGCTGTTATCAGTGCCGGTGCCCCAGCTGAGCGTATTGATATTATCAAAATCGCAGAGAACCCCAGTCGTGGGATCGTTTACATTAAAGGCGGTGGACACTATGCCGGATTTTGTGTTGATCACTACGGGGCCGCTTTGTGTAAGCGTTGGCAGTTTAAATCCGATGGACGTACCATCGCCGGCGGCAGCATAATCGGTTATTGGCGTGCCGGCAAAAGTCAATTCGTTTATAAAAAATAAATTTAACCCATAGATATAAACGGAATCGCCCGCTTTGGCATTTTCATTGGAAATGCTGGTAATAGTAGGTGGTGGAGCCACGATGCCGAATGTAAAAGTGGTAGCCCCATGCCTGGTAACATAACGGATGGTATTCAGACTTTCTGCAGGTACCGACGGAAATGGTATCACAGCCGGTACCAATACGGTAGCACTGGTATCTGAAAACATGATGCTGTTGATAGTAGCGGGTACGCCGTTGAAAGAGATCTGTACCGCATCCTTTAAGTTATGCCCGACGAGCACCACCCATTGCCCGGTAATGATTGAATTAACAAGCGTATCGGCAGGAGAAGCTGCATAATTTCTAACGCAGGTTATAACTGGAGCTGCTTCAGTTACATCTTTCTTACAGGCTGATTGCATCAGTGCAAAAACAGCAGCAAGCGCCAAAAACGGCAACCTCCAATAGCGTTGGTTGAATAGTATTTTATTCACGGTATAATGTTTTTAGTAGTTCTTAATAATATGACACCGGAGCTTCCAACAATTTTGGATTGGCCGTAACCTCAGAAGAAGGTATTGGAAAAGTGAAACTTTGAATAGTTGCAGGCGTAACAATACCATATGGATCTCCTGGCGTTATAACACCATTCGAAATGGTAAATGGTGCACGCCTTTCTCCATTTAATTTGCTGATTGCCTTGACTGGGTTATAATAAGATAATCTAACCAGGTCTATCCAATATTGTCCTTCTCCCGCCAGTTCAATTCTTCTCTCAATAATTACGGAGTCAATATCTATTCTGGGAGCAGGAGCCATCCCGGCCCTTGTACGAACTTCGTTAAAGTAGTGAAGCGCCTCGCCATCCGCAGTAGAACCACTGTTACCGAGTATGGCTTCAGCGTAAATGAGGTAAACATCCGCCAGTCTTAATAATGCATTATGCTCTGTGGAGGAAGTCAGCGTCATAGTTGGGGCACTATTATCCTTGTTCGTGCCGATAATATGCTTCTTCAATCCAGAACTGCCTGTATACTTAAATCCTCCGCCTGCTGCGTTCAACTCCGGGTAATAATCCCCGTTAATCATAAAAGTGGCTTTACGCCTTACAGAATCCTTTGCTTTGTAAAGTTGGTACATATCTATGGTTGGGCTAATAGCAAACCAGCCAGCCGAGCCATTGGCAGATATTTCTACACCTCCCGGAGAATAGATCTGCAGCATATTTCCTTCCAACCAACCTCCACCCGGGGCCCACTGCAATGCAAACAATGACTCCGGATTGTCGTTAAACTGGGTTTTAAAGAGGTCGGCATAATTATTTACGAGTGCCCGGCCACTGTTTTTACACACATTCCCGGCGTATTTTTTTGCACTATCCAGGTAAGCCTGGTTTCTGGTACCTCCCTGCTGATTTAATCCGGCTACTGTCAAATAAACCTTGCTTAACATGCCTTGTGCCGACCAGGTAGTTACCCTTCCGGCGGCATCAGTAGGCGGGAGATTTGCAGCTGCAAAAGCCAGGTCGTTAATGGCGAATTTATATACATCCTCCGTTTTTATACGGTTAATCAATGGAGATACAATCAGCTGGCTGTTATCTTCAATAACGGGTACAGCCCCCCATAATACCGCCAGGTTATAATAAGCAAATCCACGTATGAAGCGGGCTTCAGCGATAGCAGCATTTTTGTCCTTATCAGTGATGGAAGCCGGCGCTTTTTGCGCGATGGCATTGATGGTAACATTACAGTGTGCAATGATATTATACATTCCTTTCCAATTGGAAATCATGATACCATTTAAACCAGTAACTGTAAAAGTATTCAGCTGCACAGCATCTCCCCAATAACCAACCGCCATATTTCCACTCAGCACTTCGCCAACAGGTAAATAACAAGTATAGTTCCAGTCGGCCCAGGGTGTACCAGCATACAATGCAGCTGTTGCCAACCTGAGATCACCCGTAGTTTGATAAAAATTATCAGCACTTATCTGCGACAGGGGCGGACGATCCAAAAAACTTTTGGAGCATCCTGTTATAGCTATCGTAACCAGCAGGAAGGCAATTATTTTATCCAATATTAATCTCATAACTATTTATATTAACAGATGAATATTTTATTTAGTCAGTTTAATGTTCGCCCCAATGGTAAACACACGGGGTTGCGGATAAAAACCGCCGTCAACACCAGCACTCAGCGGGTCCCATGATCCAATCTCCGGGTCCATTCCCTTATAGTTTGTAATAATGAATGCATTTGAAACATTGAAATAAACTCTCAGATATTTAATGCTGGCTTTAGCAAGCAGCTTTTCGGGGAGGGTATATCCTAAGGAAATATTCTTACATCTCAAAAAGCTTCCGTCTTCTACGAACTTGTCAGAATTCCTGTTATTATCATTAGTGTTATCATTCCTAATGCCGACTATCCTTGTTTCCGGGTTAGTGACCTGTATATTATTAATATCAGTGGCACTTCCTTTCGGATCAATCAGGGTTAGTTTCGCATAGTCATTTAATGACTTGAAATAACCAAAGCTGGTACCTGGGTATTCCCCATTTACGCGAAGTTGGTTAAATACTTTATTGCCAATATTTGCTGCGAAAAATATATTCACATCAAAATTTCTATAGGAGAAAGTGTTATTGAAACCAATCTGGTATTTAGGTATGGGTGAACCGAGAAAGGTTTGATCGGATTCATTAATAACGCCGTCGCCATTAAAATCTTTAAACTTCAGATCACCATACCAGATACTTCCACCTGCAGCCCCTACTGGCAATGGCACACCATTTTTAGTGGGTAATGCGTGGGTTTCAAAATCTTTTTTCGTTGCAAATACGCCACCGTCAATGACATAGCCATAAAACTCGCCGATAGATCTGCCTACAACTGTTTTACTATACTGCCTGTTCAGTGAAGCGCCATCGGTATTGAGCTTAAGCACTTCATTAATATTGCGGGAAACCGTCACATCAGTTTTCCAGCTGAAATTTTTGGTTTTAATATTGGTGGAACTGATTCTGAAATCAAAGCCCTTGTTATTAACAGTACCAACATTCACATATGGGGCTTCCATCGCGCCTGGCGAATAACCAATCGCCGTTCCGGAATACATAGGTAAAGGGATCTGCAGGACAAGACCATCAGTTTTGCGATTATAAAAATCAACAGAGAAATTCAATCTCCAGTTAAAAAGCGTTCCTTCCAGTCCGATGTTGGCGTATTTTGTTTTTTCCCACTGTACGTAAGGGTTGCCCACATTCTGGGTAAGTTGTGCGATACCCGTTAACCCGGTAGCCACAGTAGCCAGTGTGGAGGTATAGGCATAATCCCGGATATTCTGATTATTGGTTAATCCATAACCCAGGCGCAGCTTTAACTCATTAACCTCCTTTACCGTTTTCAGGAATTCTTCGTTATTCAATTTCCAGGCAAATGCACCTGAGTAGGTATTCACCCAGCGGTTTTCAGGAGCAAACTTTGAAGAACCATCTGCCCTGAGATTAACGGTAAACAGGTACTTGTCGTTGATGCCGAAATTAATACGGCCAAAGTACGATTCCTGGGCACTTTGTCCTTTACTGCCGCTATTGGTGGCGGTGGTAGGATCACCACTGCTGATTACCTGCACACTATTTGAAGGGAAATTTGACCTGGACGCGCTGGAACCTTCACTGGTGCCTAGCTGTGCCTCATGCCCCAGTAATACGTTTACATTGTATCTCTCTTTAAACAGATGTGAATAGGTAAGGAAGTTTCTTAAAGTTGTAAATAAATTTTGCGAAAATTCATAAGACCCGCTGTTGGTATTGTTTTTTACAAGGCCAAATGTATAGGAAGGATTAAACCTGTCCTGCGTTGCCATTGAAAAACTTCCTGTTGCTTCATTCCGGAGGGTCAGGTCTTTGGTAAAAGCAATTTCTGCATATATATTACCAAAGAGCTGGTTTCTTTTTGCTTCGTCTTTATTAATAAGGGCGATCGCATATGGGTTCACGGTGCTGTTCACCCATCCATTCGGGTTATAGGCTCCTCCCCAGCTGCCATCCTCATTCTTTACGGCTATATCCGGCGTTTGGCTTAATGCGGTATTAATTACATTCGAGCTGGTTGAATTTACGTTCTCTTTGATATTAACCAATTGCAGGCTGGTACCGATCTTTAACCAGTTGGTTGTTTTATTATCGAGATTGAGTCTTAATGAAAGCCTGCGGAAATTGGAACCGAGCGCAATACCTTCCTGGTTGAAATAGGAGCCCGACAGGAGGTATTGTGTTCTTGTATCTCCTCCATTAATGGATAATGTATGGTTGGTCATCGGGGCATTTCTGAAAAGTTCTTTCTGCCAGTTGGTGCCCTCGCCCAGGTACTTTGGATTTACAAATTCCGGGCGGGTATCAAATCCCCATCCTAACCCGGTATTTCTTTCATTTATAAAAGTGGCGTATTCCCTTAAATTCATTACAGGCAACCTTTTAGGTATTTGCTGGTAGCCTGTATACATATCATAGGAAATGCTTGGCGGAGCGACCTGCCCCCTCTTGGTGGTTATTACTATTACACCATTTGTTGCCTGTGAACCATAAATGGCCGTGGCTGATGCGTCTTTCAATACATCAATGGTTTCAATTTCAGAAGGATTGATACCCGCCAATGGATTCACGCCTGAGCCCAATGTGGCGGTGCCGCCAATAATGATTCCATCTATTACATACATAGGTGAACCTCCCCCAAAAGAAGACAAGCCACGGATCTGTATCGATACAGCTCCACCTGGTTGACCTGATATTTGTTGCACCACTAACCCGGGAACCTTTCCCTGCAAAGCCTGGTCAAAGGTTACAGGCTGTGTTTTACGGAGCTCATCACCGGAAACAGAAGATATGGCGCCGGTAACGTCCTTCCGTTTTGCTTTACCGTAACCAAT
Source organism: Chitinophaga sp. CCNWYY40 (assembly GCF_037483205.1). NCBI lineage: Bacteria > Pseudomonadati > Bacteroidota > Chitinophagia > Chitinophagales > Chitinophagaceae > Chitinophaga > Chitinophaga sp. CCNWYY40. Next base: position 407,465 of record NZ_JBBHLF010000004.1, read on the forward strand.
CACCACCACATCTTCCAGTTGTGAAATATTCTCACTCATTTCTATTTCAAGGGAAGGTGTTTTGGCCACCACTTCTTTTTTCTGAAAACCTATCATGGTAATTACCAATACGCTTCCGGTGGGAGCGTCGATCGTAAACTTTCCTTCTCCACTGGTAATAGTGAAGCGGCTGGTGTTTTTTAAGGTAACAGTTGCACCCGGAACCGGGGAGGAATTACTTTTATTGATGATTCTACCACTTATTTTTGTTGTTTGTGCGGAGAGGTTTGTGCTGGAAAGGAATCCCAAAAGGATACCCAATAGCGGTAGTATTCGCAAGCGAATCATTTTGGTTGACTTCATTTTTTTCATTTTAACGTGTGCGGATGATGATCCTCAGCGGCATTTTCAGCGAGGATGATATTTCATAAGGCCAGAATACTCGTAACAGGAACCAGGCAATTGTTAAGCGCCAATTCTTTTTCAGCAACTTCTATAGTTCCTATTAGTCACTTTTTTAATGTAATTGGTGACGACCTCAGGTTTAACAGCCTGAGGTGAATGACTAAGTAGAGAGATTGAAAAAGTAAACAGGTGGTCAGGATCTGCACTATGAGCAGAAGGACTTGCCAATAAGTCTCCATACGAGACATAGGCCGGCAAGCAAGGTAGCAGCAATTGTAGTTTCATATACGTGGATTGAATATTGTAAAGCTATTGCTATGTTGCCTGAATCAAGGGGGTCATTTGATTCAACCATAAGACCCGAATGTTACAATTCGGTGAATATCACTGCCAATGATTTGACAGCGCTTGAATTTAAAACCAGGAAAACCGGGGCCACCATCTTGCATTCATCCAACAACCACATTTTCTACCTACCCGGTCTTCCTGATAATATTATAGAATGGTTTAGCTTATTACCATCCTGCATTTTGCTTTAATACGTTATTCGATAATGTAATTTGTGAATAAGGGATCTGCACGAAGCCCTTTGTTTCTATTACCTTCGATGCCAAAATGGTTTTGGTGGTATTCACACCGCCATTTTGAAGGGTCACCGACTCGGCAATAGCTGATGCCGCAACATTCAGCCCCTGGCGAAGAAGATCCCAGTAACGGATCCCTTCTCCCGCAAATTCCAGCCTTCTTTCATTTATAATATTTGCCTGGCTTACCGGAACCTGCACAAAGCTGGTTCCCAGTGCCCTTCTGCGCACATCATCAAAGTAACCCTGCGCGCCGCCGGCGCCCAATTCAGCCGCCATTAACAAAACATCAGCGTAGCGGATAGATACATAATCCTGGTACTGGCTGATCATGAAGCTCGCGCCGCCCATTTTTTCTGCAAGACTTCTTCCTGCCTCATCAGCCATGGGGGTATATTTTTTAATGCAGTAGCCGGTATACTCCCGTTGATCCTTTATGTTCTGAAAATCAAGCCCCTCGTCCACTATTGAAATGATAGAGGCATTTCTCCGGCTGTCGCCGGCAGGGAAAGCTTTCCAAAGTTTTGGATTCACGGTGGCGCCGCCCCAGCCCATTCCATACGGATAAATACTTTGAACGCGAATACCGAACATCACCATCCACTGGTTACCATCCACATTTCCATTCCAATCGCTGGTGTAAGTGTACTTGATGGCAAACACCGTTTCCTTATTATCTTCTCCTACATAATTATTGAGAGAGGCAGCAGGCCATAAATTGGCAAATTTGTCAACCAACCCAAATCCTCCATTACTGATAACATCCTCGAGGTAAGCAAGCGCCTGGGCTTTTGAAACAGTTCCTACCAGGTCGGGCTTATTGTAGTAACCGGTATAGCAAAGGAACACACGACCAATCAGTGATTCGGCCGCCCATTTGGTTACCCGTCCACGGGTAGAGGGGCTTTGTGCACCATAACCGGTAGCAGGAAGATTGGAAGCTGCAAATATCAGGTCGTCGGTAATGAGTTTATAAACGCTGTCTGCGCTGGCCTGCGGCACATTATCGGTAGTAGGTATGGTGATCAGTGGGACATTTCCCCATAACCGGACCATATCAAAATAACAATAGGCGCGTATAAACCTGGTTTCCGCTTCATATGTCTTACGCAAATTGTTATCTCCTTTCCAATCTATTCCGTCGAGGTGCGACAAAAGCATATTGGCGCGATAGATAGCCTTGTAGTAAAGCGCCCAGCTATCTCCAAACATATTTTGATCTGAGGGCGAACGGAGTTTGTCAAACTCGTCCATCATCTGAAAGCCGAAGCCGTCAGCATTACCGGTGGCTCCAAATGCATCGTCAGACATGATTTCCGACGCAACAGGAAAAGCAACGCCACCTGACCAAACACGCTGTAATCCATCATATACGCCTACCAATGCCTTCCAGGCATCATTCTGTGTTTTGTAAAAATTCTGCTCTGTGGCAGCAGTTACATCTTCTGAGTCCAGAAAGTCCTTGTTACAGGCAATCAATGTCAACAATGCAGAAGCCAGTATATAAAATTTCAAGTTTTTCATCGCCAAATCATTTTTAATTTAAAACCGGATGTTTGCTCCAACCATAAATGTTCTGGGCCTGGGATAATATCCTAAGTCCACTCCCGATGAAAAGCCCTCGTTATACCCAACTTCAGGATCCATACCATTGTATTTGGTGAACAGGAAAGCATTCAGCACGGAAGCATATAATCTTACTTTGCCCAGGTAATTTTTTTTGATCAGGTTAGAAAAATCATAACCAAGGGTAATAGTGTTGATACGCAGATAATCTCCTTTATAAACGTACAGATCAGAGAACTGTGCCCAGTTAGCACCGTCTTCTGTTACCCTGGGAATTCTGTTGGAAGTTCCCGGGCCATGCCAGCGGTCCAGTATTTCTGAAGTATAGTTACCAAAGCCGCCCGGTCCTCTGTACGACTGAACAAGCTGATTACCTGTTACACCGGAGGCCTGTACCAGGAGATCAAACCCTTTGTAATCGAGCGATATATTAAAACCATAGGTAAAATCAGGATTGGGATCACCGATATTGGTTTTGTCATTGGCATCAATAACACCATCGTTGTTCAAATCGATATAACGAACATCTCCGGGCTTAGCGGTGGGCTGAATCGGAGTTCCTGTTTTGCCTTTATAAGCCGCTACCTCATCATCCGACTGGAAAACGCCTGCGGTTTTAAGTCCCCAGAAATAACCTACCGGTTCACCGTTTGCTGCCCGGTAAAACTCACCGGCATTGGCATACAGCACGTTGGTATTGCCATGAAGCACATGATCGTTTGTAGGAATATTTCCTATCCTGTTTTTATTATAGGCGCCGTTTACACCAACTGAATAATGGAAGTTTTTACCGATGCTGTTACGGTAATTCAGCGCCAGTTCAACGCCGGTGTTTTTCACATCACCACCATTGATCAGCGGTGCATCTGCTCCGGCAGTAGCCAGAATAGGCACTGTAATTAACCAATCCTTTGTTTTTTTGACATAATAATCAAATGTCACATTCAGACGCTGTAATATGGTAGCGTCAAAACCGATATTGGTTTGCTCGGATGTTTCCCATTTTACATCCGGATTGGCAATACGGCTCGGATAAGCGCCCTGTGTATTGGCTCCTTCTACCGGTCCGAATATATAACCTGCATTACTGAAGCTGATGGGAGATACAAACTGGTACGCCGCTACGTTCTGATTACCAACCTGGCCCCAGCTGCCGCGAAGTTTAAGGAAATTCAACCATTGTACGCCCTCCATAAAGTTCTCCATAGAAGTTACCCATCCTGCAGACACGGAAGGGAAATATCCCCAGCGATGATCCGGAGCGAATTTGGAAGATCCATCACCCCTGAATGTTACATTAACCAGGTATTTTTCCCGGAAGTTGTATTGCAACCGTCCGAAGTAAGACATCAACGCATTTTCGGACGGACCGCCGCCAAGACTCATATAAGGAGCGCCCCTGGTCACATTCTGAGCAACAGAAAGGTAGGCATGTTGCATGTCGGCAACACGCAGATCCCAGTTGGAACCATTCATACCAACAGTTTGTGTTTTCAGCGAAGAGCTACCCGCCATTACGCCGAAATGGTGATCAGCAGCAACATCAAAATCATAGCTGATTAAATTGTCGAACTGGATAGTCCGTCCATTGCCCATTGATTGACTCACCTTAGCGGTATCATTCAAGGAATAAATAGAAAGATGATAAACCGGTGTATAACCATGACTTTGGTTAGCGGAATAATTTAAACCGAGGCTGGAGCGGAATTTTAAACCTTTAACAGGTTCCACCTGTAAATACACATCGCCAAATAGGCCCTGGCTGCTGTTCCGGTTGCGCGTGTTATAGTCCATCACTGCATACGGATTGGCTTCTGTATTATTCCATGCCTGATCAGGTTTTCCCGGATACCAGCCTTTTTTATCACTGCTGAAATAACTGCCATCTGTATCATACATTGGTAGGAACGGGCTGGTAGTAAAAGCAGAACGTAGTGTATTATTATACTGACCATCTACAGCAATTCCGTGGCTGTTTTGATAGTTGAACGTAAGATGCTCTCCCAGCTTAACGATATTCTGGTATAAGTTATGTTCAGAATTTATTCTGAACGTGTAGCGGTCAAGGTAAGAGATATCAGATCCGCCCACGATGCCGCCCTGGCTGGTATATCCCAGGGATAAGGAATAGGTGGAAGCAGGTCCGCCACCCTGTACGCCCAATACATAGTTTTGAGTCGGTACATTCTTTTTAAACATCTGGTCAAGCCAGTCTGTGTTTACCGGCAGGTTGTTGACTACCTCATTGCTGAAATAAGGCGCTTTACCGGAGTTAACAGCGGCTTCATTTATAATGGTAGCATAATCTTTTGCATTCAACAGTTTGGCTTTGCGGGCAAGCTGTTGGGCGCCATAAAAAACATCCAGGGTGACCTGTGGTTTTTGGTTGGCTTTTCCTGTTCTTGTGGTAACGAGGATAACGCCGTTGGCGGCCTGGGAACCATAAATAGCAGCAGATGCAGCGTCTTTCAGGATGTCGATGGATTCTATGTCCGCCGGGTTCAGGTAGGCGATGTCACCTGTCTGAACACCATCCACAATGTATAAAGGAGCAAAGTTACCAACAGTACCTTTACCACGAATGATAACATTCATTCCTGAGCCTGGCTGTCCCGAATAGGAAGTGATTTGCACACCAGGCGCCTGTCCCTGCAAAGCCTGCATTGCACTGGTAGTATTCTGTTTCTGGATGTCGGCGCCTTTTACCTGTATGTTAGCGCCTGTAACCAGTTTTTTCTTCTGTACGCCATAACCAATTACCACTACATTTTCCAGTTGGCTTTCGGCGTCCTGCAACTGAACTTTCAATTCGCGTGAGGTAACTTTTACCTCTTTTTCAACAAAACCAACGGATGTAATTACTATCACATCACCAATTGATGCCTCAATAGTAAATTTTCCTGCATCATCCGCAATGGTGGAGACACGGGTGCTTTTAACGGTTACTGATGCTGCAGGAACCGGAACGGAAGTACTTTGACTGGTGATCGTTCCACTCACCTTTGAAGTTTGGGCATAGGCATTTTTGCCCGGGGCGAAGACCCAAAGCGCGCCCCACAGCAGCAATACTCGCAAGTAAAAAAGTTTGGCTGATTTCATAATTGTGGATTTAACTGACTACTTTTTTATATCTATTTTTCTTCCTTCATAAACTACTTCCTTATCACATTTTGCATCAAGATCCAGACGCCTGGGTTCATTGGGCGCAATAATATTGATACGGATAGTTCTTTTCTGTAACATGCCATTGAATGATCCCTTCCGGTCTCCGATAGTAACAGTTCCTGTTGCCTGGGTATATTTTACCGGGATAATGGAAAAGGCGCCTTTTTCATAATTGTAATTGGCCCCTTCATCTTCATACAGGTTGAAAGACGCGTCTGCACCGGTGTAGATGTTCAACGTCAGGGTATCGGCCTGTTTTTCTGTGGTGTATTGTAACCCGGGTCCGAAGGGAACGATGGATCCGGCTTTTACAAATAAAGGCATCCGTTCGTATGGCGCGTCGGCAGTAATTTTCTGACCACCTGCATACCACTTCCCGGAATAGAGGTCATACCATCCTGCACTCCTGGGTAGATACAGGGCGCGTTTCGTTTGCCGGTATTCATATACGGGATTTATTAGCAGCGAAGGACCAAACATATATTGATCGGTAATATTCAATACGGCGGTATCTGTTGCAAAGTCCATCGCAAGTCCCCGCATAATAGTGTAGTCATTGTGGTAAGTCCACCCGGCCAGCGAATAGATGTATGGCAGTAAACGGTAACGCAGCTTATCGTAATAAAGGAAACTTTCATAAGCAGGATGATCTTCAGGAGCAGTATTGAATACTTCGCGGTAAGGGAATTGCCCGTGAGACCGGAACAAAGGAACGAAAGCGCCAAACTGTGACCACCGGGTCATCAGTTCCCTCCACTCCTCCAGGCCCGCTGCGTCCGGGTTTTCAAATTTGCGGGGTACCACAAAACCACCAATATCCATCGTCCAGTAAGGAAGTCCGGACATAGAGAAATTAGCGCCTGCTGCTATTTGTGCTTTCATATCATTCCAGGTAGAACCAATATCACCACTCCATATCGCGGCAGCATAGCGCTGCGAACCTGCAAAGCCGGAACGTGTCAGCAAAAAGACCCTTTTATCCGGATCCGTTGAACGTTGTCCTTCATAAATTCCTTTTGCATTTTGCAGGGGATAAGCATTCAGAAACTCTGCCGCGCTACCCAAAGCAGTGGGTGTCATTTGCAGCTTTCTCTTTTCGGGATTTACATTGGAAACAATGTCCGGTTCACTGGCGTCCATCCACCATGCGTCAATTCCTTTACTATATATTTTTTCGTTGATCAGCTCCCAGAAGCCTTTCCGGGCCGCGTTGTTGAAAGCATCATAAAAAGTAGAAACATATCCTTTACCTATCCAGTCTTTTTGTTGATCAGCGATGTTTCTTTTATAAAGCCATCCTTTCTTATCAAATTCATGGTAAGCTGATATGCCATCATAAAATTTCGGCCATACTGATATCATGATTTGAGTGTTGTACTTTTTATGCAGCAAATCAATCATGCTATCGGGAGAAGGAAAGCGTTTTTCGTCGAACTCCTGGCTGCCCCATTCGGCTTCTCTCCAATAACTCCAGTCCAGCACAATGTTGTCAATGGGAATCTTTCTTTTGCGGAATTCAGCAACTGCGTTCAGTAACTCCTCCTGTGTTTTGTATCTCTCCCGGCTTTGCCAGAAGCCTAATGCCCATTTTGGAACAATAGGCGCCTTACCTGTAAGCGACCGGTAACCCGAAATCACTTCATCCATATTATTGCCATACACGAAATAGTAGTCAACCTGTTTGCCGGCTTCGGAACAGAAACCAAAACTGTTTTGCTGCTCCTCGCTCAATGGCTCCTGCCATTTCAAAGAAAAATAGGATTCGCCGCCTTCAGGTATCCACTCAATTCTGACAGGTACTTTTTCCGCTTTTTTGAAGTTCCAGGAAACCAGTGCAGATGCGGGGTTCCATGCTTTTCTCCAGCGATCCAAAACAAGTTTTCCATCCAACCATACTTTCACGGAGCCGCCATAAGTGAAACGGAACTGATGAAGACCAGAGAGATAACTGGAAAGACTTCCTTCCCAGGTCACCATGCCGGAGGCAGGTGTAAATTCCCGTGGCAAGAGGACTTTTGAATCTCCCAGGAACTCCATGTTAATATTGGTCTCGGCTCTTTCGGTACTTATTTCCTGCGGTTTATGCGCATTATTGGAATAAGAGGCAGTAAGCCAGCCGGCTTCGCCTTTCTTTGAAAAAAGCTGCATGGAAGAAAGTGGATGAAGTGGCCTGATATCGCCGGCCCTGGTGAGGGAATAGTTATCCCACAGAATACCATAGTTTTTATTGGAGATCATAAAAGGAACGGCCACTTCTGTATTGTTCTGGAAGAAAGTGACCTGTTGACCACGGTAGTTCATAATCCCGTCCTGATGTTGCCCGAGCCCATACCATGCGTCTCCGGCGGCCGTCTGAAATGTTTGGGTAATCGCGTAATACCGTTTGCCGTCGAATATGGCGGATTGAAAGTCCCGTCCGAACGGTTGTTTCTCAGCCAGGATCTTTTTGCCTGCCAGATCCGTGAAAGTAACGGCCCCTGTGCCCCGGTCGACGGTGACAATCAATTTCTTTGTTTTGAGCGTCAGTGTTTCTTTGGAAGTACTGATATCCCAGGTAAGCCCTGGTTGTTTACGATAAACGGTTACCAGGCTGTTACCGGCTACTATTTCTTTTCCGGGAGCAGCGATCACTCTTATAATATCATCCGAAACAACTTCAAGTTTAACAGCATTTGTAGCGCCTGTAAGCAGAGAGTCTGTAAAAACTATAACCCCATCCGGAAGTTTAATGTAAGCAGGTGGCGCCGCCAATAAATTATTAAATAACGTAAAAGTCAGCAGGCTAAGCAGCAGCAATCGTAATTTCATATACGTGGATTAGATGCCGTAAAACTATTGCTATGGCGCCAGAAACCGGGGCGTCAAATGATTCAACCAAGGGGTTCAAATGTTACAAATGCCTGAATATCACTGGTAGGATTTCGGGAGGCGGGTTATTAAAGGCCTTTATTTTTAAGATTTGCCAGGTACTCTGAAGGGGTGGTTTTGAATTCTTCTTTGAAAAGTTTACGGAATATTTTGGGGTCATTGAATCCTACCTGGTAGGCAACTTCTGAAATAGACATGCCGCTTTTGTCTAATAACTGGATAGCCCTTTTCAAACGGATTGAACGGATAAAATCTAACGGCGACTTACCGGTTAACGATTGTATCTTTCTGTACAGGGTAACCCTGCTCATGTACATCTCTTTACTGAACTCATCTACGGAAAATTCCGGATTGTCTATTTGTTTTTCGATAATGTCCAATGCCTGTTTAAGGAATTTTTCGTCTACAGGGGTGATGGTCACCTCCCCGGGGTTGACTTCAATCTGCTTTTGGAACCTCTTTTGCAATAATTTTTGTTGTGCCAGCAAATTATTGATCCGCGAAGCCAGGATCTCAAAGGTGAAGGGTTTGGTAATATAATCGTTCACGCCGGCTTTCAATCCCTCCAGCTGTTTTTCTTCACTTCCCATAGCGGTAAGCAAAATGACAGGAATATGAGCCGTGAGTGTTTCGGTTTTAATTTTCCGGGCAAGTTCAACGCCGTCCATTAGAGGCATCATGATGTCGCTTACCACAAGATCAGGATTTAACAGCTTTATTTTCTCCCAGGCCTCCTTCCCGTTTGCGGCTTCTTCAATATGGTACTGCCCTTTCAGGTTATCTTTTAAATAAAAGCGCAGATCTTCATTGTCTTCCACTACGATTATTGTCTTCTTCTTATCCCCTTTCTTTCTTTCTTCCACTATTATTTGCTCCGTTTCCTCCGGGAATGTGGGCGTAGTTGAGGTCCGGCCGGAAGAAACATACACTTTCTTTGCAGGAAGCAATACTGTAAAACAGGTGCCCTGATCCGGTTCGCTTTTTACGGTGATGATCCCGTTGTGTAATCTTACAAACTCCTTTGTGATGGCCAACCCTATACCGGTTCCCTGGTTTACCATGCTCTCCGGAACATCTGTCTGAAAAAACCGTTCAAAAATCTTTTCATGCTGATCGGCCGGGATGCCGATACCTGAATCTTTTATTTCAATAGCAAACGTTCCATCGGAACCATTATCTGCCGGCTGCCTATACACTAAATTAACGCTCACCATCCCACCATCATGCGTATATTTAAAAGCGTTGGACAACAGGTTGAATAAAATCTTTTCAATTTTGTCTTTGTCAAAATAAATTTCGAGGCTATCAATGTCAGATGAGAATGAAAATCCTATCTTCTTTTTTTCTGCAATATCAGTAAAAGAGTAACTGGTTTCCCTGCAAAACCGGACGATATCGCCTATGGAAGGATGTAGTTTTACTTCCTGTACCTCCATTTTCCTGAAATCGAGTAGCTGGTTAACAAGGCTTAACAGGCGTTTTGCGTTACGCTGTACCAGGTTTAGTTGTTTTACCTGCTCTTCATCTGCCGTATTTTTAATGATCTTATCCAATGGCGCGATGATAAGGCTCAGCGGCGTACGGAACTCATGGCTTACATTGGTAAAGAATTTTGTTTTTAACTGCTCCAGTGCATGCGCTCTTTCTGCTTCCCTGCGCTGCTGACGAACTTCAAAGCGCATATGTATCCTGTCTAATGTAATGCGCCGGATAAGCAGGAACAATCCCGTAGCGATCAACAGATATATAATGTATGCAACAGGGGTTCTCCAGAATGGGGGTTCAATATTGATCTGCAGCGTTTTCACCTCACTCCACAAACCAGCCCTGTTCAACACTTTTACTTTGAAAACATAATGCCCGGGATTGAGATTGGTATAAGTGGCTCTCCGTTGATGACCATCTGCATACAACCAGTCTTCATTAAACCCTTCCAGCATATATGCATATTTATCATATGCGTTATGAGAAAAATCGAGCGCAGCAAAGTCGATAGAAAAAACATTTTCTTTATACTTCAGGTCAATACTTTGCAGCTGGGATAAGGAGCGTTTGAGCAGCACGCGGTTATTAACCAGTTCTCCGGGTTCAACATTTTTATTTAATATCTGAAAACCGGTGAAAACAATTTTAGGGTGATAAACAGAATTACCGATAGCAGCCGGATTGATAATATTAAACCCCGATGGCCCACCAAAGATTAATTCGCCGCTCCTCAGCTTTAGTGCCGCGTTATCGTTAAACTCGCGGTTCTGCAGGTTGTTTGTTGCATCATAACTGATAACAGAAAAATCAAGATGCTTATTATCCTGGCGGGGAATGGCGTTACATAACCCACTGGGCGTGGAAATCCACAGGGTCTGACGGTCATCTTCAAGAATATTCAGGATCATATTATCGGGAAGGCCGTTTGATGCTGTGAATGTCCGAAACTCCTTTTTCTGTTCATCAAACAAATTCAAACCTTCCCTGGTTCCTACCCAAACCCGTCCCTTACTGTCTTCCAAAAGACAGATAACACCATTATCGCTTAAACTATTCCCTGTATTTGTATCCAGGTAGAAGACAGCAGCGGGTTTATTCTTTTCAATAACAGCAATGCCGTAACCTGTACCGATCCATAAATTTCCTTTTCTGTCCTCCATAATAGCAGAAACATAATTGGACAGTAATACTCCCTGCGTGGTTTTATAGTGGTTAAACTGGTTAGTCCTTCTGTCGAAACGATCCAAACCACCACCTAAAGTACCGATCCATAAATTCCGGTTCCTGTCTTCAAAAATTTCCCAAACTTTGTCGTCGGTCAAACTGGAGGAATCATTCTCATTATGCCTGTACCGGGTGAACTTCTTACCATCGAAGCGATTGAGGCCACCGAGGTAGGTTCCAATCCAGAGAACATCTTCATGATCCATGCACAGGCTCACAATTACGTTGTTGCTCAGGCTGTTTTCATTTTTTGGATCGTACAGGTATTGTTTGAAAGTATTATTTTTCCTGTCAAAATAGATCAATCCTCCACCATTGGTTCCAATCCAGACATTACCCATCTTATCTTCAACAAAACGGTTTACATCGTCGAACTGCAGGCTTTTTGCATTTAATTCCTGGTGATGGTAATACGAAAACTGAACGATGTTTCCGTTATAATAATTCACGCCCTGCTTGTAAGTTCCCAGCCAGATAATCCCCTGATCATCCCTGTACATCGTGGTAATGGTATTCTGGCTGATGCTTTTGGGATCATTGGGGTTGTTCAGCAGGTAACTGGTATTGAGCCGGTTCTTTTTGTCGATCAACGTTACTCCTCCATGATCGGTTCCTACCCAGATCAAACCATTGCCATCCTGAACCACCTGGCTTACCAGTTCTGAATTCAATCTCGCCGGATACGAATTCTTATCAAACTGCGTGATGGTGTTATCTTCCGGGTGAAAAAGAAAAACACCGAAGTTATAACGCCAAAGCCAGAGATCATTATCGCTATCTATAAACAGCTTATAGGGGTTATCATCTTTATTACGTTTTTGGAAAGCAGTGGTGGAAGAAATTATTTTGTCCAGCTTTATATCATACTCCTGTAAAAAACCTGATTGATATACCAGCCATAACTTTCCGTCGTTTGTTTCACCAATGGAAGTAATCTTTTCGGAAATTTGTGTTGCTTCCGGTTTGAATGGCTTTACTATTCTGTTGTCAGCGGAATACAGGAACAAACCCTTATCCTCATACAGGAACCAGTACCTGTTATTATTTCCTTTTACTATATTGGCAATAGTACCAGGCGGCAAACCGATAGCATGTAAATAGTCATCAGAGCTGCCATTGAATTTTTCCGTATCCGGATTATAAATACAGGGGCCGCCCATTGTGGATATCCACATTTTTCTATCAGGAAGTTCATAAAGTGACAAGATATTGTTGTCCTTTATGGAAGTACTGTCATTGTGATCTTTACGAAATACTTTACAGAAATATCCGTCATAACGATTAAGTCCATACGTAGTACCAAACCATAAAAACCCATCAGGGTCCTTTAGCACAGTATTTACCTGGTTATGTGACAAACCGGTATACGTATTGAGCTTGGAAAAATTATAATGTTCGCTTTGTGCTAAAACAGAAAGAGATTGTAACAGCAAAATAATCCAAAAAAGGTAACGCATTGCATCTGATTTGACATATAAAAATTTGCGTTGTCCGGTCTACAATCCCGTAAAATCAAGAACTAAGATAATAAAATGATTGGGATAACATGTCCAAATCAAATGACAAATTTGCTGTAACGATTTTTCTTTTGTTGAAGCATTAAAACGCCAGGTGCCTTATATTTTATTTTTTAAAGTTGAAATATCTGTTCCATCAACAGCCATTTCTCTCCCTCTTTCGCCCAGGGCAACGGTTGCTGGAATTTCCACATTAACTGTTCCCATTCCTGTACTTTTGGATTGGCTGCATCCGAAGCATTTTTTGCTGTTTCATCATACTGGTCATTGGTTTCCATGATCATCATTAAGCGATTGCCGGTTCTATAGATCTGCATTTCCACAATCCCTGCATCAAGAATGCTTTTCCGTACTTCCGGCCAACCATTTTCTGCCCTGTGCCAATACTCGTATTCTGCTATCAGCTCCGGATTATCCTTTAAATCGAGGGCTAAACAGTATCTTTTCATAAATTCAATTAACTTTTACAAATAGCTGGAAGCATAGAACTGATCAATCAGTCCGCGTTCTTTCATCTTCTTCCAAAATCCTTCGGGGATTATTGAGTTGGGCAATGCAACATTTTGTACCACCCTTTCTGCCTGGGTGGTATTTAAAGCAATGCTTGTAACTCCGGGTGCATTCAGGCCAAAAATTACGCATGCCTCTACCGGTCTTATTTTATAATCCTCGCACAATTGATAAAACTGTTGCCGCCAGTGATATAAATTTTTATCTTTTTCAGGATCTGTCAATTGATAATTATAATAAGCCGATCCTGTTAAAAAGCCTCCGTTAAAAACAGAAGAATTTATAACTGCAACACCCTGATGCGAAAGTTGTTGCATAAAATCCACCAGCGGCGTGGGATGACTGTGAATAGTCATACTATTGGCAATCATTACCCAGTCCAGTTTTACGTCCTCCGTTATTTTTCTTATGATGCGCCAATCCTTTGCGCCCACCCCGATCGCTTTAACTTTGCCGGCCTGTTTTAATTCATTTAATGCCCGGTAAGCATCCAGAATATCCTGGTAGCGCCTTTTTTTATCCTCCTCATCGTCTGATGCGGCGAGGTATTCGTCGGGATCATGTACAGATACCAGCTGCGCATGATAGTTACCGAGCAGTTTATTCCCCTGCTCATAGCATTCCAGGATACCATCGTAACTTATTTTCTGAACGGCATCATATTCCAGGTTTTTCCATATTCCGGGTTCAAAAGTGGGTTCGGCTGTTTTTAATTCAGTACGCAGCCAACCCAGCTTATTGCTGATCAGTACATCCTTCGGATTGATATTTAATTCCTTCAGGGATCGTCCCAGGGACTCCAGCGCCAGCCCGGCGCCATATTTACCGGCGGAATCAAATACAGCCGGCCTGGGGGAATATTTGATGCTTTCATTAACAATAGACCGTTTCACTTCATCCGGTAGCGCAACATATAAATTCCCCAACCCGCTGGTGCCAAAAATTACTTTGGGCAGTGTGAGTTCCTCCATATAAAAATCTCTTATTTTCAAAGAATAGCTGAAACAGGTAAATTTTCAGGCTTCACTATTACGCGGTGACCTTTTATTCCAAAAAAGGCCACTACCGCAAAACAGATCAATGGTACTGCGTAACCATACTGAATATTACCTGTTACATCGCTTATGTAACCGAATACTCTTGGCAAAACGGCGCCCCCAACAATGGACATAATAATTAAACTACTTCCAAATTCAGTATCGCCGCGTAAATCTTTTATGCCTAGCGCAAAAATAGTAGGAAACATAATGGACATAAAAAAGCAAATACCAACAACCGTATAGATAGTGATCATACCATATCCCCAGATGGCGATGATACAAAGCAAAATGTTGATGACGGCATATGCAGCAAGCAACCTTGCCGAACTATAGTATTGCATCAGATAGGTGCCAATAAATCTTCCAATTAAAAATGCCAGTCCGCATAACCCTAAATAATCAGCGGCTTTTACCTCCGATATACCGGCGGCCTTTGGTGCGTACAGGATAAACAAACTAAACACGCACACCTGGGCGCCTACATAAAAGAACTGGGCAATAACGCTCCAGGTTAAATGACGGTGTTTAAAAGCGTGAAAAATATTCTTACTGGCTACATGTCCTTCATTTGTTTGAATGGCCGGCAAACGGGTAAACGCAAAAACCACAGCTATTAACACCAGCACACTGCCGAGAATAAAATAAGGCATCTTCACGGTGGCAGCTTCAGCAGCAAGGGCCAGCTTCCGGCCTTCTTCCGTCATTGTACTTAATTGTGCTGCAGTATAACCTTTTGTAAGTATAACGCGTGCCCCGATCACGGGCGCAAGTGTGGCCGCCAGGCCATTAAATGATTGTGCAAGGTTGAGCCGCTGGGTAGAGGATTCAGGATCGCCAAGCGAGGAAGCATAAGGATTAGCCGCCGTTTCCAGGATCGTGAGTCCGCAGGCAATGATAAACAAGGCTATCAGGAAAAAGGTATACTGCTGGGTATTGGCAGCCGGGATAAATAAATACGAACCCAGTGCAAAAACCAGCAGTCCCGTTATAATCCCTGCTTTATACCCGTATTTTTTCATGATGAACCCAGCGGGCAAAGCCATGAGAAAATACGCGATAAACACTGCAGAATCAACCAGCGTAGCCTGTACAGTGGTAAGTGTAAATGATTTCTGCAAATGTGGTATAAGTATAGGATCAAGATTATGTGCAAAACCCCATAAAAAGAACAGGCTTGTAATCAATATAAACGGGAAAAGTGTACGGGCCTTTGCCATATTAAAATCTAAAATTTACATTGACTGATCAAACAAAAAAACATTTATACGATCGCTCCTTCAATTTTCAACACAAATGCCTCTTTCCGCGGTGGCTGGTCAGGTAACTGCACCTTCAACCCTTCGGATGTTTGCTCAAAGTTCAACCGGTCATTTCCCAGCATGCTTACGTGGCTTACGTTTCCCGCCTGATTATCCGGGGCCAAAGATTTAATTAAAGTAACTTTATCTGACGGCCATCCGAGCACTATTGCGTAAAGTGTTTTGCCTTTTGTAGTAAAACGAATATCTCCTGCTTCAAATGGTTTGCCTTTCCCTTCATTAAAACCCTGTGCGCTCAAAGCCACAACAGACTGTATCGCCGGGCCTTCTCCAAATGTTTTCCAGGGACGTGTACCATAAATTGCTTCGCTGTTGATCTTCATCCAGTCCGCCACCTGTTCTACTACCGCGCGTTCTTCACTGTCGATACTACCATCACCGCGTACAGGAACATTCAGTAAGAGATTACCATTTTTACTTACCACATCAGCCAGGGTATGCACCACTGTTTTGGCGCTCTTATAGCCTTTGTTATCAAACAGGCGGCGGTCGTAATGCCAGCTACCGATACAGGTATCCGTTTGCCAGGGCAGGGGTTCTATCTGGTTACTTTGGCCACGCTCAATATCCCAGATCATGCATTTACGTTGCTGCTCATTCAACATTTTTCCAAATAGGGCAGCTTGTAATTTTCCATGTTTCTTCACGCTGGTGTTATAGAAATGAGCGGCTATTTTAAGGCCCGCATCACTTACCTGTAAAAGCGGCAGCACATTGTCATCAAAATAAACCAGCTCGGGGCCATATTTATTGATAAGTTCAATGGTCCGGTTTAAAAAACTGTCACAGTAAGCTTTATCAGGTATACTTGCGCCGTTACCCCAATCCCAATAGCCGCCCATGCTGCCATCATTAAGACTATCCTTACTCAATGCATGATTTTGAGCATACAACTGCTGCGGATCATAACCATTCCACCATTTATTGCTACCATCGGCTTTAGTCAGTTTACCATCATAAGGAACTCCGGCATAGGGGCCGCTCTTGTCTGATCGCTGGGCCACCTCATACCAGGTCCAGGCATGGGAGGCATGAACAGTAACGCCAAAGGGCAGGTCCTGTTCTTTGGCTGCTTTTGCCCAGCCGCCAATGATATCTTTTTTGGGTCCCAGTTTAGTAGAATTCCAGTTGTGGTATTTACTGGGGAACAGATCAAAATTATCGTGGTGATTGGCCATCGCCATAAAATATTTGGCGCCGGCTTTTTTGTATAAAGCAACCAGTTCTTCCGGGTTCCAGTTCTCTGCTTTCCATTCGTTTATGACATCCTTAAAACCAAATTTTGAAGGGTGTCCATATTTTTCCAGGTGATATTTATACTGGTCGCTGCCTTCCTGGTACATGCCGCGGGCGTACCAGTCGCCGCGTTCCGGTTGGCATTGCGGCCCCCAATGGGCCCAGATTCCAAACTTTGCATCACGAAACCAGTCCGGAACCTGGTATTGCCTGAGTGAGTCCCAGGTAGGTAGAAATGGACCTGGTGCCATGCGTGGAATTGGCTGAGATGCCAGCAAACTGTGTGCGTAAAGATCAGATAGATATAGAGAAGACAAGCCTGTGGCTATGCCTTTTATCAGCGTTCTTCTTTTCATGGAATTTATTTTATTAGCTCTAATATAAGTTCCGGCTTACCGGTTGATTGATGAATAATCCGCCGCTTATAATTGATAAATCAAACTTACTCCGAAATACTCATCAAACATTTGGCGTAATAGGACTTTTCTTTATACAAAACCGACTATTTGTGTATTATTGCTGTATCGGAATCGTAATGTTTAAAAAAACGTAATATCTGAAAAGTGGAAGCAGCCTTCCATACGGGGGCATTTCAACTGATATTGTTAATTAATTATACAGCATGATTAAAAGAGCGCTAAAACATACATTCACGTTATTGAACGTTGATCATGTAAAGCTTGACTCCAGGTGGAATTACAAAAACGTAATCAGCCCATACTTCAGGCTATATTATATTGACGGCGGAGAAGGAGAGATCTGGGACGTTTCAGCTAAAATCAAACTTGAGCCCGATTTTCTGTACATCATACCAAGCTTTACATTGTGTAACCTGGTTTGCCCCAGCCATCTTAGTCAGTATTTCGTCCAGTTTTTTGAGGAATCGTCGGATGGTATTTCCCTGTTCGAAAATAACAGGTCCATTTTTAAGGTAAAAGCGACGGATATTGATATACTGAATTTTGCACGTTTGCTGGAAATAAATCCAGGCAGGGGCATTAATCGTTCCGACAATCCGAGGATATATGAAAAAAACGTCTTCTATAAAGAGTATCAGGATCTTAATAACCTGCAAAGCATGTCAACATTTACGGAAACACACGGCATTCTCTTACAACTGGTTTCCCGTTTTTTGACACAGGAGATATTTAAATATAAAGACGGAGGTCATGTGCCGGTTAAAATTTTAAATGCTATCAGTTATATTCAATTAAACCTGAGTCGCGATTTATCAGTAACCTCCCTGGCGAAAAGAGCAAACCTGCATACAGATTATTTTTCGCGTCTTTTCCATCAACACACCGGGGAAAGGCCGGTAAAGTATATACACGAAAAAAGAATTGAAAGGGCCCAATACCTCATTGTAACAACACAGATGACCTTTTCGGAAATTGCCACACAAACGGGTTTTGAAAATGTGTTTTACTTCTCTAAAATTTTTAAAAAAATCACCGGGATGTCTCCGGGGAACTACAAAAAACAAATGGATATGATAGGGTTTTAAATATTGGCTTTGTTATTAGTTTAATTCTTCAACCTGGTCATGTAACTGCTGATCCCAGATAAATTCTATACTGAACTTACCATCAGGCTCCAATCTGAAAATGGCCCTGTTCCATTTATTTTTCCCTCCCTCAGTAGTAATACTGTGTAATTCCTTCAGCCAATTTCTAATATCCCTGGGGATTTTTCTAACAGACAGATTAACGGTTGTATTATCAACCTGGTAATCACCGGTGTAACCCACAACGCCGTTTCCGACAACTTCTATATCCAGTTTGGCATTTGTCCAGTTACTTTCTTCGATGGCGTTGGAAATACCTTGTCCTATGCTTGAATAAATTTCATCCACAGTCATAATCTGTTTTTTACTGGTTATCATGTAATTTAACTATTAAATCAATTATTTGCTTTAACATAGGAAAATCATCTCTCCAAAATCAATTGGTTACGCTGGTTATCAATAGACCAGCGCCGGAACTTATTAAGAAAAGTTTTACCCAGCAAAAAGGTATCCGTTTCTTTTGAAGCGCCAATTACGAGGTTATTAACGGTGAACTTCCCTACCTGAACATTGTTGATTCTATACACATCACATAAAATCTCCTTTCCATTGGCAAGGGTGTATGTTTGCCGCCCCAGGAAATCATTTCCGGAAACCAGTTTCAATTGAAGCAATTTATTGATCATCGTGTCCGACACCAGCATATCCGTGGCGCCGCAATCGAGCATCCATACGTTTACCAGCGGTCCTATTTTTACTTTCAGCTTCGTCATAGCGCTTACGGTAATTACATCTATAGAATCGATCCTTTTATTACTGGTTACATCCAAACTGTCGGTGGCTTTCCAGGCGGTGGTAGTTGATACTCTTTTATAGGGATATCCGCCACAACGGTAAGCTATTTCATTAAACAGCATGGAATTGGGATCATTCATATCGTTAATGGTTTGCGCATTTATTTTTCGTTTAGCCATTACAGATACGGCACAATCGCAATAGGAATTTACCCTGCTCTCATCCAGTTCCTCCTTTTTATTCCTGCGAATATAAGCGGCCATAGAATCGCGGTAGGATATAATCTGGGCGGGTGAGAAAAAAAGGTTGGTTTGCGAAACATCTTTGTAACATTGGTCGATGCGTGCCTGCAGTACAGTATCTGCTTCTATAAGTTTAGCCAATGATAAATTGGGATATAAATATTCATATTCTTTTATCAGTTTCATGGGAAAATATCCATCAATCTGGTCTACCTGGCAATTGCAGATCTGAACGGCTTCTTTATTTGTGGGATCCGCTTTCATGGCCTTCATACAACGCCAGAACATGGTACTTTTCTCCCACACATTTTTCCCCTCCCTGGAACGGACAAATTGGTCAGCATTGGCAAACTGCGCAGATACACTACCAGCGAATAAAAGCAATATTAAAGTAAGAAAACGCATAAACAGATGCTATCAGTTAAATAAACTATTGACCTTCCTGTTGTCCGGCATGAGAAAGCAAGTTAATTAAAAGTACCTAAAACAAAGAGCCCCTGCAAATTTCCATTGCAGGGGCCATTCAGCAAAATGCCGGACCACTTTATTCTTGCTCCTTCATTAAGTTAAAAAAGAGATAATCTGTTCCTGGGGCATCAGTTATTCCGATATTCCTACCAATAGTTACTATTTGCCCCCTGTGATAAGTGCCATGATTCACAAAATGCTGTATGTATTCATAGCGGGATTGATTGGCTTCAAACCACGGACTTACCACTTTTATTTTTTCCACCAGATCACGCTCCGAAAATGATTTTATTTCATCTGCCAGTATTTGCGACCTGTTCACCAGTCCCTGAAAAACTTCTTCCCTTTTCAGATCCTCTATACCATAACGATTTACAAAGTCTGGTTTCTGGCAGATAATACTATACCAATATTCCTCCATCCCCCAAATATGATTCAAGGTTTTGAGAATACTGGAAAAACTCGACGGCGCCTCCTGGTGCAATTGTTCATCTGATTTTCTGGACAACCAATTCACGAATTGTTGGTTTACCGACAAATTATAGCCGGCATAATTTGTAACTAAATTTTGCAGATTCATTTTTACTAATTTAATGTTTCAGCAAAATTATAGGGAGGTAATGACAGCCCTATGTCAAGGGTAGGAAGGAGTTAATAATATTTGTCGAAGTATTCCTGCAAGGTCATTTTATGAGGGGTAAACTTTTCAGCAAGGGTTTCCAGTCTTTTAATCCTGTCCAGCCGGAAATACCGGAATTCACTGCGTAAGCGGCACCATGCCACCAATAACCAATTTTCCTGTGTGCTTAGTAAAGCAAAAGGTTCAATCAATCTGCTAGTAACTTTGTTGGCTTCATTGGCATATTCAATTTTTGTCACATAAAAATTGGTAAGGGCAAACTGCAGATCAGATAAGTTATTGCTGTTTCTTTCCCGGTTAATATTCTGGTCAAATTGTGTGCGTTCGGCCAGGAGATTAGCTTTATCTTTTACATTATGCCTTAATACAGCTTTGATTTTTTCAATAGCTTCCGAATAATCCTTAACAAAAGAAGCGTCTTTGTTTTTCAGCACTAATTGTTCTGCCAGAATTAAGGCGTTGGCCTGGTTTTCCGTAAACATTACCGGTGGAATTCTATACCCTTCCATTAAGGTATAACCCCTTCCTTCTTCTGTCAGAATTGGCACGCCAGCCTGTTCCAGCGCTTTAATATCCCGGTAAATGGTTCTGTTGCTGACCGAAAATTTGCCGGCCAGTTCCGGTGCTGTCAAAAGCCGTTTCGTTTGCAATTGGGTTAAAATTGCAGCCAGTCGTGAAAGTCGCTTTGTCTCATTATCGGCCATTATCGAAATTTTCCAGCATTGTATTTTTGTTTTTGAAGAGACAACAACTCCGGCATCTTACTAAGATTTCCTGTTCAGATCAGTTATCAACAGGGGATTATCTTTCCGCAATTCATTAATCAGCGTGGCCACTTCAGTGGTGGTGGGATTCCGCATTAACCTTTCCAGTTCAGCGTTTGTTATTCCCACCAATTGCAGGAAAGACACTTCGCCATGTGGCGTTTCTATCCTGCCCAGTTCGGGGTCAAGCGCCAGTACAAAAGCGGTTATTTCCGTCTGGGTATCAAGCCGGATGGGACCTTTGGCAGGTATAAAATGATTCTCCTCAAACCATTTCCCGCTGTTAAATACATATCGCGCAAGATTGTTCATTACATGAACTGTCCACAACGGATCATCTTTATCCTCCGCAAATGGTTTCAATCTGAAGGTAAATTCAAAACCCCATTTACTGAACTCCCCGCCGGCCTTTTCATGATCGTAGTAAAGTTCCGACATGCCATAACTGATGATATGCCTGTGGTATTCAGATTTGTTGGAATCGTAGATGCTGGCGCCGTCTATCGGATCAGTACCTCCGGCCATAAAATGGATGCCGCAGAGCGGGCCATAATGACGTGGTTCTGTTTTACCATAAACCGTTTCCAGGGCGCTATCTATTGAAAGCCATCCAACGGCATCATCTTCGCGGAATCTTTGTTTGTACTCTTCTGGTGTCATAAGAATAGTAGGTTAATACAAATAAACAACTCTAATATAAGCCAAGTTGTGAAAAAAGCCATATTCATCACCAGGCGCATGCGCGGCAACGCTGGCATATGCACTCTATTGTCGGAATTTCCCTGCAAATTGGCGTTTTTGCCCCCATCCGTATCCTCCGTTTTGATGTAGGTTTACCCTATCAAAATATAAATATCGTATGCAACGCACCTCCATTATTATTATACTTTTGCTATTCGTAACACATTTGCAGATGAACGCACAGCAAAAACAAACAGGCCATTATGCAACAGTGAATGGCTTAAAGATGTATTATGAGATCCATGGCAGCGGCGCCCCGCTGGTACTGCTCCACGGCGGAGGTTCCACCATTAAGTCCAATTACGGCGCTATTCTCCCTGAGCTGGCAAAAACACAGCAGGTGATTGCCGTAGAGCTACAGGCGCATGGTCATACTCCTGATATCGACCGGCCATTGAGCTTTGAGCAGGATGCGGATGATGTGGCCGCACTTCTCGGGCAGCTGCATATTGCCAAAGCCAACTTTATGGGCTTCAGCAACGGAGGCACCACTACGCTGCAAATCGCCATACGGCATCCGGAGCTGGTAAATAAACTGGTGCTGGCCTCTACACTTTACAGGCGCGATGGCACGCCTCCCGGTTTCTTTGATGGATTCAAAAATGCGACTATGGACAAAATGCCGCCGCAACTAAAGGAGGCATACTTAGAGGCCAATCCCGATCCCAAAGGACTTGAAGCGATGTTTCACCGGGATGTGGCGAGGATGGAGAATTTTAAAGATATCAGCACGGAAAAAATAAAAGGTATCCAGGCGCCGGCGCTGGTGATAAACGGCTATGCAGAGCCGATCCTGCCGGAACATGCGCTGTTACTGGCGCGCACTTTACCACACGCACAACTGGCTATCCTGCCGGGCGGCCACGGCGATTATATCGGGGAAATTTGTGCGCCCGGCAAGCAAAGCAAAATACCTGCTTTGGTAACAGCGATGATTATAGCATTTTTGAAAGAATAACATGGCGGAGAACAGATTTATTCCGCCATACGCGCCTGCGCCGCGGGGGTGAGATAGGGATAAAACATGCCGGAAAAAATTTCGCTGTAATGTTTTATAGCATTGCTTCCTTTCAGCCTCCCGGTTAATTCATTATTTGACAACCAGAAGTCGCCCATAATAAATATCTGCGTCACCAATGCTTCCCAGATACTTTCCGGCAGATCAGTCCGGAAAATCCCTTCTTTTCTTAACTGCCTGAAAATAGCAAAGAATTCCTTTTCCCGGCGTTGTGTGAGCGCATAATAGTCTTTCCTGATAGCCGGTACACGCAAACTTATCTCCACAAAATGTAAAAATATAAAACGGTATTTATATGCCAGTTCCAGCGAGCGGACCGAGAAATCCCGGAGCGTATCCAGGCTTACAGGATGAATTGACTCCAGTTCCGACACCAGCACATCAAAATCAGCAGCCAGGTGTTCATAAAGTGTTTTTATGATTTCATCTGTCTGCCTGAAATGATAATGAAGATTACCCGGGCTGATCCCCATTTTCGCCGCAATATGCCTGCTGGTAATTGTATTTACACCCTGGCTGTTATAAAGTTCCAGCGCCGTTTTGAGAATATTTGTCCTCGTATCCATATCCAAATTTAGAACAATTGTTCTAAAAATAATAATAATTAGTACATTTGTTCTAAATACAGGCGATATGAATAACGAATCGTATGATCAGCAGGAGGAAGATAAACCCTTACTGCAAAGACTAAGAGGCAGCGTTTTCCCGGTTAAGCCAACAGATACCACATCCGTAAAATTGCTGAAAGACAGTGCATTTTACCTGTTTGCCGTAATGGCATTACTTGTGACGCTGCTGCTCGGAGGCGCCATCATGTTTGTATTGTAAGATGAGAGGTTTATTGGATCCGTTGTTCCTTATCTACTGCGGACTATGGGGCATCATCCACTTCTTCAGGTATATACAACAGCCGGTGCCGCTGGTCAACGGGTACCTCACCGACTTTATTGCAGTACCTGCTATGGCGCATGTTGCGCTTACTTTTACGCGTAACTGTATTGTCCGCGACAAACATTACACCTATCCCCTCTCTTACCTGCTGTTCATTGCGCTATATATGTCGGTGGTTTTTGAATGGGTAATGCCACGGTTTTCTGTTGACTATACCGGCGATATCCGGGATGTGGCAGCTTACTTTGGCGGAGGATTGTTTTATTATTATGTGCATGGGAAACGGGCGTACATTAAAAATATATCCTCATTTAAACCCAATACATCCCGCCACCATCAGCGCCACGGTAACAACAGCTGCCACCGTCCGTACGGTATTCAACCGGTTCCACCTTTCCTCAAACGCCGCCCGGTGCTGCGCCAGCTGCCCCGCAGAAGCAGCCGCAAGATCCGCCTTATCCAACGCATTATTGAGCGGAACATTGCCAACCATCGTCACGCCAAAAACACCTGTAAAATAAACAACCGTAGCACCCAATACACACCAGCTTCCCGGCGACACGGAATAACTGAAATACACCCACGTACAAACAGGCAACAAAGCCAGGGAACCCAGGAAAGAAGAGAAAAATGCAGGATTGAGAATAGCCCGGTTGATAGATTGCATGGCAGACAGATAACCCATATCAGATAAGCGGCCAAGCCCCGGGTTTACAGAACAGGAATAGGCGTAAAAAAGTCCTCCCATTAATGCAGTGGAGACAGCCGTCATTCCCAGTAAAATCTGCAGGAAAGTAAGTCCCATGTGCCAAAAGTTTAAATGATGCGGACAATAGATCTTACGTGAAAATATAACATCCCCCTCATATAAACTATAACAGATTTACCAGCTGAATTCCCGCAGGCTCACCGTACCACTCATATTTAAGTTCTTTATTAAATTGGGGCTACAATACAATGATCTGAGAGACCGTAATCCACGGATTTTCAGGGTCGACAAAAACATATTGTCATCGAGGTTCACACTTTCCAGTTTTTTCATGGAAGTAAGATCGATGGAAGTAATATTATTATTGCTAAGGTTTAGTTTCTTCACCCCCGATCCTTCTGCAACAAAGTCCACCAGGCTATTGTACTGCAGTTCCACATTCTCCAGGTTTGGCAGATGACTGAAGTTCACTTTAAACAAAGCGTTCCTGTACATTTTCAGGTCATTTAGCTTATTAAGCCCGGTGAGGTCCAGCGCTTTGATCTTGTTATCATGGAGGTACATGGTTTCCAGGTTAGTGAGGCCTTTCACACGTGCGTACTCCATGTTATTATTACCACCATAAATACTTCTCAGACTGCTCATTCCTTCGAGGTCCAGCGTTTTGATCTGGTTATCATAAAAACCGAATTCCTCCAGCCTGGTAAAGCTTTTGATACCGGTGAGATTGGTAATACCGGCGCCATTTACATATAGCCTGGTCACCTTCTGGGCTTCGGCCACCTGTATCTCCCCGTCGTTGTTGGTGTCAAATCCCTGGTTGATGAGTGCCGCTTTGAAGTTGGCATCCGGAATTTTGATGGTTTGTGCTTGTGTTTGCAATGCCATCAAAAGAATAGCAAATAAGAATATCTTTTTCATGGCTTTGTTTAATTGCTGATAACAGTATTCACTACTTCTCCTTCTTTATTTACTTCCACAAACCCTGCTACTTCATCTTCTGCTTTATAGTGGTAGGAATAGGCATTATAAATAGGTTCAGACCCAACTTCATTGCCGCTATACACGTTGTAAAAGGTACGGGTGCCGGTGCGGAGAACCATATTCTTCTTCCGCTCATACTCAATCCAGGTAACGAGATAATACCTGCCCGGTTTTAATTCAGTGAATTCAAAATTGCCCTGGTCATCCAGGTAACGGCCTTCTATGCGATAAGTGAAGGCATCATTAGTCATGGTAGCCTGTTTCTTCCGGCTGTTGTACTTTTTCTTCAGCTCAACAAACTCAGTAAAATAAGGGGTTACCGGAAACAGGATGATATTATGGCCTTTTGTAGCAAAATTTACTTTGCCTTTCTTTTTCAGAGAAGCATTGCCCCGGATGGTAGCGGTACCTGGCTCCAGTAACTTGCTGGTAGCTGCCTCATCGAAGGATGCAGCAGGAAGAACATATTCCACCCCTTTCTGCGCAGACGCCGTAATAGAAGCCGATGCAAAGTATAATATGCAACTGATCAGCAGTGATTTCCGGTTCATAACAAGCTCCTTTTTTAATATCCCTGTAACATGATAATCACGGGAAGAATTGTCCCCCAAAAGACGGCATACCGCGGCACTTTAGCAATACCTGCAAACAGTTATTTAAATATACCGGTAAACAGGTAGTGCATCATAAAAAACCGCATGAACCCATAGATCCATGCGGCTATATATTACTGCAGAACAGGAGCGGTTTTCATTCAGAAAGACTATTACGCCAACGCTTCTGTATATTTCTTAAAATTATCCAGGATGGCCTGCCAGCCACCTTGTTGCATTTCAATGCTGTGGGTATCCTCTGCATCAAAAGTTTCTGTAACGGCAGTAGTGTTACCTGTTGCAGAAAAAGTCACTTTTACTGTTCTGCCATCGCCCATGGTGTAGGTAATGAGTTCATGTTCTATCACGTCGTTGTATACACCGCCGAAATCAAAACCGAAGCTGCCATCTTTGGCTTCCATACGTGTTTCAAACTTACCGCCCGGACGCAGGTCGTTTACAGATTTTGGGCTGTGCCAGTCGTCGGAAGCGGTGTTCCATTTAACAATATGCTCAGGCGCATTCCATAACTCCCATACTTTTGCAACAGGTGCGTTAATAGTGGCGCTTACGGTGATCTTTGTGCTATTGGCTGTTTGCATGTTTTTAAGATTTAAATGTTAATCGTTATTGTTAATGCAAACATAGCACCTCTATTTTATTCCCGGCATGGCTAAATACGACAAAATAGCATCCTGTTTGCGACAGCCTCCGCAATACCGGTTTATTTCCAGTTTACCACCGTAAATACAATGGAAGAATAGTGATCCTTTTCGTACAGCACACCTATTTTCTTCCGGGCCAGCTGCACAATATCGGAGTAGGCGGCATAGCCATAACCGGATTTCTTTGAGCCATCGCCTTTATATATTACATAGCTTTTTTTCCAGGTGCGGCCATCATCAAAGCTGATGCGGAGTGTGAGGTTATCCCTTTCCAGCGAATCGGCAGCGTTGCAAAAGGCGAGTATATTTTTTCCCTTGGAAGTACCTATATTCAGGATGCTGCCCTGGCATATGGCGTCTACCAGCTGGTGATCGAAATAGGTAGTATCCCAGGTGGCGCCGCCATCACTGCTGATAGACACGATCCGCACCTTCACATCTTTTGCCTGGTTACGGCTGTTCATCATCAGCTTGTTGCCGGAGAGCGGAGCCGCTATCGATTCATTGCTGCCGGGCAAATTAATACTGTTGCCTAAGTGGAATGTTTTACCATGGTCATCGGTGTAGTAACCATGCGCCACATAATGCCGCGCGCCGGGCAATGCTTTACCCGCGGTATGATTGGCAGCAATAAAAATTCTTCCTTTAAAAATACCTTCGGGAAACTGCATCACATGGCCAGGGGTATTGGCGTAATAGCGCCAGTCTTCCGCAAAATTAAACGCCGGGTCAATATCCGGTTGTTTCGGCCGGTGCACCTGCAGCGTAATATCTACCGGCGCGGCCCAGGTACGGCCACCATCCGCAGAGGTGATATAATAGCAATGTTTTATCCCTTTGCCTTTAATGATATCCCCTTCCCGGTGCGTACCGGTGTTGTAAAAAAGAAAGATCCTTCCCTGTGGATAGGCCGGATCGGTAAGGTCTACTACCGGCGCGGGGTTGGAGAGCTGCAGGTTATCGGCGCCGGCCACTACCTGCATGGGCGACCAGGTTTTGCCTTTATCCTTGCTGCGTTTCATCACCATATCAATATCCCCGAAATCATCCATACCGTTTACCCGGCCTTCGGCAAAGGCCAGCAAATCGCCATCGGGCAACGCAATAATTGCGGGGATACGGAATGTTTTGTAACCGTCGGTTCCCGAAATAAAAACAGGTACTTCTTTTTGTTGTGCATACGCAGTGCCGAAGCACATTATCAGCAGCACAGCCATTATCTTTTTAATCATCATTATTTATTTATCAGGTCAATATCATTTGTTTGCGGACGTAAAAAGCATAGTTGAATGATAATCGCTACCAGTACAATCCCTGCCAGCATAGCAAAGCTTTGTCCGAGGTTGCCTGCATCCGTGGAGCGTCCCAGCAGATCGGTGATAATAGCGCCCGCAAATACGCCGGACATATTCAGGATCCCATAGGCGGTAGCCCGTGAACCCGATGGCACAAACTGGCAAAGGATAGGCATGTTGTTGCCATCAAACATACCAAAGCCAACGCCAAACAGGATGGCTGCTCCCATTACATGCACCAAGCTATGCCCCAGTCCTATCAGCAGCAATGCCGGGATAGTAAGCGATAAGCCAATGGCACTGGTATAAATTCGCCCCCTGTTATTCCGCTGTACCCATTTATCAGATAATATGCCTCCGAAAATAACGCCGAGGAAAGAGGAGGCCGCGATAGTAATGGTAGATAAAGGGCCTGCGGCCGACATATCTATCTGTAAACTTTCAGAAAATAAAGTCGGCAGCCAGTTTTTTATTCCCCAGCCGGGGAAACTCGGAATAGCAAAATAAAACAGGAGGATCCAGAAAGAAATATTCGTCATCAGTAAACCTAACCCTTTCCCGAAAGGCGGCCGCTCCTTCACCGCACCGGGAGCATCTTTCACGGCTTCCCGCAAACATACAATCAGTATCAGCGAGTATACAATGCCAATGATGCCAAACGTATGAAAGGTAGCATGCCAGGAGAACCTGGCCGCGATAGTAGCGCCAAAGCCACCAAGCGCCTGCCCCATGTAAAGCCCGGTCATATGAATACCCACGGCCAGTGACCGGGTGGCAGAGGAATGGAAATCCGCAATGAGCGACAGTCCCGCCGGTATATACAATGCCTCGCTTACACCCATCGCAGCACGTAACCAATACAGCTGCTGAAAAGTAGTGGCATACCCCATTGCAAACGTTACTCCGGACCATACAAACAGACTTCCCACAATGAGCCACTTCCGGTTGAGCCTATCCGCAATAATGCCCGACAACGGACTCATAAATCCATAGATCCACAGAAAAATGGCCATCAGGTAGCCAAAATTGGCAGCCGATTGCAACGCCGCAATATCCACCTGCATGGCGGGTTTCATGGTCGACAGCATCTGCCTGTCCATGTAATTCAGCAATGCTACTACCCATAGCAATCCTACTACTACCCAGCGATAACTTCCTTTATTGGACATGATACTCAGATCAGTTGAAAAATAATTTACCTGAAATTATTACCGGCGTACGCACCCCTGCTTTTATTTCTCCTGAAGGAATCATGATAACCCCATTCCACAAAAATGCAGTGGTGGTAACCGGACCTTCCATCGTTAAAGCATTTATTGCTTTCCATCGGCCGGTGGTGGTGTTATACAACCATACTTCTTTTGTAAACCCCGGATGAGCGTTTAGCAATGCCTTCTTTTCGTTTGTCAGCGTTTCTTTTTTGATACTGTCAGTAGCCGCGATGATGGCGGCATTCAGTACTTCTACCTTGCTGAACACCTCTCCTTTGTCGCCGCTGCAAAACAGGATTTCATGATCCCCCACGGCCAGTCCCGTTCCTGCGGAAACGGGGTAAGGCAGTGGATCTTTGAGCGTCCATACTTTTGTATGCAAATCATAGCGGTAGGTGGTATTAAAAATATCGCTGATGCCGTTGCTGTTTTTTCGCCGGCCACCGATCAGGTACACGCCGCCATCCTGTATGGCCATCACTGCGTGGGAAACGGCCACCGGTATATCTGCCAGCGTTTGCCAGGCAGCGCCCTGCCTGGACAGATCCAGCGAAAAGAATTTAGCGGATGGTCCGTTCACCGATTCGCCACCGGCTATATACAGCGTATGCTGATAACACGCAGCTGATAAATTGGTGAGCGCCACCGGCAACGATGGCAGCGTTGCAAAATCAATGTGACCGGTAGCATCACAGGTGAGTCGCGTCACCTTATCCGTGGGACCGTGATCGTTTTCACCACCGGCGTAAATAAGTCCTGTTGATGTGCTCACACTGGCGCTATAGGCCAGTGGTTGCGGCAATGTTTGCCGGCTTACAATGCCGGGCAGCACGTTGCCTTTTTCATCTTTCCGGAAAATATAAATGTCCTGTTTATAATTTTTCACACCGCCATTCCAGGGCATGGCGGCCGGGAAATTAGCACCGCCGGCAATGATCATTACATTATTACTGATGCCTGCTACCGGCCCGGCTACACCGGGTTGTACAGATTGCCCGGATGCAGGCGGCAGCACCGCTGCCACCGACCACTGCACTTTATCCACATTCTTTTCCTGGGCGTTGATTGTGTTCACCGTCATTATCATAAATATTGAGTAAAGTATCCGTTTCATGAAGGTTGTACTTTCTGAAAAAATGAGATGGCTTCCAGCTCCTGGTACAATTTATCGTATTGCGCAGGTGTAAACGTGGTTAATGGCAGCCTGCACGGCCCCAGGTCCCAGCCCAGCATCTTCATAATGGCTTTTTGAGCAGGTATAGGCGGGTATTTTGCAAAGATCCTGATCACCTCCACCATGAATAAATGCTGTTGCTGTGCGGCCTTTATATCGCCCTTTTCAAAATACGCTTTTGTTTGCAGATATAGTGGCGCTGCAAAAGTATACGTACTTCCGATAGCACCTCTTGCGCCTACTGCCAGCGCGGGCAGCAACAACTCATCGAACCCGAACAGCACATCGAAACGGCCGTTCTGGTAATTAAAACAGGATTGATATTCCTGAATGGTGGACGAAGTGTATTTGATCCCTGCCAGGTTGGGGATCCTGCTGCCGGCTATTTCCAGGAACTCCATCATATCCATGCCTACACCGGTAAGCGTAGGAATATGATAATAGTAAAACGGCAGCGTGGGCGCGGCGGAGGCAATATCTGCCATACAATCCGCCAGCACCTGTACGGAAGTGGGTTTAAAATAAAATGCCGCTACCGAGGAAAATGCATCCGCACCGATGGACGCGGCATGCGCAGCCAGTTTCCGGGATTCGGCAATGCTGCTGTGACCAACGTGCACAATGATCAGCAAACGCTTCCTGGCTGCTTTTA
Source organism: Chitinophaga sp. CCNWYY40 (assembly GCF_037483205.1). NCBI lineage: Bacteria > Pseudomonadati > Bacteroidota > Chitinophagia > Chitinophagales > Chitinophagaceae > Chitinophaga > Chitinophaga sp. CCNWYY40. The sequence continues at coordinate 438,709 of NZ_JBBHLF010000004.1, forward strand.
CAAATGCTTCCGCTACCTGCATTCTTTCTTCGGTGGTCATGTTAGGACCTTCGCCATTACTGCCGCAAACAAATATTCCTTTTAAACCATCTTTTACCAGCTTATCTGTTAAAGCAGGTATCAGCTCCAGGTTCAGGGAACCATCCCCGTGAAAGGGAGTAAATGCGGCAGCAATCAGTCCTTCGATATGTTCATGCTTCATGAAATGATACTTTTATATTGGGTTATTCGGGTTTTGAAGTAGCGTAACCAGGTGTTTGATTAACCAGTAAATCGGTGGTCCATACATTGGCGTCGATTGGCCATAATATTTTATATGCCTGCGTGGCTTTATTCAGCACGCCAAAAGGATGACCTGCATTGATAAATGCCAGTGGCTCATTGCCGTATTTCATCCTCCGCAGATCATACCAACGTTTGCCTTCATGTACAAATTCTTTGCAGCGTTCTGTGAAGATGGCGAGTTCATTGGCATCTTTAAACGAATTTACAAAAGGAGCAGGATCTATCCCCGGACCGCCAAAAGCACGGTCGCGCACGGCTTTGATGTAAGGCGACGGATCACCTCCTTCTGCATTCACTATTTCCGCAAGCATCAGCAAACGATCTGCCTCGCGGTAAATGGGCCAGTCGTCGGAGAAATAGCGCTTTTGCGTTACCGCATCAAAAGTGCCCAGGAATTTACGCAATACGGTATTCCTTACTTTCACCACCGGGGCGCCACTGGTTTTATCTACTTTATAAAGATCATAGAAGGTAGCTGCTTTGCGCTGGTCCAGGTTATCATAGCTCTGGAATAATCTGAAGCTATAACGGTAACGTTGAATGATCTGTTTTGAATTTACCTGTCCGATGTTCAGCGGATCGGTGAGCTTTGGCGCAGAGGCGAGTGAATCCGCGTACCAGTCCTGCGCTATACCGGGCAGGTCGTAGGTAAACAATGACACCGTAGACATTTCGGCTTCATTTACCATGAAAGAAATCGCAAAAATAATTTCGCTGTTTTTCTTATTAGCATAAGCAAACACGTCGCTGAACTTTGGCAACAAACTGGTACCTGTTACGGCGTTGAGCGCCGTTTTTGCGGTAGCCAGATCCGCCGTGTTACCATACACTTTGGCAGACCATAAATATATTTCACCTTTCAGCATTAATGCCGCCGCCGGCGACCATTGTCCTTTGCCCTTTGCAGTGGCTGTACCAAAACTGCCAACCGCCTTATCCACATCCGACTTCACCGATGCAAGCACTTCTGCTTCCGTGGCCCGTGGCATGCGCAGCAATACCGGGTCTGTTATACCGTTGGCTACATCAGGGGTTAACCGCAGCGGCACACCACCGTAGGTACGTAACAGGTGAAAGTAGTAATAGGCCCTCATGGCATATGCCTGGCCAAGCAGGTACTTCTTTTTATCATCTCCCAAAAAACCCGCTGCTTCTACTTTTTGTATAAAGAGATTTATTTGTAAGATAGGTGAGTAAAATCCGGCCCAGTTATTCACGCCGGAAACATTCTCTTCCAGCCGTTGTTCAATGATGGGGCTTTCCTGCAACGACAAGGTAAATGCCTCTTCTGTAGTTAATCCACCACCGCGCATTTCACCCAACCGGAAAAACTGGAACTGGTCGTTGCGGAACTCGTTATGCAATCCTACCATGTAATTGGTGATCTGTGCTTCGTTCTTCCAGAAGTTAGCATCTCCGAAAGAATCTTCCGGCGATAATTGCAATGTTTTCTTACAGGAGCTGGCAGCAATTAATATCAGTGCCAGCAGGAAAATATATGTTGTTTTCATGAGTGCTGATTTGATACGTTAGAAAGTGAGGTTAGCAGAAAAGACCAGGGAAGTAGGAATTGTATATACGCCATCCTGTTGCCCGGTGCGTTCCGGCAGCGCCAGCATTTTATTGCTGATGTATCCGAGGTTTTGCCCGGTTACCATCACCGTTAAGCCGGCAATGTTTGCATTATTGAGTATCTTCTTCGGCACTATATAACTCAGCGTTACTTCCCGGAAAGCGAGATAGCTGGAGTTTTTCCAGAACATATCGCTGTGCCGGTCGTAGTTCTTTTTCAGCTGCTGATCCTGGTTTACATAGATAGGATACTTTGCGTTGGGATTTTCCGGTGTCCAGGTGTCTTTCACCAGGTCGGTGCCGTTGAATTCGCCCTGCATGCTACCCAACGCCCACATCTGTTTTACGTCCATCTGTATAAAACCGATGGCGTAATCAAGACGGGCAAACAACTGTAAGCCTTTCCAGCCGGCGGCTACATTGAATCCGCCGGTCCATCGTGGGATAGTGCGGCCTAATGATACGCGGTCCCTGAAATCGATGGTGTCGTTTCTATCAAGATCTTTCCATTTCATATCACCGAGGCTGGTGGCCCAGAAACCGGTGAGGCCATTTTTATCTATCAGCTGCTGACTCGCAACAGGCCGCCCGGCGGCGTTGTTCAGCTGCACCTGGCCGGCGGCGAGATCAATTTTGTTATATGCCGCTAAATCAGCGGTGGTTCTGATGATGTCATCCGTTAAGTAACCGAATATTTCGCCTGGCTCCTGTCCTTCCTGCAAACCGCCGGCCCATATCACTCTGCCGCTGGCTGGATCGTAAATCTGCGCCCCATTCTGACGGTTCTTTTCATTTCCGTTAAACGGCAGTTTCAACACCGTATTTTTATTCCACGCTACATTGGCGCCCACGCTAACATTCCAGTTGCCCGACTGCAGTACTTTATAATTCAGGTCTGCTTCAAATCCCCTGTTCCGCATGGATCCGTTGTTGGTGAGGATACTGTTTACACCTGCAGATCCGGGCAAACTTACGCTTGCAATTTTATCAGTTGTATTCCTGTTGTAATAGGCAATGCTTCCGTTCAGGCGGTTATTGAATAAGCCATATTCCACGGCGCCTTCAATGGTGTTTGTTTTCTCCCATCGTAAGCCGGGGTTGGGGATACCGCCCAGTGAAAAACCGATTATGCTTTCATAGCGGGTAGTAGCCGGGTAACCTCCCTGCAGGGAGTATACATCAATAGTGCCGTCGGAGCGCTTTCCCACTTCACCGATGTTACCGTTCTTTCCCCAGCTGCCACGGAGTTTCAGGAAGGATAACCACTTACTGGTGTTCACCATAAAGTTTTCTTTGTGCAACAGCCAGCCTACGGAAGCACCGGGAAACAGGCCATACTGGTTATCGCCTATCAGCCTGGAGTAACCGTCTCTTCTGGCAGTAAACGTAGCGAGGTATCTTCCTTTCCAGTCATAGTTAATACGGCCAAAGCCTGACAGGATGCGTTCCCGCAGGTGATACGAATTTTGCCCGCGGGTGTTGGCGTCGCTGGAAGTTAACCCCAGTGTGGGAAAATCATCCGTAGGCGCCAGTTTTCCGCTGGCAGATAATCCATAGTTATAAGCGTCAAAAAATTCACCACCGATCATCGCATCGATGCTATGATCATCATGAATAATTTTGGTGTAGTTCAGAGTAGCATTATAGGTTTGACGAACCGTGCGGTCGAAGGCAGCATTGCTGCTGCGGGTGCGGTCCCACCCCGCATTAGGATCTGTTTTACTCATTACGCCGGTACGGAAATCTTTATTGAATGATTCGTTAAAGCTTTCGTCGTACATGAGAATAGCGCCCACTCTGAAATATAGATCTTTATAGAGGTCTACTTTAAAAGACTGCGCGAGGGTAAACTTGTCCGCCTGGTTTTTCCGGGAATATTTATCCATGTTCACGGCAGGGTTACCATCGCCTGCATTCCTTCCCAGGAGCGGTTCTCCGTTGGAGTTATTGCCACGCATGGTGGGTGCGGCCATCAGTAAACGTCCCCAGTAATTCACATCGCTGGTTTGCGCCTGGTCCCTGGAGTTGGCGCGGGAAAAGGATACGTTGCTTTCCGACTTCAGCCAGGTTCTTATTTTATAGTCACCGTTGAGTGTAAAATTCAGTCGTTTGTAAAACGACTTGCGCGCAATACCATCTTCATTATAATAACCGAGGTTAGCGTAGTAAGCGCCTTTTTCGTTGCCACCGGTCATACTGATATTATAATCCTGTGTGAGTGATTTTTTATTGAAGGCATTGTCTCCATAACTAAAGCCTTTGTAAATAAGGTCTGCATAGGTACCGTTGGGATCATACTGACCGGCGGCATTAGTGGGGATCGCATCCTTCATCACTTTCCAGCCATCGTTGGCGGAGAGCAGTTCTCTGTTCTGATCTGTTAGGCGCATGGGACTGAATAAGGCATTGAGGTCGTAGTTGCCGTCAATGATATTTCCTGCAGCATCTTTGTAAACGTTACCGGTGCCACGTGGGCCGGAAGCATTGAGCAGGCTTTGGTTACCGTTTACCTTATAGGTTTCTACCAATGCTTTTCTGCCCCAGTATAAATATTCTTCCGGGGTGAGCAGGGTATAGGGAGAATTTAAATAGTTAAAGCCTGTTTTTACTTTCAGGTTTATTTCAGATGTCCCTGATTTTCCTCTTTTGGTGGTGATCATGATTACGCCGTTGCTGGCGCGGGCGCCATAGATGGCGGTGGCGGATGCATCTTTCAGTACTTCCATGCTGGCAATATCTTCCGGGTTGATATCGCTTAAAGAGGGGCGGAATTGTCCGTCGATGATGATGAGCGGGCTGCCGGAGCCGTCGAAGTTGGTACCTCCACGGAGGATGATGTTGGGGATAGCGCCGGGCTTACCGGAGTTGGTAGACACTCTCACCCCGGCAATGGTACCGGCCAGTGCCTGTGCGGGGTTGGCGCGTATACCGGATTCGAGGATACGTTTGTCCAGTCGTGCTACCGATGCCGTTAGACTGCTTTTCTTTTGCGTGCCATATCCCACTACTATTATTTCATCCATTTTGGAAGTAGCAGATACTAGGGAGATGTTTACCGTGCTGCGGTTTCCTGCGGCAATTTCCTGCGGCGTAAACCCGATATAGGAAATGCGCAACACATCTTCGGGTGCGGCTTCTATGCTGAAATAGCCTTCAGCATTGGTAATGGCAGCTGTTTTCTTTTCTTTGATGACAATACTAACACCGGGTAGTGGCTGCTGATCTTCCGAAGAGATGATCCTGCCGGTGATTTTCTTTGGTTGAGCTACAGCTATTGTACTGATGGCAATGGCAAGGAGTACCCCCATCAGTTTGTTGAGAGCAATTTTCATACGGGAATTTGTTTAGACAATTAAACTTGTACTAATATTCTTAAATACTTATGTACTACATATTAAAATTGCCTAAAAAAATCCATACCGCAAAACATTTCTCAAAAAAAAGAAAAGGATGTGTATGGAATAATGTATGAAAGTAAATGCTGTGGCCACTTTGAAAGCAAGGCAGTGGTATGCTGTAACTTATCGTGCTTACTTTTTCAACTTCTTGAAATGATGTTCGAGATGTTTCCGCATGCCTTCGCGGAACTGTTCCCGGGTACCATTCTTCAGCAGGTTTACCAGGTCGATATGCGACACCTTGCCTACAATCGGTACTTTTTCTTCATTCACCAGGTGGCCGAAAATAGGAAGCAACATCGTCTGAAATCGTTGCATGGTGCGGTTACCGGTCATCTGGTAAATTTTGCCATGAAACTCTACTTCATGTTTGATCCGGAAATTTTGTTTGGTGGGAGTTGTTTTCTGGCTGAGGGCGATCTTCTCCAGTTCTTCAATATCCTTTTTTGTTTTGCGGATATATAAGATGTCTGCCAGTCCCATTTCCAGCGTAAGCCGCAATTCAAAAATATCCTGCAGTGTGGCATCGTCAATGATAAGCGGGTCCATCACCCGTTCCAGCGACCCCAAAATATCGGGGCTGGACAGCACCATGCCCCGCCGTTTTTTTGTTTCAATCATGCCCAGCATCCTCAAACGGCTGAGGGCTTCGCGCAATACGTTGCGGCTCACGCCCAGGGCTTCGGTCAGCTCCATTTCCTTTGGCAATGCATCCCCGGGTTTGAAGGATTGCTTTTTGAGATACTCCAGCAGCTTCATCTCCACTTCATCTGCCATCGTTTTATAACTCACTTTTTCAATATCGATATGTAAATTCCCAATTCCCATAAAACAGGTGTGATATTTTGTTTAAATGTACTACAAATTAACAGATCGCATCAATAATACCGGCTGTTTATCCTTGTAGCATCACCGGCTGTTCCTGTAACCGGCGGCGGGTGTATTCCAGGCCGGATGTATAAATGGCTTCCAGCCGCTTGAAATCAAACATGCCGAATTTGCCCAGATCTTCCGGCTCAATAAAATAACTGCACAACAACTTATTCTTCAGCACCGGCTCACGGATAGCCAGGTGTAGGGTTCTTTCCACATTGGCCAGGAAGCCTTCTGCCGGGTTATAAGGCGTAAGCGGATTTACATGTACCCCAATGATATCGCGGTATTCCGCCAGCAGCGGCTCTATGGGCAGGTTGCCGGAAAGACCGCCATCCACATACTGCACCCCGTTTATTTCCACGGGCGGAAACAACAGCGGCACAGAAGATGCCGCCAGGATGGCCGGGATCAGCGGGCCTTCACTGAAAATACGCTGATTGCCTGTTAAAAAATCAGTGGCTGTTACGTATAAAGGAGTATCCAGTTCTTCAAATGTCTGATGCCTGAGTGTTTGCTTCAGTACTTCCGCTACTTTTTTGAGAGACAGGAAACCGGCTCGCCAGTTCCGCCAGTGCATCGACAACCCGAGCTTATGCACCCGGAATATTTCCCTCACCTCATCGGTACTGTATCCATCACAAATAAAAGCGGCAGCGATAGAACCCGCACTGGTAGCAGAAATTGCTTCCGGGTAAATATCCTGTTCGGAAAATGCTTTTAAAACGCCCAGGTGGGCATATCCCCTGGCGCCACCACCGGATAAAACAAATGGTCGTTTCACAGGTGGGCGGGTTTGCTGTTCATTCATCCGGCTAATATAAAAAAACCTTTTTATTGGCCCGTTTGAAACATGATGTACACAGGGCTCTCCCTTACCTCCAAACGTATAGCCGTATCCCCCGCTTTCTCCCACTTCACTTGCTTTGCAGGTTCATCGGCCGTGGTCATGGCAGCAGTGTTAACCGGCCACGACGGTGGGTTATCAAGTACCGCATTTATTACGTGCGGTTGATAGCCTTTCTGCTGATGGGTTCTGGCGCCGGTAGGCGACCAGGCCACCCACACCAGCAAATTCGGATCATCTCCCTTTATAAATTCAAACACATACAGGGAATCCGTTTCTTTTTTTACCACACGCCGGAAACGATAATCGCCCAACGTCTGGTACAACTGCTTCACTGCCCAGAACGACATTTTCGGAACAAAATTCCGCGTAAGCCCGGAAGCGGCGTGAAAAGAGGCTTCGTCTTCATCGTTATAATAATACAGGTAAGCGCGCCGGATATCAAGCGGGGCAAACACCAGGAATGACCGCACCAGGTACTGCGCCTGTTGCAGATCACTGGCGCCCTGCCAGTTCAGTTTCAGCGCCCAGTCTTTCCGGTGCTTCATAGCCTCCGGCGTACACGCATCATATCCAAATTCGGTTACCCACACTTCCTTCTCTTTTGCATGCTGGTTGCGCCATGCAATAGCGTCTTCAATTACTTTGAGATACTGCAGGGAATTATCTTCCGGGTAGCTCCGGTTCCAGCTGTTTTCACTATCAGCAGATTTTTCTATGGTAGGATAAGTATGCACATTGATCACATCATAGAGGGGAAGTATTTTTTTATCTATATACAAATCATTCAATCCCTGCGAATAAGGATCTGCTTTTACCGCCACTGCCGGCGTAACGATCTTCATCGCCGGATCACCGGCACGTACCCCTTCCGCCATTTTTGTGAACAGGATTTTAAAAAGCGCCGGATCAAACCGGGTGCCCGGCTCATTGTCAATTTCCAGGGAGGTACATAACTTTTCCGCCCCCGAAGGCCCATAATAAGCGGCCATCGCTTTCCCGTAATCATATGCCCATTGCTCCTTACCAGCCCACAATTGTTTGTAATCCGGACTGCCCAATCCTACTCCCAGGAACTGCATACAGATATCTGTTTCAAACCCGGCGGCTTTCCACGGACCGTAGGCATCCCGTTTCCAGTTAATATTATTGATGGTGTTAGGTATGGTAATGGCATCGCCGGGCGCTTTCACATCCCAGCTGATGTTATGATAACTGCGCACCAGCCGGCAAACCTGCTTATATAAATCGGGCTTGAAAGTAAGATGCCCGTTGATGCCCATAAAATCCCTGAACAATGGCCGGCTGGTAACCGGTATGGAATCGGTGGCTGCCTGGCTTGTTTGTGCAGGACCATGTTCTGCACAGCCGGTCATAAGAGCAGTAAAGAAGACGATGGTGGTAAACAAATAATTCCGTGGCATAGTACAATGAGCATAAGGAGTGAAACAAAAGAGGCGAATGGTAAGAGTGAAGATATATAAATATCCTCACTCTTACCATCCGCCTGTATCATTGTTCGCTATTACCTGTTAGTTTCTCCAGCCCGGCACCTGTTTGTATACGCCGTTACTCTGCGCTATTACATCAGGATTCATGGGCCATGCCATATGTTTGGCCGGATCAAAATTACGTGCCGGCCATACCTGTTTTATTTCGTAAGAAGACAACGGGTTTACCTTATCGCTGTGGATACGGCCATGCAAAGGCGCATTGATCTTTGCATAATCACCCCATCTCTTGAGATCCTGCAGCCTGTCGGTCCATTCGCAGGCCAGCTCTACCCGGCGTTCATGCTTGAGATTTTCCATCGTAGGATTTGCAATAGCTGCCAGTCCTACGCGGCTGCGTACTTCGTTCAGCGGTGCAGCGGCTTCGCCACTCCGGCCCAGTTTGATCAGCGCTTCTGCTTTAAAGAGCAGGATTTCCGCATAGCGCATCAATGGCAAATTGAGTGCAGTAGTTGGATAATCGGGGCTCTGATTGATATTGGTGTTGGTATTAACCACGCCATCTTTACCATAGGAGTATGGCTCCATATACTTATTCATCTGGAAACCGGAGAGGCTGTTGGTAGAGTAGTAAGAACGCACCAGGCCAAAGAAGGTGAACTTATCATTAAATTTCAGGATGGTCACTTCACGTCTTGGATCATTCGCTTCGTATTCTTCATACAGTTCTTCCGTTGGCTGAAAATAGCCCCAGCCGTTGAAGATAGCCCAACCGGTATTTTCCAGTACTACGCCCGGAAATTCGGAACCGCCCTGTACACCGGAGGTAACAGACCACATATATTCTGAACTCCAGTTATTGGCAATGCTGAAAACGGCGCGGTAATTCTGCTGGCTGGTTTCTTTTCCTTTGATAAGGGCACGGTGTCCTTCATCCCTGATCTTATCGGCGAGTGCGGGGATCAGCGCCCATTTGGAAGCGTCGTACTGTGCCCAGTAAGCGTATACTTTCACCATATACCCCCAGGCTGCAGCTCTGTGCGCGCGTCCCTGGTCGGAGGTGCTATATGTTTCAAAGAGGGGCAGCAGGGAGGCTGCCTTTTCCATGTCGCTGACAATTTGCGCATAGTTATCCGTTACAGATGGCAACTGAGGAGGGATACGTTTTCCAAATTCAGGATTTTCCGGTCCGTCGAAAGGAACGCCCTGGTCTTTATGTCCCCAGAGATAAGCCACCCAGAAATGTGCAAATCCGCGCATAAAATACGCTTCGCCCAAAGCCTGGTTGCGTGCGGCTTCTGTGGTATTTTTTGAAGTAGGTACATTCTGGATCACCTGGTTGGCGCGGTTGATCATTTTATACAGATCGGACCATCCGTTTTTCAGGTACCCTTCACGGCCGCTTGGAATAAAGTTCTTGATATTCTCCCCATCGGCCTTCGCTCTTCCTACAATGAGGTCGTCGCTGGCGTCCTGTACCCAGAAGAGGTCACGTCCCCAGGTAGATTCATAACGCATGGCTACGTACATGTCGTTGGTAGCCTTCCGGAGATCGTTATCACTCTGCCAGAAATAAGCAGTAGTAGGTGCGCCGTTGGGTTTTGTATCTACCCATTTGTTACAGGCACTTGCACCCAACATCAGCGACCCCGCGAGAAATATATGTTTGAATGTTGTTTTCATAAAAGCATTTGGTTTGATCAGAATTTAATATTTGCACCCAGGGAAAACACGCGTGATACCGGGAACTGGCCGCCATCAAGACCAACACCACCTACTTCCGGGTCCATACCGGTGTATTTGGTAAAGGTGAGGAGGTTGTCGCCGCTGAAGTATACGCGAAGGCCCTGGTTCCAGCTCATTTTCTTAAAGGTGTAGCCGATCAGCAGGTTCTTTAATCTCAGGTAGTTACCATTTTCAAGATACCAGTCGGAGTTGGTCTGGAAATTTTTGTTGGGATCATTTGCTGAGATACGGGGGATGTTGGAGCCTTTATTTTCAGGGGACCAGGCATCGAGGATTTTATCCCAACGGTTGTATCCCTGTTCGGAGCCGCTTAAGGTAGTCATCTTGAAAGCATTGAACAGCTTTACGCCGCCTACGCCCTGCATAAACAGGCTCAGATCAAAATTTTTCCAGGTGAAGCTGGCGGTGAATCCGTAAGTGAGTTTTGGAAATGCGTTGCCCATGTATACGCGGTCGCCGTCGTTGATGGAGCCGTCGCCATTCTGATCCACAAATTTCAGATCACCGGCTTTTGCGTCGGGTTGAATCATTTTACCATCTTTCTGATAGGCTTTTGCTTCGTCATCTGATTGGAAGATGCCGGCAGTTTTTATCAGCCAGTAAGAATAAAATGGTTCTCCTACTTTGGAACGGAAAGGCGTGAGTGCACCTCTGAAGGCATCATCGTGTATCATTACAGAAGTAGGATCAGCATCTATGTATTCCACCCTGTTTTTTAACGTGGCAATATTGGCGCTCAGGTTATATCCAACCTGGCCGATATGATCATTCCAGGACACAGCTACTTCCACACCTTTATTACTGATTTCTCCTTTGTTAACCCAGGGTGCATCCAGCCCAAAGGTATTAGGCCAGCTGGCTTTCTGCCGCTGGATCAGGTCATAGGTGAGTTTATCAAAATAATCGGCGGTAATGGACAGGCGTTGTTTCAGGAGGCTGATATCAATACCGATGTCTGTTTGCTGCGAAGTTTCCCAGGAAAGCGTAGGATTGAAGGCTTCTGTCATTGCCAGGGAGTTGCTTCTGGGTGCACCATCGCCAACCTGAAATGTATAATCCGGAGTGAGCTTGGCGTAACCATAGTAATGCACCATAGAACCAATATTACCTATTCTTCCCCAGCTGCCCCTGATCTTGAACAGATCCAGCCATTTTACATTATCCATGAAAGACTCTGAGCTGATTTTCCATGCGGCTGTTACACCGGGAAAACCTTTGGAGCGGTAACCTTCCGCTAATCTGCCGGCCACATCGTTACGGTAACTGGCGGTTACAAAGTAACGGTCTGCCCAGCTATAGGATAATCTTCCTACGTAGGAAACTGTTCTGTCTTTCCATTCATCATCTCCCGGAAAATTCTGGTCAAAGATAGTGGCGTTGGTAAAAAACTGCGCCCACGCTGCTTCGTTTTCAAATCCTTTTGCAGCAGCCGAGAAATTACGGTTGGATTCTTCCTGCCCGGTCATAGATAACATTACACCAATGTTATGCCGGTTGATGATTTTGTTATAATTAAGGGTGTTTTCCCAGATCCAGTTGTAGCCTTTATCTGTAGAATAAGTTAACGTATTCTGCTCATTCGGTTTTCCGGGTTCTGTTCTTTTAGGTTCAAAATTTTTCCACAGTGCATTTTGCTGACGGTAAGAAAAACGGGAAAGATAAGTAAGACCAGGGATGATATCAGACACTGTTAACTCTGTTACCGACTGCAGATCATTTCTTTTGTTATAGGGTTTATTTCTCAGCAGCGTAGCTACCGGGTTGATCACATCTCCATAGATCCCGTTGTACTGGGCGCCTCTCGGCCCTACGCCGCCAAAGGTACCATCGCTGTAGTACGGGGTAGCAGAACGGGGCATGTACAGGGCGGAAAGAATTACGCCACTGTAACCGCTGGCTGTTTCTGCATCCCTGTTATCATTGTTATTCCAGAAGATATCCTGGCGCAGTTTTACGTTCTTACTAAACTGGTAATTTGCATTAAATCTCAGGGAAATATTTTTATTATAGGTATTGATCAGCGTACCTTCTTCTTTTTCATAACGTGCCTGGAAGAGGGTAGAAAATTTATCTGTTCCGGCGTTTACGCTGATGTTGTGCCGTTGTACAAGGCCGGTACGGAAAATTTCATCCATCCAGTTGGTGCGGTTTACCAGGCCATCCGGGTTCTTAGCAGGATCCCATCCTTCGAGCGGGAGCTTGCCTGCATTGGTTTGTGCGAGGTTGGATACCCTGCCCTGTTCTTCAGCCGTAAGCGACTGCAACGTACGCCAGGCCTGTTTAGCCCCTACGAAGCCGGTATATTGTACACTAGGCAACCCTTTTGCCGCCTGGCGGGTAGTAATGAGGATAACTCCTGCTGAACCGGAGAAAGCGCCGTAAATAGCCGCAGAAGCCGCATCTTTCAGCACCGTGATCGATTCCACATCTGCGGGGTTGTAGGGGGCGCCGGGTACACCATCCACCACATACAGCACATTTTCGCTGTTAGCGGAACCCACACCACGGATGGTTACTTTGTTGGCACTACTTGTATGCCCACCATTGCTTACCACCGTGATACCGGGTACTTTACCCTGGATCATATTGGCCACATCCAGTACCGGGCGTTCCTTGATCTGCTTCATGTCTGGTACTACTGCTACGGCAGCGGAGAGGTCACCTTTTTTTGCGGTGCCGTAACCAAGTACCACCACTTCATTCAGTGCGTTGTTGCTGGTTTTCAGTGTAAGGTTTACCGTATCTGAGCTACCGGCAGACATTTCCACAGTTTCGTAGCCTACATAGCTGAAGCTGAGTATGGCTTTATCACTTTCCAGGGTGATTTCAAATTTGCCATCGGCATCTGTAACGGTTCTTGTTTTAGTGCCTTTTACCCAAACAGATACGCCGGGAATCGGTTCTTTATTTTCAGTGGTAACACGACCAGTGATTTTGCGGGCAACTGCCTGGGTAGTTTGTACTTCCGGATCTTTCTCTGCTTTCCGGAGCAGGATGGCTTTGTCGCTCACGCTGTACTCAATACCTGATTTACTACGGAGCATGTTAAGGGCTTCGTTCAGCGTAATATTATCCGGTTTGAAATCCCTGACAATAATTTTGTCGAAGTCCTGTTTTACATAGTTAAATGTAAAGCTGCTCTGGTGTCCCAGTGCGCTCAGCACCTGGGAGAGGGAGGCACGGGAAATATCCAGTTTCACTTTTTCGCTCAACCCGTTTTGCCTGGCGTATCCGAAGGTAGCTGGCAACAGGGCACATCCCATTAGCAGGAATTGTTTGATGCGGGATACAGCCCGCCCGCTGCTGCGGGTATGCTGATCAGCGGAAGTAAATGTCATTTTCATGTGTTGAAATTTTCAGGAGCGTTCACGTGTTATTTAATAGATGATCACCTGTTTGTCGGAAATACGGAATTGTTTACGGCTGATGTAACATAGATTTCCCAGCATTTTTACGAAGCTGTCTTTTTTGAAGAGTACAGATACATTCTTTTCGATGCCTTGTGTGTTCTCCCATTTCACCTGATAACCGTTGCGTGTGCACAATCGCATAACGGCATCTTTGAAAGGCAGATCAGTAGCGCTGAAGGCGCCTTCTTTCCAGGCGGCTACTTTACCGGCTTCTGTAGCGGAAATATTCAGTGCTTTATCTTCATTATTATAGGCGGCGGCGTAGCCGGGCTTTAGTAGGGTACTGTCTTTTCCCGAGCATACTTTTACTTTACCCTGTACCAGTGATACACGGGTTAATCCTTCGCCGGCATAGGCTTCCACGTTAAACTGCGTACCCAGTACCTGGATAGCGAGATCCCTGGTGTGGATCACGAATGGTTTGTTCCGGTTGCCTTGTACTTCAAAAAAGCCTTCCCCGGTGAGTTGTACGTTGCGGCTTTGCTTATTATAGTCTTCCTTCCATTTAAGGGAGGCCGCGGTATTCAGCCAGATACGGGAGCTATCCGGCAGTACTACCAGTTTAATATCGCTGGTTTCATTGGTAACCTGGAATGACTTATTATAAGCCAGGCGGGCGGGCGGTTGTTGTGAATAACGCTGCCACATAAATCCTGCGCCGGCCAGTAATAATATGCTGGCTGCAGCGGCCCATTGAATGGAACGTTTCTTCCACCAGGCTACCGGAGCTGCCGGGAGCATGCTGTGAAAATTAGCCAGGAACTGCTGCCGGTAAAGGTTTGATTCCAGGGCAGACAAGTCTGCCTCGCTGTTTAAACCGTCATACCAGTTGTCCAGTAGCGCCAGTTCTTCCCGCGTACATTTTCCTTCATGAAACTTTTTCAACAGGGCTTCAGCCCTCGGATATTTTTGTGTTGCCATCTGTTAATGAATACCCGCAACACAAAAAATGTTAACTCCATCTAAGGTTAAGGAATTGTAAACAACAAAAAAGAGGAGATAAGGCTGGCAGACAAAGCCGGATTTGCTTTAATATGTGCCTTTACCTGTTTAAGGGCACGGCTATATAAAACGCGCGCGGATCCTGCGTCTATACCTAGTTGCTGCGCAATTTTCTGGTAAGAATAGTGATGGTTTACGCGAAGGATAAATAGCTGGCGCTGACTGGGAGAAAGGATTTCCAGCGCTTCAGAGATAATGGTTTCTTTCAGTCCATGCAGTTCATCGGAGTTTATTGCATCCGGTGATTCCAGTGTATCGTTTAATAATACTTCCAGTTTTTTCAGGTGTGCCTGGTAACGGCCATTGGTGCGATAGTACTTAAAGATGCGCAGTTTCAGGGCATGGAGCAGGTAAAACTCCAGCGTTTCATCTTTGGGCACATCTTCCCATTTCACCCATAGTGAAAGCAGTACATCCTGCACAATATCAAAGGCGTCGTGCGGGTTGGTTTTCGCCACGGCGATGCCGAGTAACTTATCCCAATAGGCCGCTACAGCCGCCTCAAATTCAGCCTGGCCGGAACTTCCGGATGTATGATGGAAAGATATTTTCTTAAGCGCAGACATAAGTTGAATATAACAGTCCCTACAAAAGTAAATGTCTAATATTACGTGGATATTAACGTTAGGAATTCCAGGCTTCTTTTCTTTTTAAAAATCGATTTAGCAAGACCTTACAAGAAGACGTGACATTGCTCCTGTACTTTTCATCGTGAACTGAAAATTAAATTGTTACTGTATTTTGATTGATAATTTAATGTGGACTGATTGGCGTCAATCAAATATAAATTTACTTTTTCAAACGGGAAAGAATATTTATAAGCGTACATCTTACCTCAAAAACGGTATCTTTCTACCTGTTTTAAAAGTTACCTATGCTTACCGAAGATGCAGCTATCGCCATACAGGAAGAATTACGCCGGCAGGTAATCACCACAGATGAATTGCCGGATACCATTAAAATTATTGCCGGCACCGATGTGGAATACGACAAAGATTCCAACCTGATTGCAGGCAGCATTGTACTGCTGGATTATACCACCCTGCAGGTAGTGGCCGTAGCCACCCATTGCATGGAAGTTACCTTTCCCTATATCCCCGGATTATTCTCCTTCCGGGAGATGCCTCCCCTCCTGAAAGCCTGGGAAAAACTCCCGCTGCTCCCGGACCTCATTGTTTGCGATGGCCAGGGACTGGCCCATCAGCGCCGTTTTGGAATGGCCTGCCACTTTGGAGTAACGGTTAACAAACCCGTAATCGGCTGTGGCAAAACACGGCTATGCGGCGAATATCACGACCTCGGGGAAGAAAGAGGCAGCATTGCACCACTAATAGAAAGCAATGAACATATCGGCAACGCCCTGCGAACACAAACCGCTACCAACCCGGTATTTGTTTCCACAGGACATAAAATATCGCTGGCCACTGCCACTGACATTGTACTGAAACTTTGTACACAATACCGCTTACCGGAAACCACCCGGATCTCCGATCATTACGGACGGCTGGCATTACTGGAGTATAAAAATTTGGAGAAATGAATTTATTATTTATATATTTGCAGCCCCAAATGGGGAATACAGAATGGCTGAAAAGCTTGCCTGTAGGAAGGATCGGTAGTTCAGTTGGTTAGAATGCCGCCCTGTCACGGCGGAGGTCGCGGGTTCGAGTCCCGTCCGGTCCGCAAAATCTCGAAGAAACCCGCGCTGGTCGCGGGTTTTCTATTTTAAGTCGGGTGTTTAGTCGGGTACCGGTTAATCCTCTCCTGCTTTTTTTTGCTACCTTATTAAGGTTAACTATCACTTACTAAGATGCAATTATATTTACAGCCTCCCTACCAATAGCGATGTACAGCGCCAATAGATGTTTTTCTAGGATTCAGAAAGTACCATAGATTATTGCTTTGGCAGGACACCGGCACAAACTTTTGAAAAAACGTTACATCTGGCAAAAGAAAAGCAGCTGGATGATCCACCTCCAGCTGCCCAAAAATTTATCTTTCTGTCGGATCAAATCTGAACTTCTAAAATTTATTCAGGTATAGCTTCTACTAGCTTCTTAAGAAGGTTTTCTCTGTTTTTCACAGAGGGGTCAACTTTTCACCAGAGATTGGGAGAGAATTTGCGCTGAGGCAGTTTGAATAGCAATCGGGTAGCAAAGCCCAAAAGCGGCGACCCAGGCGCCGGTTCAGTTCTGTAAAACTGCGCCGCCCCAACATAAGTATATGCCACAAAAGCACTCTTACCTACTTCAAATTTCCTGCTAACGGCACCTGTAAAAAGAAACCGGCTGCCAGGAATAGCAGCCGGATTAACTCTCGTTATGATTAAAGTATTATAAAGATTTATTTAACTGAGATTATTTTCACCGGTCCCAATAAACCCGATAACTGCAAGGGCGAATCGGCATGGTAAAAAGGTAGCGTTGTATAAGTAAGCTTATTGGTAACACCCGGTTGCGCATCACCAATCAAGCGGTTTACCCAAAGATTGGTGACTTTTATCTCCAGCTTATTATCTCCTGCTTTCAAAACACTGGTAACGTTTACACGAAAGGGTTGCTTCCACACAATACCCAGCGGCTTTCCATTTATCACTACTTCGGCCAGGTTTCTTACATCGCCCAGGTCTAACCACAATTGTACACCTTTCACGATAAGGCTCTTACGAAGATTAATATGCTTTGTATAGGTAGCGGTACCGGAAAAGTACCTGATACCGGCATCGCTGTTTTCCGTATAAGAGGTGAGCCGGTCGAAAGTGGCGCTGGCCGGCGCTTCCCGGTTGGGCTGAAACATCACCCTCCAGGAACCTTCTACTGTTGTGATTTCTTTTTCTGTTTTAGCAGGAAGGTCATTTGCCTTCCTGGTGGCTGGCGAAAGGAATACTACAAACACGGCATCATTCGGTGTCAGCTTTAACGACACTGTTGTGCGGTTATTTTCTATTTTGTAAGAAGCGGGTTCCATGCTCCCTGTCTCCGGATGCCAGATCTGTGGCGTTTTTCCACTAACCCGGAAAACAGCTTTCACGGCTTCATTCCGGTCGCTCCGGTTATTTACCCAGTAGATATCGCCACCCGGCAGCTTGCGATGCACATATAGTAATTGCGTACTATCGTGTGGTTTGGCGTACTCAAAGTCAGGTAGCATATTTGAAGCAAAAAGAACTTCCCTCAATGGTTTGGCTGTGGTGACTTTGGGATTTGAGGAAGCCCATATTTCATTTACTAATTGATTAAATTCGTTGGGGTCGTCTGTTAAACTTAGCGGGGTCAATGGTTTTACACCGGCAACAGTAGCGCCGGATCTTACCAGTTCCCTTAGTTTACGCAAGGCAGGCAAAGTCATTTTAACGGCGCTGCTGTCCAGCACCAGTACACTATAACTCATACCGCCTGGCGTAACTAATTTGCCGTCTTTTACCGACAACAAATGGATAAGCGCATCAGTATTTATGAAATCATAATCATATCCTTCAGGAATGGCAGGTGGTTTTCTACCAAACAGGTTGGTGATATTATTGTCTTCTCCATAGTAATAAACAATATCAGCTGCAAACCTGCCCTGTTGTAATAAATAGCTGCTGCGGGCCAGATAGTCGTTCCATGCTTTTGCATGTTCCGCCCATGTTTCATGGCGTGTATACCACTGGCCAAAAGGTCCGAGGCCGAGACCGGGAATTTTGTTATCTAACGGCTGGTGGGGTGAACAATGGATCACAAAACGATTTACACCACTTGCCAGCTCCAGATCCGCGCTTGATTTTAAATTTCCGGGATAATACGCCCATGCGGATCCGCCCATCCCCAGGGCGGTTAAGGACTCTGCAGCTACGAGGTTTTGTCCGTACAGGTGCGCTACTGATGCAGATTCCCGGATATCGATCGTATATCTTGTCTGATCGTTTTCATTAATAACAGGACTGGGTGTCCATAATGCAGACATAGGGATGGCTGCCGTTCTTTTCACCTCCATACCATCTCCAATAAATGCGCGACCATCTTCATGCGATTCGGAATAGCGCCTGATACCGTATTGTGCCAGGATATTGGTCAGTGCATCGTAATGATATGCTGCCACCATTTCTTCCAGTGTTTTCCTGAAATCAAACAGAAAAGCCTCACTGGCATCAGCGCTTTTAATGATTGCCCCTGTTATTACAGGCAACCAGGGAATAATGCTGTAACCGCGGCGTTTTTGAAATTCAGCGGGAAAATCAGCCGTCCAGTTTTGTGCACCCGCTTCCCAACTATCTGTGATAAGATATTGCAAAGGGCCTTTATTTCCCATCAGGCTACCAGTGGCATCTTTATACCGGTCTAAATAGTTGGTGAAGTAATTTTTCACCGCCACCGGGTCCAGCTTATCCACTTCCAGTCCTGTTGCAGGGTAAGAAGCAGGATGATTGATCGTACCAAGCAGCGAATACCCAAAACGGATTATTCTCCACTCTCCTCCTTCCGGCACGGTCCAATTGATTGATCCGTCGGCCTGTAGCTTATCTGTGATATCAATCACCTCGTTTGCATTCACCACATCTTTACTGGCAGCAGTTGTTTTGGTATCTAATAAATTGCCTGCTGGTGCAAAGGCCGATTTTTCTTCAAACCTGTTTATCCGGTCAGCAGTATACAGCACGATTTCTGCGATCTCAGTTCCGGCTACATTTCTTTTGCTCTTATCGGCGAGTCCCATGGTGGCCGCCCTGTTAAAAGGGACGGGGGGATTTTTAACCGTGATACGAAAATATTTTGCCGTTGTTGCCGGCACCGGGATGGTTTGCTGTAAAATGGCGCCTGGTGGAATGTAGGTAATGAAGCGATAATTCACGCCATCGTTACTTGCTTCCAACGCACGGCCATCTGCCGGATCTGCACCCTTACCATACATGCCGGGATTGCCACCGCCAACCATGCTTATCGCTTTAATAGTTTGTGGTTGAGGAAAGGCAAATTGTATCCATGCATATCCTTTCACCGTATCTTTTGGTAAAAGAACGCTTGTATGTAAATCACCATCAGTAAGTTGAGATAAGGTAAAATTATTACTGCCTGACGTTACCACTGCGCCTAAGTCGGCCAACGATCTGTCGGCCTGCGGCACTTTGTACGCCAGCAGGGCCACATCTCTGTAAAATAAAATATCCTTTGAAATATCCACCTTCCGTTCCCCGTAAGGTTGAACGGGCATATCCTGGAAAGGCCCTGTAATACCCGGTGCTGCGGCTAGTTTAATATTTGAGGCGCCACCTTTTACACGGGTTTCTGTCCACACAATTTTCTTCATTCCATCTTCCGGCTTTACCCAGGGACCACCCGTTTCGCTAAATCCTGGCGAAGCGGCAATAGCCATTTCCAACTTCAGAGAATCGGCCATTTTAGCAGCAAATCTGAAAGCATCCAACCATTCCGGTGTCATATATACCAGTGGCTTATCAACTATCTGCGACTTATCCGAACGACCCAGTTCCACCTCAAACTGATGAAAACCACCAATACCTACCCGGTGCATCCATTCCAGGTCTTTCCTGATGCCGTCTTTAGTAATATTTCCATTCATCCAGTGCCACCACACGCGGGGCTTTGCTTCATTGGGCGGGCTAATAAAATTTCTATAGAGGGTATCGCTGTTTACCCGTTGTGCATTTCCTTTGACAAAGAGAAAAATAAACACAAAAAATATTAGTGTCCTGTGCACAATAATAAAATTAGAATGAATGAATATTACAAATGCACGAATGAGCGTATTCGTGCATTTGTAACGATTAAAAATTAAAACTTAAATGTTGCAGTCATGAAATATGCTCTTGGCGCAATAGCAACGGTGGAGTAAGGGCGGTTACTCTTAACAGCATCCTGATACATTTGTTTGGTGAATCCTTGCCTGTCAAGCGCCTCGTTGAATGAACCGGGCCGGCTCCAACTCATTACACCATAAGTGTTGAAAATATTATTGACGATAAAACCTAGCCGGAAGCTTTTGGATATATCATAACCAGCGCTAAAATTAAACTGACTGAATGACGGCAACAAGAAAGCATTGGCCACATTTGCCTGCCGCTTGCCCATAAATGACCAGGTAAGCTGCGCATAAAATTTATCCAGGTTATACGACGGAGTAATGTTGATCATACTCCTGGCAATGTTATCTGTTTCATTACCGGAAAAAGTAGTCACCAAAGAATCATCCTGTGGTCCGGGGTTGTTTGCCAACCATGTTTTGAAGTCTAAAGCTTTTGATCTTTGCAAAGTAAGTACGCCATGAATATTGAAATGTTTTGCGAAGCTATAATCAGCCTCTACTTCTACCCCATAAGTCCTGTATTTATTATAAACCGGTGCCGGGTTATAATTAGTCTGGTCAGCATTTTGAAATGTTTGCAGGTTAGGGACGTGACTCAGCACGCTGTAAAAAGGTGTTACAAATAAATTCAGGTTACCGGTTTTTGCTTTCAGTCCCAATTCAAATTGACTCACTTTCTGTGCCTGCGGGTCTAATGTTTTCACCAGGAAATCGGTAGTAGCATTAATATACAGATCAAAATCAGGCGCTTTATTACCCTGCGAAAAACGCCCGTAAACAGAGAAGTGACTATTAATCTTATAATTCAGACCTGCCGAATAAGAAAAAGTGTTTAAACTCTCGTTAAAGTTGAAGGTAGCCGGAGTGGTGGCGTAGGCATTGTCGTATAAGGTGAGTGGATTTTTATCCAGTCCGCCCGCGGTATCCTGGTTAGCCACAGAAGGGCTGTTGTATCCTTTCACCCGTACTGTTTCGTAACGCACTCCCCAATCGAAGTTTAATGCCGGTGTAATTTGCCAGTTGTGGCCGAAGAAAAAAGCCAGTTGATTTTGAGTGGCATGGTTAATTGTTTGGCCGACCCTGTTAACGGTCATAACACCGTTTGCATTTGTGACCAATGCGGTGGTGCCGTCAGGATTAGTACGTGTAATACCTACTACCTGCGGATGTTCTTCTACCGTAGCCAGCGCAAAACCTATGCGCCCGTTAAGCCTGTCCAGTTGGGTAGTACCAAAAAATCCTCCCAAAGTGAAGCTCATATTCTCTAACTTCCTGGTGAAAGAAAACTGGTCGAGATATTCCTTTGCTTTATTGCTGACAAACAGCAGCGGTTCGTAGAATAATGAATTAGGAACTACCTGGCTACCCGGCAAATCACTGTTGGTAACGGTAAAACTACGACCATCCAACGTTGCTACAGTGGCCAGATCCCGGCCGCTCTTTATGTCGCGGATGTGATAAGTACCCGGTTGTCCTATCGTATTCATACGGGTATAGATCGCCTGATCAGTCAGTTGTATTGGATAAACAGATCCGTTGGTATTCCAGGTAGTGCTTTTATCAGAGTAGCGCATGGCGTTATTAAACGACCAGCCATTACCAAACCGCTGTTCCCAGTTAAACCCGGCAGATTTATCTGTCGAATGAATCAGATCTTTGTTATTGTAAATACCGTCCTGGCCTGTTTTGTTGATGTTGAAATTTTGCTGAATGGAAGGCATCAGCACATTGGAATTGCCTGAAAAACCGGGTGCCGGCTTAGGATCCGTAAAACCAAGCGTTGGCGTAAATTCAAACCAGCCGTTGTGATCATTTAAGTATTTGGCATAAAACTTCAGTGAGCCTGATTTGTATTTTTTCACCAGGTTGCCGCGGAATTGTCCACCATTATTCATCGGGTACCCGGGGTATCTGGCCCCTTCAGCATACCGGTAAAACCCACCGGCATTCCAATACCAATCTTTTCCCAAAGGCCCGCCGATGTTAACGTCTGTACGATAGAAACTGTTTTTCCCGTTTCCTTCCAGGCCATATTTGGCTACAACTTCTCCCTGTGTTTTCTCACCTCCTTCTTTTGTGATGTAATTGAAGATACCACCCGGTGCATTAGCGCCCAGGATAGATGCAGTTCCACCGCGAACGGCTTCTAACCGTCCTACTGTGGCATCAGCACGAAGGAAGTAATCGGGCCCGTAATTACTGCACGTAACGTTTGTTACTGGTAATCCATCTTCCTGCATACTCACATAATAATAACCAGAAGCGCCATCATTGGAACCCACTGATACGCCACGGGAATAAACGGTATTACGAACTTCTCCCAGGGAAGAGTTAACATACACACCGGGCACATTTTTAAGGATATCGGCTGCGCTTACCAGTGACATTTTGGATGCCTGGGCGGCAGAAATAGTGCTGATAGCTACTGAGGCTTCCATCTTTTTCCGTTTGTCGAACACCCCGGTAACCACCACTTCTCCCAGGCCTGTAGCAGATGGTTTCATGTCAATCACCAAAGAAAAAGTAGCGCCTCCTTTAAGCGTATAACCCGATAATTTTTGCGATTCATAACCTACCATTGTTACCACAAAGCTATATGGACCACCGGCAGGCACACTGGAAAAGGTAAATACGCCGGCTGTATCGCTTTTGGTTCCGGATGTAAAGTTTGTTTTGTTGTTGCGGATAATCACCGATGCGCCAACCAGCGGTTCATTATCGCTACCATGCACAATCCCTTTTACTATAGTGGTGGCTTCCTGCGCCTTTGTATCGGATGGCGAAAGGATTTGTATGAGCAATAGAAGAGCTGGTAGAACAGCCCTGAGTTTAAGCAGTTCAAATTTCATGTGGAATTCTTTTTTATAAAAGTAAAAGTCTGTATCAGTATGACTGAAGGTTCATCCTGCAGGATGCAATTTATAACGTGTTATCAGTTTACTTACTTATGATAAAAGCACTGTCCTTCTTAGTAATCGTTAAATTATGAAGGACGGCTATTTCTTTTAAAATACTCTCTAAAGAATCTGTTCTGTTGTATTTGGCTGTAAAATATATGTTTTGAATATCCTTCTTCTTATAGACTATTGGTACATTGAACATTTGCGACAGGTGATCAAATACTTCCGGCAGCAATTGATTATTGAACTGATACCAGGAACCTTCTGTATTGCCGGGTAGCGAAGGTTTATCGTCAGATAACTCATCGTTGATGATTTGCTCCGGAACAGCATGATTGTTTAATTTAAACGTCTTCACATTAGCTGTTCGACTGCCATACACAAACGATTGGCCAGGTAACAGGTATACGTCTTCGTTCATTTTACGATTCGATTTATCTACTCTCTTCACAACCACTTTTCCCTTATATAAACGAACGATCACATTTGTTGAATTGGCAAAGGAAGTAACAGTAAATTCAGTTCCCAATGCAGTGATGGATATATCACCACTGATAACGGTAAAAGGTTTTGCTTTGTCAGGAGCGACCTTGAAATACGCTTTACCGGTCAGTGTTATATCCCGCCTGTCGGTAAATGATTCGCGATAAGTGACTGCACTGCTGCTTGCCAAAACGATCAGGGAGCCATCTGCCAACTGAATTCTTTTCTCTTTACCTGTTGTATTGACTTCATGCCGCATTACCAACATCAGGCTATCCGCCTTTCCTCCGGTATGTTGTACAACAGGTAGATCCTGTTTTTTGTTACTAAAAAACATCCAGCTCAAACCAATCACCAACAGCACGGATGCCGCAACAGCTACTGCAACCAGCATGTTGACCGGCCTGGATATTTTCCGGACTTCTGCCCCTGGCAGATCTTGCTCCAGTCGATTCCATTTCTCCTCCAGGGTCGCTTCGTCCGTCAGATATGTCAGGTCTTGCTTTATCTCTGTTAGTTGCCAGACTTTTTTCAAATGATTAAAGTAGCGCTGGTGCTCCTCACTGGCATTGAGCCAGTTTTCAACAAATACTCTCTCCTCTGCTGTTTCCTCATTAAACAAGTACCTGACCAAAAGCTCGTCATATTGATTGTTGTCTTCCATGTGCGCTATATTATATATACACCTAATGATGAATTCTTCCCTACAACGAAAAAAAATATTCTTACTTTTTTAATAAAATATTGAAAGTCAATACAATGAGAATAATGAGAAACTTCGATAGTTTCTCCTTCAATTTTATCATAGCCCTATAGATCTGAGTATCCACTGTTTTTACAGATATATTTAACCGGTCGGCTATTTCTGTATATTTCAGTCCTTCAAATTTTCTGAGTTCAAATATGATACGCATCTGTTCCGGCAGTTCTGCAATAGCAGCGTCGATAGCAGAACTCAGCTGTTTTAAATCAATACTATTAAGGCCCGTTTCCGAAATATCTTCGGCCGTTGTTTTCAATAAATAGGCCGTATGCTGTTGCTTTACTTTTTCGTGTCTTATAGTATTTAAACTAAGATTGTGAATAATTTTATACAGATAAGATATTGGAGATATGCCAGGAACAAGCGTTTGGCGTGTTTCCCAAAGTTTGATAAAGCCGGTATGAACCACCTCCTCTGCCAGGTGAATATCAAAGCCATATTTCAATTTGCAATGAATACAAAGAGGGGGATAGTGTTTTGTAAATAACTCCTTAAAGGCAGCTTTGTCAAACCATAGATGATCAGGAGGCACACCCTCCAAATTGTCCTGTATGTAATTGATGCTCATTGGCAAATGCTCCCTTTAGATGAAGAGATAGTTTGAATATAACGTGTCGGACCAATAAAAATAACTTAGACAATAATAGGAATAAATAGGAATTTCAAACAGTATTTCTTTTCTTTCTGCAACATGGGGGCGGGGCCCCAAAGGGTCGCTTTTATAATGAGGCCAGGAAGATTTGACGTTGATAATGCTACCTGTTTGTTTTTATTGACAGAACTTTTTGCTACATTTATTTATATTCTTTTATAAATACAATACGGCTATGGAAACCTTTGTGCAGCATCCCGACAAATTCAGGGAAAAGTGTTAAAGGCTTTTTAAAAGCCCTTTGTAGAAAAAAGATTCTGGATTGCCTTCCTTTAAAAAACTGTTTACAAGAGTTTACTTGATTAAAAAAACGTACGAAGTATGTTTGATACATTTTTTGAAAAATATCCGGATTATTCAACCGTACAGAAGCCAACAGTAGATGTATTGGATAAGTTTAGGGGCAAACTGCCCATTCAACTTATGGATTTCTGGAATGCTTATGGATTTGGAACATATATGAACGGCTATCTCAAAATGGTTGATCCTTCAGAATTTCAACAGCTTTTTGATGAAGCCTACAATAATATGAACAACGAAATTGTTTTTGCTGTTACCGGTCTTGGGGATTTCCTGACATGGACAGGGGATGCAATACGGGCTGTTTACTTCAAAAACGGCTACGATTCCATTATCGAAAGTGGGGACGATATGGAGTGGTTTTTTGATATGGATTTAGCCGACGGGGGCTTTTTAAGGGATAATTTAGATGATAAGAACTACGTGGCCGCTAAAGCAAATTTAGGTGAACCGGGATATGATGAATGCTTCGGTTATGTGCCCCTGCTGGGTATAGGCGGACAAGAGAAAGCAGCGCACCTTCAGATAGTAAAAATAAAAGAGCATATTTCCCTAATCGCCCAAACACTTGGTAAAATTAAATAACGTTAACCCGCGCTTTGGGCTTTTTAAAATTCATATACGATGCTTAAATTCAGATGCCTCTTAATTCCATATATTATTTTAATATACGCTTGCGGAGCTGGTACAAACGATCCTATTATAGGGAAATGGCAGGTTGTAAAAGAGGTTAATAAAATTAAGGATACCAAAATTGATACTACCACAGTAAAGATTTCAGACTTTACCTACGATCTGTTCAATTTCAAAACAGCTAAAAATTTAGAAATTACCACAAATACAACAAAGTTAAGTTATGACTATTCCGTAAATGACAACGTACTTCAATTTATGGGAAATGGTAAAACCATCCATTATGGCATACAGAAAGTTGATCAAGACAGCTTGGTATTGTACAGAGAAGAAAATTGGGCAAACACTATACGCATTTCTTCGACCTTATATTTTAAGAAAATAGAACAATAAGTCAGTAATGAATAAATTCTTTAAAATAATTGGTGCTGCTATCTTGACCCTCATCTGTCTTCTCCTATTAATTATGGGGCTTTTTTGGGGAAATGTGAAATGGGGCAATTATTCAAAAGGGAAAGAGGCAATCCGTTATCAAAAAGAGGTTTGTGACACCATAACAACGGTAAATGGAAAAATTGATTTTACACTTAGTGGGTTCAGTAAAGAAGAAATCAGGCAAGTTCGTTTTTATCTTGTTCGGAACAAATTAATCATGCGGGATAGTGTGGTAAAAGTGGATGTTAACCCTGTCGTTGAATACCAGAAGGTTATGCTGCCTTTTGATAAAGTGAGCATTACAGATCAGGTGATTGTAAAAGCAGGTAATCGTTATTTCCAGCTCGCTGGATTGAGCTACAGGGCGAAATATAATTACGGTATGTTTGGGCCTGTTGGTGACTGTGAGTGCGCATTGGATGGATTCGAAAAGATAAATGGGACAATGGCTGGATCCGGCTGGTTGATAAAAAAATATGGACTATTAAATTATCCGTTACAATAAAAATTATTTCTTTTGAAGGGAGAGAAGTAAAAAATTAAAAGCCTTCAGATGAATAGTCTGAAGGCTTTTTCATATAGTTTGAGATTGAATTTGACATCATCTCCGGAAAGGTTTGAAACCCGTCCATCTTAAAGCTATTCAGCTCTCAGACTTCGCACCGGGTTGACCATAGCGGCTCTTACTGCATGGAAACTCACAGTAAGCACTGTGATACCGACAGTGATGATGGCCGCCAGGATAAAAACCAGTGGGCCTATGCTGATGCGATATACATATTTATCCAGCCAGTTATTAAGGAAATAGAAGGCCAGCGGAGAGGCGATCAAACAACTGATCATCACAAGTACAATAAATTCACGGGATAATAATGCCCATAACTGCATGATAGACGCTCCCAATACTTTCCGTATGCCAATCTCTTTCGTTCGCTGTTCTGCCATATAGGAAGCCAGTCCAAACAAACCAAGACAGGAAATAAAAATTGCCAGCAGAGAGAACAGACCGGTTAATTTACCGATCAGCATTTCCAGTTCAAATTTCTTTGCATAAGCTTCATCAACAAAATTGTAGACATAGGGGTAAGCTGTATTATACTGTCCAAAGATCCGGGCAATCCTGTCAATCGCTTTTGATGTACTCACCTTTGGAGACAACCGGTAGGTAATAAATCTTGCTCCGCCAGGACTATACATAAAGACGGTGGGAGTAGGCGATGAAAAAGGAGATTCCATAATAGCATCCTTAGCAACACCTATGATCTTTAAGTTATGACGGCCATTATAAGCAATAACCTGTCCTATCGGGTCTTTCAGATTCATCCGTTTAATAGCAGCTTCGTTCACAATTACATTCAACGAATCGACGCTTGTATTACCGGTAAAGTCCCTGCCCGCCGCCAGATCTATATCCATCGTTCTGAAATAATTATTATCCGCAACAAACACAACTGCTGCGCCCACTTCCTCCACAGGTGTTTTTCCAGGCCAGTTTTCGATACTGCTGAAGTTCCTGAGTGCAATGACTGTTTCTGAAGACATAGTTACAGCTGTTACCACACCACTCTGCAGCAGATCATTTTTTAAAGCCGGATAATTTTTTTTCAGATCACTGCTGGCATCTGTCATCATCAACCGCTGCTGATCATAACCTACGGGGCGTTCCTGTGCATATTTTATCTGCTGATAAATAATGATGGTGCTGATGATAAGTGTTATAGAACAGGAAAATTGTATTAATACCAGCATTTTTCTTGAACGGACCGCGCCACGATCTGCTTTTAATATCCTGACAGGTCTGAAAGAAGAAAGATAAAAAGCAGGGCGGCTGCCCGCCAGTAGCCCCGTGAGCAGCAAATAACTGATCATAACGATCCAGAATATTCCGTTCGTATAGGGAATGCGGATAGTTGCCTGTGTTAGTGTATTAAATGAAGGTAATGCAGTTTGTACCAATAGCAACGCCAGGATAAATGCGGAAAAAGTGATAACAAAAGATTCTGTCAGAAACTGTAAAATCAGTTCATATCGCTGGGAGCCCATGACTTTTCTCACGCCTACTTCCTTTGCTCTTTTTTCAGATCGCGCTGTAGAAAGATTCATAAAATTGATACAGGCAATCAGCAACACAAGTATCCCGGTAATACTAAATACTCTTACATAGCTGATCATCCCACCGGTAGCCACCCCATTTTTAAATTCAGTATAAAGATGCCAGTCTTTCATCCCCTGCATGATTACTTCAGTACGCGAATGCTTATATTCTTCGGGGTTATACCTGGCTATGATCTTCTTTAGTTCCGGTTCAACCTTCGCGTAGGAAACTCCGGGCTGTAATGACACATACACATTGGCTGTAATCTGGCCCCACATGCTAAGGTAATCCTTGGTATTGCTGTTCTGAATAAGGTATTCGTAAGGAATAACGTAGTTAAATTTCAAAGTAGAATTGTCCGGAATATCTTTTAACACACCTGTCACTTTCAGATCGTTCTGATTATCGATACGAACAATCTTATTCAGCGGATCTTCATTTCCAAATAACGATTTTGCAGTCGACTCCGTCAATACAATCGAATAAGGATCATTTAACACCTGCTCTTTACGGCCTTTTAACAAAGGATATTGAAATATTTTCAGAAAATCATTTTCAGCTATTATTCCCGGCAGATATATCTTCCTCTCCCCCGCAACCAGCCCATGCGGTTTTATCCAGTCCGTCATGACCACATGCCTGATACCTGGAACGTCTCTTCTCAATGCTTCAGCCAATGGCATAGGTGAAACAAGGTAAGCATATACCTCTCCATTACTCGCGGTACCTTTTAAGCCGGCTTTGTAGATCTGCTGACTATCAGGAAGGAATCTGTCATAAGAATACTGATACCAGATCCACAAACCAATGATCAATGCTACTGCCATCCCCGTGGCCAGGCCCAATATATTCAGCAGACTGTATAATTTATTGTGGATAAGGTTACGCCAGGCGAGTTTAAAATAATTTTTAAACATGGAGATAGGTTTGAATACTCCCATCGCTAATAAAATACCAGTTTTTAATATTATAAAAACCAATGAATTAAAGTTGCCGGTATTTTTCAACCTGTCCGGTTTTGTACAGTTGATGTCCGGTTTAGTAGATTGTGAATCATAAAGAAGCTCCTGCAATTGTAATAGCAGTAACAATTTGCAGGTGAAGCCCTATTTATAGTTACTGGTAAAAAAATCAATAAAAAATGGCATGGGTTATATTGTTGCATTCAAATTAGTGGGCCAACATATATTGGCGGATTTTCAGAAATTTTCCTAGATTGTGTTTCATTTAACGGGTGTCAGCCAATCAAACATATAACGAAAAAGAACTATTGTCGAGGATAGCAGAAGGCGATGAGCAGGCATATGCTATCATATTCGACCAATATTACCCGTTACTTTACACATACGTCAATCGCATCATCCAATCCGCTCCGGAAACCGAAAGTATTTTACAGGATATTTTTATGAAGATCTGGCAGGGGCGGGAAACCTTGCAATATGTAGAGCGATTCAGTCCTTACCTCTGGGTGATGACCCGTCACCATGCCCTCAATGTCATGCGCAACCTGGCGCGCCGCAATGCGTTGTTAGACGATTTTGCCAGGCAAGTCCCCACCGCCGAAACGGAAGAAAACAGGGAATGGCATCTTTCCCTCATAGACGAGGCGATTACACAGTTGCCGGAACATTGTCGCCAGGTATGGACCATGAACCGGATCGGGAAAATGAAGCAGGCAGAAATAGCAGTAGCACTGGGAATTGCATTGCCGACAGTTAAAAAATATATGCAGCAGGCCATCGGCCTGATTACACAGTACGTAAAAGATCGTTCTTCACTGGGTCTTGCCCTGACTCTTCTACTTTCTATCTTTTTTGAAAAAAAATAAGATTCCCCATATACTTTTTGAAAAGCCAGGTGTCATTTATATATACCCGTTAATTTATTCCACATGAATGAGCAGTTGACTGAATTGTTTAATCGTTATTTCGACGGTACGGCCACTGATGCCGACCGCCAGAAGTTAATGGAGTTCGTGATGGAATCGGACGATGTGCTGCTGGAATCGGTTATGCGCCAACGATGGGAAGCACTGCAGGGAACCACGGTTCAGACGCCCAGTGGAGCCCACGTGTTGGCCGCTATTCTTAATAAACCGGTACAGATGAAGCCTGTAAGGCAACGTTGGCATTGGGCAGCAGCAGCAGCGGTATTGCTTCTTCTGGGTATTGGCGGCTATTTCCAGTTAAAGCATCAGCAGGAAATTACGGGCGTCGCAAAAATAGAAAAGGTAACGCCGGGCTACGAGCGTGCTACCCTTACCCTGAACGATGGCTCCGTAGTGCAACTGGATAGTGCGGGTAACCGCACCATACAACAAGGCGGCTCGTCAATACGGCAACAGGGAGGACAGCTTGTATATGCGGCTTCGTCGGATAGGGATGCAGTAACATATAATACGTTGCGTACTCCCCGTGGCGGGCAATTTAAAGTCATTCTCCCGGACGGTACCACGGTTTGGTTAAACGCAGCCAGCTCTATCCGGTACCCAACTGCTTTCCTGGGGCAGGAGCGCCGGGTAGAAATGAGCGGGGAAGTCTATTTCGAGGTGGCGAAGAGTGAGGAAAAACCATTTAAAGTAAGTGTAAATGGTAGGGCGGAGGTAAAAGTACTGGGTACTCATTTTAATGTAAACGCTTATCCGGAGGAAAACATCATTAAAACCACTTTGCTGGAAGGCGCCGTATCAATGTCCACCCCGGCCAATTCACCTGTATTACTCAAACCAGGTCAACAGGCAGCGGCCGGAAAAGCAGAGATTAAGGTAGTGAACGATGCCAACATCGACCAGGTAATGGCCTGGAGGTATGGGCTATTTAACTTTGACCGGTCTAACCTGCAATCCGTCATGAATGAGCTGAGCCGCTGGTACGATGTAGATGTGCGTTATGAGGGACAAATTCCATCACGGATATTCAGAGGGAAAATCAAACGCGACCTCAGCTTAACGCAAGTACTGGAAGTACTCCAGGATGTGAATATTAAATTTAAAATGGAGGGAAAAACAATAGTAGTATATAATTAACAATCAAAAACCAATCGTTTCAAAAAACAAAAAGCCGGTATGCGTCAACATACCCGGCTATAATTTGGCAAAAGTCAAGTCTGGACAGATCCTGTTATTTACCAAACCAACCAAAATTATGCAAAAAAATGCGAAAAGCATGCGGACCCGCAGCTCCGGGCCTCGTTGTCTCTACCAAACATTGCGAGTTATGAGGATTACATTTATTTTAATGCTTGTTGCCACACTGCATGTTAGTGCAAAGATAGCAGCACAGGGTAACGTGTCTATGTCTGTTAAAGACAAAGACCTATCGACGGTATTGGCGCTTGCTGAAAAACAAACCGGGTATGTTTTCTTCTTTGATGAGAAACTGCTGTCTATCGCCAAACCAGTGACAATTACGGTCAAAGACTTACCATTATTAAAGTTTCTTGACCTGCTCTTTCAGGAGCAACCATTAAAGTACAGTTTAAGGAACACCACCATCACACTTTCAATTAAGACGCCAGTGACTCCCCGCACTGATCCGTCGTTGCAGGAGAATAATGCGGCCAATACGCCGGTGATCATAAAAGGGATTATTGCGGGGTCCGATGGTAAAATGCTACCAGGTGTATCAGTAAAATTAAAGCCATCAACGATAGGCACAACTACCAATGAAGATGGGATATTTGTGTTGCCGAATGTGCCGCCAGGTACTTATACACTGGAAATATCCAGTATCGGGTATTCCACGATCAGCAGAAAACTGATTGTAACAGATAAACCATTGGAACTCGCCTTCACGCTCCAGCAGGAAGCGATCGAACAAAAAGAAGTAGTCATTTCCACCGGTTACATGGCTAAAAAGCCCGGAGAGTTGACCGGGTCTATACAGAAAATATCAGGCGACGAAATCAGAAGGGGCATTACATCGTCTGATCCCGCATCTTTACTGAAAGGAAGAGCAGCGGGTCTGTATATTTCTGAACAGAATGCCGCCGACCCCACCAGCAGCGGGGGACAAATATTTGTAAGGGGCCAGAGTAGTGTGGCGGGAGTTGGTGTAGATCAGGTCAATGAATTTGTGGTACCCGCACTCAACTACGGCCCACTCATTGTACTGGACGGAGTAATTATGCCGAATCAAAATCTGAAAGAACTGGTTACACCACAGGAAATCCAGGACATCATTGTACTGAAAGACGCAGCCGCTACTGCCATCTATGGATCAAGAGCAGCAGCCGGAGTACTGGTAGTCACCACCAAAAGAGGAAGTAATGCAAAACCACGCATTAACGCCGAAGTGAAATACGGAATTAATCAGCCTAATCGCGGGCGCATGAAATTTCTGAACGGTGCAGAACTCTATGATCTGCAAAAACGCTTTTACACCGAAGATTATAAGCAGAATAATGCCAGCCTCTCTCCCATGTTCCCTACCCTGGACAATTATCTGGACTATCGCCTGCCTACACTGGAACAGGTGAATAATTCCTACGACTGGACTAAATACGCTTTCGTTACCAGCAATACTACAGAAGTGAACTTGTCTGCCAGCGGAGGAAACGACCGTACTAAATACTATATGGGTGGCTCGTACTACAACGAGCAGGCTACCGGTATCCTCAACAGTTTAATCCGGAAAACATTCCGGCTGAACCTTGAAAGCCGTTTAACAGACAGGCTTACAGCCACTGTTTCCATTAATGGCATTATGAATGATGGTCGTCAGGACCAGGGTTACACCGTTGATGGCATTCAAACCCTTATCCCGTGGGCAAATCCTTATGCTGCAGATGGGTCGGTTACCCAGGCGCTTAACTTTAAAATGGGCGGGACACAGAAGATCATCGACAATCCCCTGTTCAACAGGCAGTATAATTTTTCAAAACTCCAATCACAGCTGTTTTTCGGATCCGCTAAATTGGACTATAAAATTACCGACTGGCTAAGTATCTCCAGTACCAACTCTGGCAATCTTAACTATACTAAAAACACCCGGTACACAGATGTGAGAACTTACAACGGAGGCAGTTCCTATTTTGCCCCTCAGGGATTTTTGGGTACCACCACCGGCAACCTGATGTCTTACCTCACCTCAAACCAATTAACCTTTAATAAAAAAACGGGCGACCATGTGTTCCGTGCCCTGGCGGGTATGGAATTCGGACAAACCACCGTTGAAGACATGCTGGTAAATGTAAATCATGTGCGTGCCGGTTACCCGGTTATCTCTCTTGCCCGGGAAATAGGTGGCTCGGCAGATTTATCAATCTTCGGTATTCCCACTACCAAAGCGGGTAATATTGAGGGTGGAAAGGATGTAAAAGCCATTTATTCTTTGTTTGGTGAAGCCGGATATACTTACGAAGGTAAATACAGTTTAAGTGCTTCTGTACGCAGGGACGCATCCAGCAGCTTTGGCCGTGATAACCGCTATGGTACTTTCTATTCCGGAGGTGGTGCATGGGTTGCCAGCGAGGAAAAATTCCTGCAAAATGTAAAATGGATCAGTTATTTAAAACTACGGGCCAACTATGGCACCAGTGGCTCGCAACTTGGCGACAACTTTCTCACAAGAACGTTGTACGATCCAAGATACACGTACAGCGGAGCCGGAGCAGCCACCATTTCAGTATTAGGTAATCCGGATATCAGATGGGAAGTAACCAAATCATGGAGTGCAGGTATTGACATGGAATTCTTCAAACGTTTAACGGCTACAATAGACGTTTACAAACGCCGCTCCCAGGACCTGTTGCAGAAGGTGTTATTGCCAGCTTTGTCGGGATTTCCAACACAATGGCAGAATGCAGCTACAGTAGAAAACAAGGGAATAGAACTGGTGATGAATTCTCAAAATTTAAACAGAAAAAATTTCTCCTGGAGTACGTCCTTCAACATCAGCTTTAATAGAAATCAGATTGTTAGTGTGGCCAATGATTCATTAAGACAGGGATATTACCCGCAGAACAGTTATTATCTTTTTAAAGGAGATGATATCAATGCATTAAAAGCTGTTAAGTACGCCGGTGTGGATCCGCAGTCAGGAAAACCGAGATTTGAAAAGCTGATCTTCGATGCGAAGGGTAATAGAATCGGCGTGGAATATGTAAATACAATTGCTGAAGTAGACGCAGCTTCAGACAGCAGGCAGTTTCAAACAATTGGTTCTTTCCAGCCGAGGTTCTATGGTGGTCTTACCAACACCTTTACCTACAAAAACTTTTCACTGAGTGTGTTGATAACTTTTGCATTGAAATATACGATCATCGATAACTATGCGGCGTCTTCACAGGTAGCACATGTAGACCGGTTTAACCAGCTGGCCTATACTAAAAGCCAAATTCCCTGGACAACACCCGGACAAACCAATGCTACCGAGCCGGAACTTTATTACCAGGCAACTACTGACTATTTCGGATCAAGCAAATATATGCGCGATGCCAGTAATGCCTCCCTGCGCAATATCCGGTTAAGTTATGATCTGCCACAATCGCTGACCAACCGCCTGAAATTATCCAACTTTACCGCGTATGTAAGTGCCGATAACCTGTACACCATCTACAATAAATATATCGTGGCCTCCGGTCCCGAAGGCCCTTCTGTAGGACAGGCACAGGACTTTGGTAATGCGGGCGGCCCGTTAAGTATCCCACGGCGATATGTATTTGGACTACAGGTTACATTTTAGTTGAAAGTTAAAAAGTATTAAAATGAAAAATTACGCCATTATATTTTTTATATCTCTCCTTGCGACGGCATGCGATAAAAAGATCGATGAGATCAGCCCATTGATTAAAATTGATAAAGACGGAGAGCTGTCGTCTGTTGCCGGGATTGTAGAAGCTACAGTAGGCAATTATTCCTTGCTACGCGATAATTCCACTCCGTATTACGACGAACCATTGGTAAACTTGTCCGAAAGCCGTGGCAACAATGTAACCTTGCGCATCTTCGGCCCTGCAGAAAAAACGACGGACGGCTTCTTCTATCAAAACAGTAACAGCCCTACGCTCGGTTTCAGCAATGACTTCTATCGCGGCTCCTATCAGTTAATTGTAAGCATTAATACCACATTGGAGGGAATCGCTGATTTCGAGAAAGCAAATCTCGCCTCCTCATCCGAAGCCGACCGGAATAATGTATTATACGCAAAAGGCGAAAATCATTTCCTGAGGGCACTTGCTTATTTTAACCTGATCAGATTATACGGCAAGCCTTACTATCAGAATGCTGCTAACAGTTCCGGTGTTGCGTTAAAAAAGACAAGTGATACAAAGGAGATTCCAGCACCATCTACTGTTAAGGAAGTGTACGATTATATCACAGAAGAATTGAAAATAGCGGCGCAATTGATGAAAACCCCCGTGGTAAAAACAAACAGCTTTGCCAGCAAAGAGGCTGCATGGGCATTATTATCAAGGGTGTACCTGTATATGGGCGGCAGCATGATCAATCCGGATGCTACTTATAACCAGGCAGCCGTAACCTATGCAGACAGTGCATTGACTCAAAACAACGGGAAATTAGCATTGCTGCAGGGAAACGACTATAAAAACCTGTTTGCCGATGACCAGGATGGATCTATTGGCCGCGCTAAATTTGCCTCCAATAAAGAAATCATCTTTGCCTTTGACAACATGACAGGCAATACCCGGATCGGCATTCTCTACAACTATGATCCGCTTTATGGCATGGGTGGAATATTTATGCCTTCTTCGGATCTTAAGCAGTTACTTGTTGCACAGGATATACGCAGTAGTTTTTTCAGGGTTAATGCCGCAACGGGGCTGACGGAAACCACCAAATTACTGGTATTGCTAAACCAGCTCATCACCCGCGCTCCGAACATCTTTTTGCGCACCGGCGAATTGTACCTGAACAGGGCGGAAGCGTATGCTAAAATGAAGAATTACACAATGGCCAGGGCCGATCTCAGCACCATCCACACCCGTGCAGGACTGCCCGAATCGGACATCACCAGCATCGCCGATCAGGACCTGCTTGCTGCTATTCTCAAAGAAAGACGTATGGAGCTTGCGTTTGAAGGACATGCCGGATATGACTATTTCCGCAATGGATTACCCATGATCAGAAAGGCTGCCGATAACAACGGGAAAGCGTTGATCATTCAACCGGACGATCCTAAAGTGGTACTGACTATACCGAACTTCTAAGAGCCCTTACTGTCATAATTAACTTTTTCATAGAAGCCCAATGGCTTCTAAAGGACAATATTTTGCATTTAAAATTTCAAAAACTAACAAAAAAATGAGTTACAATCTGAAGATTTCGAGGACTGCGTGTCTGACTTTTCTTTCTATCCTTTGTTTCACAGTTGTTTCATTGGGACAGGAAAAAGCTAAATTATTTGTGGGCGACAAAGCACCGGAGCTTCGTTACGGAAAATGGTTAAAAGGCACACCTGTTAAGGAGTACAAAAAGGGTCATCTTTATCTTTTCGAATTCTGGGCAACCTGGTGCGGCCCCTGCATTGCATCTATGCCACATCTTTCTGAATTTGCACGGGAACACAAAAAAGAAGCTACCGTAATTGCTGTGAATATCTGGGAAAAAACCGGTGACAAACCTTATGAATCTTCGCTTCCCAAAGTCAGCAAATTTGTGAAGGGTATCGGCAACAAAATGGACTTCAATGTTATCACTGACAGCAAAGACCAGTTTATGGGAAATGAATGGATGAAGGCTGCCGGACAAGGTGGTATTCCCTGCACATTTATGGTGAAGGATGGCATTATTATGTGGATAGGTCATCCGGTCGAACTGGATTCCGTAGTAAATGTGGTAATGTCGGGAAATTACGATGTAGCCGCTGCCAGGAAGAAGATACAGGAAAGAAATGAACAGTCAGATGCTGCGGCGGCTCCCTTTCAAAACCTAATGAAGGACTATGAAAAAGCCATTGCTGATAAACAGTACAGCAAAGCCATTGAGCTGCTGGATTCGGGTATTGGCACCATGCCTCCCTTTGCCGGAACATTCGGGTTCTTTAAGTTCCAAACCTTACTTGAACATGTCAGTGAAGATTCGGCAATGGCTTTTGTAAGACCCTGGCAAGCTACTAAACCCGGATATGTAGGTTCTACAGCGGCAGTAATTGCAAGGCAAAAGGGATGGAAGAAGTCAACTTATGAATATGCTTTAGAGTTGCTGAATGCACAGCTGCAAGTGCCACAGATGCCGGCATCTATGGTCTACGAGGAGATGGCAGGCGCATATGCAAATATGAATGATTACAAAAGCGCTGTGCAATACCAGGAGAAAGCCATTGCAACTGCCAGACAATTCCTGAAGGAAGGTAAATTCGCTGGTTTCATTATGGAAGATACCATTAAAGAATCGGAGAAGAAACTTGCCGGTTACAAAAAGGAATTGAAGTAAAATAACAGGATACTACGACTTATGCCAACCACTTAGGCCACTGAATACGAGCCTAAGTGGTTGGCATAAGTCGTATAATGAAATGAGCACTTCAGCGAATTTGAGCTCCCATTGGGCGAGGTATATCTGGTCCCGTCCATTGCGGGGACTATGATTATCTGCAATTTAAGCAGAAATTTTCCAGAGAAGAATCCTATATTTAACGTGGATTAAAGCCGGAGGTATTTAACATACCATAAAGCCGGAATAATACGAGGGTGGATCTGTCAGCATTTTTTTTCGAAGGCCAGGCGTAAGTTTCTATATATGGCCTCCATTTAACCTGAACCCCGGGTAATCAATAAAAAAGAATATTAAATGCGCTGTTCGAACAAGGCGTACATCCCGGCGTTAATCGCCCTATGACAATATAAATGATACTAAGTATGGAAAGACTATTACTGTCTGCCGGTTTTATGGCGTTGATCACTGTTCTGAATGGATGCAATGGTGGCAAGCCAAAAACGCTGCATAAAGCAGCTGATTCACTGGAAATCATCAACAACACGCCCCCCGACTCACTGCCTGCCCCCGGTGCTACGCCGTCGGTCACCAATTTCAGTCACGTTATCGGCTGGAAAGATGACAGCAAACCAATTGCCCCGGAAGGATTTGTAGTCAACAAGTTTGCCGACGGCC
This sequence comes from Chitinophaga sp. CCNWYY40, assembly GCF_037483205.1. Taxonomy (NCBI): domain Bacteria; kingdom Pseudomonadati; phylum Bacteroidota; class Chitinophagia; order Chitinophagales; family Chitinophagaceae; genus Chitinophaga; species Chitinophaga sp. CCNWYY40. The sequence continues at coordinate 477,428 of NZ_JBBHLF010000004.1, forward strand.
TGAAAAATCCCAGATGGATTTACGTGGCGCCCAACGGCGACATCTTTGTTTCCGAAGCACATGCCATCAAACGGTTTAGCCAGGAAGTGATCAATTCAGTCAGTGGCAAATCCAAATCAGAAAATAACAGCATTACTGCCAACAGGATCACCATGTTCCGTGATACCAACCAGGACGGAGTGCCAGATGAGCGGCATGTTTTCCTGGAAAAGCTCAACCAGCCAATGGGCATGCTGATCTTGAACGACAAATTTTATGTGGCCAACACCGATGCACTGGTACAATATCCATACACTGCCGGCATGACGGAAATGAAAGCAGAAGGAAAGAAAATTTTAGATCTTCCCGCAGGTGGTTATAATAACCATTGGGCGCGCAATGTGATCCGGAGTGAAGACGGCACCAAACTGTATGTCTCCGTAGGTTCCGGCACCAATGCCGCAGAACACGGAATGGAAAATGAAAAAAACAGGGCTAACATCCTGGAAGTAAATCCGGATGGCACCGGCGTCAGAGTATATGCGAGCGGGTTACGCAACCCGGTTGGTATGGACTGGGCACCGGGCACACATACCCTGTGGACGGTAGTAAACGAACGCGATCAGCTGGGTAACGACCTCGTGCCTGATTACTTTACCAGCGTGAAAGATGGCGCATTTTACGGATGGCCTTATTCCTATTTTGGTCAGCATGAAGATCCAGGTCTTAAAGGCCAGGCGCCCGAACTGGTAAAAAGTGCGCTGGTGCCGGACTTTGCCCTGATGGCGCATTCGGCATCACTTGGACTGCACTTTTATAAAGGCACTGCATTTCCCGAAAAATACCGCAACGGCGCATTTATTGGTCAACATGGCTCATGGAACCGCGACTATCTCTCTGGTTACAAAGTGATCTATGTGCCGTTCAAAGATGGTAAACCTGCCGGTAAAGCAGAAGATTTCCTGACCGGGTTTATCGCAAATGAAGTTAAAAGTGAGGTTCATGGCCGCCCTGTTTGTGTTACTATGGCTAAAGATGGCGCATTACTGGTATCGGATGATGCCTCCAATACTATCTGGCGGGTAGCCGCAAAAAAATAATCCACTTCCTCCATACCGGCGGCGTTAAATGAGCAACACCAACTCATTTAACGCCGCCGTTTTTTATAGCATGCCGGGGGTATTATTAAAACAGGCGTATAGCCCCCTTCCTTCACCTGTTTTGCGCAGATCGCGCAGGAATTCCCCATTCCAAAAATATTTTTTCGTTCCGGCTACGTAGTCTGTCTTTCACAAACGTATTACCTATTTATCAACCAATTACTATTCTTTCACCCTTCAATTTTAATACATGCACTAAAGCAGTACCTGGGACATAGTAATTCCATTGAGAACGCACGATTCTCTTCAAAACGGCCACAGTAGAACATTTATGAAAACCTGGTTCATTTAATTAAAAGAGCAGGCAAAGAAAATATCCGTAGTCAGCGCATAATGTCGCTTTAAACATTATCAACCAGATAATCTCTACCGTAGGCTTTAATGAAGTTCAGATAAACTTCACCTGGACGTCGGCGCACTGTTACCGGATTTTTTGCCAGGGATGAACAGCATGCTGTGCCACATCATATTCCGACCTATGGACAAGTAACCAAATAGGATATTCTAAACAATCCTTTAATAATTCCACTATGAACATGCGAAAGATTTTCTACACTTTACTGCTAACAATTTTTTACTTAACCGGCTCGCAGGCCATACGCGCGCAAACGTATACCTGGAACCAGGTCCGGATAGGCGGGTCCGGCTCGTTGCCCTCTTTTGTGGCGCACCCGATGGTACCTGATCTTTATTTCATCACCACCGATGTAGGCACTCCATACCGATGGAATAAAACCCTGCAGAAGTGGGAGCATTTAATGCTATTTAAAAAAATACCCGTCAACTACTGGAACTGGGAAGTTAACCAGCGTTGCGGCAGCATCGGGGTAGATCCCAGCGATGCCACCGGCAATATTCTTTATGCGACCGTGGAAAATGGCGCCGGTCCTTCGCCTGGCAAAGGTTCAAGCTCGCTGGGTACTATCATGAAGAGTACCGACAGGGGTGACTCCTGGACCGACCTCAATGTTCCCATCGTTGTACATCCCAACAGTACGCAGAATTACGGGGATCGTATTCAGGTAGACCCTTCCAATGGTAACAATGTATGGGTGGTTACAGACCAGAATGGCGCCTGGAAAACGGAGAATGCCGGCGCCAGCTGGTCGCAGGTAAGCGCCGTCACAGCAACAGGTGTCTGCTCTTTTATTCTTTTCGACAAAAGTTCCGGTACGGTTTCCATAAACGGCCAGAATGTTAGCAAGCGCATTTACATCGGCAAGTCCACAGGTATACTCATATCTGATGACGGTGGTGCTTCTTTCACACTGATGAGTAACAGCCCCCAGTTTTCTGCCCGGGCCACGATTCACGCAGATGGAACCCTGTACGTATCTGCCGGAACAGAGAATCAAAAAAAAGGCGTCTACAAGTATAAGAACGGTAGCTGGCAGGACGTCTCTCCTGTAACTTTAGATCCTGATCCTATTAACAGCGATAGGTACTTCTCCAAAGTAGCGGTGAACCCCGCTAATTCAAATGATATTGTTGTAAGCACCCGTGGCAGCTGGCAAAAAGATCCTTATTATATTTCAAGGCAGGGCGGCGCCCCCGGCTCCTATACACAGGGAAAAATTACCCGCGATAATTCTGAAGCGCCGCACTCGGCGAATGACGGGTTATATTACAATTCGCCAGGGCATAATGCTGCTGCTTTTACCTGGGACCCTTTTTACCCAAACAGGATATGGATCAATGATATGCTGGACGTGCTCTGCACCGATAATATCTTTGACCCCATTTCCAACTGGAAGATCCGCGTGGTGGGCCTGGAAGAAATCGTGATAACAGGTCCTATGTCAGCTCCTCCCAGTGGCAAGAACCTGTTGCTCACCGCTACTGCAGATGTGGGAGGCGCCCATCACCGTTCCCTTACGGAGCCGCTGAACCAGGGCGCCGTTTCCGGCACCGCGCTGCATTACGGCATCTACTCCGCGTTTAATATGCAGGGTGTTGCTTTCCAGTATACCGACCCTGATTTTATTGTTCGGGTAGGCTGCGACGGCCCGGCGGCTTCGGAAATCGATAAATCGCGCGCGGGTTACTCCACCGATGGTGGCGATACCTATACGCTTTTTCCAAAATCGCCTGGCTTACGTGGGCGTGTAGCCGTATCCGCTAACCGCAGAAACATCCTCTGGCTTACCCAAATAGATGCGAATGCTCCCGGTAATGTTTACTGGTCAGAAGACCTGGGCACCACCTGGACAAAATCCACCGGTACTTCTTCGGGCATCTTACCCTCGGGCCCGCAGTTCAACCTGTATCCCGGGCAAAACCATCTCGTAGCGGATAAGGTGAACGGCGATTATTTCTATATATGGGACCGTGGTTCCTTTTATGTAAGCGCCAATGGCGGGAGATCATTCCAGAAAACAACCGCCACAGGTCTTACTGCAAACGCAGGCAGCAATCCCAATGGCTCTTCTTATGCCACTACCTCCAACATTGAAGCAACGCCGGGGAAAACAGGAGATGTATGGATCGCATTTTACGATGACGCCTATCCTCAATACGCCGCTCTTTATCATACCTCAGACACCGGTAAAACATTCAGTAAGGTGGGTGGCGAAAATTTCAAACCCAAGTGGATAGCTGCCGCCATGTCCGACACCACCGCCAATGCGCACCTGGCTTTGTACGCCACCGCCCAGGTCCTTCCCATCAATGGCATCACCTACGGCGCCTTCCGCTCAGATGATACCGGCCGTACCTGGACCACCATCCTGGACCGGGTCCCAGGCGTAGTGCAGAATATTACAGCAGACAATAAGGGAAGAATGTTTCTTGCCATCAGCGGGAATGGCATCTTTTTCGGCTCCCCGGTAGCCGGCCCTGTTCAGTCGGTAGAAATAGTCAACCCCGCATCAGACACTATTGTAAAAGGATTCTCTGTGAAGCTGAACACAAAGCTCACGCCTACGTATCCCACCAATCCGGCTGTTACCTGGAGCTCCTCTGATACCGCCGTCGCTAAAGTGGATCTGGTCGGGAAGGTGACCGGCATTAATGCAGGTACCGTTACTATTACCGTTACATCGGTCGATGGAGGAAAAACAGATACAAGACAGATCGTCGTCGTTCCTCCCACTATATCCACCGGTATCACGATAGACAGTGTGGCGTATGGTACCATGAATACACCTAAGCAGATCACTGCTGCTATTACACCCGCTAATACCACCAATAAAACCCTGAACTGGTCCGTGGCGGATAGTACTATTGCAAAAGTGGATGCCAACGGCGTGGTTACCGGCTTAAAACTGGGCACTACCACTCTCACCATTTCCACCGCAGACGGAGGCGCCACTAAAACCGTGCAGCTGGTCGTGAATACCATTGTAACAGCCATTAATGCAGGTACAACAGCCACCACGGGAAGTCCGGCAACGCCACTCCAGAATACGGCGGTCGGCCAGTATATACCCGAAGGGCCTACCGGAACCGATAAACTATGGCATGCAGGGTATACCTGGAGCGTTCGTAACGCGGCAACGATGGACCAGAGCCAGGTAACAGCACCTGCTCCCAGCCAGGTATATGAGTATATGCGCATCGGTAAAATTAGTGCGAGCCAGCTGCGTTATTTCTTCCGCAACCTGATTCCAAATGCCAACTACTCGCTGCGCCTGCACTTTGTTGAGCCCAGCAATACCGACAAAGCCAACCGGGTGTTTAATGTGAAAACCAGCGGCGACAGCCTCATTAACTTCAACATTTACCAGGCTGCAGGCAATAAACTGAATACAGTGATCACGCGCACCCTGCAGGCAAAAGCTGACAACGCAGGTGTAATCACTGTGATGTTCATTCCTAAAACTGGCACCGGCGATCCTTACAGCGCATCTATAGCCGCCCTTGAGGTATCTATCATCCCACTCCAGGGAATCAGCATCAGTTCAGACAGCAGCAATCTTTATGTAAGCTATACGGATACGCTGAAACTGACCACTACACCGGCAAATGCTACCAACCGCAACCTGGTGTACAAATCTTCCAATGACGCCATCGCTACTGTAGACCTGAATGGCGTGGTAACAGGAAAAGCTGCCGGCACGGTTACCATCACCGCTACCTCTGCGGAAAGCAGTTTTACCGCTGCCAAAACCTATACGGTGATCTACATACCTGTTACATCCTTAACGCTGGATAGCACTTCGGCTAATGTGTTTGCAGGATCAACCCTCCAGCTGAATGCCACCATCAACCCGGCCAAAGCCAGCAATAAAGGAGTAGTATGGACATCCTCAGATACAACCATCGCCAAAGTAAGCAGCAATGGCACTATCAGCGGTATCAAACAAGGCGACGTAATAGTAACCGCCACCTCGGTCGATAACCCGCTTATTGCTGTACAGGCCAATATTCATGTAGCCAATGTGCTGGCTACCGGTCTTACGTTGCAACCATCTACCGCCATTATCGGGGAGAAGGATACACTACGGGTAAAAGTTAACTTCCTGCCTGCTAATACCACCATTAAAAAAGTAAGCTGGAGTAGTTCCAATGTAACAGTAGCTACCGTCGACAGTACCGGTCTTGTCACCGCTATTAAACAAGGCGCCGCTACCATTAACGTCAATACCCGGGACAGCTCAGGCGTTTCAGCTGCCTTGCCGGTAACAGTGGTGCCGTTTGATTCATGTGGAGGAATACCCAATTATGGTTTTGAAAGTGGACTTATTAACTGGATAGCTTATAAAGACCGCATTGCTACAGTAGGCGCTGCATACACCGTTAGCGGGAAAGGCCATTCCGGCGACAAAGCCACCACAATGGGTTTCACTACAGCAAACACCTCTTTGAACATACAAGATTCCATACCAGTGAGAGGCGGCAGCGTTATCGTATTTAGTCAATGGGTTAAAGTAGAAAAAGACGCCAGTGGTTATCCCTGGTGGTCAGGATATGGTATTGGGTTTGTAGATAGCCTGGGCGCTCCTACGGATACCGTTTATTCAAAACAGATAGACAATGTGGCCGCATACCGGGAGAACTGGGCCCAGATAAGAGATACCATCAATGTGCCCGACAGTGCAACAGGGCTTACTTACTGGGTATCCAAAGTTGGACCCGGCACAGTATGGGTGGATGACTATTGTATAGAAGTTTTAAAGACAAATAAATCGGCCGTTTATGGTATCAACGCGGGCACTACGCTTACGCCTCCCGGCCCGTATGCAAATACCACCTTTGCGCAATATGTTCCGGAAGGACCCACCGGTACCGATAAGCTATGGCATGCAGGCTATACCTGGGTACAAAGAGTGACTTCCCCCGTAAATGTGTCATATGTAACCGACCCCGCTCCACCACAGGTATACGAGTATATACGCGTGTTCAAAAGCAATGTCTCCCAGATGCGTTATTACCTGCGTGGACTCACTCCTAACACCACGTATAATATCCGGATGCATTTCGTTGAAGCACAGGAGACGGAAAAAAACAAAAGGATATTCAGTGTAAAAGCCAGCAACGGCCTTGACAGCCTTACAGACTTTAATATCTACCAGGCCGCAGGCAACAGGTTGAATACCGCTGTTATACGGACCATCAGGGCAACAGCAAACAGCACGGGTCTGATAACGGTAATGTTTTATCCTAAAACAGGGTTGTATGATCCTTATAGCGGCTCAATAGCTGCCATCGAAGTGCGGACATTAACAGCTGCAGATTCCCTGGAAAGTATAACGGAAAATCAAAACAGCATCTCCGTGGTGGATAACAAATTAAACAACCATGGCAAACTGGATTTTACAACGGAAGTATATCCGAATCCTTCCGGTGGCGTGTTTAATGTAAAAATGACTTCTTCCTCGAAAGCACCGGCGCTGCTTATTATTGTTAATAACACCGGCAACATCATTTATTCTGCAAAGATAAATACCGGTGCCTATTACCAGGTTGGTCAAAACCTGCAACCAGGTATTTATTATATCAATATTAGTCAGGGCCCTCAAAGCAAGACGATGAAAGTAGTGAAACAATAACTTTGTTTTAAGAAAAAAGAGAACGTCCAAATGGACGTTCTCTTTTTTTAAGCTATTACCTGGAAGTGATGTCGCCTCTATGAAATATCTTTTCTAATTCTTTATGCAATTGTTCCCCGCGTAAGCCTTTAGCCACAATTTTCCCGTTTGGATCAATCAGAAAATTCTCGGGAATTGACTGGATCATATATTTGCTACCGGCTTCATTTTTCCAGCCCTTCAAATCGGAAACCTGTAACCAGGGTAACTTGTCTGCCTTCACCGCTTTCAACCATGCTGCCCGGTTTTCATCCAATGATACGGATAATATTTCAAGGCCTTTTTTATTAAAAGTGTTGTAGGCTTTGAGCACATTGGGATTTTCAGCACGGCAAGGGCCACACCAGGACGCCCAGAAATCCAACAGCACATATTTGCCGGCATAATCGGACAGTTTAACGATCTTGCCATCAACACCAGGTTGACTAAAATCAATTGCCTGTATACCGGGTCCAATTTGTAACCGCTTTCTTTGATCAGCTATTGCACTGATAATATTTTTTGCCAGGAAAGATGATTGAAGTTGTTTATCGAACTTCTTCAATTCATTCTCCAGTTCCGTCAGCCCGCTTTCTTCACGGGGTATGTAATCACTTAAAAGGTACAGATTAACAAAACTGGCAGGATGCGTACTTGTGTATTCTCTCATATAATCAGTATACTTTTCCATCGCTGCTGTTCCTTCCTTTCTGAGGGCGGCAAGTTTCGCGGTATCATTTTTTTTCATGGCTACTTCATACTGCCTCCTTATTTCAGTTCTTCCTGAAATGTTGTTCGCATTTTCAAATAACCCGGCATATTCATCCTGTACTGCAGATCCTTTTATTTGCGGATCCTTTACTGAATTTTCATCCGGGCTGTATTTGCCGGTAACAGAGATATTTGAATTTTCAAGAAACATCATCAGGACAACAGGGGAATTACGTTCTCCGGGCTTACAGAAAATATAGGCCATGGAAGGTTCATCAACATTTCCCGTGAATATAAAACGGCCATCAGTTAGTTTGGCGGAATCCGTTGTGTAGGCACCGTTACGTACTATTCCTGAAAGGTAAACATACCCTGCTGTAAAGTTCTTCCCTTTAGCATATCCGGCCTTACTCACCAGGCCTTCAATATTACCGGTTAAGGTATATTTTGCATTTTTTTTCTGCTGTCCGGACGCGGTCAGGGAAAATAATATAAAACCGAGGAAAAAAAATAGTCTATTGCTGTTCATACTTGTAGTTAATAATAGAAAATGAAAAAAATTATTGCCTATCTCAGTTAGCTGATCTGTAGCTGAGATTTATAATCTCACCAAACCCGGTGAATTTCTTAACATAGGTGTGATTGATAATATCTCCCAGATTATCCAGGTCGAAATAATATACTTCCCCCGCAGTTCCTGTGTTAGTAGCCACCACAATTCTTTTACTGGTGATGGACAACATTTTCAGGTCTTTTATTTTTACGCCGTCGGGAAACGTGTATACCATTTTCGAAGAATTCGCCAGTATATCATAGAGATAAATTTTATTACCTGCAGCATAATAAAGATGCTTTACAACCCCGGAAGCAGCAAAAGCGGAGGCTTTCTCTATGTCCGGACTATTGCCGATCTGCTGGCTTAATTCCGGGGTTGCCCCTTTAAGCGAGTACAGGTAGCGGATACCGGCATCATCCTGCATAACAAAGTAGATTTCATCAGATGAAATTACAGACTGCGTTCCATAGTCCCAGCCAATCATCTTCTTTCCAACATCAGCCATATTGAAAACAGCGCCCGGACTCGCAGATACAGGACTCAACATTCTGTCGCCCAGCGGAACAGACATAAATCGCCTGTACTTATTATCATAAAATAAGGTGACAGCAGTGGCGGAGTTTATCACCACCGGGAAAAGGGTATAATCACCTGTTAATCTTTCAGAATAAGGCTTCAACACATCCTGGGGATAAAACAAAGGTCCGATGCCTGCATACAGTCCTCCGTCAGCGACAATATACTGATCGTAAGGTATTTTACTCATGGCATACGCGCATGAAGCAGAAAATTGCTTCGGCTCCGGAAAAATATCTGCTGTAGTACCATTCTGAATAAAATTGTCGGCATTGAACCTGTAAACACCCTGGTCTGTATAAAACATCACCAGCGCAAGATTTGCATAGCTACTGGTAATACCGGCATTGACCCCCAGGGCCTTTCCAGGGTAAGTAGTCTTGTTCACATCTTCCGCCGGAGAAAAAAACACGGAATCGTTTGCCCGGATAAAAGACAACCGGGCCTTCCCATCCTGGTTTGCAGCCACCAGCCACCCCTCATAAAATGCTCCGTTTACAGTAAGCGGATACAACATAAAAGAAGATATACCCGTCTTCACACTTGTTACGGTATATATCAGGTCATATGAGCCTGGTGACAGGTTAACTGCCACTTTCAGGTCTTTCTTATCAGATAATATCACGGCATTTTCTCCTACCATATAGGCCTTCCACTCATAAGTATAACTATCCCCTGAAGGTATAGACTCTGTCAGTTGTGTTTGAATACTAAGTGTATCCAGTTGTGTTATCACAAATGACGAATCAGCTGTTTTGATGGAAACTGTGTTTAGTTTATCATAAACAAACCGCTGATTATCCTTTTGACAGGAAGCCCAGGCCAGCGCCAATATTGCGAGGAATGCTCTGAATATATATTTACGCATGAATTTAATTTTGAGTTGAACTAAAAGGTGACCACGTTGCCGGATTCATCTATCAATGGCCCATTGACGGCTTCATATTCGGCAAGGGCATTTCGTAATTTAACCGGCAAATTGTAATAACCATCCACGCCGATTGCATCGGAAGAAAAATCAGAAAGACCGGTAACTTGCACCATAAACCTGAACTTACGCTCACTGAATGCTCCGAATGCACTCTCTACCTCGTCCCAATAAGAAGGTTTAATGATCTTGTTACTCACGTCAATGATAATTTTTTCGAGGCTGGTTGTTCCTCCGGTCTCACGCCCTGTGGCGCCTACCTGAAAATCCTTACCCGGGGCAACCTGGGCAACAAGCCGGAAAGTGGTGGTAGTCATCTCCGGTGAATTCAACAGCACCACAGGATACAGCACAGTTAAAGCGCCGGCCGGCAACGTAATTTCCGGTAGCTCGTAGTCTTTACCCTGCCTGGCTGTTGACCCCGCGCCTGCTGTTACGGAAATAACCCGGGGATAGTCGGCTGCCGCGCCTACCACACGCATTTTAAGAAAAACGGTATCCCTGTTTTTGAGAACCGGGGAATACGCAAAGGAATAACTGAGGCTGTCTGCTTCATACTCATCTACATAAAATGTAATCCCGTCGGGACCTTTATAGGTTGATATATTCTCCTTTTTACAGGCTGCCATCAGAAACAATATGTTGAGAAATAACAGGTACTTCATAAAACAGGATTTATCAGTTGTAGTTAGGATTAAATTCCAGTTCAGACTCAGGTATAGGAAGCACATACTTACTAAGCGGAATCTCAGCGGTCATAAACAGCATTTTGGTTATCTTTTTTCGTTTATAGTAAAAGAATAACTGCCCTTCCGCGTAAAACTCCTTCTGATACTCTTTAGTGATTTCTTTCTCCAGTATTTGCTGGGTAATGGTACCTGCCTGAAGCTCAGGCAGCGCCCTGTTTTTCCGCACTGTATTCAGATAACCGGCGCCTTCTTCCGGTGTTACAGCCGCTTCCGCCATGATATAGTACATTTCAGATAAACGGATGGCTGGTACATGCTGATCCAGTCTGTTTGAATCCAGTGTATTAAACTGATATGTCTGCCAGAATTTAGAAGGAAAGGGGACGCCTCCGTCCTGTTCAATACGGTAAAGAAATCTGAAATCAGTGGCGCCGCCTGCTGCAGTTTCATAAAGTGTGCTAAAGTTGCCGGCACTTCTTGTCAGCTTCTGGCTGGCGCTTCCGTTAAAGCGGAAATATTGCCGTTCCGCCCAGTTCTTTATATCACGCACACGGATACAAAATATCTCTTCATCAATATAAAGACGATCCCGGTAACCTGCGGCGGATGAAGCGGCATAAGGGGTTACAAACGGGAATTTACCGGAGTTCACTACCACAGCAGCTGCCTGGAAAGCGCCCTGTTTGTCTCCTGCGTAAATGCAGATCCTTGCCTCCAGGGCCTTTACAGCAAAATAATTCATCCTGATGCGCCTGTTCTGTGAACCAGTTAAAACAGGATCAGCATCTTTCATCAGATCTGCCGCCTCGCTAAGATCTGCGAGCGCCAATGTCACTACTTCCGACGTAACAGAAGGTATTTTTGCGTATTGGTCAACGGTGGTTTTATAGGGGATAGCCTTCATCGCTGCGCCTGTGGTATACTCAGGACCAAACATTCGCAATACTTCAAAGTGAAGGAATGCCCTGAGCGCAAGCGCCTCTCCCCGTATAAGCGCATAGCTGGTGGCAGAGAGAACATCTTTTCTTTTTTCAGTGCTGGCAATGATCTTGTTTACACCGGCGATGGCAGCATATGCCGTATCCCAGATATTATTGGTATATCCAATTACCTCTGCAGATGCAAAGTTCAATGCCCGTGTTTGAACAAATGGCGCGCCGGCTCCGGACACTGCGTAGTTTTGCGCCAGTGCTGACACAAATCCCATTGACAGGTTGTCGCCATATAATGCCCGGCTGGCCAGCTGGGAATATACACCGGTAAGCGCCTGTTGGAAACCAATTTCAGAAGCGAACAGCTGATCTTCCGAAATAACGGATTTAGGCTTTACATCCAGGAATTTTTTACAGCTGCTGAACACCAAAGATGCGACCAGGCATATTATTATAGTCAAACTCTTTTTCATATTCATAATTTTAAAAGCCGGCTCTGAGTGAAAGGGAATAAGTACGGGCAAATGGATTGCTGGTACCACGTTCTATCTGAATACTGCTTGCACGGAAAAAGTCATTGGTGATGGCTGTTACCTGTAAGCTCCGCATGCCAAGTTTCTTTATAAGCGGACTCCTGTAAAAGTTATATCCGAAGGAGGCCGAACTAAGTGTCAGGTTGTTATCGTTTTGAACAAAACGGGAGGTCAGGCGGGTAGGTTGGGTGGAAACACCGATACGTGTATATGGGCTTACATCTCCCGGGCCGGACCAGCCGAGATCATATGCCCTCCGGTCTACGTTAAACGCGGGATTCACTGATTCAACACGGTCTATCAGTGTCTGATTATAGAGCTGGCCACCACATTGGTAATTGAAGATCAGGTTGACCTCAAAGCCCTTCAGCATAAAGTTGGTGCCAAAATTACCATTCCATTTAGGCTGGTTAATGCCCACCGGTACTTTATCTGCTGCGTCCCAGGTGAAAGTTCTTTTTCCGTCTTTTGTAAGATAGACTTCCGAACCGGTTGCCGGGTCTACACCCAGCGAACGAACCGCATAAATGGTGTTAATAGATTCTCCTTCTTCAAACAGTATATTGGGAGTGACCTGATCACTATTAGCCACATTGAGTTTATTATTGGAAGCCTTCAATTTATTGGATAACTCTTTCAGAATATTTTTATTGGTGAATCCATTTACGTTCACTGACCATAAGAGCCCCTTAGCGGGCTTCTCCAGGATTTTATAGCGTACAGAGAATTCGAGCCCTGTATTCTGGATCTGGCCTAAATTCTCCGCAAAACTGCTAAAGCCTGTGGATGGAGCAAGGGTGATCTGTGTCAGCGAATTTTTGGTATTCTCACGATACAAGTCCAACCGGAGATCCAGTTTCTCTCTTAATAATACCGCATCCATACCAACATTCGCCTTATACACATTCTGCCAGCTCAGGAACTCGTTGCCCAGCCCGATGAGGACCGCTCCCAGTTCTCCGAAATAGCTGGTATTTACACCAAAGTTATACCGGGATTGGGCGCTGTAAGCCGGAATATTGAGTGAACCCGTAGAACCGTAACTGGCTCTCAGTTTAAGCCTGTTCACCAGGCTGCTTTTATTGAAAAATGCTTCATTATGGATATTCCAGCCAATACCTGCCGACCAGAATGTTCCAAATTTCTTTTCAGTTCCATATTGTGATGATCCGTCCCGGCGGGCGGAAACATCGGCCAGGAAACGGTTGTCATAACTATAACTTCCACTGTATACCACACCCACTCTCCTGATGGTGCTCTCATCTCCTGTTGGTCGTCCGTTTGTCTCGTACTGCGCAGCAAACAACAGGTTATCCAGTTTATCAAAAGGGAAACCTTCAGTCACTACTGAATAATAGTTGTTATTACTGCTGGAAACATTAAACCCAAGCATTGAAAACAACTGGTGAGGTCCCCGTGAGATATTGAGGTTAGCGGTTGTCAGGCTCTCATAGTTAAAACTATTTTCATTTCTTACGGTATAACTTCCCTTTCTGCTGAGGTCCGTTATCTCTGCAAAACGGGAATCCTGGGCGGAATAAAACTGGTCTCCCGAGGCATTCTGTTTATTAATACTCAGGCTTGTTTCCATGTACAGGAATGGTACCGGCGTATAACGCATCTGGAAGTTATTGGAAATACCAAAGTACTGGTTGCTGTTCACAGAATGAAGACCCGCATCATACGCGGGATTCGCTTGCCTGTAGTAGGTGTTATTTATCCACAGATTCTCCAGCATTTGCTTTGGTTTTCCTTTCTCATCGTAAGGGGCCCAATACGGATTCATTGTTACATATTCACTGAAGTTGCCGTAAGGAGATTCATTTGACTTATTCTGGAAGATGCGGACAGAGTTTTTAAACTGTAGTTTATTGACTACGTAGTTAAGATCAAACTGCCCGGAATAATTTTTCCGGTCCTGTCCTTTCATTACGCCTGATTGCAAGTCGGCAGAAAACTGTAACCCATACCGGATCGATTGGTCGCCGCCCTGCAGGTATAATGAACTACGGTTACTAATGCCATCCTGAACCGGGATCCTGAGCCAGTCAGTATTCACCCCGCTTTTCATGGCTTTATATCTTTCATTACGCAACACGTTGAGTTTGTGCTGTGCCTGCGAACTTGTAGAAGTATATACCCCCGCCCGTTGTTCGAAATCAAGTTTTTCTTCAGCATCTAAAAGATGATATACAGACAGGTCCGGCGAGGTAAACCTGAAATCATTGTTGAATGTTACCTGGATCCTGCCAGGTTTTGGTGTAACAGTAGTAACCACCATTACCCCGTTTGCTCCGCGGGAACCATAGATGGCAGTGGCAGACGCATCTTTCAGCAAAGTGATACTGTTGATCAGGTTCATGTCCAGGTCCACGATACGCTGGAGCGTTACTTCAAATCCATCAAGGATAAATAACGGTGCATTAGGATTGGCAGACAGCTCACCAGTGAGATTGGGAAATGAATTTTGCCCGCGCATCTGGATTTCAGGAAGCTGGTTAATATTGCCGCCGGCAACATTGTTGGGTACAATCCTGAGAGAAGGATCAAGTGCCGACACCGCTGCAAACACATTATTGGCGCTCACCTTTTTCAATTCCGCACCGGAAATTGTTTTCGATGCCCCGGTAAAATTATTGCCCGAGCGCTGGAAAAGCCCGGTTACCACTACTCCTTCAATGCCTTTGATCAGCCGGGCCAGGCGCACATTTACCATACCGGAAGACAGCATGCGAAAATTGCTTTGGGCATTGCCTTCGGTTTGATCAGGTTGCCCGTTGCCTGTTATAAGGCGTATCGGATCGGTGGCAATAGTGTTATTGTCCAGCAGGCGAAGCCCCATTGGCATATAACCGATAGATGAAATAACAATGCTGGCATTATCCGGTAAACCATTCAGCTGGAAACGGCCTTGTCCGTCGGTGGAAGTAGCAATCGTTGTTTTCACTACCATCACTGTTGCCCCCGGAAGCGGGTTTCCGTCAAGATCTGTTACCTGTCCGGAAAGTGAAGCTGCGGGGGTGCTCACCTCCTTCTTTTCCGGTAATGGCGCCTGAGCTTTCATCTGTAGTGCAATCGTATTATCATCCAGCTCATAGGTGAAAGGAGTTTCTTTAAGCAACTCGTCCAGGAATTGCTTAAGAGGCATATTCTTCGCCGCAATGGTGATACTACGGGATTCCATCAGCCGCTGAATTTCGCGGCTTTTAAAAAAAGTGTAATAGCCCGTCTGTTGTTCCAGTGCATTTAAAGCCTTTATCAACGGTGCTTTTTTTGCAGAAAAAGTAACCGATTGGGCCAGCCCGGATGCAGATACCTGTAGAAGAGCTCCTGTTAAAAGGAGGATGGTTAATTTCATTACCAGCAACGTTTGGTTGATAATCTTTTTTTTCCGGACCGCCGCCATATGGCACGCGCCGGAAATGCTTAGCTGATAAGCAGTTTTTTGCATAATTTGCAGGTGTTTGGTTGATAAATTGAGCCGCACGCTCTTTAATGACTAAACCTTATACCGGAAGTGGCTCCAATCACTTCCGGTTTTTTCTTTTGGTTGGCACTTGTTTTTTCTTACATATACTTCTTCCTGAAGTGTTATTTTCTTTCTGTTATTATTAGTTTACGGCCTTCTGCCAGGCGGAAATCAAGTCCCGTACCATCCATTAGCCTGACCAGTGTTTTCAGGCTGACCTTCCGGCTTATTTTGCCGCCAAATGGGATCTGCGAAATATGCTGATCATAAGTTACCTCTATATCATACCAGCGCTCCAGCTGTGCAGCCAATTCCTCTATGGTAGTATTATTGAAATCAAAGGCGCCGTTTTTCCAGGCAATAGCCTTATTGATATCTGCATTATCAACAACGGTAATATCGCCGGCTATACTGGCTTCCTGCCCGGGTACCAGGACAGCAGCTGCCTTCCCGCTGCGGATATTTACCTTACCTGTTATAAGCGTGGCTTTTGCCCGTGGCTGACCGGCATATGCGTTTATATTAAAAGAAGTACCCAGCACCAACACTTCGGTTTTATTATTAACCAATACCTTAAAAGGTTGGGATGCATTCTCTGCCACTTCAAAATAAGCCTCCCCTGTTAGCTGCACCTGGCGCTCCTTTCCCGAAAATTGAACGGGAAAACGAAGTGAGGACTCCGCGTTAATCCAAACCTTTGAACCGTCCGGTAAAACAATGGAGAACTGTCTTCCTCTTGGTGTAAGCACCGTATTCAGCGCTTCTGCACCTGCTTCATCAAGTGCACCATGTTCATAGGCCAACGCCCCGTTATTCAATACGATGTCAACTCCTGCCTGGGAGGCCACTGTTCCGTTACCCGCAGTATCCAGCACTATTTTACTGCCGTTTGCCAGCATAAGCACCGCACCAGGCCGTCCCGCTGCAACGTCCTGTACAGCTACCTGGTTCTCCCGGACCTGCCCCGTTTTCAACCGGTTAACGGTATACCAGCCAATAGTCAGTATAACAAGCACGGCGGCAGCAGCAGCCAGCCATCTCCGCTTTTCAGGCATGATTCTTCTTACAGGCGCTTCTGCTTCAATTTGCCGGAGTATTTCCCCGAACACAACCTGTTGCCGGGTTTTATCCCACTGCTGCTCCCCTGATTCAAGCGAAGCCTGCACAGAGGCTTTCACGGTTTCATCGTAAACACCCGTATTTACAGCTGCGGTAAGTTCAGACAACTCGCCGGCGGAAATTTCATTCTTCCGGTATTTATCCAGTAAGGATTGGAAATAAATCTCATCCATAAACAGCTTTTAAAGCGGTACAATATAAAGACGACAGCCACACAAAAAGTGGGTAGCTGAATTTGAAAAAATTTTTGGGTTGACGATTATTGCATCAGTAACACCAACAAAATCATTATTATCTCGGGGTCTTCTATATGGGCCATTACATAGTGACGAACCGCACGGGTAGCCAGTTTCAGGTGGGTGCGAACAGTCTGGATACTAATCCCCATTTGTTCTGCGATATCGGCATGGGGAATGCCCGATTCTTTTGCCAGTTGAAATATAATACGTTGCTGCGGGGTAAGGGTTTCAACCGCTTGCTTCAAAATCCCCGAATATTCTTTGGCTGCTAAAATCTTAATAGGCGAATCCGGGCCGTCGTGAAGCAATTCGCCCAATTGCAGCTGGTGATGCAGCTGACGCGCACGCGCTTTAAAGGTGTCGAAAATAATATTCCGCGCAAGTATATACAGATAATGTTCCGGTTTTTCAAGTGTTCCCGGCTTGGTACGGTTCTCCCACATACGCATAAAAACAAGCTGCACAATATCTTCACATAACGACTGATCCCCTTTGGTAAACACCATAGCGGTATTATATACTGCAGCGCTATATTTATCATAGAAAATGGAGAATTGCCTTACATCTTCTTCCGGGATTTTCCTATCACTGGCTATATTGATATGATCATGCTGATTGCCCAACCTTTCGCGTTTGGCCAAATTTAGAAAAAAACCATGAATAGTGCTAATGATGAACAACCTGGCACTATTCATATTCCCTATAAGCGCCGAATCTTGCCAGTTGGTCCTCTCCCAGCTGCGCTGGTACCGGAAATGCAGGAATTCCCTGCTGTTCACATATCTGCATCCATAAACCAGTACGGGTATAGGTTTGATGTACTTTCTGAAATTGTGTGGAGAGCAGTAAGTCTTTCGCCTGCTGCACCTGTTTTTTGTCGATCAGCAACTGCACCCTTCTTTCAATTACCCATTCATCTGCCAATGCCTCAACAGCCGATAACCAGTGCTCCCGCTCAGCTATCATTTGTGGTCCCATAGCGCGCAGCAGCTTATCTCTTTCCACCACTACCTGCGGATGCAACTGTACCCATTTTTCACTGATCGCTTCCATTGCTTTCCAGGCGCCTATAAGATTCCCATCTAATTTCAATAGCCTCGCCAGCAGCACTTTTGCAAGCCCCATCCTGTTGGCAGTAAGCATTTGTATCGCCTCTTTGCTTCTTCCCCTGCCCGCCTCCCAGGCAGCATAATAAAATTCCCACATCTCCCTGTTTTCTCCATTTGTTTTACTGATGGCGTATTTAAAGGGAGCGTCCATGTTTTCCATACCTGAAGGCGCCCATGTATATTGGTCAACAGGCGGAGGCAAAGGCAATGCTGTTTTAGCAGCACAGGCTTTCGCCAGCTCATTCCAAACCTGCACGTCCGTGTTCCTGGCCCAGTCAAATAAAGGGATGTCCGTTACCGGCCTTAGCTTAATAGCAGGCGTTTGCAGGGAATGAATATCCAGTTCCCGGTTCGCAGGTATCCAGTATTCCACATGCCAGCGCATTTCTTTCGGCTGCAGTTCCAGCTTGATGGATTGATCTGATATAGGGCCGCCCTGCAATTCAATATATGGTGCGCGCCGTGCGGTACTCAACATTGCCCATGTGCTGTCGGCTCCATCACCATAGCTCCACAGCTTAATGCCCGGCGCAACCGCATTATCGGCAATATGATATAACCCTGTGCCAAGTGAAGGGGTATAGGCGCCAAAGGCATTCGCATTTTTTGTTTTCCAGAAATAGCCGGTCATTTCCCGGATATCGGTTTCCACCCGCGGTCCCTGGCTGGCCCAGTCAATGGTATCAATATGCGAAGCATGCAACAATACCCGGCCTTCAGGGAAATTATATTTCGTGTCGGCAGCGGAAGGCAGTGCTGCATTGGACCAGCTCATCCAGGGATAGGCGTTGGCGCCGGGGTTATAAAATTTAACCCGCTCGGTTAAAAAATTATCCGCAGGGCCCAGGGAATATTCAACAGACCACTGCATACCAAAATGCAGCTCCCTTTCTCCACAGGTAACATAGGTCCTGCCCGGCGTACTGTCAATCCTGTAAAGCACAGATTCATTCTGAGAAGGTGAATGTGAAATCGGGAAACTCACTTCAATGCCACCGGCCACGAAATAAAACCGGGGCAGTATCCTTGTTTGCCGGATTACATCCGGCACATACAACACTTCTTTTCCTGATTGCTTATGAACCATAGAAACTACTTTACCTCCCAGATCCGGACATACCGTTACTTTCAGCAGGTCATTTTCCAACGTCACAAAGCGATATTTCTTCAACACCGGTCTGTTGGATGTTTCTGCATAACTGGTGTACGGATATACCCCGTTTGGATCAAACACCGGGGGAACCGGGCCGGCGGGCGTAAGCACATGGGTAAGCAGGTAGTCGCTGTGTTCAGAACAGGCCACTTTACCAGTGGCAGGCTGACCTATACATTTGCCAACAATATTACCTGCAAGCAGCAATAACAATATCCTGATATGCATTATTCCGTTTTTTTCAGATAACATTTTACCTGCCCAGCTTATCGCTTAATGCATCTACCAGGCTTCTTCCTTTATTAATATCTTCGATGATCTTATCTTCATTAAAATCCTTCTCCGCAGCAAAGCGTTGCAGATGTTGCTCAAATGTTTGCCACAGGGCTTTTACCGCTTTATCTTTTGATGCCAGCGCCTGTGTTTTTAAAATGCGGATCTTCTCAAAATCGGCGATGCCTTCCCTTAATTTTTCGAAACGTACAGAGCTGTTACCTCCCGGGTACACGAGAAAACAATCGCCGGCAGGCCACGAACCGAAACGTGCATCCCTTACCGGATCTTCCGCCCATGCGTCGTATGCCCATCGTAAAAAACCGTCGTATCCAACAGCGGCAGAATACCAGCTGATCCATCGTCCTTCTGAAGGAGGCGAGAAAACAAAATTATTTGGCTTGGCAGGATTGCAGCAAACATAAAAGGTAGAGGAAGCGCCTCGTGCGGCGCGTTGCTTCAATTCAGCAGCAGCAGGTTCATTGCCATACAGGAAAGAATAATCATCCAGCAGCGTATCCAGCTCTTTGTGCCAGTTTCCCGCATAGGTGATACGCCATTTCGCCGGATGTTCTTTAATCACCTTAATGGCGGCCAATGTCTGCTTCATTTCATTCTCGTTGATGCCCAGGTATGTTTTATCAAACCATCCTTTTTGTTGCAGATGCGTTTGCAGATCGTTGAGAAAAATATGCCAGTGCGTTTTATATGCTGCCGATTCCGGCGCCCAGTAAGCATACTGGTAATTACCGGTGGCCTCGTCTATATAACGGAACCGGTTGGCCCACGGGATAGCGGTATACAGGGTGATTGCTTTATCAATACCCAACGCCATACACATCTCTATGTATTCATCAAAAATATGATAGTCAAATTTCCAGCTGCCATTCTTTTGTTTTATCCATTCGATCATTCCTCCTTCTATCATGTACGAATTATCGGACCACGGGGAATGTACGGCATAGGTAGTAATATATTTACCGCCTGCATCGGCATATAATTGCAGATGTTTTTTCAACAGTGCTTTATGTTCTGCGGACCACGGCTGCAGTTGATTATGCCAGGCGACAACCCAGGGGTTCTGCCACAAATCAAGCCGGTACGACCATTCACGCGGCGGAGGCAGTAGCTGCGGCTGCACCCGGATGTTGACCTGTAATGCCGTGCTGTATTTATCCGTGTTTACCTGTATGGTGCCTGAATAAGTGCCCGGCGGGGTATTGGCCGGGATATTGAGCGACAGCCATACCGGTCTTACCGTTCCGCCGGGAACATCAAAACGCTCAAATGGTTCAAACCGGTCCGGCATCAGGTAACCGCTCTTATACGGCGTTTCACCACACACAGCATCTTTGGCGCCGTATGGATAGTTAGAAAGTACGTAGCGCTCCATGTTCAAACTGGTATGTTCCCGGCTGATTACATTGCCGCCGGCGCCGGTAAGATCGCTTAATGTAAAGCGAACCTGGTTCAGCGTGTCCGGCGACCATACCAGCAATTGTGCATTCAGTCTTTCTCCCTTCCAGCCGGTGGCATCCCAGGTGGTGACTGCCTTTTGCACCGGTACTTCTGTTCTGAAATAAAGCTTATCGGTAGTGCTTACAGATACATGCAGGCCGTGGCCCTGCGCAGCCCATGCCCGCTCATCGGTTGTTTTATCGAAGGTGTATTCCGGTTGATAGTGACTGCCTAATGCCGGTAAATGGTTGCGGTCAACTTCTCCCTTGTACTGTGAAAAAGCTGAAAATGAAAAACAACCAGCCAGGCCAAAGATTAACGAAATTCTTTTCATGTGTTCATTTGTTCATTGAATACTGTTCTTTCTCTTGTGCTATCAGCTCCACGCTGTTTCTCCATTGTAATCTATACATCCCTGGTAGCCCCCGGGCAAAGGCAGGTAGCGTAATACTTCCGTAGCACCGGGTTTTGATGTAAAGAATCCCAGTAAAGTCAACTGCTTTACCAGGATGAAGTAATGTGGAGATGCAGTGTTGTTCCTGCTGTGATCTTTCGCCTCTTTATCCACGTTGGTAAGCAGAACATTTTTTTGTTCAGCAGAAAGCTTTACAAAAGTTGCCTTAAACTCTTTAAGCGAGGCATCATTTAATTGGGTAATTCCCTGCTTCAATGTTTGTTGTTGCATCTTATTATAACAATCCGATGCATACAATGCAATAAATTTTCCCACTTCTGCATCCTTTGCACCCGGTGTATTTGTGCGGGGAAGAATAGTTTCCGCTACTTCATCAAAGAATGCAATGTCATGCTCACCAAAAATCGGTTCATTACGTTCCCTGCATCCCGCAAGAAACAGTTCTCCCCCTACCAATGCTGCGCCTGTAAGCACAGAGATCGTTTTTATTAATTCCCGGCGATTCATTTACAACGCTCCTTTTTTTAGTTGCTCCACCGCATAGTTAGCAGCTCTTGCAGTTAGTGACATATAAAGAATAGAAGGACTTTGATTGCCGGTACTTGTCATACAGGCGCCGTCCGTAACAAATACATTTTTACAATGATGCAGCTGATTCCATTCATTCAGCAATGAATTGGCAGGGTCCTTTCCCATACGTACGCCGCCCATTTCATGTATATCCAATCCCGGTGGCTGGCGGTTTTCATTTACCACAATATTCTTAGCGCCTGCTGCCTCCAGCATAGCCCTGCCCTGTTCAATAAAATCCTTTACCATTTTATCATCATTATCATCATAGTCTACAGATGTTATTAACAAAGGAATTCCCCATTCATCCTTTTTATCTTTGCTTAATCTTACATGATTGCTTTCTTTGGGAATTGTTTCTCCCTGCATATACATGTATGCTCCCCATTTACCAGGTTTACTAATAGCGTCTTTAAATGCAGCGCCCAGTGCCTTCGGGATATTTTTATCATTTAACTTCTCCCGGTAACCAGCGCTAAAGATGACATAACCGCCAACAAAATCTGTGTCTTTCTGATACACATTCCTGAAGTTGGGAATAATACATTCCGAAGGCTTCGATACTTTGTAATACTTATCTTCAAAACCATCAAACTCTCCGCTCATTCCTGCCCTGTAATTGTGAAAGCCAATGTATTTCCCAAGCAACCCGTTATCGTTCCCGAGTCCGTTTGGAAACCGCCTGGAGGTGGAATTTAACAACACCAGGTTCGTGTTTAATGCAGAGGCATTAAGGAAAATAATCTTTGCATGAAAGATGATTTCCTTCTTTGTGTTGGCATCAATCACTTTCACGCCCGTTGCTTTACCGGATTGTTCATCATAGATAACGGAATGCACAACAGAAAAAGGCCGGATCGTTAAATTGCCCGTTTTTTCCGCTGCCGGCAACGTAGCCGCATTTGAGCTAAAATACCCGCCCAGCGGACAACCGCGCATGCAAAGATTCCTGCTTAAACACTGGCGGTGCTGCTCTTTGTGAATAGCCTGCGGCTGCGTTACCTGCGCCCATCTGCCCGATACATAATGACGGTTGAACTTACTGGCCACCGTTTCTTTTAAATGCTGTTCTACACAGTTCAATTCAAAAGCAGGCAAAAACTCTCCGTCCGGCATGGTATCAATACCTTCTTTGTTGCCACAAACGCCAATAAACTTTTCCACGTGACTGTACCACGGAGCCACATCGTTATAACCAATGGGCCATTCAATTCCATATCCGTACCGGTGTGGCGCCGTAAAGTCCATCTCACTCCAACGTGCGCAGGCACGGCCCCAAATCAGGGATTTTCCGCCAACCTGGTAGCCCCGTATCCATTCAAAGGGTTTTTCCTGGATATAGGGATGGTCTGCATCTTTTATAAAAAAATGCGCGGTACTGGCATCATATCCTGCGGCTTTGCTGATATAGGGATTGGCGTCTAACACTTTTTCCGGAAGCGCTCCGCGATACTTAAAATCCCAGACAGGCGTATTAGCAGTTGGATAATCCTTTATATGCTCCACATTTCTTCCACGCTCCAATACCAGTGTTTTTAATCCTTTCTCGCACAATTCCTTTGCTGCCCAACCACCGCTGATACCACTGCCTACAACAATTGCATCAAAAGAAGTTATTTCCTCCTGCTTAACAGAAGTACCTGAACTACCGGCCATATGTGAATATTTATCTTGTTATTATTTAAGTTGTTCTACGTTGTATGCTATTGGTGCAAATGCAAAGCTGCCGCACCTAAAATATTACCATTCACCAGGGAAGACGCTTCAATTTTCAAAGTAGAAATTGCGCGTTTATATGCAAAAGTGTTCACTGTTTCCCACATACTTTCTGAATAAAAAGGGAACGCTGCTTTTACTGCGCCACCAATAACAAAACACTCCGTGTCCAGTGCATACAGGATCAATTTGATGGCTTCACCTAAATGCCTGCCAAAGTCGTTGTATATTTCAATAGCTGCTGCATCATTCGCCAGTGCGTTGTTATAGAGAATGTCTCCTTTTACATGATGCACCTGTTCAAAGAAACGGCCACTTACATAATACTCGATGTTTTTATCCAGGTATTTTATCATTCCAAATTCCCCGGCGCCACCATATTTCCCGGTAACTAACTGGCTGTTCAGGATGATCCCTGTTCCCAGCCCCGTTCCTATTGTCAATCCTACCACGGATTCATGCGCACGCCCGCTTCCAAAATAAAATTCCCCCAATGCAAAACAGTTCGCATCATTCTCCATTTTCACCGGTAACTGATAACGCTGCGCTAAAACCTCCCGGAGATTTATTTCGTTCAATGAAGGAATATTAACAACATCATATAAAACTTTCGTGGATGGGTCTACCAAACCAGGAACGCCTATCCCGATTGCGGTTACATCGTCGTTGATTATTTTATCAATTACACTATAAATCTGTTCGGGTACATTTTCCTGTGCATAAAGGGGCTGGGAAATAACGGATGAAAGCACGCCGTCGCTCACTATACCTGCTCTCAGATTTGTTCCTCCCAGATCAATACCTATAACCATGTTAGTGTATATTTGATAAGAGAGCCGCAGCATCTGCATCTAAAAAGATAGTTACAGAAGAATGGTTGAGTAGCAAACTTCCCGGCAATTCATTGGTAGGCGGCTCTTCCAGCATTTTCTTCACAATTCCTGCCTTGTGTTTTCCGCTTACCATTAAAATAATATGCCTGCTTTCCAGTAACGTACCGAGTCCCAGTGTAATCCCTTCTTTCAATACCTGCGGCTGGTTAAAATATTTCTGACCTACCTGCATGGTTACCGGATGTAGTGTAACAATCTGCGCCCTGCCATCCGCGGCACAACCCGGCTCGTTCATGGCAATATGCCCGTTCATTCCCAAACCAAGTATGGCTACATCAATCCCGTTATACTGCGCAATAAACTGTTCGGCAGCTTCACACTCCTGCTGAAGAGCTGTTGCACGGCCATCAAAGAAGCAGATTTTATCTCCGGAAATATTCAGTGGCAGCAACAACTCTTTGTCGATGGAGTAACGGCAGCTTCCTTCATCGCTGCCGTTTAGTCCTACCCACTCATCCAACCCTACAAAGCCCCACTGGGATACATCACTTTTTCTGTCTTTATATTTTTCCACCAGCACCTTATATAAACCAGCCGGCGTATCGCCGGAAGCAGGGCATAGTAACGGCTTTTCGCGCCCGGACATTAGTTCAGTTACCTGTTCTGCAACTGCTGCTGAAAGTTCCTGGTACGTATTAAGTATGGTTAATTTCACAATTCCTGTATTAACGGTTAACTATGGCTTCAGCCAAAGGTCAATAGGTTTTTCTGCTTGCTGATTAAACGGAAGATTGATTTTCTTTCCCTGCCCGGCAGATGCGTAAGCGGCATAAATGATTTCCAGAACAGCCCTTCCGTCCTTTCCGGTAACCAATGGTTCCCGGTTATGCTGTACGCAATCTATAAAGTGCTTTAACTCCTGGGGATATCCCTGGTTAAATGCTTCTTCAAACATGCAAAAACTCCAGCCTACAGTAGTATCCGTTTTTTCCATTGCATAGCCATATCCATTTTTGCTATAGGCCAGTACGGAATTGCCCGTAAACAGGTCGGCATACACTACTCCGTCCGTACCGTGAATTTCGCTGCGGTCATCCATGCCTCCCTGCTTTGCCCAGGAGTTTTCCACAACGCCTGTTACGCCATTTTCAAACTCTATAATTACGATGGAGTTGTCTTCTCCCTTAGTTCTTTCTTTATGTAAAACGGTTTTCATGGATGCCGTAACACTGAGTGCTTTGTTGTTTTTCAGCATCCACCTGAACCACGCAATGCCGTGGCACCCCATATCCATTAAAACGCCGCCCCCGGATTGATCGATATTATAAAACCAATCGGAATGCGGACCAGAATGCTTTTCCGATTGCTTTAACATATACACATCTCCAACAGCTCCTTCTTCCACCAGCTTCCGGGCGCGCTCATATTTAGGCGCAAAGCAAAGCTCCTCCGCATACATTAATTTCACATTTGCTTTTTCACAGGCGGCAATCATTTCATCGGCTTCTTCCAGGGTAACAGCCAGCGGCTTTTCAATAATAATGTGCTTCCCGGCCGCTGTGGCTTTTAAGGTGGCTTCCTTGTGCAGAAAATTAGGCAGACAAATATCAACTACGTCGAAGTCAACATTACTGATCAAATCATCTATGGAAGAGAAGTGCTGCGCAATATGATGTTTAGCTGCAAAGGCTTTTGCTTTCTCTGCACTTCTTGTATAAACAGCTACCACCTCTGCTTCCGGCACAAACCGTTCATAACTTTCCAGGTGGATATCGGCAATAAATCCGGCTCCTAATATGGCTACTTTTACCCGTTTCATATTTTATATTCAAGAGGTTTACAAACTGTTACTCTACCCATTTATACATCCGCACATAGTCCACCTGCATGGCAGCAGGGAAAACGGTATCATCCACACCTTCCTTTCCACCCCAGTTACCCCCAACAGCAACATTTAACAACAAATAAAATCTTTTATCAAAAGGCCATTCGGCGGCCGTTTTATGTTCATTGGCTACCTGGTAATATACTTTCCCGTCTAACAGGAAAGTGATATTTTCAGGAGTCCACTCTACTGCATAAATATGAAACTTGTCGTAGGGCCGCTTAATATAGATACCTTTTGTTTTTTGTGTTCCAATAACATGGTTATAGGATTTGCTATGCAAACTTCCAAAGATGCTGTCTTTCATGTAGCCAACATGTTCCATCACATCGATTTCCCCGCTTGCCGGCCAACCTCCGTATTCATCATCGGTCGACAGCATCCATATTGCGGGCCAGAGTCCCCTGCCTCCGGGAAGCTTTGCTTTAACTTCCAGCTTTCCATATTTCCAATCGCCTTTCTCTTTGGTAATCATCCTTGCCGAAGTATATTTATTATCTCCGCTGCCGGTATTTCTTGCTGTGATGTACAAAGATCCGTTTTCCACTTTGGCATTGCTGGTGTCTGCAGCGGTGTATAGCTGCAGTTCATTATTTCCCCAGCCCGACCTGCCGGTTTGATATCCCCATTTTGTACTATCAGGCAACCCCTGGTAGTTAAATTCATCACTCCAGGCAAGCTGCCACTTTTTGTGGCGCTTTAAAGATTGAGATTGAGCTATACCCGAGCAACCAATTGTAATAAGCAACACTATTATATATTTCATCAGATTCAGATTCAATAGATATGTCGGTTAATAAAATTATTTAAGTCTTGGATTCACATCTTCCTGCGCCTGCGGAATGGGAATGTAGTCGCTTTGTCCCTTTACAAAGCCAGGGAGTACGGTTGCGGCCTGGTCTGTTCTTAACAGATCATTGAATCTTTCTCCCCACCACTCGCATATCAGTTCTGCATGGCGTTCATCCAGTAATTGCTGTAAGGTGACGTTGGAGATGGAAGCCAGTTTTACCCGGTTCCTGACCAGGTTCACCTGCGCATCACCGCTTTGTCCCTTACGGATCTTCGCTTCCGCATTCATCAATAACACCTCTGCATAGCGCATGATCCGGACGTTGTTATTGGCTCCATAATAATCTACCCGGCTATCGGTCATTTGTGAACGGGGGTAATAGGCCTTTCCATTGAAGTATTTCTTCCTGGATGCGTTACCGGAGATCTTGTCGCCATCCGGTGTAAAAGAAAACGTATCAGGATTACCATCAATTCCGCAATACTGAATCGCTGTTTTTAAACGGATACTATCATTACGTGATTTCAAAAAATCGACGGCTTTTTGTGTAGGCACCATCCAACCGGGACCTGTAATCACCGTGCTGAACGTATTTTCAGGACCCTGGAAGAAAAAGAAATTACCCCATTCTTCGCCGGGGCCGCCGGATATAACGATATCGCCGGTCGATTTTCCGAAATCGGAATACTGCAATTCCAGGATAGCTTCATCGCACAGTTTACCTGGCTTCTTAAACAACTGGTAATAATCGCTGAATAAAGAGAACTGGCCGCTGTTGATAATCTGGTTGGTACAATCCAATACAACATCCCAATAAGTACTACCACTGTTGTTACCAGCCAGGTCCATTGCTGCTTTGGCTTTTAACATCAACGCGGTGTATTTGGTAACGGCTCCTATGTGTGTGGCAGCATTGGGTCTGGCATCTTCCAGGTTTGCAATGCAGAAATCCATTTCGGAAATAACATGCTTTTTCACATCTTCAACACTGCTTTTTGAAGCGGCGCCAAGATTGGTAGGATCATTACTTTCTATGCCAAGAATGGGTACTGCTCCAAAGGTCCTGGAAATCCAGAAATGCGCAAGCGCCCTGTAGAAACGAACTTCCGCCTGGTATTGTGCCAACTGCTTTGTTTTTGCCGCATCATTGGCGGGAATATTTTTTCCAAACTTTTCCAATTCGGCCAATGCGCTGTTCGCCCCAAGTACCACTGCATACATGCTGATCCACATGTCGTTAATACCCCAGTAACTTTTAACCGTTACATCACTCTGGAAATTATGAATGGCTACCTGCCCTGCATCATCATTTCCCGGCGCTATATCATCACTGCGCTCAGAGCGGATCGCCACACTTATCCATTTTGCAAAAGTGCCGCTGGCAGCAGTTCTGTAAACACCCGACACCGGCTGGTACATTAAAGACAAATCGGTATAATTGATGGTGGTTGCCTGCGCCTGATTTTCTAATGGCCGGTCTAAAAACTTAGAGCAACCAGAAGATAACAAAAATATTACGAGCAGAATTGATATATTGTATTTCATGATTCTTTTTTTTGTTTTCCTATAACTGTTATTATAGCCTGAAGAGTTTGTTCATCCTAGAAAGTAGCCCTTACACCTAAGCTGTAAGTGGAGGAAACCGGGTAAACATTTGCATCATAACCAGAAACCGAATAACCAAAGGAAGTATTGGTGCCTACTTCAGGAGTAAAACCATTGTACTTTGTAAAAATAAACGGCCTGTCGGCAGTACCAAATACCCTCAGGGCAATGGGCGACTGCTTGCCTACATTAAAGTTATACCCAAGTTGAATATTCTGTACACGTAAATAAGCGCCGCTCTCTACAAAAAAGGAATTGCTCACTTTAAACCATCCCTGACCTAAAGCATACGCTGATGGATATGCATTCGTGGAACCAGGACCGGTCCAGAGATTGCTGGCAAATTTTTCATCCAAGTTCAGCGACGTGGAAGCTTTGTAAAGCCGTCCCCGGTTGAGGTTCATAATTTTATTTCCTGATACGCCCTGGAATGCCACGCTAAAATCAAAGCCCTTATAAGTAAGTCCAAAATTGAAACCATAAGTAACTTTTGGCAAATAGCTTCCCATATTGATGCGATCTTTATCGTCCAGGATGCCATCTCCATTCTGGTCCTTATACTTAGGAAAACCGGGAACAATCTGAGAGGTAGCCGATTGGTTATAATGGGCAGCAACCGGATCACCATCAACCTCCGCCTTCGTTTGGTAAACACCGATAAATTCGTAACCATAAAAATAATTGATGGGTTGCCCAACAACTATGCGGTTAGGAAACTCAGCTGTCCACTCCGGAAATCCACTTGTGGAGCTTGGAAGCGTTCCTAAGTTTGTAACTTTATTTTTTAAAGTCGACATATTGGCGCCTATCTGGTATCCTACGTTACCAATTTTATCATGCCAGTTTAACGCAATATCCCAACCACTGTTCACCATATCAGCCCAGTTGCCATAAATAGTAGTATAAGTAAAAGGGAATGGGCGATAGAGCGCCGCTTTAGTTGTTTTTCTGTTGTAATAATCAACAGATCCGTTTAATTTTCCTTTCAGCATTTCAAAATCAACACCGCCATCCCATTCTGTTACAACTTCCCAGGTGATATCTGTATAAAATCTGTTTACTGTATAGCCGGGCAGATATTGGCCATTGGCTGCTGCAGTACTACCAAAAACGGCGGAAGTGCTGTTGCCGGTTTTCACGATGGCATATCCCGCATTGGCATTTACACCGTCGTTACCAAGTTGTCCCCAGCTACCCCTGAGTTTTAAAAAGTCAAACACTTTCTGATTCCGCATAAATGCTTCTTTACTGATCACCCATCCAAGACCTACGGAAGGGAAATAGCCCCATTTTGTCTGGTATTTTGAACTTCCATCGGCACGAAAAGTTGCTGTCAGTAAGTACTTATTATCAAAATCATAGGTGCCGCGTGTAAAGAATGAGATACCGGCGTTGCGGGTACCATCCTCTTTATAATAAGCCGCATTCGGCGTTCCCTGGCTGGTATACCACGATTCTTCTACATCGGGTACATTATCCGCTTCTGTCCGGGTTTGACGCCATCTTTCTTCCCTGGTAGACTGTCCCAGTAACAGGCTCCAATGATGGCGGCCTTTGCCATCCTTATAGGTAAGCAGGTTGTCCAGGATATAATTGGTAGTCCGTTCCTGGATAGAAGTCAGGTGAGATACGGTGGCATCGGCGCCAGGGCCCAGGTTCCTTAAAGGGCTGTACTGGGTGCCAAGTAACGATCCATATATCTGGCTCAACTGGGACCGGAAAGTGAGTTTATTATCCCAAAAGCCTGCTTCTGCATACAGGGTTGGTAATATCTGAAATGCTTTTGACCGGTTATAATTATAATAGGCAGATGCCATTGGATTTTTATCATCCGATCTTCCAATAACGGAAGCCGCTGTGAACTTTACCGGGAAAGCATTCACATTGGTGCTGTCGTATACCGGGAATAAAGGGGAAGCTGTATAGGCATCCAGGAAAGCACCGCTGTTAGGCGTAAAAGTGATAGAATTATTAAAAATGGCCGAAAATCCTACTTTAAGCCAGGGAAAGGCTCTGGCTTCCAATTGAAGCCGACCGTTATATCTCTTAAAGTTATTCAGCGCATTCAAAATACCGTTTTGATAAGTATAGTTTAAACCTACTGAATAAGTTATTTTGTCACTGCCTCCCTGGATATCAATGCCATGATTCGTTATCAGGGCGCTTTTTCTTAAAATAACATCGTACCAATCCGTGCTGGTGGTTGGATTAAGCCCGCTGCCTCCAAATTTTTGAGAAGATAACAACACGGTACCACTGTCGGCGGTGGAACCTCTCTTCAGGGAGAAGTCGGTATATTGTTGTCCATTGGCCATTTTGAGAACGTTTGTTGGCTTCTGAACCCCTACATATGCATTATAAGTTACGCGGGTCTTCATGTTTAATTTCCCTTTCTTAGTGGTTATTAACACTACTCCGTTGGCCGCACGCACCCCATAAATCGCTGCAGCAGACGCGTCCTTAAGAACAGACATGTCAGCAATGTCATTGGGATTAAGGAAACTGATATCACTTACAAACATCCCGTCTACTACATAAAGTGGATTTTCATTATTAAACGATCCAACTCCTCTTATCCGGACATTGGGAGAACTACCCGGAACCCCGCTGGTTACTACCTGTACACCGGGAACGCTTCCCTGTAAAGCCTCCATAGGCGTAGCCGTAGTCCGCTTAAGCATATCGTCTGTATTTACAATCGATATCGGCGCCGTAAGGTCGCCTTTCTTCTGCGTGCCGTAGCCTACCACTACTACCTCATCCAACCCGGTCAGGGACTCCCGCAGTTGAATATTTAAGACATTACCGGTAATAGCCACTACTTTACTGGCGTACCCTATTGCCGACACCATAATAGAATCCGAGCCGGGAGGTACCGAGAGCGTAAAGGCGCCGGTTTCGTTTGTTGTAGTACCTGTAGCGGTGCCTTTCACTCCTACCGAAGCCATGATAACAGGTGCATTTTTGTCATCAGTGACGGTACCCTTTATGATTTTGTTCTGGGCTTTGGTGGTTAAGTGGAAAATAGTGGAAAGCACAAGGAGGATAAAAATTCCTAAGAACCTTTTTTTCATACGTAAAATTTAATTTTTAACTCGTTCTCGAATGTGAATCGTGGAAAATCAAATGTAGGTTAGCCCGCCAGAAAATGTTAAGAAAACCCTACTACACTACTACATCTTATCGCGTAATTCCCTATTTTTAGGGCAAAACCAACTACTACAATACTACTACATCTGTTACGCGGGGGCTTGAAACATGAATAAGATGCTGCTTAATATCCTGTTTTTCTTTGGGCTGTTTTTGGTGAGCGGCACACCTGCATATGCCCAAAATGGCATCGGCATTCCTGCTGTTATCAACTACACCAAGTTTAATTACAACGGAGGTAGCCAGAACTGGGGCATAGGACAAGATAAACAGGGAGTAATGTATTTTGCCAATAATGAAGGCTTACTGAGGTTTGATGGCAGCCATTGGAAGCTTTATCCGCTGCCTAATAATACGGTGATGTGGTCACTTGCAGTTAGTGATAACGGGAAAATTTACGTTGGCGGCCAGGATGAAATAGGGTATTTTTCTCCCGGACCCAATGGTATGCTCACATATACCTCCTTAAATAATAAGATCCCGGAACAATATAAAAAATTTGCAGATATATGGCATATTGCCGTCCTGGGCAACCGGGTTTTCTTCCAGGCCGACGACCGCGTCTTCGAGTATGACGAGAAAAACGTTCATACTTATATGGCCAATTCACAATGGCTTTTCATAGAACGTGCCGGTGAAAGCATTTATGCTTCTGATCGTGTTACAGGATTGCTACAACTGAACGACAATCAATGGACCCCGGTAGCGGATGGTAAAAAACTGGCCGGGGTGCTTATTGCCGGTATGTTCCAGATGGGCAAAGACAGTATCTTCATTGTTACCAGGACAAATGGCATCTTCCTGTTACATAACAACCTGATAACTTTACAAAACAATAGCAGGCAAAATAATCTCTACATCAATTCTGCCACTAAAATAAGTGAGGATGAATTTATTATAGCTACCTCCTCTGCCGGCTGCCTGGTGGTGAATATAAAAAAGGATGCGTGGGAAAGCTTCTCCGACGAACAAGGACTCCAGAATAACAATGCGTTGAGCGTTTTTATGGACGCCGGTAAAAACCTATGGGCAGGGTTGAATAGCGGGATTAGTTATATTAATTACAACTCCGCCATCAGGTACCTCCAGATCGGTAAAACAAACACCCTGCCCGGCTATTCAGCCCGGATACTAAATAACAGGCTGTTTGTTGCTACCTCCAACGGACTGTATAGCGCCCCTTTGGCAAATAATGGGAACCATGTTACAAAAAATGATTTCTCCCTGGTAAAAAATACAGAAAACCGGGAGGCATGGAACCTCAACGAAGTGAATGGACATTTGTTGCTTGGCAACGACAATGGAAGCTATGAAATACAGGGAAACGAAGCCCGGCTGCTTTCGGGAGGCGCAGGTAGCTGGTATTTCCTCCCCTTGTCTTCGGTTTATCCGGCACAGGATATCATAGTAGGCACCTATTATGGCCTGAAACGGCTCCGGTATGAAGGCAATGATTTCAGGGACGAAGGAAAGATGGACGGCATGAATGATTCCTATCGTTTTATGGCATTGGATCATAACGGGGATGTATGGGCCTCCCATCCCTATCGCGGTATCTATCGCTTTAGTCTTTCTCAGGACAAGAAAAAATACACCTCCCGGCTATACACCCTCAATGATGGTTTGCCTTCTACCTTAAATAATTTTGTTTTCAAGATAAAAAATCAAATCATCTTTGCTACGGCCCGCGGACTCTACGAGTTTAATCTCCAAACAAATAAATTTTCTCCTTCCCCGTTTCTTTCAGATGTTTT
Source organism: Chitinophaga sp. CCNWYY40 (assembly GCF_037483205.1). Classification (NCBI taxonomy): domain Bacteria; kingdom Pseudomonadati; phylum Bacteroidota; class Chitinophagia; order Chitinophagales; family Chitinophagaceae; genus Chitinophaga; species Chitinophaga sp. CCNWYY40. Next base: position 511,041 of record NZ_JBBHLF010000004.1, read on the forward strand.
TGGGAGAATGAAAGTACGTTATCTGACAGAAGACAAAGAAGGCAACATCTGGTTCTGCAACGAAAAAGGCACAGGGGTTGCGCATTTTTCTACAGCGGATGCTGTCAGCACCCCTAAGGTCACTTATTTTCCAGAGCTAACCGGGCAGCTCCTGCCAAAATTTGAAAACATTTATCCTTATAATAAGGAAAACGTTTTTATTGGCTCAGAAAGAGGATTAATTCATCTTGATTATCAAAAATATTCATCCGTAAAGCCCGGGCTGACCGTTTTCTTAGGACTGGTAAAAGCTATTGGTAAAACTGACAGCACCATCTTTGGTGGCTATGGCGGCACAGACAAACAGGTATTGCAATTGCCATCAGCTTACAATGCGTTTCATTTTGAATACAGCTCGCCATCATATGAATTCCAGAAGAATATTGAATATAGCTATCAACTGGAAGGCTACGACAATGACTGGTCGCCCTGGGATCCTAAAACGGAAAAAGACTATACCAACCTGTCAAACGGGGAATATACTTTTAAAATAAAAGCCCGGGACAACCAGAATAACGAATCCCCGGTTGTTTCTTACAGTTTTGTCATCAATGCCCCGTGGTATAAAACTATCTGGGCAATACTCTGCTACATCTCCATTTTCGCTGGTCTGTTATTTATGATGAACAAACATCAAAAGAATAAATTCCTCTCACAACAGAAAAAATTTGAAGAAGAACAAAAAAGACTGAAATACATCCACCACCTGGAATTGGAGAAAAATGAAAAGGAAATAATCAAGCTTCAAAATGAAAAATTAGAACAGGAAGTTTTTATCCAGAAAAAAGAATTGGCGAATGCAAGTATGCACCTGATGGAAAAAGACGATACCTTAACAAAAATAAAAGAAAAAGTTTCGCGTCTTAACAATGATACCACTAATAACAACGATATTAAAAGTATCACTGACCTGATCAAGGACACTGAAAAAAACAATGCCAACTGGGAAGTATTTGCTGCTCACTTTGATGAGTTAAATGATGGATTTCTGAATAAACTGAAAAAGCAATATCCGCAGCTTACCAATTCCGATTTAAAAGTATGTACTTATATCAAGCTTAATTTAACAACAAAGGAAATGGCGCAATTGCTGAACATCACGGTTCGCGGCGTGGAAGTAAGCCGGTATAGGATAAGAAAAAAGATAGGCCTGCAAACAGAGCAATCGTTAAGTAACTTTTTAAACCAGATTTAAAGACTAACCATCCTTCCATACGCCAGCCCCCTCACTTCTGTTTATTGTCGTAACCGTCAATAATAAAAATTAAAAAAATCTGATTTAATTGCCTATTTTATGTAAGTACTGCACAGGCATTTTGTTTTATGAGAACCCGTGAGAACCCGTAAGCGCTTTAAACCCTTAATAGGCACATTCTTATTCTATGACCCAAATTCTATCCACGATGACCCACAAAATCAAATCCTCTTTAACCCGGGCTGCAATGCTCATTCCTCTATTACTATTGTTGATGATGCCTTCCACGGCCCAGATAGCATGGCCTGCTGGTCAGTTGCTGCCAACGTTTCCGGCAACAGCCAGCAACCTGGATCTGTTTTACAATAACGGAACGTCTCAACGGTCCTGGCGCTGGGAAGGGGAAGGCCCCGCTCTCAGTCATCATACCGGGCGCCTGGAAACCGATGGCTGGCTTTGCCAGGTTGGAATCGATGCGGCGAATGAACATATGATTTACGGACCTTATGATAACAGTGTTACAGCAGGAGCCAATATTGCGGAGTTTAGAATGAAAACAGATAATAATACCGCCAACAATGACTCTATAGTAGATATCGATGTCAGGGATGCCACCACCGGCGCAATCCTTGCGTTTAAGGCAATTACCCGTCAGCAATTCCCCATAGCGTCCGATTACACAAGTTTCAAATTGCCTTTCACAATGCCGGCCGACAGTCACGCTATTGAACTGCGTGTATTCTGGAGAGGAGGAGCATATATAAAAGTGGACTGGGTGGGTGTGCAGCAGGATAATGCCACTGCCGAAACCTATTTATTTGCTTCCCTGAAAGGCATCGTTAACAGCACACAACCACGCCTCTTTTCCTATGAAGGCGATGCCTTTGCAGAAGGACCGTATACCTGGATGCAGTCTTTGGGTTTAACCTGGACCGAACATACCGACAGGTGGGAGCTTATCACCCAATACCGCAGCGAGGTATCCGGCCTGATTGTTTATGATCCGGCGCAGTCAGCCACGGTAAACCTGGCAACCATGCTTGCAAAAAATAAAAAGGCGCTCATTGCCTCGCCATCGTTATTATCACGCTTAACAGGCGCCCCTTATAACCTTCCGGTATTGCTCGATTTGCGTGGCCAGTTCACCAGTAACCTGCAGGTGTACCAAACCTTATATAACACCTATTGGCCAACGCTGGATCACCGGGTGTTAATAGGATTAAGTCCGGAAGTGCATCAGGGCTCCCTGCGGGAATACGCCACTGCCCTGGGCGCCGCAGTAATTTGGTTAGATCCGCGGGTAACGGGTGAAAGTGAACTGCTAAACAGCTTTTTATCCTCCATGCCGGCAGGAGCCTCCTTCATGGGTTGGTGGCCGGAAGAAGGTTCAGGTATAACCAGGGCATCCAGCTATGGTATAGCTACTGTTGCCAGTGACTATGCCACCAATTTAACGGTTCATAGCGGTATGCCCAGAACCGTCAACGTTAAACCGATACCTCCAAAACCAGCACTAAAGAACAAAATTTACGTGGCGTTTATATTAAGCGACGGGGATAACTTACAATATGTGGAGCACCTGATGCGCAAGCTCTGGAACAATCCTGACCGGGGCTCGGTTCCCATTGGATGGACTTTGTCCCCCGCAATGGTGGACGCCATGCCGGGAGCGTTAAACTTCTATCATCAAACTTCCACTAATAACGACAACCTGATTTCAGGCCCCTCGGGATACGGTTACGCCTACCCTAATAATTTCCCCAATCAAAATACACTCAACCAATTTGTTGCTAAAACCGAGGATTACAACAAACGGGCAGGGCTCCGGGTGGTTACCATCTGGAACACGATTACAGGTGGCATCAATCAAAATGTGGGTGAGAGCTTTGCCACCTATGCCCCATCATTACTTGGATTAACCGCACAGAATACGGGCGGCCCCCTTAGCATCTATAACCAAACCTTGCCGGGAATGCCGCTCTCCTGTAACTATTGCACCGGGGAACAAGCCATGAAGGATGCCATTGACGCTGCTTCCGCAGGATGGGATGGAGCATCGCCGAGGTTCATGATTATACAGGCGCAACCCTGGCAGGATGTGAAGCCAACAAATTTTAAGAACGTCATGAACTCGCTCGATTCAAATCATATTGTGGTGCGACCAGATCATCTTTTTCAATTGCTGCGTGAAAAAAACGGGCTTCCACCCGTTGATGCCAGTGATAGCCTGGGAACAGATATTACAGATCTGGGCGGGATATTAACCGCTCAATATCAAACGGGGTCTCCGGCAGGCGAAGAATATACAAACCTGACCGATAACAATCGTAACACCAAATACCTGACATTTAACCCTTCCGCCTGGATCCAGTATCAGGCGCCATCCGGCTATGTAGTGAAAAGCTATAGGATCACTTCAGCAAATGACGCCCCGGAGCGGGATCCTATGAACTGGACGTTACAGGGATCGGCAGATGGAAGCAGTTGGACCACTATTGATAGCCGTTCCAATGAAGATTTCCCCTATCGTAACCAAACAAGAATTTTCAACATTAACAATAATACGGGGTATACATTTTATAGACTGAATCTGTCAAATAACACCGGAACAATGCTCCAGTTGTCGGAGATCGAATTGTTTGGCGAACCATCACCGGGGCTGAACAATATGCGCATCAATGTGCTGGCAGGAGCGGAAACGCCCAACCAGCTGAAGGGCACAAAACAGGGTATTTCGCTGTATCCGAACCCGGTTGGCGCCAGGCTCTATATCAGCGGGCTAAATAACAACGCCCATCTTGAGGTGTATGATAATGATGGTCAGCGTATGAAAACGGCATTGGGTATGTCTATTAGCATTGCTGAACTGATACCGGGCACCTATTACTTAAAAGTCAGATCAGCACAGATAAATCATACTTATAAGTTTGTTAAGCAATAGTTGCAGGCCCCTGGTCTGAAAGAAAACCCGCTCCGTGAGTGGGTTTTCTTTTTTAGCCAATGCCTGATATCCATTTCCCATCAGAAGGCTTAAATAAGAGGCCATCATGCTAATTCTGTATCATTACCAGGTACCTGTAATGCTGCGCCGTGAGTAGGCCCATTATAGGATAAGCCGTAGATAAGCCGTATATAACCCGTATATAAGCCATAGATAACCCGTACCTATAGAGATCCGGCTTATCTCCGGCTTATCCCTGTCTTTTCTATAAATATAGTCCGGGTTATCCTGTAATAGGCCCTAACGCAAATACGCCTGGCGCCACAATTGGGAATACCAAAATGGTTAATTTAGATCCTACTATTGTTGGGAAATATAAAGTCGACGAAAGCAATTTATTATGACAGATGAAAGGCAATCCATATACGACGTAATCATCATTGGCGGCGGACAAAGCGCTTTATCCGTGGCGTATTATCTCCGCCGGACCACACTGAAATATATCATGCTGGATGCGGCGCCCCTTCCGGGCGGTAGCTGGCAGTACACCTGGAAATCTCTTTCCCTGTTCTCCCCGGCGCAATGGAGCTCCCTTCCGGGTGTTTTTATGCCGGGAGGTCAGCATCATTACCCCAGCCGCGCGGAAACCATCACCTATTTACAGGAGTATGAATTACGGTATAAATTCCCGGTAGCAAGACCTGTAAAGGTTACATCAGTAATAAAAAAAGAAGATACTTTTGTTTTAACCACCACCGCCGGCTATTATTACGCAAAAGCCATTGTAAGCGCTACCGGCAGCTATGCCAATCCCTTCATTCCGGATATTCCCGGAAGCGCCTCTTTTAAGGGTACTGTACTTCACTCTTCACAGTACCGGGAACCGGAAGATTTTTCAGGAAAACGCGTGGCCATTGTGGGAGAAGGCAACTCCGGCGCGCAAATCCTGGCGGAGGTTTCCAAAGTAGCATCTACCCTGTGGATCACGCGGCAACCACCCGAATTTTTACCGGATGATATTGACGGCAAATATCTCTTTGATGCGGCCACCCAGCTATACCAGGCCAAACAACAAGGCAGGGATTACCAGCCTCCTTCGCTGGGGCACATTGTAATGGTGCCTCCTGTAAAAGAAGCCAGGGAAAGAGGCGTATATCAACATTTCCTTCCCGCATTCGATCATTTCTACCCCGATGGAATTGCATGGAATACAGGCCGGCAGGAAGCCGTGGATGCCGTTATTTTTTGTACAGGATTCCGGCCAGCATTGGCGCATCTGGCTCCATTGGGAATAATACAACCGGATGGCAGGATTAAAACAAACGGAACAAAAGCAACAGGTATTACCGGCCTCTGGTTAACCGGCTATGGATCATGGACAGGCTTTGCTTCTGCCACACTTATCGGTGTAGGCAGAACGGCTAAGCAAACCGTGGAAGAACTGAGTAGCTTCCTGCAGTCTGCATAAAAAGCGCCTCCTTACTCCGCCTTAAACGACAGCCCCTTTTCTTTCAGCGCATTGCGCAACTTTGGCAGTGAGCTTTTTCCCATTCCATGAAGCGCCAGTATAGCTGCTTCGCTGAATTTGGAGAGTCGCTGTATGGTTGTGATGCCTTTACTCTCCAATGCGCGGCGCGCGGGTGCGGAGAGTGATGCAAAAAGATCTCCCGGAGCAGCAGTATGCCTGGCGGCATTTTTTGCCAGGCTTTCTTTCACCCTGAACTTTACTATTTTATTGATTAAAGAAATAGGGAGAGGGCGGTCCAATGGAAACTGAACGGCACCTTTGGAATTCTTATAAACGGAAAGCTCTTTTTCAAATGCTTTAATGCCGGAGGCGCCGGGGTAAAAGCCGATGTGATGTTTATATCCTGCAAAATGAACGAGGTTGCCGTTTAAAGTAAAAGTTGGAATACCATAACCGATTTTCTCTCCTGCTTCAGGTACAATTTTCCTGATAGCCGCCCTCATTTGCTGCAGCAGCGCCTGGGTTTCCTCCGGAAAACCGGCGATATACTGATCAATGTCGTTTACTGTTTTCATATCGCTGAATTCTTCCTGAAAATTAGTATAATCCTGCTGTTCTCACGGGGTACTAACACGACATTATACGGGTCATTTGCGACTTAGGTATCGTTTCTTCATTCTGCATTCAAACGCCGGATAAAATAAACATATTCCGGAAGAAACACCGATTTTTGATAAAATCATTCATCATGAAAGCCGTCGTTATTACCAAACCGGGTGGTCCGGAAGTATTGCAGCTACAGGAATATCCGGCGCCGGTGCCCGGACAGGAAGAAGTGCTGATTAAAGTACATGCAGCCGGTCTTAACCGGGCGGATTTGTCGCAACGCGAAGGCAGGTACCCGGCGCCTCCGGGCGTGCCGGCAGATATTCCCGGGTTGGAGGTGGCCGGCACCGTGGTTAGTAGTGGCGAAGGCGTTACCATGTGGTCGCCCGGCGATAAAGTATGCGCGTTATTGGCGGGAGGTGGCTATGCGGAATATGTGACCGTAAAAGAAGGGCAATGCCTCCCTGTTCCCGAAGGGCTCAGCTTTGCCGAAGCGGCCAGTTTGCCCGAAACCGTTTTCACCGTATGGAGCAATGTTTTTCAACGCGGGAAATTAACGCCGGGCGAAACCCTGCTGATTCACGGAGGCTCCAGTGGCATTGGCATTACCGCCATACAACTGGCACACGCATTAAACAATAAAGTATGGGTAACAGTGGGTACGGAAGAAAAAGGGGAAGCCTGTATCAGGCTGGGCGCCACACAATATATCAATTACAAAAAACAGGATTTTGAGAAAGTACTCGCCACAACAGGAATAGATGTGATACTGGACATGGTGGGTGGGAAATATCTCGGTAAAAATCTTACTATCCTTAACCCCGAAGGGCGGCTGGTATATATCAACTCAATGGAAGGCAACCTGGCGGAAGTAAATATTTCCACGGTGATGCAAAAACGTATAACCATTACCGGTAGTACGCTCCGGAGCAGGGAATACAGTTATAAAAAAGCATTGGCGGCCGATATCCACCAACACGTATGGCCGCTGATAGCAGCGAAAAAATTCCTGCCGGTGGTATACGCCACCTTTCCGTTTAAAGAAGCCGCGGAAGCGCACCGGCTGATGGGCAGCAGTGAACACATAGGTAAAATTGTATTGGTAAATGAATAAAAACAAAAGGTGTACCGTTGATAGTACACCTTTTGTTTTATTATTTTAGTAAGATATTAAAAGCGGTAACCGATCGTCATCCTGAAATTGCGGCGCGCCTCTACTATATAATTGTAAAACCCGGTGGAAGTAGTAGGAATAGAAGCAGCAGTAAGCAGCCGCTGATTATCCAGCAGGTTATTCACCAGTACTGCAATACTATACTTTCCTTTAACGTAATTTAAACCGGCATCCGTACGGAAGTAGTTGGGAATGCTGAACACCTTTGTGGCGCTTCCTACGTAGCGGTCGGCCATCCACTGGATACCGCCTGTTACGCCAAATCCGTTCAACACACCTTTACCGATGCGATAGTTCAGCCAGGCATTGGTAATATGCGTAGCTGTATTAGGCGTTATATTACCTACTGTTTTCGTTGTGGCTGTTGGTGATTCCTTTGAAATTTTCGAATCGGTATAAGCATAGTTCAGCGTAGCATTCAAACCCGGTAGTATTTCCCCGGCGATGTCAATTTCCACGCCTTTGGTAAGCGTTTCGCCGAGTTGCTCCTGTACATCAGCACCACGACTGTCTTTCATATTCAGGCTTACAAGCGAGTTTTGCCTGGCGATGCGATACACAGTGGCAGATGCCACCCATCTTCCTTCAAACCATTCTTTCTTCACACCAGCTTCCACATCTACTCCTTTAATAGGTTTAAATGCGTTCTGGTTGGAGTCAGCACCCGGCACAGGTACAAACGACTGATCAAACAAGCCGTAGATCGTAGTAGATTTATCTATAGAGTAACTCAAACCAACACGGGGCGTAAATACATTATCCTTTATGGCCAGTGCTTTGGTTTTGCCAACAGTTTCTGCGTAAGTAAAGCGACCTGCGAGCGACAAACGCAGCTTGTTGTTAAAAAATCCCAGTTCATCCTGTATATAGGCAGAGGTGTAGTTTACGGAGCTTACATAGTTACTGCCGCCCGCTCTTGTTTTTACACTCTGGCTGCGGTCTATCGTGGGCAGGGTACCAATAGGAATACTGTATACAGGGTTATATACATTGAATTTCTTATCGCCTACCATATCGATATTGGCCAATGATCTGAAATCTCCCCAAAACTTTTTATTCCCCATATCCACACCCGCCAGAATCCTGTGACGCACCGTACCGGTATACTCTTCGCCCGAAATGGACGCCTGCGCAAAACGGTTTTCCCCGGCTTCATCCGCCACACTGAAAGTTCTGCCCATATTCCCTGCGCTATCTATATTGGAAGCCCAGATACTGTTTGCCTCCATGCCGAAGTTGAAATAAGCTACCTGCGCATGTGCTTCCCATTTATCATTCATCTTATGATCGAAATACAGGTATACACTATGATCCTTCAATTTGCCCGGTGTGAGGGAAGGATCACCATAAAAGAAATTATTGGAGATACCTTCATCCAGCAATTTAATTTTGGAGAAAACATAGTTCCCATTCGCCAGGTACGTTGATCCCTGGTAAGTATATTCCAGCGTAACAGAAGTGCGGTCATCTACCAAATATTTTAATACCGGCGCAAACAGGTAACGGTTGTTGAAGTTGTATTTGGTATAGTAGTCCTTCTGCTGACCGGCCACATTCAAACGGTACAACAGTTTACCATCTTTACTCAGTTTACCATCAAAGTCGAGGGCCGCGCGGTAAGTGCTGAAACTACCCATGCTGATGCTGGCAGCTCCTTTGGTAACACCCGTAGGCTTTTTGGTAACCACGTTGTAAAAGCCACCGGGCTCGCCACCTGCCAGCATAAAGCCTGCCGGTCCTTTCACAAATTCAACCCGGTCAATCATAGCGGCATCTTCTGCGGTAGGTCCCCAGCTGGCTTCTATGTTCATGCCATTTCGGAAAGCAGGGATCTTGGAACCACGCATCCTGATATTCGCATACTGATTATCCCAATGCCCCACACGTGTGGCCCCGCTTACATTACGGGTGATGCCATCTACCAGGTCAAATGCCTGCTGGTCGGCAATTACATTGGCAGATATTACCTGGATATTCTGCGGCACCTCGAGGATGGGCGTTCTCAATCGCAGTGATCCGGAAAGACTGTCGTTCTTATACCGGTTTCTTGCACCACTCACAATTACTTCTTTCAATTGTTTATCGGAAGCTTCCAGCTGCAGTTTTATCTGCACAATCTGATCCTGTTCTACAGTTATTTCCTGCGACATTGTTTTATACCCGATCAGCATTACCTGCAAAGTATATTTTCCAGGCATCAGCTTTTTGAATACAAACTCTCCTTTTTCATTGGTAAGTGTGCCGCGGTTTTTTTCTTTGATCTGCACCGCTACATAAGCCGCCGGCGTACCGTCTGACGTAACTACCAAACCCTTAATAGCAGATAAAGGCTCAGTAACAGCGGATACATTTATGGAAAAGCAAACAGCACATAGAAAGCATAAGTACACCGTTATCCGGTTGATAAATGAAAACATATAGGTCGGTTAATTCTGTTTAGAAATTCAGGCGCAAAATTAATTACGATACACCGGGCAAGGTTACGGATTCGGGAAAAAGGTTTACGCGATACGGAAAAAACGTTTTAGCACATGGCGCACCAGGCAGATATAAATACCCGCTATATATCCCTAAACAGGTATTTATACCCGTTTTCAGAAACACTCATTTACACTCTTATCCAGGCCGGCAGATCAATAGACTTTTGTGAAGAAGAATGTGCAGCTGCCAGCACAGAAAAAAACAGGTCGGCCAGGCTTGACAATAAGCAGGGGGTGGAACCGAAAAACCATAACAGAGTAGGACCAAAAAATACACTTATGAATCTCGGATTAACAATGCGCTGGGGATATAGCGCGCTTCAATTCAATGGAACTTCGTATGCTCATTTCCCATCCGACCTCCTTAACAACATGAAGTCGTTTACTTTCGAAGCAACGATCCTTTCAACAACACCAACAGGGACCATTCTTTGCAATGCATCAATGGGTACCGGCGTTTACTTCAACTTCTCCATTTCCGGCGGGTACCTGTATTTCGAGGCACTGAATAATAACCAGAAGTGGTTCCATGTAACATCTACAACGCTGCTATCACTACAGGAATGGCACCAGGTGGCAGTTACTTTTGATAGTGACAGGCAATTGATCACGCTATACCAGGATGGAGTGGAAGCAGGTAGTACCGCAGTACAGGGAGTTCCTTACCAGGCCATACCGCTTCATACCTATATCGGCGTTGGAAAAACCCCGACCTCAACCGGGTACCAGAAATTCTTCAATGGACAAATGGCACGTGTAGCCATTTGGAAATCGGCCCGCAGCGTTTTTGAAATCGTGGAAGATGCACTGGCTATTATTCCACCCCCAGCAAGAACAACTGATCTCGTTTTATGGACAGACTTCACGGAAATGCCAACTGAAGACCGTTCCGGTAATGCTATTGAGATCTCCTACAGTACGCCTCCACCCAGTTATGTTTACAGTATCCCTTCGGTAGGGGTAACAGAAAATGGCGCTATTGATTGCGGTGTCTATCCGGATTATAATTTCGGTGGCTATCACCCATATACCATTGAGGGCTGGTTCAATCCCTCCTCCACAGCGGATTTGGCGGTACTCGTAGCCTTTGAAAAAGATTTGCATTGGCAATACTATATTCAGTACGATAAACTCAACCAGCGCATCATTGCAAAACGGAATTCAGATGGACAGGCCATCTATTCCAAGGAACAAATCACGGAAGGACGTTTCTATCATTTTGCCGTTTCCTATAACGGCGATACAAAAATGATGAGCCTCTACGTAAACGGGAACCTGCAAACAGCTGAATATTTTCCCGGCGGTGTAGCGAATGTTGCCCAGGGAAGATTGATATTAGGCGGAATCGGCTTTACCGGTTACTTTCAAAACGTTCGTTTATGGAAAGATTGCCTGGATCAGGCAGAACTACGCCAATGGATACTGAATGATGTGATTACCGATCCAAGACTGGTGGCCAACTTCGATTTCACCACTACTCCACCGATGGATTCAATGGGCCACACTGTTCAACTATTGGGCGATGCCGCCAACATGATGGCAACAACTACCCTTGAGCTGGCAGACAGAAAAGCCCAGCTGGGTGTTTCTATGCCTATCAATTCCAGCTACTTTAACAATGTGGAAGAAAAACCCCTTCCTCCTCCAACAGTCATAAAACCTGCTGTTCAGCCTGAACTATCCTCTGCTGTTCATAAGGAAAAAACATTTACAGACCTGGTTAGTTTCTGGAAGCTGGATGAAGAAAAACAAAATGCTTTCCGGGAAGTATTTGAAAAAGCATATGCACAGGCAGAAGAAATGCTCTCAGAGAATGAAAATCTCCGGAAAGTTTATACAAGAACAGATGAAAATGGAAGAACAAAGATCATATACCACGACCTTCGTGGAGACACACTTATTTATGACCGTCCAATAGGAGAAGTAACTGACTGTACTATCTGGTGGATAACTTTTACCTTCGCCATCTCCGTTAAATTTTTGGGCATATTCCTTCCGCTTCCGGTTTTCTCGCCCTACAACCAGATTCCCACTAAGATTTTCAATCTTGTTGTCAGGAATGCAAAGCTGTTGGCAAAAATCACCGCTTTAGTCGGCACTACGATCTCCGTTGCTTCCGGGCTGGGTATTATAACAGAAATGCATCGTGAAAAGGTTTTATGGCCCATTTTAAAATTCCTTATAGTCTCGGCGGGTTGGTTTGGCCTGACTGCTATCCTTACAAGAGCTTTTACGTTGGCAACCGGCATAGTAGCAGCAGAAATACTGGCGAAGTTTATTGTATGGGCTGCACAGTTGACGAAGCTTTCACTGGAATATAACGGTAACTGTGGAAAATTGGCGGAGAAAACAGTACAGGGTTAAAATAAGAAGAGGCTGTATCAAAAGTAATTTGATACAGCCTCTTTATATAACAACACAACTTCCTCAATACAACACCCGGAAGCTGATAGTATCTTTAATCTTCTTCAGTTCTTTCAATATCTTTTTATCGTATTCACTGCTGGTATCTGTAATCACATAACCGATAGCGGTGTTCGTCATCAGGAATTGTGAAACAATATTAATACGATGATCCGCCAGCACCTGGTTTACTTTTGCCATCACGCCCGGAACGTTACGGTGAATGTGGATAAAGCGGTGTGCATTATTTACTTCCGGCAATTGGATGTTGGGGAAGTTGCTGCTTTTAAAGGAGTCGCCATTGTTGATAAACTTAGCAATTCTTTTCGCCACGGATTCCGGCTTGCGGATATTATCGAAAATCACGATCCCCATTTCTGTGCAAAGTTCCGGCGGGATATGTTTTTTACTATTCCCCAGGTAACCGATCACTTTCAGTTTAGTCGCCTTTTTCAGTTGTTCCGCGCTGATCTTTTCTCCTTCTCCCATCAACAGTATTCCGGCAGCCGATAACTGTTTATCGTCTGTTCCGGCGTGCTTAATGGTGAAGCCATCTTTCTTCAGGTATTTTACTGCTGCTTCCGGTACATCGCCCGCTACCTGGCAAAGGATGCGGTTCTTTGGATAGGAGATGGCGGAAGGCAGGTTATTCACATACAGAAACTCATCGAGGCTCGGTGTAATATGATCTGCTTTTTCTGTAACGGATTTACGCTCGATATTTTCTGTAAAGGCGTAAAACTTCTTGATCATCCCGGACTCCTTCAGCTGAAAGTCGGAATAGCCATCGCCAATACCATGAATTTCGCCCTGAAGCTGCAGTTCATGCAGCAATTTCACTTTACCGCCTTCATTGGAAAGAGGATTTGCCGCATCATAGCCTACTATCTTCCCTTCGTCGTTAAACAAAAAGGTGTTGGCATAAATATTTTCTTTTTTGATATGAAACGGCAGCACCACCGGTGTGATAAACTCTTTAAATCCACCGGAAACAATTAATACATCTTCTGCATGATGTTTAAAAAAGTTTTTATTTCTGGAGAAAGAAGTAGACACCAGCTTTTTCAGATGCTTCACCAACAGCTTCAGGTGGTGCTTATTGGCTTCCAGCAACTGCACCCTGGCAGCCAGACTTTCCCTGAAAGAAAGCTTTCCTTCCATAGCGAGGTTGGTCAGATCTTCAATTTTTTTATAGATCTGTTCCCTGTCCGGATGGTCCTGCAGGGATATGCGCGCCAGTTCATCCAATGCTTCCACCTGCGTGAAAGTGCTGTCAAAGTCGATTATATAGTATTTTTTGCCCACGGAACGATCAAATTTGGAGCACAAAAATATAAGTTTAAATAGGATTTAACAGACAATCTTGTAATTCGGGGAATTTAAGCCGGCATTATAAAGCGTCCCATTCCGGGTCTTCGTCCTCTTCCGGCGTCTTCTTTTCTACAGATAATTCAGCTGTTCTCCGTTCTCCTATCTGCTGGCGCCACATGGCATAGTACAATCCCTTATGTTCCACCAGCTCCTCATGCGTGCCGGTTTCCGCGATCTTTCCCTTTTCCAGCACAATGATCCGGTCGGCATGCATAATGGTCGATAACCGGTGCGCAATGAGTATGGTGATCTGTTCCCTGCGGGCGGAAATACTTCTTACGGTATCGGTAATGGCTTCTTCTGTAATAGAATCCAGTGCGGAAGTAGCCTCATCAAAGATCAGCAAACGGGGATGACGGATCAATGCACGGGCAATAGAGATGCGTTGCTTTTCCCCGCCCGATAATTTTACACCGCCTTCACCCAGCCGGGCATAAATGCCTTTGCCGGAACGTGCCAGCAGGGCGGTACAGGAAGCTTTCTCCAATGCTTCAATCACTTCCTCATCGGTGGCGTCGGATTTCACAAACAACAGGTTTTCCTTGATAGTGCCTGCAAACAGCTGTGTGTCCTGCGTTACAAAGCCAATCTGTCTTCTCAGCGCATTATACCGGATATCGCCGGAAGGCACATCATTGAAATATATTTCTCCTTCTACCGGTTTATACAGTCCCACCAGCAATTTCACCAGGGTAGATTTACCGGAGCCGGATGGACCCACAAACGCAATGGTATCGCCGGTTTCCACGGCAAATGAAATGTGGTCGATGGCATTGGTGGCAGCGGTTTTATGCCTGAACACCACATCCTCAAAACGCATCTGCTGCAGGTCACCGATTTCCACCGGTTCTTCCGGACGCTCTTCCACCGGGCGTTGCATGAGTTTATGAAACAATTGCAACGAGGCTTCTGCTTCCCGGTACTGGATAATGATATTCCCCAGGTCCTGCAACGGCACAAAAATAGCCGTGGTAATAAACTGCATGGTGATCAGCTCACCGGTGGTGAGTATATTCCGGAAGATCAGCCACAGCAGGATAAACAGGATGCTCTGTTTTAAGATATTAAGTGTAGTACCCTGTAAGAAAGATAAGGTTCTTACCTGCCTGGTCTTTTCCATTTCCAGGTCAAAGATCTCTTTGGTAAAGGTTTTCAGCCGCCTTATTTCCGGGAAGGTTAAGCCCAGGCTTTTTACCAGTTCTATATTCCGCAATGATTCTGTAATGGCGCCGGAGAGCTGCAATGTTTCGCGGTTAATGGCCCGCTGCACGGTTTTCATTTTCTTGCTGAGCAAACCGGTGAGTCCACCCAGGAAAATAATCCCTACCACAAATACGGGTATCAGCGCCCAGTGTTTGGTAATGGCGTACCAGATCAGGAATCCCATACCCACCAGGGAAGTAAAGAGGATGTTGATAAAAGCCGTAATAAAACGTTCTGTATCTGTTCTTACCTTTTGCAGTACGGCAAGTGTTTCTCCGCTCCGCTGCTCTTCATATTCCTCAAACGACAGCCGGAGCGTTTGTTTGAGCCCATCGTTGAATACCTGCATCCCGAATTTCTGCACTACCAGGCGAAGAAAATATTCCTGGAAAGATTTTGCCAGCCGTGCCAGCAAAGCAATTACCACTGCAACGCCCAGCCAGAACAACACCCCGTTCACCAGTTGCTTTTCGGGCATACTGTTTACCTTACCGGCATAGTCATCGATGATTTTACCGAAAATCAACGGGTCTGTCATCACCAGCACCTGGCTGACGCCGGCCAGTAATAAAGATAAAATGACCAGCCACTTGTGCGGCTTCAAATAGTTCCAGAGAACCTTCATATTTTAAAATTACGACAAACGGGTAACATGTACCAAAATGAAGAGAGGCCGGATCAGCGTTTGACCCGGCCTCTCATTTTCCGTTACGGATTAATTTTTTGCCCTGATGGCTTTTACTTCCGCAGCAGTAACCGCACTGGCCTTGTTACCGAAATTATTTCTCACATAAGTCAGTACATCCGCTATTTCCTGGTCTTTCAGAAAATTATGCGGCGGCATATTATTGGAATAATACTCGTCATCTATCGGAACAGACGACTGCATGCCCTTTAATATCACCTGTACCAATGTGGGTTTATCACCCAGCACAAAAGTAGTTTTAATCAGCGGCGGATTTAAATGTGGTACGCCACTGCCATCTACCTGGTGGCAGGTAAGACAATATTGCTCATATACCTTTTTGCCGCGTGCTATCGCAGGATTGGCGCCGGGCTTTTTTGTCTGCGCAGATAAAAAAGAAAGCACTGCACTGAATGCAACACCTGTTAAAATGATCCTCTTCATACAATATCATTATTTACCACTGTAGGTAATCTTATAAACCGTTCCTTTTACATCATCTGTTACATACAGGGAACCATCGGGACCCTGTGCCAGTCCGCAGGGGCGGTGCTTTGCCTGGCCTGGCGACTGGATGTCCGGTACACCGGCAAAATCATCTGCAAAAACCTCCCATTTACCGGATGGTTTCCCATCTTTAAACGGTACAAATGCTACGAAATAACCCTTCTGTCCTTTCTGACGGTTCCAGGAACCATGAAAAGCCACAAAAGCGCCATTCTTATATTTCGCCGGAAACTGGCTGCCGGTATAGAACAACAAACCGTTTGGCGCCATGTGCGCAGGAAATGCCACTACCGGATCAATGGCGTTTTCACCACCGGTTTTCTTTCCGTCGCCACCATATTCGGGCGACAGTATTTTCTTTTGCTGTTGGCCGTCGTAATAAATATAGGGCCAGCCGGCATCATCTCCTTTCTTCAAAGCATACATACACTCAGCGGGTAATTCGTTGCCCTGCTGCAGGTTGTAATATTCCGGGAACATGTCAAACAGTCCGTCTCTTCCGTGTTGCATTACAAATAACTGGTTATCTGTTGTATTCCAGTCGAGCCCCACCACGTTACGCAGACCGGTAGCGTAGCGGCTGCCATCGCCATAGGTCTGGTTCTGCTTATCTGCGCGGAATTGCCAGATGCCTGCCGCCGAATCGCGGATAGGACAGCCTTCCATGCCTTTGGAACCTTTTGCGCGGTCCTGCACCTGGCAGGAATTGGAGTAGGCGCCGATGTTCACGTAAATATTTCCGTCGTTGTCCAGCGTTAAGGCTTTGGCTTCGTGCTGGTGGCGGTTAATCAATCCCGTTACAATTTTTTCCGGCTGTTCGGGGTTGATCACTTCAAATTTGTCGTTCAGGGCATAACGGTATACGTCCTCATCAGAGGAAGTATACAGGTATTTCCCTTTGATCACCATGCCGGTACCGCGGTAAGTGCCAAAGGTTTTTACGTCATTGCCATGTATAACCGCAATTGCTTTTCCCGGTTTTGAAGTCTGGATTTTTACATAGACATCCCCCAGCGGAGTGACCGCTATGTGGCGGGCTGCGCCCAGGTTTTCCGCTATTGCCTGCGCCTTGAATCCTGCGGGCAGTTTCAACCCTGCATTGCCGGGATCTGCCACTGTACGCCGAACAGCGCTGCTGTCGCCGTTATTGGCCAGGCATTGAACAGATAACAGCGTCATCATGGACAAACATCCCAGGAGAACTACTCTTGTTTTCATATTTTCTTTATTTACAATGATTGATGAGGGGATATGTAAACTTACCGTGTAAAAATAATAAGGCTTTTTATGGAATTGGTAATTTATGGATGAATGGCATCAGCTCCGGGCTACCAGGGAAGTGTAATACTTCACCAGGTAATGATAAATCACCAGCTCATGCAAACGGGCGTTGGCCGTAAACATCCGGTTCAGGAACATGTGCAGGTAATGCGGTGGCAATTCTGTTACGGCTGCCGGTTGTTTGGTCCGGAGTTCCAGGATGATATCCTTCCACGCAGCCGCCCGCGCTGCAAGTATTTCGCGCGCGCCATCCGGTAACGTATAATCGTTCACGTTATCAGACAGTACATCCGTAACCTGCCTGTGGTGCTCCCGGTATTTATTATTCAATTGCCGCAGCAGGGAGGCATTTCCATGATGCTCCGCAAAGTACTGTTGTTGCAATTGCTGCAACAATTTCAATTTCATCAGCGGCGTATAGCCGAAACCGTTTAATAATTCATCTGCTCCTTTTAGCGCCAGCAGCCAGCGTTCCTCGTTTTCTGCGCCGCTTATGGTAAGTAACAGCCTCAACACTGCTTCACTGTCGTGAAAAAAGAAAGCCTCGCTTTGTTCCATCAGCGCCGGCCCGTACCGCTCCAGCTCCCGCACATAAGTATCCAGCTGTATCTTCTGTACAATATCACTGTTAAGATAAGGAAGCAGCAATGCATCTATCTCCTGTATTACGGCGGCGCTGTGCTCCCGGTATTGAGGCAGGTGAAAGCGGATGCGGATATGATGATCCGGATCCTGGTACCGGGTGAAGAACCAGCGGTCTGTTACCTGCGACGACTGCAATCTCACGGTGAGGGGCAGCAATACCTTCAGCAACAGCTTATCCATCCATTTGGGACCACAGTATATTTTTATATACATCCATTCGCTGCCGGGGGCAAAGCTGCGTTGCAAACCGGCCGGCACCTGCGTAGCAGGCAATGCAGGGGATGGCTGCCATGCTGTATTACGCAGTGGTATAATAATTTCATTGCAGAAAGCGCCCTGTTCGTTTGCCGATAAGCGGGTGGTTTCATTAAACAAACACTCCTGTAATACTACATTTCCTTTCTTCAGTTTATCCATCAACAGCATACGGCCAAAGGCACTGGAGAAATCTATTAACAGGTCGTTATCCCCTTCCGATAACACCACATGCCCCGGCAGCTGACGTTGCTCTTTTAACAGCAGCAATGCCTCATCCGCAGAATGGGTTTCCATGAGTGAGGCAAAAACCGCGCTGGTCAGGTACCACCGGGCCCGTGCCAGGATCACCTCGTGGTATACTACCCTGGGCAGAAACGGTTCTTCCTGTAAAATCCCCCAGTTCCATTCTACAGACAGTGCGTGCTGCTGTTGCAGGTCGCACAGGAATTTATAGGTCGATAAGCCACGGCTGAAGTTATGGGCGCTGGTCAGCCGGGGCAGTACTTCTTTTCCCCATCGTTGCGAACGCAACACTACCCTGTTGTTACGCACACTCACCAGCAGGTCGCTCACCGGTAACTGGAATGCTTCCGGCAGGCTGCTTTTTCCCAGGAACGGTATTTCATAATCGTATAGGGATGGCCGTAGTAATACATTCCCAGTGCGGCCTTCCGGCAAATGAATAATTTCTGCCAGTATTTTATCTTTCTCCAGTAACTGTTCCTGCTTTGTAAAATCGCGTAAGAGGTTTTCCAGTTCCCTGTTCCCGGCGGCAAAGCGGCCCAGCAGGGCGAGGGCATTGGGGCCGTGGCATGTTTTCAGCAAAAACTTAAAGTCGCCATTATCCATTGCAGCGGTTGAAGTGGCCATCAGCGAGCCCATGAGACAAAGCGCCGGAGGCATTTCAGGATTATCCATGCCGGTGGCCAGCTCATCCAGGTCGGCATCTGCCAGGGAAATGACAGTTGTGCCTGCTGCTTTTGAAGCGAGCAAGTGCTTCAGTACAAACTTCGTTTGGGCGTTCCAGTGAATGGTACCGTTCTTTTTGCCGGCCGGCATCACGAGGTCATCTATCAGCGGCGTATAGCTTGCATCTTCACCGGATACCACGCCGTAGCCTATCCCCGATTCGCTGTCCAGCGCCATCATCAGTGGTATTTCGCGCTGATCATATTTTTGAAGGAACTGTTCTTTAAAACGCTGCAGGTCCCCACCATCGCCGGAAGTGCTGAATACCAGCAGGCGTTCCAGTCGCTGTAACAGGGTATTGGCAACGGATGCAGACAGGCGGGGGCCAGACTCAAAAAAAAGATCCACCTGTACCGGCTCTTTGGCATTAATAGCCGGGAAATGCGATGCCAGGATATCCTTAACTTCCTGGTAGCGGTTTACTCCTTTAGCCGGGTGCTCCAAAAGCTGCTGCACCTGTTGCAAAGCAGGAACACAGGCCGGCGCAGGATGTAATGCCAGCAGTTCACGGATCAGGGCATCCAGGTTATTACTCCCGGTAATTTCGGGAGATAATCCTACTACGAGGATCTGGCTCCGGATCAGTGTTTCAATAAAAGTGCGGGCTTCCTCCGCCGGTATGTCCAGGTTGGTGAGTACGCCGGTGAGCCGGGCGATGCTGGCGCCTTTACCGGCAGCAGCGAGCAGGGCTTCCATATATTCATTCTGCGGGAAGGCGCTGAGGAAGTAATGCCGTTTTTTATCGCGCAGCTGGTATTCAAAATAGCGGGAGGCGTTACCGGAATGATATAAACTGCTATTGGGAAAATAAAGCAGTTGCCTGCTTATTTCGGGCCATTGTGCCAGTTCGCTTATCAGTTCAGACAAGTACCCCATGTCCAGCCGGGCTACGGGTTGGTGCTGATGTATGGCAGGGGCTGGTAACCGGGTAGGGCCTGTATGAATGTAGCCGGTACTGCAACCGGCAAATAAGCCGTATGGTGTGCAGCGGGTGCTCATTCTCAGGAGGTAACGGTAAAGCGCCAACGGCAGTTTCAGGGAAGTATCGGGGGATGGCAGCCACTTCATCATTTCTGCATGAAGCGCGGGGCTGGCCAGGAAAACGGCCTCCTGTAATAACGGATGGGTATATATTTCCCGGAGGGCTGATACAAAGGAAGGCTGATCACTGCGGGTGTTACAATGCAATTGTAACACTTCCTCATATGACAATAGTGGCATTCTCAGTAAAAAGAAATCGCAGGTGCGCAGCACGGACATAGATAGCTGGCATACTTACTTTAGTAGGAAAGCTACGCCTTCCGGCTCTGTATGCTTGATAAAGATAAAAATGTTTTTTCAGGATCTCAGGTGACGGCTATTTTGACACCTGGAATAACCCGTTCCATTTCATCTACAAATTTCTTATAACTGGCAGGTTTACCCAGGTAACCCTGCCGTTCTTCCTGGCAAAGATGTTGGACCTCGCGACTGGAATAAGCAGTAACAAGAATAAAAACGCAGTCCTTTTTAAGAAACTTCGCTATAATATCTCTTGTATTGCCTCTTAGGTTAACATCCAAAAAAACGACGTCCACTTTTCTCTCAGCAATCAGGCTTTCCACGGTGTCCAGCTCTGATGCTTTTTTTACAAGTTTCAGATAGGATGTTCTTTGGATATAGCTTTCCAGTATATCTAATGCCAGAGGCTCGTCATCTACTATGGCACATCTGTATTGCATTTCTTACCAAAGGGGTTAATCAATTAGGAATAATAATCAAATTTGTTAAAGACCTAGCGAAATAAACCTGTCAAAGTAGTAGGAGTAGTGGGAATACTTGAAGGTATTGTTGCTGCTCCATCATAACTGGATGCCCTTATGTTTTCTATTGTACTTATATCAGCTTTTGAAACAATTTCTTTTTCTAAAATTAACATAGGGCGGCGATTCACAGACAATTTAGTTTCCGACATAAAATATGCATTTAAAGTGACCTGATAGACAAATCAACGACCGAATCTCGCCCAATGATCTTAAATATCATATTTTATTAGACATAATTGCTTTTTTCTTCGACCAACAGCCCTTGTTATGGATCCCGGTAATTACTCTTCGTCCTCCTCATTATAGTTGGCAATGCCAAGCAGTCGCTTGAGGTCTTGCCGGGAGGCTTTGGAAATAATCACAGACTGGCCGTTAACGACTTCCACGGTATTACCCATGATAGATTTAATAGCCTGCAATCTTACAATATACGATTTATGGATACGCATGAACTGATCAGGCGGCAAAATATCTTCTATTGCTTTCATGCGCATATAGGTAATGATATTTTTTTCCCTGCATGCAATCTTGATATAGTCTTTCATCCCTTCCACGTAATAAATGTCGTCGAAGAGGATTTTTGTCAGCTTGTTATTATCTTTTACAAACAGGTGATTGGTATTCTGCACTTTGGGTCTGGCGGTTTCTGCGGCTGCGGGCTGCCAGCGCTGACTGATATGTGCCCGCGCTTTGTTTACGGCTTTAAGGAATCTGTCGAACGATATAGGCTTCACCAGGTAATCCACGGCATCCAGCTCAAAACCAGCAATGGCATGGTCCCTGGAGGCAGTGGTAAAAATAACAACAGGCGGATTGCTCAGAGAACGGATCATTTCGATGCCATTAATATTGGGCATCTGGATATCGGAAAACAGCAGGTCCACAGGCTGCCGTTGCAATTCATTGATTGCATCAAAGGCATTTTCGCAAAAGGCTACAGGTTGCAGATAAGGCACCCTTCCAATGTAATTTTCCATCAGATCCCTCGCAAACGGCTCATCGTCCACTACAAGGCAGGTAATTACTTGATCCATATTTTTTCTAGTTCAACGTTAGTGTCAAGACAACTTTGTAATATTCGGGATTATTTTCAATAAATAAAATGTGTTGATCAGGATATAATAGAATAAGCCTTTTACGGGTGTTGCTTAATCCGATCCCCCCGGATATCTTTTTGCCTTCCGGCAGCTCTCCTTTGCTATTCGAAATTTCAAATCTCAGCCGGTTATCCGATACATCCATTGATGCGTGAATCCAGCATTTATCTGCTGTAGTACTATGTGAATATTTAAAAGCATTTTCTACAAAAGGAAACATCAGCAATGGCGCTATCTGGTAGCCCTCCATCTTCTCTGTATCGCAATCGAAATGTATACTGGCATTTTTTCCATAACGCACACTTTCCAGTTCTACATAATTTTTCAGGAACTCCGCTTCCAGACCCAGCGGCACCATTTCTGTATTTGAGTCATAGAGCGTATACCGCATCATTTCCGACAGGTGCATGATCAGGTCCGATGCCAGCGCGTCATTCCTGATAGACAATGAATAGATATTATTCAGTGTATTAAACAGGAAATGCGGGTTCAGCTGGGAGCGGAGAAAATCAACCTCCAGGTTCAGGTTATCCCGCTCCAGCCTCAATGTACGGGTGGAAGCGCGGATAATGTCCAGGATCAGTTTCAATGACATGGGCGGCGCTACAGTCATCAACACCGGAAAGAAAATCTTCAGCAAATGATTAGGTGAAAAAGTATCCCTCCATCCGCTGTTAACCACCCGCTCCAGGAATTCCCTCACCGGAACATCCGTAATCTCCAGAAATATAAGTACATACAACGAGCATAGGTAATTAATAACAGACCAGAACAGGAAAGGTATTATTAAACATACAATCGTAAGAAAAAAGTATCCCTTCAGTAAAACCTTCGGTATTGTAAAATAAAAAACGAAATAAAAAAAGAACATGGCGCCCAGCACATTCCGGATAACAAATACAAGACTGGCGCTGGCGGAAACAGTAAAAGTACCACTCAATAATAAAGCATAGAACATTGCCATGCATCCCCACATGAGCACATGCGCCCATATCCTGACTCTCGTTCCATAATACTTATCAGATAAAAAAAATGAAAACCATTCCATGAGTTTCCGGCTGATATCAGGCGGCTCTCCATTGGTTTTTCTTCTGAAAAAAGCTAGCATCGTATCCCTGAATATAAAAAATTTACACTAAGCAGGAAGCAAGTAAGATAAAAATACTTTACCAATCTGAATTTTCTTTTATCATATAAATTTTTAATATTATACAAATACCCTTTTCAGTCTATAACTTACACATTATGAATGTCTTCTGCCAGCACCCAAAGTACACAATGTTGGATACAACCGCATTTTCATCGCGTTTATGAGTCAATTCATCTAATAAGTTTAATCGCTTGCTATTTAATGCTGACTTTTGAGATGCAAGCCTGAATATGTTCGCTGGCTTAAGCTCTTTGCCGTTACAAATTCTACAAAAACAAGGATGAAGCGTGCATTAACCTGCACAAAAGATACTTTCATCCATTGTTGTTACCATTGTCACTTAAAAGATTGACATTTAACTTATTAATAATATTACACCAATCTGGTCAGAAAACCTAGCGAATTTTGTCCTGCGTGAACTCCAAAAAAAGATTATAGCTGAGGGTATGAACATCTACCTGCTAATACTATTCTATTCTATGGAAACACTATGAATTTCCCCCTTACAGCTCTAAAGGAGATAGACAACCGTCTATCTCTTTTTATTATATAAATACTGCACCCACTGCCACAATACCAACAAACTCATCAATAACAGAAGCAGGTAGCCTACCGGCTTCCCGTGATAAAGTCCCTGGCACATCCGGGCTACGCCGGCGCCTAGTAGCACTATCACCAATCCTCTCATAAAAGGGAAAAAACCGGCATATTGCCGGAATAATACAGCGAGGTAACCAATGATAATACACCCGCCATAGAACACCAGGAATTTCTTCCCATTGATGACAAAGGGGTTCCACTGTGATGAAACACAGTGAACATAGAGGAAGGGCAAAAAGAACGCGCCGATGGCAAGGAGAGAAAGAAAAAGGGGTCGTGGAGTTATTTCTTTTTTCATCGTATCATTTTTTAAAGATCAGGACCCGCACCCGCCGCACCCACCTCCACAACTGCTGCCACAGCTACTTCCGCAGCTGCTGCCGCTACTGCAATTACTTCCGCCGGAATCATCCTCGCTGTCAGCTTTCGTCTTTTTCTTATTGCTTTTTGCAATAAGAAGTCCCAGAAACAACAGCACCATTGTATATCCAAAGAAAGGCGCACTGTCGGCCGTACAACCTGCAAAGAAGAAGAAGGATAAGAAGAGAAGGGGTGTTAGCCAGCGCCGGGGAAACAAGGTAAAGCGCTTTATCAGGGACAAGGAAAGGGAGGGGGATTTATTTAACCAGATAGCTTCAGGCGGATCTTCTCCAAAACATCGCCGGTATAACTGCAGCGTGTCCTCCTGCCAGGCCGCGTGCTTTTGTTGTTCTGCCCGTCCACCGCCGGAAGGATAATGGTGGATCTTTTTACCCAGCGTTTTCTCACAAAATACTTCCCAGTAATTCTGGGTGTAAAGTAAATGCTGGTGCCAGACCTTATCTACAATTTCAGAAGGGGAAGCGCCCGTTGGAGAAATACAGCAGAGATAAATAAAGCGCTTATACTCCTGTATGGCTTTCCGCGTAAAATCTTCACTCCAGCGCTGTTCCCGGGCCAGCTTCTTCGAAAACGGGAACTTTACATCCGGCTCATCCAAACGGAAGTTGCTGATCTGCTCCCATAGCAATGTACCCGGTGATAAGGCTACGAATTGGTTGTTTTTCATCATCATAATTTCATTTTTTATTTGTTATTACCAAGATGAAATTATTTCAGAATACTAAAGTCTTGTGCGTATCTTAGACAGACTTATTTCCGTATTATAATCGTATTATTATGAGTAAGGAAGAATTGCTTAACCTGGAACGGCTGATGAATTACATTGCTTATCAATACCTGAAAAAGGTAAGCTGGGAAGATGTTTCAAAAACAGAATGGAGCCATGTTGTAGATGAGTTCAACACGATCATCGGCAAACAGCAGCGCTTCAGGAAATTAGCCGCACCTCCTTCCCTGTTCGGCGACAATTATTTCTATGAACACCTCGTGATCCGGAAACTGAAAGCCGCTAAAAACAATACTGCCATTGCAGCATTGAGCAGCCCGAATTTCTCCAAACTGAATGTAATAGCAGTGGCACTTGGCTTCAGCAGTTACATTGATTTCATCAATAACTCGTCAGAGGTATATCCCTTTCATGAACTTAAAATCGGTATTCCCCTGTCGGCAGTCAATCATAAATTACTGGATCACCTGGTGGGATACTGGTATTGCTATAACCGTAACCTTCCGTTTAAGTCGGGTAAGAAAGCGGCTGAACGTATCTGGAGATCTTCCCTGGAGATATATAAGTCGGGCGATGAATACCTTGTGGAGCGCACGGGAAGGGATAACCATATGTATTATGGTAAGATAACCTCTTATGCCAATTACATTTTTATCATCATGAACAGTACTACGTTTATCCGTCAACGTCATTTCATAGGCCGGCTGAAAGATATGGAAGATAATATAAAGAGATCCGGGTATGCCATCAATGAGTTAAACTTTGTAAGCACCTGTGTGAGCTTTAATGAAGAACCCATCGCGCTGTATGAAATATTTCACCGGGTGGCAAAAGTAAAGGACTTCGACAAAACATCCATAGACCTGGCTTTCGACAGCCCACTGCTGCCAAAGCATATCCTGGTACACCTGAAAGACAGTGAGCAGAACAGGATCATGCAACACTAAAACAAGCGGCTGTTAAAAGGTAACCGTACCCACGGGCTTTCCGGCGCGGCCAGCAGGTGTTCCATATTATTGCGCAGGATTTCGAAACTACCCATTTCTACCCCGTTCCACACACAACGGGCAAACTGGTAGGAAACGGAAAGATGTTTCCAGGAAGTGTAAGTTCTTTTAATCAGCGGAACACAGGCCTGGATGTATTCCTGCGCCTCGTCATAACTGATATAACCGGCATCATAGCCAGAGCGGCTCAGGTTAATAATACGGCCAAAGTCCCAGATCAGCATATCCGGTTGCAGGTTTTCGTTTATGAGTTCCCGTTGCCTGAACAGCTCCAGGGCTTCGCGGGTATTGCGTAAGCGTTCCATCACTACCGCCTCTTCCAGCTCATTGGTGGCGATATGTTCCTTCAGAAAGGCTTTGCTTTCTTTCATAGAAACAGCATTGATCGCTTGCCAGATAATATCATATTCTATCCGGTGACCGCTCTCCTGCAGCCAGGCCAGCGTTTCCCGCAACGCTGCGGTATTGTTGATATCCCACCATTCCGACAGCTGTTCGCGGCATGTCAGCCCATCTGCACCGGTAGTGAGATCATTCAGGTACAGGCGGTTTACAAAAGCAATATCAGCCCCGCAGGCTACTGCCCATTGCTGCCGGATATCCAGCCGGCTGTTCGGATTCAGAGATAAGGCCGGCGGATGTTCATCCCCGTCCGTTACATCCGCATCATCTCCTGAAAATAAGTGGTTAAACTGTTTCACATCCTTAAACAGGGCTGGCCAATCGTTTGCCGAAGTGGCAGGGGGCTGTAACTGCTGCTTATACAAGGCAATTTCTTCTTCGCTGAGTCCCATATTGCGCAGTTGCTGCTCCATATAGTGCTGCTGATCCATCAGGATTGGTTAAGGGTTCGGTTAAAATGAGCTAATTCCTGGTATTTACGGATAAAACCAGGTTAAAGTTTTTCTTTAGGTATTGTAAAGATAGATAATGTTCTGATACGACTGCACGCAATATCAATAATAGCTTCACGGGCAGCTACCCGAAAGCGGATTGTCTCCGGCCCCGGCGCCGGGTTAAATACCGTTTATCCGTTACCGGTAGCCCCTTCAATGTCCGGCCGGCGGTTAATTGCAACAACCAATGCCTTTCCTGTGTTTTGATAGTAAGTGCTTTGATTATGACTACTTCTACAGACAATCCCGGCAAAAAAATCAGGGATACGGTGCCCCGCACTTCGCAGGGCATCTTCCGGCTGCCCGCCCAACGTCCCACTATCCTGGAAGCCATTAAAGCTTCCAACTACGACCGGGTAAAAGACCTGATCCCCATCCGGATGAGCAGGATGAGTACATCGCCCTTCGCTTTTTACAGGGGCACTGGCGATATTATGGCACGGGATCTCTCCTCATTACCGCATACCCGCTTGCAGGTACAGGCAATGGGCGACTGCCACCTGATGAACTTTGGCGGGTTTGCCACACCGGAACGTAACCTGATCTTCGATGCCAACGATTTTGATGAAACACTGCCCGCACCGTGGGAGTGGGATGTAAAACGGCTGGCCACCAGCTTTGTACTGGCAGCACGGCATAACAATATGCGGGAGACAGATGCGCAGCAGATGGCCGTTGATATGGCGATGGCTTATCGTACCGGTATGGCGGAATACGCCCGGATGAATGCACTGGATCTCTGGTATATGAAGTTTGAAATGCATGACCTGCTAAACCGCACCCGTAGCGAAAAAGTAAAAACCCTGCTGAAAGAAGCAATGGACAGAGCGGAAAAAAGTTCACATACCAAAGTGTTTTATCAAATCACCCAGAGCATGCTGGGAAGTTTTGAAATTGCGGATCAGCACCCGCTGATCTATCACCCGATCGACCTAGTGCAGCAGAAAAAAAAGGTACAGTCGTTCCTGGACCATTACAAGAGTACTTTGCAGGATGACCGGCGATATCTTTTCAGTCAATACAACATCGTAGATATTGCCCTGAAAGTAGTGGGCGTAGGCAGTGTGGGCACCCGTTGTCTCGTAGCGTTGCTCATGAATGCAAAAGACGATCCTCTTTTTCTGCAGGTAAAAGAAGCCAGAGCCAGTGTGCTGGAAGCCTATACCAGTAAAAGCAAATACCCGCATAACGGCGAAAGGATTGTACAGGGGCAGCGGCTGGTGCAGGCTGCCAGCGATATTTTCCTCGGCTGGAGCACCGACGGGGAAAACAGGCATTATTACCTGCGGCAGCTGAGAGACCGGAAGATTGCGCCGGATGTAGAACATTTTGATAAGGAGATACTGGCGGCTTATGCAGGTTTGTGTGGAAAAGTACTGGCAAGGGCGCATGCCAAAACCGGGCAGGGCGCCGTGATCAGCAACTACCTGGGTAAATCGGAGGTGATGGATGAAGCCATCGGTAAGTTTGCAGTAGCCTATGCAGATCAGACAGAGAAAGACTACGCGGACTTCCTGAAAGCGGTAAAGGGCGGGAAGCTACCGGTGTCTGTAAAATAAAAAGGGATGTTGCAGTACAACATCCCAATCACTATGACTAATTTCTAACACTAAAAAGTTCTGTCGCGTTTATCCAGTTTCCCTCTCCTGTTGTGTGGTTTGGGTCTTCTTGGAAGTGCCTTCGGCATATCCGGGTTGGCGCTGTTGGCTTCCATCAGTGCCGCTTCTTCAAACGGATGAGACACGGAAGGAATGGTTTGACGGATCAGTTTATTGATGCTGTGGAGGAATGGTCTTTCTTCTGTATCACAGAAAGAGAGGGCATAACCTGCAGCACCTGCTCTACCGGTTCTGCCTATACGATGTACGTATGTTTCAGAAACATTTGGCAGATCGTAGTTGATGACGTGTTCCAGTGAATCCACATCGATACCTCTTGCAGCAATGTCTGTAGCAACCAGCACACGCAGGCGGCCATTTTTAAAGTTGTTCAGGGTATTCTGACGGGAAGCCTGTGACTTATCCCCATGCAGGGCATCGGCATCGATATTACGTTTCTTCAGGTTCTTTGCGATCCTGTCGGCACCATGCTTGGTTTGGGTAAACACGATGGTACGTTCAATACGATGGTCTTTCAGGATAGTTTCCAGCAGTGACTGTTTATCTTTCTTCTTTACAAAGTAAACGGATTGTTCAATCCTTTCCGCGGTGGAAGATACCGGTGTAATGGTAACCTTTTCCGGTTTGTAAAGTAAAGAGTTAGCCAGTTGCGCGATGCTTGGCGGCATGGTAGCCGAAAAGAAAAGCGTTTGGCGTTGCTGTGGCAGTTCCCTGATCACCTTTTTGATATCGTTGATAAAGCCCATGTCCAGCATGCGGTCGGCTTCATCCAGCACAAATATTTCGAGGTGGTTCAGGTAAATGTAACCCTGATTCATCAGGTCGAGTAAACGACCCGGTGTGGCAATCAATATATCTGTTCCGTTGCGCAGGGCAATAGTTTGCCTGTGTTGCGGAACACCACCAAAGATCACATCGTGTTTCAGACCGGTGTGTTTGCCATAGGCGGCAAAACTTTCATCGATCTGCACCGCCAGTTCCCTGGTGGGCGTGAGGATCAGTGTGCGGATATGTTTAAAGCCTTGTTTTTCCGGCGTACTGTTATGTAATAACTGTAAGATGGGGATAGCAAACGCAGCCGTCTTACCGGTGCCTGTTTGCGCGCAGCCGAGGAGGTCTTTACCTTCCAATACAATAGGAATAGATTGTAATTGTATAGGAGTAGGTGTAGTGTAACCTTCGGTTTTAACTGCTTTTAAAATGGGCTCAATAAGCCCTAATTGCTCAAATAACATGTTGATATATCTGATGTAATAAATATAAAATAACGCTTCTTCATCTTTAGCGTTATCACAATTGAGGAGAGCAGTAAAGAAAAGATTTCCGGACTGGAGAGAATAGATATTTCTGTGCTTTATGCTTTTAACTCAACAGACGGAAGCAAAGATACTGTTTTTCTGGTCAAGATGCTGATAAATTAAAAAAAAGCCATATGAAAGGGGTGTTTTACGTGTTGAAAACGTCTAAAATTGCCGTTATCAGGCCCAAAATAAAAGAAGCCGCTTTCACAGCGGCTTCTAAAAACTTACTTTGCCGCTTCCGGTGCAGCATCAGGTTTGGTTTTTGGCTCTTCATCCCCATGATGACAGGTATAACAGGAAACCGCCATTACTTCACTGCCTTTAAAGAATTTCTTATTGATGCGTTTGGTCATCTTCATCATATCCCTGGCAGTGCCTTTATGCGGATTAGCGTCGCTGGCGAAGTCCAGTTTCTTTGCATCATCTTTCCGCGGCTCATGACAGAAATTGCATTTTACGCCCAACGCAGCATTAAAACCGCGCATTACCTTGATCAGGTCATCATGACTGATATCTTTTGGCAATACTTTCAGATTGGTAGCCTTCTCCGGCTCCTGTGGCAATGCGAGTGAACATAGGGTACCGACAGCCATAAATGCCGCCACCACTACAAAGCTTTTCCTGATTTTCATTGATCTTGGGTTTAAATAAGTCTGTAAATGCTTCCTTCAGGGAAGGAATCTACAAAAAAGAATAATAGGTTGTAGGTGTATACATCCGCTTTTTCTTTCTTTCAACCCAACGATCAGCCCAAAAAGAACCCCGCATCCAGACGGATGCGGGGGCTTTTTTCTAGTTATGAGGACTTAGTTATTGTCAACACAAAGCTTATTATAGATCAGTTCATCAGAAGAAATCGGCCAGATATACTGAGGAACCGTTGGCGCAATAACAGGCACCGTACTGCTTTTGGCAGGGAACGGAATACCAAGACGGGTAATCTCCATACTTCTGAAACCTTCTCCCAGCAATTCAATATGTTTCTCCTGGGCAATAGCCGCCAGCAAGGCTGTTACATTGGCAAAATCAGCTACGGTATAAGTGATGGTAGCATCGGAACGGTGTCTTACCGCAGACAACAACGCTACCGCAGTCGGATCTACTGAATTGGTTTGCCGCGCCCGCGCTTCCGCCAGGTTCAGTAATACTTCTGCATACCTGATCACAGGAATATAATCGGTGAACGGACTTGGAGTAGGGAATTTGGTCCAGTATTTTTTCCCGAGAGATTGTACAATAAATTTCCTGCGTGTATCAGTGTCAGACTTCCAGGAAGAATCGGCGATCACGCCATTAGGATGCATGGAGTACTCACCATTACCGGTAAATGGCTTTGCAGCAGGCGTAAAATAATATCCAAGCTGTGTTTGCGTGCCCGGAAAATCGTCTGTAGAACCGGTAAATGGCAGGGAGAATATAGATTCCTTTGTAGAATACGGCGGCGCAAATACCTTTTGTACATCCGCTTCCAATGCATGCCCGGCAGGTGATACAAACGGCGCGCTGGCAGACACCAGTTTTGCCGCTTCTGCTATTACTTTATCATATTGCTCCATATACAGGTACACACGGGTTTTGTAAGCAATAGCGCTATAGGCGTTGGCGCGCGTAATAGACGTCAGGGCGCCTGCAGCCGGTTTTGTTAACAACGTTTCAGCAGAATCCAGGTCGCGGATAATCTGCGCATATGTTTCATTCACCGTACTACGCGCACGGGCATAACTACCAATTTTAGCATGTCCTTCGGTGTGAATAATTAAACCGGGCTTGCTGCCGGCGCCATCCCAATGCGGACGCGCATATAACTGCAGTAATGAAAAGTAGCTCACGCCCCGTACAAATTTCGCTTCGCCGGCATACAGCTTCGCAATGGAGTCACCCACCACCTGGTTGCCAACAGCATTCATGCCCGTAAGAAAAACATTCACGTTGTTAATGGTGATGTAACCCTGCGACCAGATCTCCTTCACTTCCTGCGCTTCACCCGTAGGCACCATTCTCCAGCTGGCATTCAATGTTACGTTATTAGCCTTTTCATTCACAAAGTCTTCGCCCCTTACTTCATTGGCAATGGCATATTTTCCGCCGAGGAACTTGCCATGCTTCATTACAGAATACAAGCCATTCGCCTGGCTGGCAATCCGCTCTTTGGTTTCAAAAGCCTTGAAATCAGGAATATCCGTAGAGGGAACCGGCTCCAGTAATCCTTTCTGACAAGCACCTAAACCCATCACAGTAACAGCCAATATATTTAAAGCATACTTTTTCATCTTCTTTCAATTTAAAAGTTAACATTAAGACCCACTGTCAGTGTTCTTCCATTACCAAGCGTATTACGGTCAACACCCTGACCGGAAGCATTATTACCATTGGAAGAAACTTCCGGATCCGGACCAGGATACTTTGTAATCAGCGCGAGGTTTTGTCCTCTTACATAAACTTTGGCGCCCTGCAGCCGGATGGCGTTTGCGATATTATCAGGAAGACGGTAAGTGAGTGCGGCGGTGCTTAATTTTACAAAGTCGCCTTTAAAAACATTCGCGGCAATTGCAAAAGAAGAACCATTGGAAATGTTATCCCCGTATACTACACGCGGCATATCAGTCTGATCGCCTGGATTCTGCCATCTGTTTAACACATCTGTACTGTTGTTCCAGTAACGCTGATCTCTTAATCCTGCATTACTGCCATAGTACACGTAAAATCCTGTTTGATAGGTAAGCAGTACATTCAGCTCAAAGGCTTTGTAGCGGAACGTATTCTCCAGTCCGCCGAGTACTTTCGGATTGGTATTTCTATACGCCACCGCATCTTTCACACCCACGGTAGGAGCAGCTTTGCCATCTTCATATTTATACTTAACGGCATCTGCATTGTTAAAATAAACCTTGTCGCCGTTGGCATTGATAAAAATCCTTCTGCCTGTTGCCGGGTCCACACCATCGGTGCGTACTACGTACAACATGCTGGTAGGATAGCCTACTTTGTTGATACTGGTTTGTTCCAGGCTGCTGGTAACAAAAGGGATCGCAGTGATATCACCGGCCAGTGATGTCACTTCATTTTTGTTATGTGCAATGTTGAAACCGATGTTCCAGGAGAAATCACGCTTATCAATAGCTACCGCGTTTACACTGAACTCTATTCCTTTGTTATACATGCTGCCCACGTTGGTGGGGATGGTAGCAATAGTAGCCGTGGTGCTGGTGATAGGAATACCGGCAGATGGCATCTGCGGTACAAACAGGATTAAGCCGTTAATATCATTATAGTAATAAGAAAACTCACCACTGATCCGGTTATTCAGTATGCCGTAGGTAAATCCTACGTCTGTTTTTTTACTGGTTTCCCAGTTCAGATCGGGGTTACCCGCCTGGTTGAAATAGATAGAAGAACTACCACCGTAAGGAGCAGGCTTATACAATGATAAGGCGTCATAATCGCCCAGGCCCGCGAAGTTACCCACTTTACCATGACTGGCCCTGATCTTGAAACTGCTGAATACATTATTAAGACCGGCGTTTGTCCAGAATGCTTCTTTCGTAATTTCCCATCCCGCAGAAAAACCATAGAAAGTACCTTTTTTAAAGTTGGGACCGAAAGCGGAATATTGGTCCTGTCTTACGTTGGCGCTTAAATAATATTTCTCGTTATAATTATAATTTAAACGGGAGAAGGCAGACAACAGGTAGTTTTCTTTGCGCAGCAAATAACGCGACAAATCCGTGAGCCAGCCTCCTTCACTATTATTGAAATAGTTATCCATCTGTTTCTGGCGACGCAAACCATAACGCTCGCGTGCATCACGCTGTTGTTCAAAACCCGCCAGCAGGCTCAGGTTGTGCTTACCGAAAGAACGGTCCAGTTGTACGGTATTGGTCCATACCCAACGTTTGTTTTGTGTATAAATACTGGTAACATCACCGGTAGAAGATACTCCGTCGCCCGACAGGTAATTGAGATAAATATCGTTGTTCATCAGGATGTAATCCGCACCATACTGGGTTTTTAAGGTGATCCACTCAGCAGGTTTCAACTGCAGGTAAACGTTGCCCTGAATGTGACTGGCTTCTGTATTGGAATGATCCATATCCAGCAGTACCTGCGGGTTGTAGATGCCAATGGGCAGCGTATTTTTTCCGCCACTCATACCGGAACCACTGATATTATAACTTCCATCATTGTTATAGGGAGATACTAACGGAGAAGTAAGGAAAGCGAGACGGGCAAGACCGCCGGAGTTAAAGGCTTCGCCTTCCAGTGAGCCGGAAGATCCGGAGATCAGGCTTTGCTCATTGGAGTAAGACATCCGCGCACCGATGGAAAAGGCTTTTCCCAGTTGCTGATCAATACTGAACAGAAGGCTCTTGCGTGCGAAGTCATTTTTTTTCAGAATACCCTGTTGTTTGGTATACCCTGCAGAAAAGTAATAGCTGGTACTTTCGGAACCACCGGAAACATTTACGTTATGATTATGCGATATTGTTTTGTCGCGGTACACCACATCCATCCATTTGGTATCAATTACTTTACCATTGGCATCGAGGTTAGCTACATAGCGATCTGTATTACCGGCGTTTTTCAACGCTTCATTTTTCATTTCAAGAAACTGTTCTGTATTCAATACAGTAGGCAGGCGTGTAGGTCTGGTAGTACCTACCCAACCATCGTAGGCTACTTTCGGCCGGCCGGCTTTGCCTTTTTTGGTTGTTACAAACACTACACCATTGGCGGCACGGCTACCGTAAATAGCAGTAGCAGCAGCATCTTTGGCGATATCTATAGAAGCGATATCAGCAGGATTGATACTTGATAATGGATTCAGCGGGGAGTTGGAAATACCTGCGCCTACATCTCCTGAAAAAGCGGGTACGCCATCAATAACGATCAACGGATAGGCGCTCATGGAAATAGAATTGGAACCACGGATACGGAATACCGGCGGGTTGTTCACGATTCCGTTAGGAACAGTGATCTGCACACCTGCCGCGCGGCCACCTAAACCAGCCTCAAAGCTTTGTACCGGCAATTCCGCGATGGCGCCGCCTTTCACAGAGGCGATGCTGCCGGTTACATCTTTTTTACGTTGCGTACCATAACCCACTACCACCACTTCGGAAATAGATTTTGAATCGGGCAACAGGATTACATTGCCTGTAGAATTGCCTGTAATAGGCAGCGTTTTTGTTTCGTATCCTACAAAAGATACTTTCAGTGATTTAACATTTTCAGGTACGGAAAGCGAGAACTCGCCCATTGCATCGGTAACAGTGCCTGTTCTGCCTCCGGGTAAGCTTACAGATACACCAGGTAATCCATTACCGGTATCGTCTGTTATCTTTCCTTTCACAGTGCGGGGATGCTGTGCCAGCAGCGAGGTGGCTATCAATAGCATACCTGCCAGCACGAGTAGAAGTTTCCTCATGTCAGTTTAGATTTAATTGTTGATAAAAAATTACAATGGTGGTATCGAGATTTTGGCAATAGACATCCTGTTCCGGTTCATGAAACCGGATTAGCATGCGTTAAAAAGACCAGGTGATTACATTAGCTAAAAGGCTTTACAGCACAGAGTTTTAAGGTTTTAGTTATAATAATTAAAGGTTTAGATTCAGAATTTTGGTTGCAGCTACAATACAAATACACATAATAAGGTTCACCGGTAAATATTACTGGTTGCTTAAAAATAAAAAAGAAATTTAACTTTTCATCGCAGCGATAAATATTACTTAATATTCATCTCTCCAAAAACGATTTTCTACTGCTCTATTACATAGGTATCAGCAGCTTATATATTTAATTCTCACAGGAATTTTTTTATTCTTCTAATATCTGTTTTTATAACCCATACTAAAACAAAGGATATCAGGCGGTGGGATTTAATCCGCAATAACCGGGTTTTTTACCGATATTCACGAGGCTACCTTTGTTTAAAAACATTGAAGCCATGAATCATTACAATACCGTTGCCACGGCAATAGACTATATTAAAGAGCATTTCAAAACGCAGCCCGACTTACAGGAAATTGCTGCGGCAGTACATATGAGCCCATTTCATTTTCAACGTGTATTTGCTGAGTGGGCAGGGGTAACGCCTAAAAAGTTCCTGCAATACCTTACGCTGGATTATGCCAAAACGATGCTGAGAGAAGAAAAGGTGACCGTATTCGATGCCGCCTTTGAAGCGGGCCTTTCAGGTACCGGGCGCCTGCACGACCTGTTTATCAATATCGAAAGTATGACACCGGGAGAATATAAAAACGGCGGCAAGGCACTACGCATCAATTACAGTTTTGCTGAAAGTCCGTTTGGTGATATCATAGTGGCATCCACTTCAAAAGGTATTTGCCACATGGCCTTTGCAGACGATCAGCAACTCGCCCTGCAGGAGTTGACTGCACAGTTTCCCCATGCGCAGTTTACCCAGATGGTGGATCTCATCCAGCAAAACACCCTGTATATATTTACGCAGGACTGGAGCCGGCTGTCGGAAATAAAACTGCATTTGCGGGGAACGGACTTTCAACTGAAAGTATGGGAAGCGCTCCTGAAAATTCCGATGGGTAATTTAACCACCTACTCCCAGCTGGCTACCACCCTTCAAAACCCGAATGCCTCCCGTGCAGTGGGTTCAGCCGTAGCGCAGAATCCTGTGGCATTCCTGATCCCTTGTCACCGCGTAATTAAAGCTACCGGCGACACCGGGCAATACCACTGGGGCAGTACACGTAAAAGTGCCATCATCGGCTGGGAAGCCGCAAAGAAAGGGCATACCGCCGGAGGGGAAATATAATCATCCCGTAATCTTATCAATATTCTGCAAAGACAAAAAACAAAGGGCTGCCCGCTTGTGTAGGACAGCCCCGTTTTTGCTTATGAAAAAAAGGACCAGCACTAAATAGTGCCTGCCGGTTAGACGAGGAAAAAAGTTTGTCAGAAAAGTCAAAATATCACCATTGTATAAACGTCATCAACATGCCTGCAGGGCATGAGCATTAGTTCTCTCACGAAAGATCAGCGTCTGGTTTAGATGTTAATCAAGTTAGTTTATCGTTTGTGATACTCCTGTTTTTCAGATTTTGGTTGCTTACTATAAACACACCTCCCGCAGATGCTCAGTAGTGCTTAATAGGTTACCTTAAAAATAAAAAATAATTTTGCATTTTCATATATAAATTTCCTGTTTGTTTGCAGACCGCACTAAAAATTATATCGACATTTAGTATCAACCCTTTACATATGCCAATATCTACGCGTTTTCTTACCTTTCCATAAAAAACGATGACCTCCGGAAAGAAACCTGTCGGACTGACTACCTCGCAGGGCTGGGAAACCGGCATCCGACGCACTTTTGCGATCGCTCCCATGGAAGCCTGGGAAAAGCTGTTTACACAACCCATACTGGGATTATGGCTGGATAATAATGCAAACATCCCCTTTGAGAAAGGCGACTCCTATACCACCCGGTCCGGTATCACTATCCACGTAGCTTCCGTCACCACCGGTAAAGTGATCCGCATGAAATGGCAGCAGGCCCCCGGTACAAATACCTCTACCCTGCAGATAAGAGTGATTCCCGCCAAAGAAAAGACCGTCATTGCCTTTCATCACGAATGGCTGAAAGATGGCGAAGAAAGACTTAAAATGAACGACTACTGGAAAAAGGTACTGGATAAAATCAGTGAAACAATCTGATCGAACATATAGCTGCTTATCTATGTTATACTACCAGCATATACAGTTATTGGTAAGCATCAAACCTAAAAAAGCCCTTATCCGGTTACAGGCAAATTTTGCCGGACCATTTTTAAGCGTATTATAAGGCGGCGCTCCGATTCTTACCCCTAACTTTGCTATACCAAACACCAAAGTAC
The DNA here is from genome assembly GCF_037483205.1 of Chitinophaga sp. CCNWYY40. Classification (NCBI taxonomy): domain Bacteria; kingdom Pseudomonadati; phylum Bacteroidota; class Chitinophagia; order Chitinophagales; family Chitinophagaceae; genus Chitinophaga; species Chitinophaga sp. CCNWYY40. Next base: position 548,723 of record NZ_JBBHLF010000004.1, read on the forward strand.
CTACGGGAACGCGAACTTATGAATGTTTACAGTATAGTTAAAGGGCCCCAACAGCCAGAGCTGCTTCACCATGAAACGCTGGCAGATATCTTTTCACAAACAGTGCAGGAACACGCCCATCACACTGCACTGATATTCCAGCAACAAACGCTTACTTATCAACAGCTGGATCACTGGAGCGATGCCATCGCCGCATTCCTGCAATCCAAAGGAATAGGCCCCGGCAGTGTAGTAGGCATCTGGTGGCCGCGCAGCCTGGAACTGCATGCCGCAATACTGGGTATCATAAAGGCCGGTGCAGCTTATGTACCGCTCGACCGGGAAATGCCCGCGGAAAGAGTGGAAGGCGTACTTACAGAAGTAAAGGCTGCCGCCTGCTTCAGCGAAGTGCCTCTCCAGCTGGAAGCCCCGGTATTATCCATACCCCCGGTACCCGACAGCACCGAAGTATTCACCCTTCATGCCGGACCACAACCCGAAAACTTTGCCTACGTATTATACACTTCCGGCAGTACCGGCAAACCCAAAGGCATTCCGATCAGTCACCGGCAGATCTGCCACCTTATCAGGGCAGAACAAACCGTTTTAAATATCCGCGCCACCGATAAGGTATACCAGGGCTTCTCTGTATCCTTTGACATGTGGTGTGAAGAAACCTGGCTTAGTTACTTCGCCGGCGCTACCCTCTGGGTGGCCGACGCTACTACCGCGAAGGCCATTGATGAACTGGGCGACGTATTGCGCCGGGAGAAAATTACCGTACTACACGCCGTTCCCAGCCTGCTCGCCATTATGGATGATAACATCCCCACACTGCGCCTCATCAACGCCGGTGGCGAAGCATGTACACCACAGGTGTTATCCAGGTGGGCAGCGCCTCCCCGTCACTTCTATAACAGTTACGGCCCTACGGAAACAACGGTCAGCGCTACTTTCGCCGCACTAAGGCCGGGAGATTATATCACCATCGGTCAGCCACTGCCCAATTACAACATGGCCGTGGTAGATGAAAAACTGGATATCCTGCCGGTAGGCGAACGCGGGGAACTCGTTATTTCAGGCCCCGGAGTAGGCGCCGGATACATTGATCGCCCCGAGCTGACCCGGGAAAAATTTGTGGATAAACCATCTTCCATGACGGAGTTGCCCGGCAACCGCCTGTATCGCACCGGTGATGCCGCCATCATTTTACCGGATGGCAGTATCGACTTCCAGGGCCGCCTCGATGATCAGATCAAACTACGCGGATACAGGATCGAACTGGGAGAAATTGAAAACCAGCTCCATGCCATTGCCGGCATCGCCGCAGCGGCAGTAGCTGTAAAAAAAGACAGCAACGACCAGGACCAGCTGGTGGGTTATATTGTACAGGAAGATCATTCTCCTTTCGATGAATCCGCCCTCCGCGCAACGCTCGCCAAAACATTACCGCCCTACATGGTGCCTGGCACCATTGTAGCGCTGGAAGACATGCCCCGCCTGCCCAGCGGTAAAATAAACCGCAAGGCACTGCCTCTTCCGGCTGCCTTTACACAGGTAACCACCCATGAAGCCATCGATCCGGATGCACCCGTTGCCGACAGGATCAGCGCTATCCTGGCAAAGGTATTTCCCGACAGGACAATCGATCTTCAGCAGGACTTTTTTACAGACCTCGGAGGACATTCATTGCTGGCAGCTGCTTTTGTATCACGACTGCGCCGGGAAGCCAATGTGCCGAATGCATCTCTCAAAGATATTTATATACATCGCCCCCTGCAGGAACTGGTAAATGTATGGGCCGCACAACCACAGTCGGCCCCAAAGCCGCATCGTGTTTTTAATAAAGTGCCGTGGTGGCGTCACCTAAGTTGCTGGATAGCGCAAACCATTGCTGTACTGGTGATCTTCGGATTATTTGCCATGCAGATATTTCTTCCCTACCTCGGATATTATTATGTAGAACAGGATACCAGCCACCTGGGATATGCTATCGTTACCGCGCTCATCATGTTTTGCCTGCTGCCTCCTCTCTTTTCTATTCTTATTATCAGTACAAAATGGCTGGTCATCGGAAAAATGAAAGCAGGAGATTATCCTTTATGGGGTACCTATTATTTCCGTTGGTGGCTGGTAAAAACAATCCAGCGTCTCATGCCTTCACAGTTCCTTAATGGTACACCGCTATACCCCGCTTATCTCCGGATGCTGGGTGTGAAAATAGCGCCGGATGCGCAACTCGGCGCGGTGACTATTGGCGCGGAAGATCTTGTTACGATTGGCAGTGATGTAAGTATCAGTTCACAGGCAGTGATTAATAATGCTTTCGTGGAAGATGGCCTGCTGAAACTCCGCACCGTACATCTTGGTGATCATGCGTACATAGGCAGCAGTGCAGTTATTGGCGGTGATACGGTAATGGAAGCCTGGAGCGAGTTACAGGACCTCAGCTTTTTACCCGCCAACAGTACCGTGAAATCAGGCGAAGTATGGCAGGGTAGTCCGGCAGTGTTAAAAGTAACTAAAAATATCAGCGATCTGCCGCAACCATTGCCCGTATCAAAAGCAACCCGCAGAAAATACAGCGCTATCTTTTCCCTGTTCCTGCTGGTATTTCCATTCACGGTGTTATTGCCGTTATTGCCTACGATCATTACCCTCAACCAGATGGATAATGCAGCGCCGGACTATAACTTCAATTACATGGTGATCACACCGGCACTGGCATTGAGTTATATTATTTTATTTACCGGGCAGACAGTATTGCTCACCCGTTTACTGCAATGGGGCATTAAGCCGGGTACCTACCCTATTTACAGTGCGTTTTATGCCCGTAAATGGTTTGCCGATCAGCTGATGTCGTTATCCCTGATTGTGATCCATCCTATTTTTGCCACGGTATATATTTCTTCATTATTCCGTGCACTGGGTGCTAAGATAGGCCGCAATACAGAAGTATCTACCGCCAGCAGCGTTACCCATCCTTTGCTGGAAATCGGCGACGGCGCCTTTATTGCGGATGCGGTAACTCTCGGCGAATCCGATGTACGCGGGCAACAACTGATACTGGAAAAAACAATTATCCATAACACCAGCTTTGTAGGCAACAGCGCCCTGATACCGCAGGGATATGAATTACCGGAGAATATGCTGATAGGCGTGCTATCCACGCCGCCATCCAAAGAACAGCTGGCAGCAAGTACTGCGCGCGACTGGTTTGGATCGCCGGCCATTGCGCTGCCACGCCGCCAGGAAAGTCATTTCTTTCCGCCGGAACTCACCACTCACCCATCACCACAACGCAAACTGGCCAGGGCTACGGTGGAGTTTATACGTATCCTGATCCCCGAAACAGTGGTGATCTGCTGCAGTATCCTGTTCATCGCCTATGCCCACGACCTCGTAACAGATGAAGCCTGGTGGATGATCCTGCTGCAGTTCCCCTTCTATTATCTCTTTTTCCTGGGGCTGCCCGCATTCCTTTTCACGGTATTGCTCAAATGGATTCTTGTCGGCAAATACAAGGCTTTGCAAAGTCCTATGTGGACTTCCAATGTATGGCGCAGCGAAGCGATTACTTCTACTTACGAAGCCCTCTCTATTCCGTTCCTGCTGGAATACCTGAAAGGAACGCCCTGGCTGCCGGTAATACTCCGGCTGCTGGGTGTAAAAACAGGCCGCCGCGTATTGCTGAATACCGCAGATATCACAGAATTTGATATGGTGGAAATAGGCACTGACAGCGTATTGAATGAAGACAGTGGTCCGCAGACACACCTGTTTGAAGACCGGGTAATGAAGATAGGACCCATTAAAATAGGCCGCAGAAGCAGCATTGGCGCAAGATCTATCATCCTGTACGACAGTGAGATAGGCGATGATGTAAACATTGCACCCCTCTCGTTGTTAATGAAAGGAGAAAAATTACAACCGGGTACCAGCTGGACAGGCAGCCCGGTTAAACCCGAATAACGCTACCGTATATACGAAAATGATCACCATCCGGTCCATACAGATAAGAGATCACTATGATCTTATCAGCAGCATGATGGAGCAGCTGCATCTCTCGGAAAAAACATTCTTTCTGAAAACAGCCGCCTGGGAAAGCATTGCTTCAAACTACATGCAGCATGTAATGGAAATGCAGGAAACCTGCGATGGTACCTGCCTGCTGGCATATGTTGATGCGCAGCCGGCAGGCTTCATCTTTGCCTACCTGGAAGAACCGGATGAAAGCCGGATTGAAGATTACACCGGTAACACCCTGTATGTATCTGATGGCTATGTGGCCAATGAATTCCGCCGGCAGGGTATTTACAGGATGATGAATGAGGAACTGGAACGGATATACGTAGAGATGGGTATCCGTAGAATAGTAAGATATACACTGGCCAACAACCATCGTATGCAACAGTTCCTGGTGTCGAAAGATTATGAACCGGTACGGCTGGTATATGAGAAATGGTTAACTCCTGATGGAAAGAAACCGGTTCCATTGTTTCCACCTCTTCCTGACTTATAATTTCTTCTTAAATAAAAACAGCGGCAGAAAAATATTCCCTGCCGCTGTTTTTACTTAAGAAGAAATGTCATTAATAATCAATAGCATGATCCTTTTTTACAGGAGCCCCCGCATATGCTTTCTTTGATGTCCAGGGTTGCGCAGGCGCCGACCAGAAAGGGTTTGAAGCAGGCAACCCCAATGCCAGGAAGCCGGTGCTACATAAGTACAGGCTACCGGTAGAGGTATAAACATCTGCAATTTCCGGCTGATGCCCGCAGAAACCAATTTGCAGCCAGCCTTTTTTATCAAAGGTACCAGGCGTTTCAAATATTCGTTTATTCACTGCCGTTAGTGCACATCTTACCTGTGCAGGGGATATATCTTCGGGTAATTTCTCTTCTAATGCAATTTGCGCCAATGCCTGGAAAGCCGCGTTGCGGTAGGGCATCGATCGACCCACTACCGGGAAAGTCCCTTCAGGAGATACCTGTTTTTCAAGAATAGCAGCATAGCGTTGCATCCGCTTTAATGCCAGTTCATAATTGGCTTTACTGCTTTCTTCTTTTTCAGCCATCACCTTTAGTACATCTACCAGCATGGGATGAATTACAAAGGAGTTGTAATAGTCGTAATGAAAATGTGCGCCATCACCATACATACTATCGCCCTTGTACCACTCCATCATTTTTTGTACAGCCAGGTCTATTGGTTTGCGGTCCCAGTCGGCGCCGAATTTCAGCAGCATGGCTTCAATGATAGCGGAGAACAACACCCAGTTATTGGTAAATGCTTTAATGCTGCGTAAGCTGATCAGGCCATCTATAACCTGTTGTTGTGTTTTAGCAGACAGCCTGCCCCAAACGTGTTTGGGGGCGCGTAGTAATCCATGCGCGAGGAAAGCGCCATCTACCAATGGCTGCGCATCAAACTTGCCGGTAAAGTTCATATAGTCCGGAGAGGCAGGATCTACCGCCATTGCTATAGCTTTACGGGTCATCTCCAGCATCTCAATACGTTTGCTGCCTTCCATTGTATTATCTTCCCCCAGTTCCAGCCAGGGTGCAATACCGGCGAGAGTTCTGCCAAATGCTTCGAGATAGGTTACTTTATCCACCGGCTTTCCATAGCTGGGCGCCACTTCGGTAGGCATGGTAGCCTTCAGTTTTCCTTTGCTCAGCTGCTCTATAACGGGGCGGCATATACGAATCATCAGATCCACATTATACTCCCTGTCGCCGGTCGCAGGCTTTTCAGCAGCCATTACTTTCAGCAATCCTTTTTCTGTGCCTATGGTACTGGCCACTCCTGCCATAGGAATAGCCTTGATAAAAAAACGTCTGTCCATGCAAATAAATTTACGGCGTTATTTCGCCCATTGTTTATACCGCAGCAATGCTTCTACAAAATAATAATCGGCGTAGGTGAGTGGTACATCTACTTCCGATTTATTAGGCAGGTGGCCTACGCTATGCATCAGTATGAAATCATTGTTCTCTCCTTCCTTCGCCAGGTATGCCGGGCTGCAAAGGCTTGTCAGCATTTTTTCTGCGGCGTTCCAGTAACGTTTGCCATCGGCTTTGCCTGTGTAGCGGCTCAGTTCCAGCAGTGCAGATGCGGCTACCGATGCAGCAGATACATCACGCAGTGCGTTGGGAATATCCGGTGCATCATAGTCCCAGTAGGGCACCAGGTCGACCGGCATATGCGGGTTGTTCAGGATAAAGTCTGCAATATGACGTGCCTGTTCCAGGTAAGCTTTGTCCTTTGTATCGCGGTACATCAGGGTGTAACCATAGAGCCCCCATGCCTGTCCGCGCGACCAGGCAGAGCTGTCTGCCAGCCCCTGGTGCGTTTTACGTTCATTTACGGCGCCGGTAGCAGGATCATAATCCACTACGTGGTAAGAGCTGTAATCCGGGCGGAAATGATTTTTCATGGTGGTGTTGGTGTGTATGCGTGCAATGTCTGCAAATTGTTTATCACCGCTTTCGCGGGTGGCCCAGTTCAGCAATTCGAGGTTCATCATGTTATCAATGATCACCGGGAATTTCCAGGAGCCGTGATCCCACGATTTGATACAACCTACGGTTGGATTAAACCGCGTGGATAGTGACTTTGCACTGGTAAGCAGGATAGCTTTGTAAGCCGTGTCTTTTGTGATGCGCAGCGCATTGCCAAAAGGACAATACATCATAAAGCCCAGGTCATGTGTGTGGGTATTGTACTGTTCTTTTTGTACAAGTGCCATTCTTTTCAGGGCTTCATTCTTAAAGGCCGGATCTTTGGTGTATTCAAAAAGATACCAGTTGGTACCGGGATAAAAACCGGAGGTCCACCAGCCGGAGTTAGACGTCATCAAACTGCCGTCTTTGCTGGTGCTACGGGGTAACAAGCTGTCGGGCACATGCTTCATCATCAGCTTATACTGCCTGGCGGCAAATTGCAATGTGGCATCTGCCTTTGCCAGTAAGGCTTTATCTGCTTTACCCGCTTGTGCATACGATTGCATCAAAAATGCAGGCAACAACAGTACCATAAAGAACAGGTTCTTTTTCATAATAACGTGATTAGAGTATGATCATTTCTTTTTTCCGCTGCTCTTGACTGTACCGGCAGAAGACTCGCGGGCTATCAGTTGAATAGGTATTATTTCCTGTGAATAACGTGGTACGCTGGAAGGGGCGGTATTGATCAGTTCCATGAGGGCAGCCACCACCCTTTCTCCCATCATGGCTGGATACTGGTCTACGCTGGTAACAGGCGGCGTAACAATTTCTGTCCGGGGATCATTGGAATACCCTACTATTTTCAGGTCTTCCGGCACCCTTACATTGATCTTACGGCAATACTCCATGATGGTAATAGCAGTAGTATCGTTAGATGCAAATACGCCATCCGGAAATGGTGGTTGCGAGAATATTTTTTCACACGTTTGCCAGGCGTTATCGCGCGTGAGCTCGTGATAAAATACGCGCGTTTTTTTAAACGGCAGCTTAAACTCCTGTAAGGCGTTCTTGTACCCCGCTACTCTTTCCACATACAGGTTACAGCTTAGCGGCCCGGAAATATGAACAATATCTTTACAACCTTTTTCTATCAGGTGGGTAGTGGCGGTGTAACCTCCTACGTAATCATCTCCCTTAATCACTTTTACATTGTAATCTTTGGGGACCCTGTCAAAAAATATCAGCGGGATGTTGTTGTCCTTGAATATATCGAAATGGGAAAAGTCGGTGGTATATAACGTGGTGGATACCACCAATCCGTCTACCCGTGCGGAATACAGCGTATTTACCAGTGCTATTTCCTGTTCGTAGGAATCATTGGATTGGCAGATGATCAGGTTATATCCATGTTCCTGCAGTTTATTTTGAATGATTGTACTGATAGCGGCAGGAAAGAACATGGAGATACGCGGAACAATAAGCCCGATGGTTTTGCTTTTGTTGTTGCGCAAACCGGCGGCCAGGGCATTAGGACGATAACCAAGTTTACGGGCCATCTTCTTCACCTTATCTTTCGTACGTGCGCTGATGTTAGGATTATCATTCAGCGCGCGTGAAACAGTAGATACTGAGAGTTTCAGTTCTTCTGCAATATCTACAATTGTTTTTTCGGTACGTTTGCTCATGTATAGAGGCTATTAGCTGTAAGTGTTCTGTTATCTTCCCATCCAGCCACCATCCACTGTAAGGATAGTACCATGTACATAATCAGCCGCTTTTGAGGCAAGGAATATTGTTGGTCCGGCAAAATCTTCCGGTTCACCCCATCTGCCGGCTGGAATACGGTCCAGTATAGCGCTGCTGCGTTGCTGATCTGCCCTCAGTGCCGCGGTATTATCCGTGGCAATATATCCCGGGGCTATTGCATTCACATTCACTCCTTTGGAAGCCCATTCATTGGCAAATGCCTTTACCAGCGATCCTACGGCTCCTTTACTGGCTGCATATCCCGGCACGTTGATACCGCCCTGGAAGGTGAGCAAAGATGCTGTAAAGATAACTTTTCCGCTCCCACGGGCAATCATTCCTTTCCCGATTTCACGGGTCAGGATAAATTGGGCGTTCAGGTTGATGTTAATCACTTCGTCCCAGTACTCGTCCGGGTGTTCTGCAGCGGGTTTACGGAGAATAGTGCCTGCGTTATTCACCAGGATATCTATTACCGGAACATCCTGTTCCAGTTGCTTAATAAATGTATAAAGGCTGGTCCGGTTGGAAAAGTCGGATTGATAAGCCTTAAAACTACGGCCCAATGCCTTTACCTCTTTTTCCACTTCACTGCCACTCAGCTCCAGGGAGGCTGACACCCCGATAATATCGGCGCCTGCGGAAGCCAGTGCCACCGCCATCGCCTTTCCTATACCACGTTTGCAGCCGGTAACCAGCGCAGTTTTTCCTTTTAACTGAAATAAGTCCATGATGAATAAGTTGGAGCTTTCCGGCACACCACTGGTGGCCTGCCGGAAAAGTTATTGAATCGTTACCTGTAAGGGTTGCTTAATTTTTTGGGCGAATGTTTCCAGATAGCTGAACCACTCTTCAGCGGAAGTAATTCTTCCGCCTTTGTTCCACGCCGCCCCGAAATAGTATTCATATGGCTGCTCGCTCCCTGCTGTTCCGGGGCTTAGCAAATGTACGCGATCTGTTTTCATTCCCGGTACCTCCCGGGCAAAAACGCAGCCTATACCCAACGTGCCATCATCGCCATGAGCGGGCTCCCAGTAGCCCATTACGCCGGTTTTCTCATCCAGCAATACGGTACCCGGCTCTTTGCGTTTTACAATACCGGTTACCACGGGGATGTCATTCCCTTTGAAGCTGTATTGCACCTGCATTTTATTGAGTTGGGAACCTGCATCCAGGGAAATGGTTTTGGTAACAGTAACGGCCGTATTGCCCGCCTGCCAGGTATCGTAGGTCAGGGAAAAAGTGGTGCGCAACGGACCATTATCAAGGGTTTTCGACTGCCGGTAGTTTTTCGGGAAATAGATGGTATCCTGTCCGGAGGGCGCTGTATCACCTGCGCCAAGTGTTAAGCCCACGCTGTAGTAGTCCAATCCCTGCCCGTTGTCGTGGTGATAGTTATCCAGTTTATACCAGGTGTCGATCACCATATCGGTGGTGCGCTTCGCCCATACATCAATACCATAGGCCATTTCTTTCGGTACCAGTTCAAGCGCCTTGCCATACATACGATAGGCCATGCGGTCATTTTCCCAGGCGTAATCATCTTTGCGTTCAGGTACATAACGACCATACGCTTTCGCCTTTACCGGCGCCGGGGCACCCTCTGCCACTGCGGCATACAAACTTGCTGCAGCGGGCAGCGTTACCTGTAGTAATATCTTCTTTGCTGATTTACCACCTTCATAAATCAACTGATAAGGAATTTCCTGTCCGCTCACAATATCTACTACTTTAAAACCTTTCAACGTTTGTTTGGATAATTTCGCGCTGAAAGCGGAATAAGGAATTTCTGTAACCTCTTCTATCCTGTTGATACCGGTGTTATTGGAGATGACCAGGTGAGCAGCCGCATTTTTCCGGAGATCATATTTGATCAGTTCTGAACCGGCTAACAGGAACGCACCTACGCCATATACTTCCGTGTCGTTAGCGGTAGCTTTTCCGGGTGCAGCGCCTATTTCCTGGACAAAGCCCAGTTTACCATTTGGCTGTACGCAACCGGTAAGTGCTTCCCATCCTTTCTGTATTATCGGTAAAAATTTCTTCTCCGGTAAAAGACCATTGTTCACACCCCACATCAACGCATATACGTAGAAACCGGTGCCGCTTGTTTCCTTTGCCGGATAGCTGTCCGGGTCCAGTAAACTGGCATGCCAGGTACCATCTGCAGTTTGCAGGGCGGCTATGCGGTAAGCCATTTGTTTATACAGGTCCTGGAAACGTGCCTTTCCTGCGTAACCGGCCGGCATATTATCCAGCGTACGCACCAGGCCGCCCATTACCCAGCCGTTACCACGACTCCAGTATACGTTGGTGCCATTCTTTTCTTTTTTGCCGATATAACTGCCATCGCGGTAATAAAGGCTATCCTGCTTATCATACAGGTAGTCAGTTGTTTTCCACCACAGCTTGTCCGCGGTTTCCAGGTAGCGCGAATCCCCGGTGGCGGTGCTTAAATAAGCCAGCGCCGGAGGCCCCATGAACAACGCATCACACCAGGCCCATTCACGATGATGAATACCATCTTTCCATTCGAGTGATTCTGTATGCGGCGCTGCCACAATGCTATCTGCCAGCTTACGGAATTTATCGATCATTACCGGATCTTTATACACACTGTTTAGTTGTGAGTATAGCTGTCCCACACAGTATTCATCTGCGAAGAAACGGTCCGGTCCTGTGTTCCAGTCATTATCTTTTCCTACCTGTACCAGGCGGTCAATAAAGAAGGGATTGGATGTTACCTGTGCCAGCGACATCATGCCTGCATACATAGCGCCGTTGGTCCAGTCGGTAGGCGCATGGTTCCAGCCATTGGCAGTAATATGGCGCCATTGCCAGGAAGCCACTTTTTCCATTTGCGCCCTTACCGCGGCAGCGGTATAGGCATCAGTGAAAACCGTGGCATGCTGCCCGGTAACAGGTTCCGTAGCATGCACCGGTAAGCCGGCATGCAGGAAAGACAAGCCCAGCAAGCTTCCTGCGATAATTTTTTTCATCATCATGATAGCAGCTATTATCAGTTCATTAACGTAGTTCAGTGATCTTGCAATGATCCATATCACTATAGTCGAGGTTCTCACCGGCCATACCCCATATAAAAGTATAGTTACTGGTACCGGCGCCGGAGTGAATAGACCAGGGCGGGGAAATAACCGCCTGTTCATTCTGCATCCAGATATGGCGGCTTTCCTGCGGCTGTCCCATAAAGTGGCATATGGACTGCCCCTCCGGCACTTCAAAGTAAAAATACACCTCCATTCTTCTGTCGTGCGTATGCGCCGGCATGGTGTTCCACACGCTGCCTGGTTGCAGCTCTGTCATGCCCATCTGCAGCTGGCAGGTTTCCAGCACACTGTTCACCAGCAGTTTATTGATAGTGCGGTGATTGGAAGTTTCAAGCGCACCCAGTGTTACCACTTCTGCTTCTTTTTTAGACACTTTGCGGGTGGGGAAGCTATGATGAGCAGGAGTGGAATTCAGGTAGAATTTAGCGGGTGTTTGTGCGTTTTTACTGGAGAAGATCACCTGTTGTTTTCCTTTGCCGATGTATAACGCTTCTTTATACGCCAGTTCAAATTTCTCCCCGTCCACTTCCACTATACCATCGCCTCCAACATTGATCATACCCAGTTCCCTTCTCTCCAGGAAATAGGCTGCTTTCAGCAGGTCAATCGTTTCCAGAACCACCGGCCCTTTCACGGGCATTGCACCGCCGGTCAGGTACCGGTCGTAATGTGTATGCGTCCAGGCGATGTGGTCGGCATCAAAAATTTTCTCCATTAAAAATGCCTGCCGGAGTTGTGCCGTATCCATGTGCTTTACTTCAGCCGGACTGCTGGCATATCTTGATTCGAACGTGGTGCTCATATGATGTTTGAATGTTTTTAGCTATTGAGAATACTGATTCATTATTTGCCCGGCCCCAGGAGTATTGCCCACTGTTTGGCCCTTTACCGCTGTTGTAATGGATTGCGCGGGGCTCATAGCTCCGGCAAGCCCTGCCAGTGACACTATTCTGATAAAGTTTCTGCTTTCCAATGTGGCTTTCCTTTATAAAGTTAAAAAAGCGGTTCCATTACATGGCTTCAGGCGAAAGCTCTAAAGTAATGCAAACGTTTGCAAAAATCAAGCATTTATTTTAAAAAATGTCTTTTACAGGATGGTATGGGTACCTATTTACGGCGCATCACAAACGCCACCGAGTGTTTACCGGTTAGTGCCTGGCTCCGGGCCTTCAGGCTGATTCGTGTTACGTGGTCGCCCCATACCGGTGACAAGCGGCTATCTTTTATCTCCTGCTGCTCCGTTACCACTTCAAATAAGGAAGGATCGTAGGTTAGTAACAGGTCCGCAGTTCCGCCTTTTAATACAATCCTTCCGGGTGTGCCGGTGCCGGCAGGCAGACAGGTCATAAAATGCAGCAGGAAGGGCTCCTTCCATTCTTTTAACTGGTATGCCTCCGATAATTGCAGGGAAGTTTTGGCAGGGTTGAATGTAAATGTACGTTTCCACGATTGTACCATTGCTGCTTCCGGATAAGCAGCGGCAATATCCATACTCAGCTTATTGTGACTGTACTCCACAGCTGTAGCCTGAAACTTCCGGCCATCCTGCTGTTGAACACCGTTAATAGTGGGACAGTTATGCCATTGCGATTGCATAAACCATAATTTGTAACGGTCGGCACTAAATGTTTGCTTTGTATAGGTACCCACGCCAACATCAATAATCGCCGGCTTTCCATCCATGTACAGCACAAAATTTCCAACGTCGTTATGATTATGGCTTTCTGCATTATGTCCGCCCTGTGCGGCGAAGAATAAACCTTTGGAGACACCGGCTTCAGAGCGGAGCGACAATACCTGCAAATCAGGGAGCCAGTTTTCTGCGGTATAAGGGGCTGCTTTGGCAGATAACAAGGCACTGCGATATTCCACGTTATACACAAAGAAAGCCAGGGAAGGCGTTTTAACCCTGTTACTGTCGGGGTTCTCCAGCCCTGAGAGGTAAGCGGCGAAGTTAACCAGCAACGGGTCATGAAAAGCAGTTCCGTATAAATACACGGTATGTGAAGGTGGAATGGTGCTCGCAGAAGCATCTGCAAAATTCACAAACCGGCTGCTGTCTACATGCATTTTATAAATATAGGCGCCGATCCGGTGAATCAGTTCATTATTGCTCCAGCTCAACCGGTGGGCAGAAGCGCTGTTCAGCAGATCAATAAATTCAATGAGCTTACCGCCTGCATGTCCCCAGTAAATGGGACCTTCGTCACAACCGCCATCATCAGGATATCCGTTCACAAAATTATCCGCGCTGCGGATCGTTTTCTCTATTACTTTATTTCGTATATCCGTTTCATTTATACCCAGCAATGCAGTTTGTAAAACATTGGTATTGATCCAGATATTCCAGTTATTCACTGCGCGGCCGCCCCATCCCATCCACCAGAAATCAGTCCGCTTCAGGTAAGGCTCCACAATGCGGTGTTGCAGTTCATAGGTAATCCGTTTATTTACGATGGGAGAAAATTTATCCAGCTGATCGTGCAGCAGGAACTGCGCCCAGCTGAGTGTAGCAGCAGTTTCACCGGCAAAAAGATCCACCACCGGTTCCGTTGGATCGGGCAAACCACTGCCTGCTTTTTGTGCACCAATATGCGCAGGCAATACCCAGGTGCTTTCTTCCAGGATCAGCCATAAACCGTTTACGATCTGTGGCATGTATTTTCCTTTTCCGTCCACCAGTTCTCCGGCCACTAACGCCGCCAATACTTTGCGGCGTTCAAACTGCGCATTTTCAAAATTTACACGGTTACCATTATCACGGTATTGAAGATATAAAGTAGCCGGTAATGAAGGCCAGTCGAACGATAATCCCTTGTCCGCTTCCTTCAGCAATATCGCCTTGCTGGCCGCCGGCAGGGCAGCAATCTTCTCCGTAACAGATTTGTATCGTTGTTCCCTCCACTGAATAATATCCTTAAAAGCAGCATCACCACCTTTCTGCCTGTATTCTTCATATAAATAATTCCTGGCTTTACCGGCATCCTGGCCACTAACGTTACCGGCTATACTAATACTTGAAAAAAGCAATACCGCGCAGATCAGTTTTTTAACGTGCATTTGACATTTATTTTTTTTGTAAGATAAAAACAGGGCAGTGTAATAGGTTAAAGGGATGGTATATTTCCCAAACCGCGTCATGATGTAAACGTTTGTATTTGTTGCCATACTGTCATTCAATTGTTCGCGCCGGAGTGTATGGCTGGTGCTTTCTTTTCTGCCGGAATCACACCGCTTCAGGTCAGCAATTCAGATTACCGGTAAATGATCTCTTCAGTTTGCTCCAATGGAATTTGTTGGCGTCATCGCCGGAGACCCGCGCTGATAGATCAAAAATATCAAAATACAGGTAAATTACAAACGTTTGCATAAATATTACAGGATCGGGACATTTACACATCCGGGCGGTTAAAAGGCACTGATAGCCGATTAACAATTTATAATTCATTCCTGACCTGCTCCCATAAGGTGTTCCAGCGGAATAATCAAATAGTCAAAATCTTATCATGGATTAACATTTTACTATCACCAGCCGGAGCAGTTATTTACTACTTTAGCTCTTATGAACGCTTATTTACAAATTCATCCTGATGATAATGTGCTGGTAGCCTTACAGGATATACCGGTAGGAACCGATATCTCATTTAACGGACATAACATTCAACTGCAACAAAATATCTCTGCTAAACATAAATTCCTGATAAATGACATCCGAGAGGGCGATCCCATCACGATGTATGGCGTACTGGTAGGCAAAGCCAGCAAAAGCATCGGGAAGGGCGAAACCATTACCACAGAAAATGTGATTCATGATGCCAACGCATTCCATGAAAAAGACAGCTCCCTGGAATGGCAGGCGCCCGATGTGAGTAAATGGAAAACCCGCACCTTTATGGGCTATCATCGGGCCGATGGCCAGGTAGGTACCCGTAACTACTGGCTGGTGATTCCGTTGGTTTTTTGTGAAAACAGGAATGTGAGTGTGATTAAAACCGCTTTCGAAAAAGGACTTGGTTTTTCTCCTGCCGAAGTATATAACGAACAGGTAACTGACCTGGTTTCCCTTTATAAAAGCGGCGACCTGGAAGCCATTAAAAACTATGAGGCTGGCGCACTAACGGAAACGAGTAAACGTAATGTGGTTTTCCCGAATATTGACGGTATCAAATTCCTCACCCACGAAGGAGGCTGTGGTGGTACCCGCCAGGATTCAGACGCCCTGTGCGCCCTGCTGGCCGGTTATATTCATCACTCCAATGTTGCCGGAGCCACTATTCTTAGCCTGGGATGCCAGCACGCGCAGGTATCTATCCTCCAGGAATCACTGAAAAAACTTAACCCGGCCTTTAACAAACCGGTATTGGTATACGAGCAGCAGAAAAGCGCTTCCGAATTTGCGATGCTGTCTGCCGCCATTAAAGATACTTTCCTCGCGCTGGTAGAAGCCAATAAGCTGACCCGCCAGCCGAGCCCGCTCTCCAAGCTGGTAATAGGACTGGAATGCGGCGGCTCCGACGGGTTTTCCGGCATTTCAGCTAACCCGGCTGTAGGTCATACTTCCGACCTCCTGGTGGCGTTGGGTGGTACTTCCATTCTCTCCGAGTTTCCTGAACTGTGCGGAGTGGAACAGGAACTGATTAACCGCTGTCAGACAGAAGAAACCTCCGATAAGTTCATCCGCATTATGCGCGCATATGAAAACCAGGCCCAGTCGGTAGGTTCCGGTTTTTACATGAATCCGTCTCCGGGAAATATCAAGGATGGCCTGATTACCGATGCCATCAAATCCGCCGGGGCAGCTAAAAAGGGAGGAACCTCACCGGTTACGGATGTACTGGATTATACAGAGTATGTAACCAAACCCGGACTGAACTTGCTTTGCACACCCGGTAACGATGTTGAATCCACTTCAGCAGAAGTAGGTTCCGGCGCTAACGTGGTGTTGTTTACCACAGGGCTTGGTACGCCTACCGGCAACCCGATTGCGCCGGTAGTAAAACTGGCTACCAATACCAAACTGGCTACCCGTATGAAAGATATTATCGATATCAATACCGGTACCATCATCAGTGGCGAACAGAGTATTGCCGGTATGGGTGAAGAAATCCTGGAATATGTGATCCAAACCGCCAGTGGTGAAGTGTATACAAAGGCAGAACAACTTAACCAGGATGATTTTATTCCGTGGAAACGGGGTGTTTCCCTGTAAGCAGCGACTGTCGTGTATTTCAGGATTACACCGATTTTTACTTTTTGATTTTGTAAGATGAAGAAAGATTTTAAATAGAAAACGTCCGGGCAGATGTCCGGACGTTTGTTTTTATTCTTATGAGTATCAAAAATTGTTCTTGTATTAATTCAAATTCACCTGCTCCATTTTAGGTGCAAAGAAGTGCATCACTGTCCAGGCCACCAGGTAAGCCAGGGCGCAGATAGTGAACAGAATATTATAGCCAATACCGATGTTGCCGATTAACTTATAATGATCCAGCATAGCGCCAATCAGCATCGGGAACAGCGTACCGCCAATAGATCCGGCCATACCGCCAATACCTACCACAGAACTTACGGCCCGTTTCGGGAACATATCAGAAGCAGTGGTGAATATGGTGGCAGACCATGCCTGGTGAGCCGCCGTGGCCAAACTAATCAATGCAATAGCAAACCATACATTATTGGAATACTGTATAAGCATAATGGGCAATACACAAAGCGCAAAGATCAGCATAGACACTTTACGCGCTTTGAAAACCGGCCAGCCGGATTTGATCAGGTGGGAAGATAACCATCCGCCACCGATACTGCCAAAGCTGGTAATGGAATATATAATGATCACCGGCAGCCCCAGCGTTTCTTTCATATTTACGTGGAAAATGGATTCCAGGTAACCCGGTAACCAGAACAGGAAAAACCACCACACAGGATCAGTCAGTAATTTACCAAATATGAAAGCCCATGTTTGTCTTACACCCAGGAGCTTACTCCATTTAATAGGTTTGGGTTTCACTTCTTCTACTTCCTGGTCGGAGTGGATATGATCAAATTCTGCTTTGGATAATTTCTTGTGACGGGCAGGCACTTCATAATAGATCCACCAGAATATCAACCAGATAAAACCGATGGCGCCTGTCCATACAAAGGCATTTCTCCAGCCATGATTGCTGGCCAGCCAGTATACCATTGCCGGTCCTATTACAGCCGCAATATTGGAACCTGAGTTAAAGATGCCCGTAGCCAGCGCCCGCTCCTTCTTTGGAAACCACTCTGCGGTGGCTTTAATAGCCGCAGGGAAGTTGCCCGCTTCGCTTACGCCGAGGATAGACCTTACCACACCAAAACCCAGCGTGGAACGCACCAGTCCGTGTGCCATAGCCGACAGGCTCCATACCACAATAGAAACCGCGTATCCCAGTTTGGAACCGATCTTATCTACCAATGCGCCAAAGAAAAGCAAGCCAATCGCATAGGAAGCGGAAAACGCCATCACCAGGTTGCTGTAAGCTGTTTCTGACCAGTGAAACTCAGCTGATAAATCAGTTTTAAGCAATCCTAATATCTGCCTGTCTATATAGTTGATGGTCGTCGCAACAAATAAAAGTGCGCATACCCGCCAGCGATACTTACCTAAAGTTGTGGAATTCATTACGGTTTATTTGGAATTTATAAAGTGTATAAGTTACTTCTTCGGCCTGAGAAATGCAAACGTTTGCACTATTTTATCTTTCAGCGCGCTCCAGTCCTTGCTTTCGATCAGGGATTTGGACAGCAGGTTAGACCCCATTCCCACGCATACCACTCCGGAGTCAAACCAGGCATCCATACTAACCCGGGTAGGTTCTACACCGCCCGTAGGCATAAATTTCAGTTGCGGGAACAGCGGTTTAATGGAATTTACATAACCCGGCCCCAGTACATTGCCCGGGAACAGCTTCACCAGCCTGGCGCCACTCTTTTCTGCAACAGAAATTTCCGTTGGCGTCATACAGCCGGGAATCCAGGTAATGCTTTCCGCACTGCAATAAGCGGCCGTTTCCGGATCAGTTACGGGACATACGATAAAGTCGGCGCCCATACCGGCATACACGGCTGCATCCGATGCGTTTTTAATAGTTCCGATACCCAGGTATAAATCCGGCATGGCAGCCAGTTTCCTGTCGCGCAGGGTAGCGAAGTTCTTACGTGCATTTTCTCCCCTGCTGGTAAATTCGAATACCCGTAAGCCGCCATCATAACAGGCTTGCAGTACTTCCAGGCAAACATTTTCATCATCATGATAAAAAACCGGAATAATCCCGCTTTGCTCAAATGCTGCTATAATTGTTTCAGGACTTGGTGCCATATCTTATATCAGTTTTATTATTTCTTTTTCAGAAGTAGTATTAAAATCTCCTTTCACAAAAAACTTGGAATACGCGGCGGCAGCAGCAAAGGAAATGATCTGCTGATCATCCAGTCCCTGCAGCTGGGCATGTATGAGCCCGGCCATAAAGCAGTCTCCGCTACCCACGCGATCCACTACGTCATTGGTGTCGTACTCACGGGAAATGCTCATCTGTCCTTCGTTATAATAAAAGGCGTAGTACAGATTATGCGTGGCAGCATGACTGAAACGGAAAGTAAAAGCCACCCGCTTACAGCGTTTGTACGTAGCAGTGATTTCCGCGGCTACCTTTTCTGCCTGTTGCAGGAAAATATCTTTGGTATTGGCTTCCAGCGCAGCGGTATCCAGCGCGGTATCCAGCATATTATTGGCGGCCCAGATGTTGCCCATGATTACATCGCAGTACTGAACCAGCTCCGGCATTACCTCCACCGGCTTTTTGCCATACTGCCATAGTTTACTGCGGTAGTTAAGATCGGTGGAAATGGTCATTCCCTTCCGGGTGGCGGCCTGCAATACTTCCTTGCAAACCTCCGCGGCAGCAGGGTTTAATGCGGGTGTAATAGCGCTCCAGTGAAACCATTCCGCATCACCGAGCAATGCGTCCCAGTCAACAGTGCCCGGCACTATTTCGCTGAAAGACGACCAGGCCCTGTCGTACACTACCTCCGCATGTTTAAGGTCGCTGCCCTGCGCCAGGTAATAAATACCAATGCGCGCACCACCCCACAACACCCTGTCGGTATGGATACCGCGGTTACTCAGTTGCTCCAGCACGTCTTTCGACAACCCATTTTCAGGCACCTTGCTGATATACGCCACTTCCGTGCCCCAGTTGGCCAATGCCGCGGCCACGTTGGCTTCCGCCCCGCCTACATAAACGGCGGCCGTATTTTGCGCCAGCTGCGGCGACAAGCGTAATAATATTTCTCCGAATGTGATAACTTTTACCGGCTTCATTAGAATCCAAAATATGCTTTTGCGTTATAGTAACAAATGTCCTGTACCATTTTCCCTAACCAGGCAACATCATTTGGCAGCTCTCCCTGCTCCACATCGTTGCCGATCAGGTTACACAAAATACGGCGAAAATATTCATGCCGGGAATAAGACAGAAAACTTCTGGAATCGGTTAACATTCCTACGAACCGGCTCAGCAAACCCATGTTGCTCAATACATTCATTTGCTTTTCCATACCATCTTTCTGATCCAGGAACCACCATCCGGAACCATACTGAATTTTGCCGGGAATGGCGCCATCCTGGAAGTTGCCTGCCATCGTAGCAAAAACTTCATTGTAGGAAGGATTCAGGTTATATACTACTGTCTTTGTTAACTTATCTTTCTTATCCAGTGCATCAAAAAATGCGCTCATGGCTTCCGCAACGCGCCAGTCGCCGATTGAATCCACACCGGCATCCGCCCCTACCCGTTGCAGTAAGCGGGAATTATTATTACGGATAGCGCCCACATGGAACTGTTGTGTCCATTCCCTTTCATGATTCCATTCGCATACCGCCAGCAGGATGGCCGTTTTAAACTGCGCATTCTCGTATGGTGTGGCCGCGCGGTGGTTGCGGGTATTGTAAAAAATAGTATCCAGTTCCCTTCCGGTAGCCGGTGAAAAATAAAAGGTGCTGATGCCATGATCACTCAGGCGGCCGCCGGCTTCATGAAAATAAGTATGCCGGCTATGGAGTGCCTCAATGAGGTCCTCAAACTTCGTGATCTCTTTATTGGTAACTGCTGCCAGCTCATTAATAAAACGGTTGAACACCTCCGGGTTATCCACCGCCATTGCCCTGTCGGGGCGGAAGGTAGGCAGCACCCGCGTACCAAAAGGTTTATTGGCAATAGCACGGTGATGCTCCAGCGAATCTACCGGGTCGTCGGTTGTGCACAGCGTGTCTACTTTATAATGTTGCAGGAGTGTTTGTGTGGATAACCGGGGCAATTGTGCGTTACAATCGTGGTATATTTTCTCCGCTGTTTTTTCACTCAGCAGGTCGGTTACGCCGAAAGGATTTTTTAACTCCATATGCGACCAGTGATACAAAGGATTGCGCATTGTATATGGCGTAGTAGCTGCCCAGTGACGGAATTTCGTATAGTCGTCGGCGGGGCCTGTAATAAACTCCTCCGGCACACCGTTGGCACGCATAGCGCGCCATTTATAATGATCTCCTTTCAGCCAGATAGCGTATAGGTTGTCAAATGTTTTATTCCCTGCTATTTCATCCGGCGGCAGATGGTTATGATAATCGATCACCGGCATAGCGGCGGCGTAATCAAAGTATAATCGTTTAGCCGTTTCCGTTTTTAATAAAAAATCCTCAGACAGAAATTCCTTCATAACATGATTAATTTTTGAGCAGCTGCGATTGAATAAATGCTTTCACACCATTGCTTTTCAGCATTTTTAAGATGCCGGCTACCTGTTCAGCAAAGCCTGGAATGGCCGTCAGATCTGTTTCCCACAAACGTTTGTCGCTGCAGATCCCGGTTACCATATCATTTATATCGGTGTGAGTTCGCCACCAGGCTGCAAAAACCGGGGCATTGTCATCTGTAATAACGTATTCTTCCCCGTCCCTGTTGCCATAATATTTACCTGCTTCTTCACGCTCCGGCTGCAGGAACAGCAGCATGGCGGCGAAGCCCAGGCACAGGTGAGGCGGGAGTGTTTTATACTTTTCGTAGTAGCGTACCAGTGTGCGCACATTGCGGGCATTCATCTTGGAACTTTCCTGGAAAGTGATGCTGATGAGCTTATGCGCAATAAACGGATTGGCAAAACGGTCGAGTACTTCCGGCGCAAATGCAGTAGCGGTAGGACAGGTATCTTCAATAGTAGGCAGTATTTCGCGGAGCACCACTTCTTTGAAGAAATGACTCATATAATCGTCCTGCATGCATTCGTATACCGTGTTGAGGCCCGACAGGAAAGCCAATGGTACTGCTGCTGTATGACTGCCATTCAGTAACCGGAGCTTCTGTTCACGGAATGGTGTAATGCTGGGCTCAATCAGCATTCTTTCATCTGCCTTATAAAAAGATAATACAGAACGGGTATGTTCATTACCCTCTATAGCCCATAACAGGTAGGGTTCTACTTCTATCCATAATTTATCCGTGTACCCTGCTTTTTGCTCAATTTCAGCCAGGTTGCGGGGTTTGCCGGGAACGATCCTGTCTACCAGGGAATTACAGAATTGGTTATCCTGCTGGATCCATGTAATAAAAGCCGGCGGCAGTTCATTATAAGCGGCCAGTTGCAGTACAATGTCTTTTAACAGGCGGCCATTATCTACCACCAGCTCTGTAGGTACAATCACAAAGCCGGTGTTGGCGCTGCCTTTAAAATAGGTAAACCGCTCCCATAGCACCGCCAGCAATTTGCCGGGGAACGAGGCCGGTACACCGTCAGCTATTTTTTCCGGAACATACTGGATCCCTACTTCCGTGGTGTTGGAAATAATTGTTTGCAAAGCGGGCTGATGAACAGCAGCTAATATTTCCTGCCATTCTGCATTCGATTGCAAAACCCGGCTAATAGCGGAGTTGATCAGCACCTGGTCTACCAGTTCTCCCTGGGAAACACCTTTGATATGGGTGGTAAACAGGCAGTCCTGACTGGAAAAATCAACAGTATCACCGTCGGTCGATTTCACCACCACAATCCTTCCTTCAAAAATTCCCTGGCGGTTGGCTTTGTCTGCGAGATAGTCTACTAAACCGCGCAAAAGCACGCCAGTACCAAATTGAAGGATCTTTTCCGGGAAGGTGAATGTTTTTTCATGAACGCCGGAATCCTGATTTTTTAATATAAATTCTTTGTTTAATATAGGTAGCATTACAACTGATTTATGCTATAAGGTGGCTAAAACTAATAAATATATAATTCACAATTAACAATTTATAATGTTTCCGGAAATAATCGTTCAAACACGTTAAAATTATATCAACGATATAATCAGAATCAATCCGGCCATTGTCAGGATCAATAAAGCACAGATGGCCGTTGGCTTAAATTTAAGTAATTTTGTTGCTCTAAACTTTTATAAATGAGCAAGCATGGTAAAGTGCTGGTAGCCATGAGTGGTGGTATAGACAGCACTGTTACGGCGTTGATGCTGCATGAACAGGGGTATGACGTGGTGGGTATCACCATGAAAACCTGGGATTATGCATCTGCTGGTTCCAGTAAAAAGGAAACCGGCTGCTGTAACCTGGATTCTTTTAACGACGCCCGCGCGGCAGCGGTGCATCACGGGTTTCCGCACTTTGTGCTGGATATCCGCGATGAATTTGGTGATTTTGTAGTGAATAATTTTGTCGAGGAATATATTGCAGGACGTACTCCCAATCCGTGTGTACTGTGCAATACCCATATAAAATGGCGCGCACTGATGAAACGTGCCGACGCAATGGATTGTGAGTTTATTGCCACCGGCCACTATGGCCAGATCCGTCAGCACGACAACGGCCGTTATGTGATCAGCAAGGGTCTTGATGAAACCAAAGACCAGAGCTATGTACTGTGGGGCATCCAACAGGATGTACTGGCCCGCACCATTCTTCCTTTAGGCAAATACCGTAAAACACAAATACGCCAGATGGCCTTTGATTTCGGCTATCCCGAACTGGCTAAAAAAGCAGAAAGCTATGAAATATGCTTTGTGCCGGATAATGACTACCGCGGTTTTCTGAAAAGAAAAGTAGAGGGTCTGGAAGAAAGAGTAAACGGAGGCAATTTTGTGCTGGCAGACGGCACTATCGTTGGTCATCACAAGGGTTACCCCTTCTATACCGTTGGACAGCGTAAAGGGCTTGATATTGCCCTCGGACGCCCTGTTTTTGTAACCGAAATCATCCCCGAAACCAACACCGTGGTTTTAGGCAATGAAGATGAATTACAGAGAAGTGAGATGTTCGTAAGCGGTATCAACATGGGTAAATACGATACCATTCCGGAAGGCATGGAAGCAGTTACCAAGATCCGCTATAAAGATAAAGGCGCGCTGAGTAACCTGTACAATGAAAACGGGCAGGTAAAAGTAAGCTTCTACGAAAGCGTGAAAGGCATTGCTCCGGGTCAGTCGGCTGTTTTTTATGAAGGCGACGATGTAGTTGGCGGAGGTATTATCCAGCGGACGATGCCGGTTTTGTAAGAATTAATTTCATAAGATAGATAAACAGAAAGGGTGGGAAGACAGATCTTCCCACCCTTTTTTTATCTTCAAAAACTAAGATAATCTTACTGCATACATCGTATCCGCTCCCTTGTCATACCCCGCAATCACGCCTCCTTCCTGCTTCCGCAAGTCACTGATCTCTTCTATATACTTCACCACCTCTTCATTCTCCTGTTTAAAAACAGAACAGGTAATATAGATCAGCGAGCCGCCTTTTTTTACAAATGGCGCCACATTATGGGCTATCTTCTTCTGCAACTGCTGGTACTTCCCGATCTCGTCTTTTTTAAAGAAGGAGATACTTTCCGGCGTACGCCCCCAGGTACCGGAGCCGCTGCAGGGTGCATCCAGGATGATACCATCAAACTGCTGACTCCCCATAGACGCAGGGAAATTCTCTGCCGTAAGATCGGCCACCCGTGCTTCAAAATGCTTCACTCCTGCCGTTGCAAAACGCTGCTGCAGATTTTCCAGGATAGATCTTCTCACATCAGATACCAGTAATTGCACGCCAGGCTGCTGATCTTTGAGCAGGATGGATTTACCGCCACTGGCAGCACAACAATCCCACCAGCGCTGGTGTTGCTGCGGATGGAACAATTCACCGGTCTGCTGACTGGAAGCGTCCTGCACCTCATACCAGCTTTTCTCCGGCACTACCACTTCTATTTTAGTGCCGTTGGGCAAGGCTATGGTAGTGTTATTAGCGAACAGCTCATACGCAATGGCTGCTTTATCCAGCAATTGCAGCACTTTATCGAGCTTATTGTTGCGTACCCGGATAAATAACCGCGGCTGCTTTAAAACAGTATAGGCGTATGCGTTAGCATCTATACCGGCTGACAGCTCCGGCAGAAACGGGAAAAGCGTGCCGGGGGTTAAAGGAACAGGCAGGAGCGCAGCCTTATCGGCATGCGGCAATGCAATTTGCTCGTTCCATGCAGGACGGATAGCTGCCAGGAAATCATTCGGTGTGGCTTCACAAAGGAAAGCGCCGGTAATGATCCGCTCGTTCACGGAAAGGCTTTTACCCCAGTTCCCGAGGCGGAAGTAATGATATACCAGCTGTGAAATCCAGCGCCGGTCGCGGCCTCCCATGTAGGGATGTTCCTTAAAAAAAGATTTCAGGAAATGATGTAATGGCAGGCTGCCCTGGTAGGCGCCGATAATTTTTTCTGCGGATGCTAAGTAATTTTCCCAACGGGTCATACGCGAAGATAAGGGCTAATATTGACGCTGTGGGAGATAACACAAAAAAATCCGGCCTGATAACAGACCGGATTTCATTTTATCTTATCAGCTGAAACTAGAGTTTCAGCAATGCTTTCAGCGGATCTTTACCAAACAGCAGTTGTTCAGGATTTTCCAGCATTTCTTTTACTCTTACGAGGAAGCTTACTGATTCGCGGCCATCGATGATACGGTGGTCGTAGCTCAGCGCCAGGTACATCATCGGGCGGATCACCACCTGGCCGTTGATGGCCATCGGGCGGTCCTGGATTTTATGCATACCCAGGATAGCGGACTGCGGGATGTTGATGATAGGTGTGCTCATCAGGGAACCAAATACGCCACCATTGGTGATGGTGAAAGTACCGCCGGTCATTTCAGGCATGGTCAGTTTGTTATCGCGGGCTTTAGTGGCCAGTTCTACTACTGCTTTTTCAATACCTGCCATATCCAGGCTTTCTGCATTGCGGATCACCGGTACTACCAGTCCTTTTGGAGCAGATACCGCGATAGAGATATCGCAGTAGTCGTGGTATACCAGTTCTTCTCCGTCGATATAAGCATTTACGGAAGGGAATTCCTGTAAAGCGAAGCAGCATGCTTTAGTAAAGAAGCTCATGAAGCCGAGGTTTACCTCATGCTGTTTTTTGAATACTTCTTTATACTTGGCACGCAGCGCCATAATTTCTGTCATATCTACCTCGTTGAAGGTAGTGAGCATGGCCGTTGTATTTTTCGCTTCCACCAGGCGACGGGAAACAGTTTTACGCAGGTTGCTCATTTTTTCGCGGCGTTCGGCACGGGTAAACATTTCCTGACCGATGGCTACACCCGGATTCTGCAGGGCAGCATATACATCGTCTTTCATGATCTTGCCATGAGCGCCGGAACCTTTGATGCTGGAGGGATCCACGTGTTTGTCTGCGATCACTGCGGCAGCTACCGGTGATGCTTTCACATCGTTCGGGATGCTGGTAACAGGGGCCTGTTGCGGCTGTGGAGCGGCTTTAGCTGGTTGTGCAGCGGGAGCGGCTGCCGGTGCGGCTTTGCCTGCTGGTCTGCCAACACTGGTATCAATTTTACAGGCAACATCGCCTATTTTTAAAGTATCGCCTTCTTTTGCTACAGTAATCAGTGCGCCGGCTTCTTCTGCATTCAGTTCAAAGGTAGCTTTCTCAGATTCCAGTTCACATACCACTTCATCACGCTCTACATAATCACCATTATTCTTCAGCCACTTTACCAGTGTTACTTCACTGATAGATTCTCCTACTGTAGGCACTTTCATTTCAATCGTCCCTTTATTCACTGCAGGCGCTGCCGGTGCGGCTTCTGCCGGAGCAGGCGCTGGCGCGGCTGCTACAGGTGCAGCAGGTTCAGCTGCCGGTGCGGCGCCGGTTGCTGGTGCGGCGGCGTCTGTATCGATAGTACAGGCTACATCACCAATCTTCAAAGTAGCTCCTTCCTGAGCTGCGGGGGCAATTTTGAGAACGCCCGCCTTTTCTGCATTCAGTTCGAAGGTTGCTTTCTCTGATTCCATTTCACACAATACCTCGTCCTGCTGAACATAATCTCCGTCTTTCTTCAACCACTTTGCAATTGTTACCTCGCTAATAGATTCTCCTACCGTAGGGACTTTGATTTCGATAACCATATTTAATCAGTTGATGGTGATACCAGGTTTTGCGTTTAGCGGTTAGCCTTTAGCTTAACGTAAAACCCCGTTATTCTGTTTATACTTTGAATTTTTTTAGATGTTAAAAGCCGTGTCAATGATCTGTTGCTGTTCACGGGCATGTACTTTCGCATAACCGGTTGCTGTAGAAGCGCTCGGGTTGCGACTGATAACACCATAGTTGATCTGTTTCAGGTTCATTTGCAGGAAGGCTGCAGCACCCATGTTCAGTGGTTCTTCCTGTACCCAGAAGAAAGTAGCTCCCTTATACTTCTGTGCAATGGCTTCCAGTTGTTTAACCGGCAGCGGATACAGTTGTTCCAGGCGAACAATCGCTACATCTTTGCGATCATCTTTAGCCTGTTTGTCACTCAGATCAAAATACATTTTACCGGAGCACAGTAATACCTTCTTCACCACAGCGGCGTCGTCGATAAACGGATCATCCAGTACTTCCTTAAAGCCTCCCTGTGTAAATTCCTGCATAGCAGAGTAAGCGCCTACATGACGCAGATTTGCTTTTGGAGAGAAGTTAATGAGTGGTTTGCGGAACTGCCAGGTTAACTGACGGCGTAACGCATGGAAGAAGTTGGCGGCAGTCGTGATATTGGTGATCACCATATTTTCTTCTGCGCATTGTTGTAAGAAGCGTTCCGGGCGGGCATTGGAGTGATCCGGTCCACCACCTTCATAACCATGAGGCAGCAGCATTACCAGGCCATTTTGCGTAGTCCATTTCTGTTCTGCGCTGCTGATGTACTGATCAATCACTGTTTGTGCGCCGTTTACAAAGTCGCCGTACTGCGCTTCCCACAATACCAGGTTATTGGGATTGGCCATCGCATAGCCATATTCAAAGCCCAATACACCATATTCGCTCAATAAAGAGTTATAAATTCTGAATTTACCCTGGTTTTCCTGGAGATGACTGAGACGGCTATACGTTTCATTCGTATTTTCATCAAACAGTACCGCATGACGGTGAGAGAAAGTACCGCGTTTTACATCTTCCCCGCTCATTCTTACGTCTTTCCCTTCAATCAGGAGGCTGGCATAGGCCAGCAGTTCACCGGTGGCCCAATCCACTTTGCCTTCATCCTGGTACAGTTTTATTTTGTCCTGCAGCAGTTTGCTCACTTTACGCAGGGGCACGAAGTTTTCAGGCCATTTCATGAGGCCGTCGAACAACCGTTTAAAGTCGTCTTCCTTGATAGCGGTTACCGGGGAAGCGTCAAAATCCTGTGGGGTGGCTTTGCGCAGCGCTTGCCACCATTGTTCCGGTTTCTGGCTTACATAAGGCAGTGGATGTTGTTTTACCTCATCCAGGCGTGCCTGTAAATCGTCCCAGAAGCCTTTTTCCATTTCTTTGGCCAATGCCTGTGCTTCAGATTCTCCGTTGTTCAGGAGGAACTGGGTATATACTTCACGCGGATTAGCGTGTTTTTCAATCAGGGCGTAGAGGCTCGGCTGTGTAAACTTGGGCTCATCGCCTTCGTTGTGACCATGTTTGCGGTAACAAACCATGTCGATAAACACATCTTCGTTGAATTCCTGACGGTAGCGGGCGGCCAGCTGGGATACTTTCACCACTGCTTCTGCGTCGTCGCCGTTTACATGGAATACCGGTGCCTGTACAATCGATGCCACGCTGGTACAGTAATCTGAGGAGCGGGCATCATCAAAATCGGTGGTAAAGCCGATCTGGTTATTGATCACAAAGTGAATGGAACCACCTACGTAGTATCCTTTCAGTTTGCTCATCTGTTCCACTTCATACACAATCCCCTGACCGGCCACGGCGGCGTCGCCATGAATGAGGATGGGCAGTATTTTATCGTAATCGCTGTTGTAGATCACATCTGCTTTACTGCGCGCAAATCCGACCACGATTGGATCTACTACTTCCAGGTGGGAAGGGTTGGGCATCAGTTGCAGGTTAACGGGTTTGCCACCGGGGGTGGTTACCTGGGAGCGGAAGCCGAGGTGATATTTCACATCGCCGCTGCCCATGGTCATATCCGGTACGGCCAGGCCCTCAAATTCATTGAAGATCTGTTCGTAGGTTTTACCCAGGATATTGGCCAGTACGTTTAAACGGCCACGGTGGGCCATTCCTATCACAGATTCCTGTACGCCATACTCTGCGGCTACGTTAATGATGGCATCCAGCGCCGGAATGGTGGATTCTCCGCCTTCCAGGCCGAAACGCTTCTGTCCGATATATTTTGTGTGAAGAAACTTTTCAAAAATAACGCCCTGGTTCAGCTTCTGCAGGATGCGTTTACGCTGCTCCAGCGACAATGGCTGCAACATAATGGACTCAAATTCTTTCTCCATCCACTTCGCTTTATCACGGTCGTTGATGTAAGTGTATTGAAGTCCTACGGAACCAGCGTAGATCTGCTGCAGATAGGCAACGATCTTTTCCAGGGAGGCTTTACCCACGCCAATGGTAGTTCCTGCGTAAAATTCGGTTTTAAGATCAGCGTCCCCTAATCCAAAACTGGCAAGATCCAGGTTGGCCTTGCGGTCCTTTCTTTCACGGATGGGGTTGGTTTTAGCAATTAAATGGCCTTTTTTGCGATACGCCTGGATCAGGCGGTACACGCCCAGTTCTTTCGCCAGCTGGTCGTCGCTCACAGGCAACGAAGTGCTGCCTCCTGCTACCGGCGCTGATGTTGCCGCCTTGCCGTTTACATTGGATACTGCAAAATCAAATCCTTCGAAAAATTTAACCCAATCCGGGTCTACAGAGTTGGGATCTTTGCGGAAATCCTGGTATAACGATTCAATGTAAGCAGGATGTGAGTTGGTGACGAATGAGAAGTCCTTCATTTACAACGAGTTTTGCTGATCTTCAGTTCAAATACTTTTCTGTTGATCCCAATATATTAATATATGGGATTGCAAATATCGCTCGTTTTTCGATACGCTGGTTGGAAAAAATGAGAAAAAATCAAGTGTTTATCTGTGATAAAAGGTGCTTATATTTGTAGTTCACCGGAAAAACTACATTTAGTTTGTTTTGTAAAGGTAATATAGTTACCTTTGCCGTCCGAAACTTGAAATTTGAAAAATGGCAAACCATAAAGCAACAAAGAAAGACGTACGTCAAAGCAGAAAGCGTAATGAGCGTAACCGTTACTATGGTAAAACTACCCGTAACGCCATCCGTGACCTGAAAGCAGTTACCGATAAAGCAACAGCGGAGAAAGATTTAACTGAGGTAGCTTCTATGCTTGATAAGCTGGCTAAACGTAACGTTATTCACAAGAACAAAGCTGCAAATCTGAAAAGCAAGCTGGCTAAGAGAGTATTAGCTCTGGCTTAATTGCTTCAGTAACAATATTTATAGCTCTTCCTCGAAAAGGAAGGGCTTTTTGTTTTTCCATTTTACCAAGATGATGAAAAAGATACTCCTGCTTCTGACCGCCCTGTTTCCCCTGCTCTCCTCCGCGCAGGATCTCACCACGCAATATGAGAAAACCAATGGCCGCGAAACCGCCACCTACGACGAAGTGATCCGGTATTACCAGCAACTTGCCAAACGCTTCCCGCAGATCAATATACAAATCATTGGCGCCACCGATGCCGGTTTTCCCCTGCACCTGGTGACCTACTCCCCCAGCCGGAATTTCGACTTTAAAAGCCTCCACAAACAAAATAAACGGATTATCCTCATCAATAACGGTATCCATCCCGGTGAACCCGATGGTATAGACGCCAGTATGATGCTCCTACGCGACCTCGCACAGGGGAAAATCCATCTCCCGGAAAATATCATACTCGCTGTAATCCCCGTATATAATATCGGCGGAATGCTCAACCGCTCCCCCTGGTACCGGGTAGATCAGAACGGTCCCGATGCCTTTGGCTCCCGCGGCAACGCCCAGAACCTGGATCTCAACCGCGACTTCATCAAAGCCGATTCAAAAAATGCCCTCGCCTTCCAGCAGATCTATCACCTCACCGATCCGGACGTATTTGTGGATAACCACGTGAGCAATGGCGCAGATTATCAGCATATCATGACCCTCCTCACTACTCAGCACAATAAACTCGGCGGACCAATGGGCGAATTCATGAACAAAACATTTGAACCCGGATTATACGCCCTGATGAAAAATAAAGGCTACGACCTGGTTCCCTATGTAAATCACTTTGGTGAAACACCCGACAGCGGATGGGTGGAATTTGCTGACGCTCCCCGTTACTCTACCGGTTACACAACCCTCTTCCATACCTTCGGTTTTGTACCCGAAACACATATGCTGAAACCCTATCCGCTGCGCGTAAAAGCAACTTACGCCCTGATGGAATGCTTCATCGAATTTACCGCCACACACAGTGAAGAAATTAAACACCTGCGCGAACAGGCAAAGCAAACCGCTCTTACACAGAAAATGTTTCCGCTCGCGTGGCAGTTTGATATGAACAAATACAGCCTGATCACATTCCGTGGCTTTGCTTCCGGACACAAACCCAGTGCAATTTCCGGTCTGCCCAGGTTGTACTATGACCGCTCCAAACCATACACCAGGCAGGTGAAATTCTATAACTATGCTACCGAAGAAAACTTTGTGGAAAAACCGCAGGCATATATTATTCCGCAAGGTTGGTGGGCAGTAATCAATCTGCTGAAAAATAACCAGGTAAAAATGCAGCCACTGCAACATGATACGACCATCCTCGTAGAAATATATCATATTGCCGACTTCCAGAGCTACACCAAACCATTTGAAAAACATTACCTGCACACCAACATCAAAGTAACCAGCAGCAAGGATTCCATCCGGTTCCGCAAAGGTGATTGCTATATTCCCATGAACCAGAACGCCAACCGTTTCCTGATGGAAACACTGGAACCCACCGCTGGCGACTCGTTTTTTGCCTGGAACTTTTTTGATGCCATCCTCGGACAAAAAGAAGGATATTCTCCTTATGTTTTTGAAGATACCGGTGCTGAATATTTAAAACAACATCCGGAGTTACAGGAATTATTAAATAAGAAGAAAGCCGGTGATACTGCCTTCGCCAACAACGCCAGTGCGCAGCTGAATTTTGTGTTTAAAAATTCACCTTATGCAGAACCGGAATACATGCGTTACCCGGTGTATAGAGTACGATAAGATATTATCAGTTATGGAAGCGGAGATATAAGCAGGACTTATGTCTCCGCTTTTTTTAATGCATCCTGTTCATGATAATGAACGGATCATTTCACCCCTGAATAAAATGAACGGGATTTTATTGATGTATGCTTTAAATTCGTTCGCGTTTAGATGTTTGTTAACATACTTCAGAGAAATGAAGTGGGCATAATCCTTCCGTTATAAAAACCATATCAACATGAATCCTGCTGTAATTTTTTCTTCATTCATGGTAGTTGTTTGTGTGTATTCAACATAGGGAGTTCTATAAATACTCTTCTTTCAAACTCATATTCTTTAAACAAAAAACCAAAAACATGTCTTACAAGGAATTTGTACAGGATTTAAAACAAAACATTGTCAGGAGCAGATACATTGCTGCAAGGCTTGCTAATCAGGAGCAATTAAAACTCTATTTCAAAATCGGGCAGATGCTTTCCGAGAAGATAAATGCTGAGAACTGGGGAGCGAAAGTAGTAGAACAAATAGCTCGAGACCTTCAGCAGGAACTTCCTGGAGTAAAAGGTTTTTCTTACACCAATTTAAAAAAAATGCGTCATTTTTATGACTCATACGGTGCGCCCGTAATTGGCCCGTCAGTGACGGGCCAATTACAGACTTCTTTCTACAGCATTAGCTTTACCCACCATATTCTCATCCTTGAAAAATGTAGCCACGAGGATGCCCGGCTTTTTTATATCTCCCAGGCCGCAGAACAATTCTGGTCAGTAAGAGAATTGGAACATCAAATCAATGCCAATCTTTTCAAACACCAGGGTAATATGCCCCACAACTTCAATAAAACACTGCCGGAAAATATCAAATCCAAAGCACTGGAAGTATTTAAAGATGAATACCTCATCGACTTTGTTAATATTAATGAAGAGGATGATGAAGGGATCCTTGAAAATGAAATAGTGAACAACATCAGGAAGTTCATTATGAGTATGGGTAAAGGATATTCCTTTATTGGTAATCAGTATAGGCTGGAAGTAAATAACAATGAATTCTTTGTAGATCTGCTCTTTTACAACCGGCACCTGCAATGCCTTGTAGCCATTGAATTGAAACGTAAAAAGTTCAAACCTGAATACGCCGGCCAGCTGAACTTTTATCTGAATGTGCTGGATGATAAAGTAAAATTACCACACGAAAATCCCAGTATCGGCATTATACTCTGTAAACAGAAAGACAATACAGTAGTAGATTATGCCATCAAATCTATCGATAAAGCGATGAGTGTAGGCACCTATACACATTATCATGCCCATAGCATACCCGAAAACATGAAAGAATTTTTGCCCGATGCGGAGGCATTAGGAAAAATGCTATAAAAATGATAATGAATAACTCACATTAATAATCCCCAAAACACTGCATCAGTTCCCGTTTACACGTTTATTAGCATTCCTCACTTACAACAATATCTCTAACATAAAACCATTATCAAAATGAAATTTAACCATCTGCTTAACAGCATTGAAACCACACATGTACATTTCCAGGAAGTAGCCGCCAAAGCTATTAATCGTTCCCTTACCATCCGCAACTGGATGATTGGCTGTTATACTGTAGAGTATGAACAGAAGGGCGTGGATAGGGCCAGATATGGAGCGCAATTATTGGAACAGATTTCGAAAGAACTTCCTGTGCTAAAATTATCTGCAACTAACCTAAGACTATGCAGACAATTCTATCAGTATTATCCCCAGATTAGTCAGGTTGTTTCAGACGAATTAAAAAATAATCCCATTCAAATTCATCAGTCACTGACTGACGAATTTGAAAAAATCAACATGCGAATTCATCAGTCAGTGACTGATGAATTACAAATAACTAGTAATCAGCAACATACAATTCATCAGACAGTGTCTGATGAATTGCTAGCGTCCAATAATTCAAGTGTTTCTTCAGTAACGCCCCTGGTAGAAATTGGCAGGGTTTCAAGTAAGAAAATTGTAAATAATCTGTCGTTTACACACATTGCCAGTTTGCTTACAATTGAAGATGATTTCAAACGGACCTTTTTTGAAGTAGAATGCATTAAAGGCAACTGGAGTGTACGCGAACTAAAAAGACAAATCAACAGTCTCTATTTCGAGCGCATGGGTCTTGCCAAAGATCCGCACAAACTGTCCCGGCTGATACAGCAATCAACAGAAAGCCCGGTTACACCCGCAGATCTCATCAAAAATGTATACTCATTTGAATTTCTCGATCTTCCGCAAAAAGCAATAGAAAAGGAAAGTACGGTAGAACAAAAACTGCTGGATCATTTACAGGAATTTTTACTGGAGATGGGACACGGCTTCTGCCTTGAAGGCCGGCAGAAAAGGATCCTGATAGGACAGGAATATTATTTTGTAGATGTTGTGTTTTATCACCGTATCCTGAAATGTCATGTACTCATCGAATTAAAAGTTGGTGATTTCACGTATGCAGATGCCGGACAACTCACAACATACCTGAACTATTTCAAAGCAAAAATGACGGCGCCTGGTGATAATCCTCCAATAGGTATTTTGCTGGTCACCAATAAAGATGAGGCACTTGCTGAATATGCCATTCCTTCCGGAATGGATCAGCAGATGTTTATCTCTACCTACGCCGTACAACTGCCAACGAAAGAAGAGTTACAACAATTCCTGGCGGGTGAATTAAGAAGATGTGAAAGTTAAACCCTTTCCAGTTTCAGCATAACATGCTGTTCCCCGTAAAAATGATTGTAGAAAAGGATAGTGCGAACAGGCGCAGACAAATGCTCCGTACCGGGAAACCAGGCTGCCGGTATTTGCTGCGCTTTGATAATCTGCGCAGCTAACCATAACCCAAACGCTCCGGCAGTATCATATTCACCGCAAAGATGCTTGAATGGCAACTGTGGTATGCCTGGAAAACATTGATCCAGCTCCTGGTAATAATGCTCGTAGTTACTGTCGCCGTTACGACCGGTAATGATCAGGTCAGGAGAAGTGGTAAAGCTTTTCAGGGCTTCGGCTAGTTTTCCGCCGCGTGGTTTGTACAGCATCCTGAAATCAGAAATGGCTGCGTAGCTCTGCGATGTAGGCGTGCCCGTTAGTATGAAGAAAGTAGCGCCTTCTCCGGCAATACTGCCGGGTGAAAGATGACGATATAATTCCCGGTTATCGGTAGGCGCTTCTTTCCAGAAACCGATCCGGCTTTTGATATAAAAATGTTCTTTTGTAATTTCCTCAAATGCGCCGGTAAGCGTATGTGTGGCGCCTTCCTGCAACAGCATCATGCTGTCCAGCAAAGCATTTTCAAAGGAAAAACCGCGGTGTACAAAAGTATTGTTATAGGCTGTGCACTTTTGCTGCAACGCAATTAATCCATTCACAGAATTGTAGGTAGATTGAATGAAAGGAGTTGGGTTCAGGGCTGTTTCCTTGTATTCGGCAATCTCTTTGATAAATTTTTCCGTGTCTTGTAAACTGCCTTTGCCGGTGCCGGTAACAATAGGTCCTGGTATGGTGATGCCACTTTCCTGGCTGCATTTAAGTGCAGCGGTTAGTCCCATTTTAAGCACCCTTGTCATGCGACGCAGGCTGTTGCCGGGGATGAATGGCTTATAATCGGGTTCGATACAGGCAAGCAGGTTACTATCTGTATGTACCAGCTGCGCCGAAAAAATATCCCCTTCAAAAGTTGGCTGCGGGGAGATGGCCGCCATTGCTTGTATGTAACACTTACCCTTCATATTTGCTGATCACCAGGGAAGCATTGTTGCCCCCAAAGCCGAATGAGTTTGAAATAACATGATTTACCGGGTACCCTTCCATCAGGGTGGTAACCGGACTGATATTCAATTCCTCCATCCTTTCTGAGAAATTGAGATTGGGGAATATTATCCCATGTTGAATAGCCAGTATAGAATAGATGGCTTCTATCGCACCTGCAGCCGCCAGTGTATGCCCTGTAAAAGGTTTGGTAGAACTGAACAGGGGAACTTTATCCCCGAATAAACGTTCCAGCGCCTTTCCTTCGGAAACATCGTTATTAAGAGTGGCAGTGCCGTGCACATTGATGTAAGATACTTCTTCCAGTGAATGTCCGCTCATAGCCAGCGCCATTTTCATCGCTTCGTAGGCGCCGTCGCCATCCGGTGAAGGAGAGGTTGGATGGAAAGCTTCATTGGTATTACAATACCCGCTTAGCTCAGCCAGGATGCGGCTGTTGTTGGCCCTGGCGAAAGATTCACTTTCCAGTACCAGGTAAGCCGCGCCTTCACCCAGGTTCAAACCGGTGCGTTGCTGATCAAAGGGCCGGCAAAACTGCTTATCCACATTTTTGAGGGAGTTGAATCCATTCAATGTAAAACGGGTAAGCGCTTCGGTGCCGCCGCATACCACCCGGGGAAGCATGCCCTGCTTAATCATACGCGCGCCAAACATCAGTGCATTGGCAGAAGATGAACAGGCGGTGCTGATGGTAGCAATATGTTCACTGAATCCTACGGTGTCGGCTATACGCTGTGTACAATCCGCGCAATCCAGTGTATCTATATATTGTAAAAAGGAGCCGGTCTTCTCAGGATTAATAATATCAAAATATAACTTCTCTGTATCACACATCCCTCCCACGGTGCTGGCATTGATAAAGCCTGTGGGAGCCGATTGTACATCCGTAATACCTGCATCCTGCAAAGCCTCCCGCATGGCTGCCAGTCCAAGTAAAGTGGTACGTGTATACCCTTCCTTTACCGGTATACCGGCCAGTGCAAACAAGGCCTCGCTCGCGTGTTTTACTTCCGCAACAGGCAATACATTTTTGTAAATGGTATCAATGTAGCTGCTGTAACCCAGCCCACTTTGCTGTAAGCGCAGGTGGTGCAAGTTTCCGGCTACATTATCACCAATGGCGGTGATCATTCCTATCCCTGTTATAAACACTCTTTCCGCCATGTAGCCAGTTTACTTATGCCGGTTGTTTTGCCTGGATAAACTCTGCCATAGACTGAACAGACTGCAGAATCTTACGACCTTCGCGCGGGTCCTCTACTTTGATGTGATACTGTCTTTCCAGTAATACCATCAGTTCGAGCGAATCGATACTATCGAGACCCAGACCTTCTCCAAATAATGGTGCATTGTCATCAATGTCTTCCGGTTTGGTATCCTGAAGATTGAGTGCCTCAATGATTTGTTCTTTCAGTTTCTTTTTTAATTCTTCCATAATGATGTAGGTTTATCACCTGTTGTTCACAACAGGCGAATGCCCTTGCGGGGAGTAAAAATACAGTTTTACTATTGTTTTGAAAACATTTATCAGTTCATTCTTCTTTTTTCCACCCATCCGGCTATGGCCAGCATAGCCAGTCCGGTGAGTATTAATCTCAACACATTCTTCCACACAAATCCAACATCTCCATTGCGCAGGTAAATATCATTAATAGCATCAAGTCCCCAGCTTAAAGGCGACAAATGCCCCAGCAGCTGCATTCTGGCAGGCATTACCTCCAGCGGGATCCATATACCGCCAATGGCCGACAATATCACAATAGAGATAGCTCCGAAATTCAGTGCCTGGTTAGGCGTTTTAAATACCGTGCCAATCAGGATACCATAAGCCGTTGCAGCCAGCCCTATTCCACCGGCTACCAGCAAGGTGGCTCCCGGATGCTGTCCCATTACCAGTTGCGGCAGATCCAGGAGTGGCAGTACATAAATACCTACCAGCATCATCAGGTAAAATTGTAATACACAAACCCCTACGAAAAACAGCATCTTACCGGCCAGGATAGCCAGGTAAGATCCGGGTATCAGCTTCATCCGCAACAGGCTGCCATCTTCCCTTTCCCGGATCATGTTGCCGGCAATGGGTATCACAATAAAAAACATCGCAAAGATGCTCCAGGCAGGCACGTTGTGCTGAACAGAATTGGAAATTACATCCAGTTGTTTGGCCGTACCTGTACTTTGTTCCTTCAATCCCACTGCCTGCAAACGAATAGCCAGCGTATCTGTGGCAGTAACGGTGCTGTCTTTCCTCTGTAGCTGCTGTTTAATACGGCTTATCAGCATATCTGTTTCCAGCTGCGTGAGGAAGTTATCTACCGACTGGTGAATAGCGCCTTTAAATGCTTTCTTCGCCGCGGGGTCAAAATAGATCGTTACGTTTAATGAATCAGGTACTTTCTTTACCGGCAGGGATACAGACATTCCCATGCGGTGAGTGATATCATTTACAATGCGGTTAGCATTGCTCACAATGGCAGCTGTAGCGCCTGCGGGTATGATAATACTGATCTTGTATTTGCCTTCGTTCACCAGTTGTTTGGCCCGTTCTGCCGTTACCGGCTGGCCATCAAGAGAATCGATAATATTGAATTGTCCGCCGGAAGCCAGCCCTTCTTTTACGGACCTGCCCAAACGGCCATGATCATTATCTACTGTTAAAATATCAAACCGGATATCCTGGTAATCCTTAAAGGGGGCATCCTGGATCAGTGCCATTACAGTAATCAATACCACAGGCATTATGAACAGGAG
The DNA here is from genome assembly GCF_037483205.1 of Chitinophaga sp. CCNWYY40. NCBI lineage: Bacteria > Pseudomonadati > Bacteroidota > Chitinophagia > Chitinophagales > Chitinophagaceae > Chitinophaga > Chitinophaga sp. CCNWYY40. The sequence continues at coordinate 587,107 of NZ_JBBHLF010000004.1, forward strand.
GATGATCCCTGTTTTATCACGTAACAGCAATTGCCACTCTTTCCTGATTGTTGCCAGTAGTCTTAACATCGCTTTTGGCCCTTAGCTTTTAGCTTTAAAAAATTAATCCCGGAGTGCATTTCCGGTAAAATGCAGGAATACGTCTTCCAGGTTATTACAATCCGGATGCTGATGGATGAGGGTTTGCGGATTACCCTGTACAATCATTTTTCCAGCATCCATGATTACTACTTCTTCACATAACGACTGTGCCTCTTCCAGCAGATGGGAAGTATACAGGATACTGGCTCCCTGGCTGTTGTAGTCGCGCAGGAACTGTAATATCATACTGCGCGACTGCACATCCACACCAGCAGTAGGTTCATCCAGCACCAGCAGTTTGGGGTTGTGCAGGATGGCTGCAATAATGTTGGCCCGCCGCTTCATACCGCCGGAATATTTATGGATTTCTTTGTGCGCACTTTTCTCCAGGCCAAACAGCTCGAGGTAGTGCATAATTTTCTGTTGCAGCGGCTTTCCTTTAAAACCGTAGAGGTTACCAAAATAGGTGAGATTTTCTACGGCAGACAGTTGTGGATACAAGGCTATCTGCTGTGGTACGATCCCTATAATATGTTTGATCTCCTCCCGGTGGGCGGCCTGCTGCTTTAAATCGTGTATGATTACTTCTCCGCTGTCGCCCCGCACAATACCGCATAATATTGAAATCGTGGTGGTTTTGCCTGCGCCGTTGGGGCCCAGCAAGCCGGCAATCTTTCCTTTCCCAAACTGAAATGTAAGTCCTTTCAGTGTGGGTTCTGCACTACCCTTGTAGGTTTTATATAGATCTTTTACAGATATGCCGGACATAATTCAATTGGATATTTAATTACCACTTCACCTGTGCCAGCTTGCGGAAGAATGCATCTTCCGATGCCGCACACTCCAGTAACATCTGGCTCAGCTCTTTATAGGAAACATTATCCGCCGATCTGCTTTTGCATACACGGCCGGCAGCAAATGCAAAATTACGCCATAAGTCACCGGTTTTAGTTAGCTCACCTGCAAGCCTGCTCAGTTCATCTTTCTTCAGTAACTCCGCTGCTTCCTGTAAAAAAGCGGCATACAGAAAACGGAAACCTGCACCGCCGGTGCCGATCTCTTCCTGCATACGGATAATATTTCCGAGATACAGTGTAGCTTTCCGGTCGCCGGGATTTTCGGCGTAGTTGGCTACTTTTTTGGAAAGAAAGCGGATCCCCTTTACGCCGAACAAGGGGATAGGAACTTTCAGCATAAAGTGGCATGCCTGTTCAATACCGGCTTTAATCGGTTTTTCAAACGAGGCAGAAGGTGGTACGTGTACCGGGTAATACATTTTTCCTTTAGGGGCCGGAAATCCTTTGGCAAAGCGGGCCTGCGCCAGGCTTTCCGGGTCAATGGTGGTAACGGTATCCATTACCGGATCGCTTACCAGGTATTGTCCATCCTGTTTGCCATAAACAACCAGGTTATGTGCGTTAAAGTGAAACCGGTAGGAAGCGGGAAAGTAGGGCAGGTAATACACGCCGGATTGTAATCCAACGGGAATACCGGCTTCAATTACTTTGTCCAGCGCCTGCATTCCTTTTTCGGGGGTAGAAAATTTTTCGGATTCCATCCGTACACCCAGCCGCTTGCACACCCGTTGGAAAATAGCGCCGGGCCATATCCGGTAAGTAGTACCGGGCACGCCGTTCACCTTTAAAAAAGGCAGATGGCCGAAAAAGATGCCGGCACCGATACCAAACGCCATTGGTTCACTGATCTGTAAGCCGTAATGTCCCAGCAGGTTTGATATCACTCCACTTTCACAATGGGCGGTCTGGTGGTGTTGGAAAAAAGAATTAGTCATAATATTTTTTGTAGCAGCATCATGAATAACGGATTTGCGGGAAGATCACCGGATATCATCTACCCACAAATCCGTTATATCTGTATGCTTTATTTGATCTGCAGCAGATCTGTTAAACTCACTTTGAAGGCATCTGCATAACGCTGCAGCAGTTTAGGACTGAGCTTTTTGAATACGCCGGGTTTCATGTGTCTTTTTACCTGCCACTGGAATTTACCGACGTAACTGGCCAATAACGGCAGATCCATCAGGTTCTTTTCCATGTAATAGGCAACAGGACTTATTTCGCCTGCTTCTACCCGGGCGCGTGCCGCTTTTACTCTTTCATTTACTTCTTCCCAGGCCTGGTCCATTGCAATGTTTTCCGGCTCCCAGCCTGCACTTTGCACCTGTACATAATTGCCGGAATTATCCACCGCATACATAATCTGCTTGAATGTACCTCCATGCAGGTTATCACTATCCTGCGGTACTTCCTCTTTTTTCATGATGGCAGTTTTAGAAGTGATTGCTTATACTACGGTAATATGTGCATAAGCATATGAAAAACGTGCGCTTTCCGGAACCATCATTACTACTTTCTGTCCTTTCTTAAAGCGGCCGCTGTTCATCAGTTCTTCCAGCATCAGGTATGGTGATGCGGTACCTACGTTACCTACGTTGGCCAGATTGGTGAACCATTTTTCCAAAGGAATAGGAACACCTAACCGGGTAATTTCCTCATCTATCTTTAACCTGAAAAATTCAGACGACAGGTGAGGCAGGAAGAAATCTATTTCATCGAGATTAATATTGTGGCGCTCTACCAGCTCTTTCCACATTTGTGCTCCGGAAGGAACAATATTTTTACCGAGTAAACGGGTATCTTGTTTAAAGGAGAATACGCTATGCTGTGCCCATTCTTCAGGGGTCATATCAATCCATCCGGTGGTGCTGCCATCCGGTTGTTTGATTGCGCCGGCATACATGCATGTTTCCAGCTCATTGGCATAGGAAAGTATTTCTACCCAGTCGACCCGCAGGGATAAACCTTCTTCATTGGGTTTATCCTGGAAAAGGGCTGCACTGGCGCCATCTGATAGCATCCAGCGGAGAAAGTCCTTTTCAAAGGCGATGATAGGATTTTCGTCGAGGCTTTTCAGATTTTCTGCTTCCGGCTGGAATTTCTGTGCCAGCATCCAGGCGGAGAATTTTTCAGAACCGGTGCTTACGGCGTTGGAAGTATTACCGCAACGGATAGACATCCAGGCATATTTAAATGCCTGCATTCCTGCCGCACAGGCTCCTGTGGCTGCAATCAGCTCTACCGGCTGGCATTTCAGGATACCATGCACCATAGCAGCATGATTGGGCAACAACTGATCAGGAGAAGTAGTACCGCAGGCCAGTAACTGTAATTTGCTGATGGGAAACTGCTCATCAAATAATTGTGATACTGCTGTTGCGGTCATCTCTGCATTGGAATGGGTGGATTTCCCTTCCTTGTCCAAAGAGTAGTAACGGGTTTTGATTTTGTTGTTACCAAGTATCTTCAAACGCGCACGGGAAGCCTTTCCATCTACCATGCCGAGAATACTCTCCATTTCCTCATTTTCTACAGGCTTGTTAGGTAAAAATTTAGACAGCCTGGTAATATAAACTTCCTTCATTTGAATTTATTCGTCTTTTAAGGCTACATGTAAAACCTGGTCAAAGCTGCCCTGCCTTGCCAGCCAGCTCACAGTGAAAAACATATTTTAATTTAATATACGTTGTATACAGACGTAAATATAGAATTCTAATTGGAATTACAAGTATCACGCCACTGCGTAAAGGTCGCTTTAAGTACGCTTTTGATACGCCTTTAAGGTGGACCTGATACTTATTATCTCAGGGAAATACCCTTATAATAATCTACTTCGCGGCGCAGCTTAGCCTTTTTCAGATTTAACTGTATAAGAGAAGTAATCAGGGATATCGGTGTTAAAACAAAAATACCTGCCAGCAGTAATCCCCGGTACATGGATACGCGTCCCTGACGGGAAGGAGCGCCCGGGCCACCTTTGGCACTGATGAACTTTGCCCAGAAACGGAAAGCCCTGATCCCCTTGTTTTCCAGTACTACCAGGTTGGGAAGCAGTTCCACTGCATCCAATGACAGCAGTTGCGAATGTAACGTGTCCCATTGATTTTTTTGCAATGCCTCTGCGATTGGGGCGGCAAACCGGCTGGAGGTAATGATCTCGTTTTCCTGTACCCCTGCCTGCGGTAAAAAGCGCGTGGCTTCCTTTTTCCCTTTAAACGCCCAGCGAAGGATGGTGATCACGGAAATGAGATTGGGCGATTTATCTACCAGTACAATGTTGCCCACGAGGGTACTGCCGGCCTGCTGCAGATAATTTTTCACCTTCTCCTGCGCATTCAGCCACATATTACGGCTACCCAGCAGGGTAACTACCTTTTTACCTTTCAGCAGCTGTTTGGCAGCTTCACTTTGCAGAAAAGCGGCAGTTGGCTGTGAAGGAGAAAGGAACCAGGGCTGATAAGCCAATATAACCAGGTCGAAATGTGCATTCACGTCCACTTTCAACGGCTCAATACCACGGGGGGTGGATTGAACGGTTTCCGGCATAGTATCATAAAATTGCTGCTTCCCCCATGGGAAAGGGAAAGGCGTTACAGGCACCAGTTGCTCAAAAGTAATATCGGCTTTGCCTTCCAGCGGAGCCAGCACATGATCAATAATCCTTTTCAATTGCCCTGTCTGTGTATAATATACCACCAGGATCTTCGGTCTTTCGTTCATAAAAGGAATAGGAGTTCAACAATTCAAAACGTAAATCAAACAGTTTAAATAGTAAAATCTACAATTCAAGCCGTAAACATACAAAAAAACGGCAATGATTCATGTGATTTAATGATAATTTGACGCGAAATGTTGACGGGATGGGGTATTTGTTAAAGGGGTAATGTCTTGTGCCCCAGCCAGGTACAGCATCAGCGGGTTAATTATAGCGAATGCTGTACCTGGACTCAAGGACTTGATATTGTTTTCTTCAAAACATCTCTATAAACTCTTTAACACCGCCAAATATGATATTCAAAATGTTAAAGATTTGTAAATGTTGAAGCTTATCTCTTGTTAATACTGCCAGAACCCGCTACAGAAGAGGATATCTGAGGGGTACCCTTATAATTTACGTTCCCTGAGCCTGCAATTTTTGCATCCAGCCTTACACTGGCATACACATCAGCATCGCCGCTGCCGGCAATATTTACACTTACATTTTCAGACAGCAGCTCATCTGCTTCAAAATTACCGCTGCCGGCAATAGATAAGTTTACATCCTTTGTTTCACCTTTGAGCGACATATCGCCGGAACCGGCAATGGAAGCCTTTACTGCCGGTGCATTGATTTCGCCTTTGAGGTTACCGGAACCCGACAGGTTGAATTTCACATCAGACCGGGAAGTAAATTTACCATCCAGTTTCAGGTCGCCGGAGCCGGCCAGACTGGCTTCATCTACCTCCGGGGTGGTGAGGAATACGTTCAGATCTTTATGGGTGCTGATGGAAACGCCACGCTTCAGTCTTACAATGAGGCGGCCGTCTTCTTCTACCAGCTCCACCAATGGGGCTATATTATCTTCCGCCTCAATAACAGCCGCTTTGGCAGCGCCCTGTGTGAGGTATACATTCATACTTCCTTCTACCTTAATCCTGTGAAAAGGGACTACCTGCCGTTCTTCCTTAATAACATGGCCGTTGCCTTTTACACGATTTTGTCCGATTACATCACAGGAATAAAGGAGTACAGAAGCAGAAGAGGCCACTATGGCCTGACATAGGAGCGATTTTGTTGATATCATGGGTCTAAATTATAACAGAAAGATACGCCAGATTTCCGAAATTCGAATTTCCAAATCCGAAATTCGTAGAAGGACTTTATCTTTGCACCACCATGACAGAAAAGATACTTATCCTCGATTTCGGTTCCCAGTATACACAGCTGATTGCACGCAGCATCCGTGAACTGAATGTTTATTGCGAAATTAAACCTTGCCTTCAGCCCATTGCCTGGGACGAAACTATTAAAGGTGTTATATTATCAGGCAGTCCTTTTTCGGTGAATGACGAGAATGCGCCTATCATTGATATTGCCGCGATTGCTGCAAAGGTACCCGTACTCGGTATCTGCTACGGCGCCCAAATGATGGCCAAAGTTTTCGGCGGCGAAGTGGCTAAAAGCAACCTCCGTGAATATGGACGCGCCTTTATGGAGCACAACGACAAAGAGGAAAAGTTATTATATGATATCTCTGCAAAAAGCCAGGTATGGATGAGCCATGCAGATAGCATTAAACGTATTCCTGAAGCATTCGAAATTATTGCCACTACAGAAAATATCCCGGTAGCGGCTTTCAAAAATACCACACTGGCGGCCAACCCGATGTTTGGTTTACAGTTCCACCCGGAAGTAACCCACTCCCTGGAAGGTAAACTGATCCTCCGCAACTTCCTGCTACATATCTGTAATTGCAGCCAGGACTGGACACCAGCCGCTTTTGTACATGAAACCGTGGAAAGGATCAAAGCACAGGTAGGCGATAAAAGAGTAGTAATGGCCCTCAGCGGCGGTGTGGATTCTACCGTTGCTGCAGAGCTGATCCATAAAGCCATCGGCAAAAACCTCTTCTGCATCTTTGTGGATAACGGTTTGCTGAGAAAAGACGAATTTGAAACCGTACTGGAATCTTATAAACACATGGGCCTGAACGTAAAAGGGATCAATGCAAAAGATCTTTTTTACGGAAAACTGGCTGGCGTTTCCGACCCGGAACAAAAACGCAAGATCATCGGCGGCCTGTTCATCGATGTTTTCCAGCAGGAAGCCACACATCTCACCGATATCTCTTTCCTGGGTCAGGGTACCATTTACCCCGATGTAATTGAATCCGTTTCTGTAAACGGTCCTTCGGTTACTATCAAGTCGCACCACAATGTAGGCGGGTTGCCGGAAAAGATGAATATGCAGCTGGTAGAGCCGCTGCGCTTCCTCTTTAAAGATGAGGTACGCCGCGTGGGCCGTGAAATCGGTATCAGTGAAATATTCCTGGGCCGTCATCCTTTCCCGGGTCCTGGTTTGGCGATCCGTATCCTCGGCGCTATTACCCCTGAAAAGGTTCACATGCTGCAGGAAGCAGACAGCGTATATGTAGAAGGACTGAAAGAAGCCGGCTTATACGACAAAGTATGGCAGGCGGGCACCATCCTGCTGCCGGTTCAAAGCGTTGGCGTAATGGGCGATGAACGTACCTACGAATTCACAGTAGCTTTACGTGCAGTAACTTCTGTAGACGGTATGACCGCCGATTGGGCGCACCTGCCTTATGAATTCCTTGCTAAAATGTCTAACGACATCATTAACAAGGTAAAAGGCATCAACCGCGTAGTATACGATATCAGCTCCAAGCCGCCCGCTACTATTGAGTGGGAATAAAAAAAGGAAGCAATAAAATACTGAGCTATAGTTACGGAGTTATGGATAGACAGATAATTTCTTCTATCCATAACTCCGTAATGCTTTATTTCACATTCCCCGGAATGATTTTTGTAAATTAGCGCCAATTATGAACCACTTAGTTTCAATTAAGCACCTGTTATCCGGATTGGCTTTATTGGTTTTGATCAGCTCCTGCTCATCTACCAGGAAAAGTACCAGTAAGGTAGACGGGCCACCACCATCTCTGAGTAAACCTTCACCGGCTAAAAAACCGGAGGATAATAAGAAAGAAGCTGCAAAGGCGCCTTTTAATGTGCCCGCATTCGGGAAAGAAGTTAAAAAAGCTTCCTATAACATTGCTTTCTTCGCACCATTATACCTCGATTCCGTTTTTGCCAACAGCAGTGAAATTCCCGGCCGTACCATGCCACGGTATGTATTGCCCGGTCTCGAATTTTATGAAGGCGCACAACTGGCGCTGGATACGCTGCAACAACAGGGATATAACCTGAAAGTAACCGTATACGACAGCAAATCCAGGCAAAGCGTATCTTCCCTGATCCGCAATAAAGCGCTCGATGAAACTGACCTCATCCTGGGTGCGGTGAGCAACCCGGAACTGAAAGAACTGAGCGATTTTGCCAGGAACAAAGAAATCAATTTTGTTTCCGGTACTTTCCCCAATGACGGCGGTATCAACAACAACCCGTTTTTATACATCTCCAACAGCACCCTGAAAACGCACTGCGACGCGCTCCAGAATTATATCCAGGACGCATTCACTACTAAAAATATTGTGCTGTTCCGCAGGAATACTGCCTTTGAAACAAGACTGGCAGCAGATTTCAAGGCATCCTACGATAAAATGGAGAGTACCAAAAAATCGAGGATCCGGGAAGTAGTTTGGAATGACGCCACCACGCCGGAAGAAATTTCCAAATACCTGCTGGCAGACCGTACCAACGCCGTTATTGTAACTGCCCTGGATGAAGCCGGCGCCAAAAGCCTGCTGCGTAAGCTGAGCATTTCTGCAGCTACCTATCCATTGCAGATCTTTGGCATGCCCACCTGGGATGTGATTAAGCTGAAAGAACCCGAGTTTAAAGGCTTACAGGTATATTATTCATCTCCCTACTATAACGACAAAACAGATTACTACAGCCGTTATGTCTCCGATTATTTCCGCAGGGTATACAAAGCACGCCCGTCTGACATGGCTTTCAAAGGCTTTGACCTGACCTACTACTTTGTAAAACTGCTGTATACCAACGGCGTTTATTTCAACAACATGGTGAGTACATCCCCCAAAGTGATCACCAATTATAACTTTCTTCCGGTATACCTGAAAGAAGGAGAAGAAACACCTTCCTACTTTGAAAATAAAAATATCTACATCATCCAGAAGGGTGATAGCATGGATATTAAAATGAATAAATAGTTGCCCTGCAACGCTACTTGCTTCGTGCCGCGACGGTTGTCGTGGCACGATTTTTTTTACGTACATTCCCTATATGAATGTGCTGCAATTTACCGACAACGGCATCTACTGTCCTGCAGGCGATTTCTACATTGATCCCTGGAAACCCGTAAAGCGGGCAGTGATTACGCATGCACACTCCGATCACGCCCGGTGGGGAAATCAATACTACTTATGTGAAAATGCCAGTGTTCCCTTGCTACGGTTAAGGCTTGGCAACGACATCCAGGTGCAGGGCATCGCCTACGGCGAAACTATTTTTTTAAACGGTGTAAAAGTATCCCTGCATCCCGCGGGACACATCATTGGCTCTGCACAGATAAGAGTGGAACAGGATGGAGAAGTATGGGTAGCCAGCGGCGATTACAAACTGGAAAATGATGGATTGTCGGCTCCCTTCGAGCCTGTCCGTTGCCATACTTTTATTACCGAATCTACTTTTGGTTTGCCTATTTACCGGTGGCCGAAGCAGCAACAGATTTTCGATGGCATCACCCAATGGATATACGAAAACCAGCAGGCCGGCAAAGCCAGCGTACTACTGGCTTACAGCCTGGGGAAAGCACAACGGCTGTTATATCATCTGAAAGATAAAGTGGATCATTTCCTGGCGCATGGCGCCATCGCCATTCCGCATGAAGTACTGTTACAGGAAGGCTGGCCTTTACCTCCGGTGGAAAGAATAACACCCGACACACCGAAAACTGCTTTTAAGAATGCGGTAATTATTGCCCCGCCTTCGGCGGAAGATAATGTTTGGATGCGCAGGTTCCAGCCTTACTCACTGGGCATTTGCAGTGGCTGGATGCAGGTGCGTGGTAATATGCGCCGCAGGAATGCAGATGCAGGATTTGTATTGTCGGATCATGCAGACTGGGCCGGTTTGCTCGAAGCCGTAACAGCTACCGGTGCAGAACAGGTATACGCCACACATGGCTTCAGCAGCGTATTTGCCCGTTACCTCACAGAAAAAGGTATTGCCGCCAAAGAAGTAACTACTTCCTATGGCGATGAAGAAATTATTAATAACCCAGAATCCTAAGCCGTGCAACAATTTGCTGAACTGGTACAATTATTAAGCAACAGCACCAAAACCAACGAGAAGCTGGGGGCGCTGAGCCAATACTTTGCCACAGCGCCGGATAAAGATAAAACATGGGTGCTGGCGCTCTTTTCAGGGCGCCGGCCTAAACGGACGGTCAACAGTACACAGCTGAAAACCTGGTGCATGCAGGCCACCGGGCTATCCGACTGGCTTTTTGATGAATGTTATCACACCGTAGGCGACCTCGCAGAAACCATTGCACTATTGCTGCCGCCACGCACCACTCCCATAGCGGCTCCCCTGCATTACTGGCTGGAACAGCTGCAACAACTGGAGAAAGCAACCGAAGAAACCAAAAAGGCTTTTATTTTGCAGGCATGGGATGCACTCGATAACGGCGAGAGGTTTGTATTCAACAAGCTGATCACCGGCGGATTTCGTATAGGCGTGTCGCAGAAAATGATGGTGAACGCCCTCGCCCAAACATACCACATTGAACCCGCCACCCTTTCTCATATGATCAGCGGCAACTGGGATCCGCATAATGTAACGATCGAAGAACTGCTGCATCAGCATACCACCGGCGCAGATGCTTCCCGGCCCTATCCTTTTTACCTCGCTTATGCATTGGAAGGACTACCGGAAACACTGGGTCCGGAAAAAGACTGGCAGGCGGAATGGAAGTGGGATGGTATCCGCGGACAGATCATCAAGCGGGAAGGACAACTATTTGTATGGTCGCGGGGAGAGGAACTGATCACTGAAAAATTTCCGGAGTTCACACCATTAACCGCAGCCTTACCGGATGGTACCGTACTGGACGGAGAAATACTCACCTTTGCCAATGGTTTGCCACTACCCTTTCAAACGCTGCAAACCAGGATAGGCCGCAAAAATGTGACCCGCAAACAACTCCAGGAAGCCCCGGTTATATTCCTGAGCTACGATCTGCTGGAATGGGAAGGAACAGATATCCGCGAAAAAACACTGGCAGAGCGCCGCGCCCTGTTGGGAATACTCGTGCAAAATACACAAGCGCCCGTATTGCAGCTGTCGCCGGAAATTATTTTTGACAGCTGGGATCAACTAACGCAACTGCGGCTCCAATCACGCGATAAAGGCAGCGAAGGGCTTATGCTCAAAAAAAAGATAGCTCCCTACCAGGTTGGCCGTAAGCGCGGCGACTGGTGGAAGTGGAAGATAGACCCGCTGACTATAGATGCCGTAATGATATACGCGCAGAAAGGTCATGGCCGTCGTTCAAATTTATATACCGATTACACCTTCGCAGTAAAAGATGGCGAACAGCTGGTAGCCTTTACCAAAGCGTATTCCGGCCTGACGGATAAAGAAATTGCGGAAGTGGATAACTGGATCAAACGCCACTCTATTGAAAAATTTGGCCCCGTAAGAACCGTGCAGCCGGAGTTGGTATTTGAAATCGCCTTCGAAGGCATTGCTGAATCTAACCGCCACAAATCAGGCGTAGCACTGCGTTTTCCCCGCATTAACCGGTGGAGGAAAGATAAACCGGTAGCTGAAATCAATACGTTAGAAGACCTGAAAGAACTATTGCGGGTGAACGGTTACAACACCAACGGCTGATTGACTACGGCGGTAAAACACCAGCAGCTGTATAATAGCTGCCAATGCAATAATTGCCAGCATTGTTAATCCCGCGCCATAACTGCTCCAGCCTTTCGTTGCCGCCAGCTGCATGATCAATCCTGTCAAAGACAGGCCCAGCCCGCTACCTAACGCATTGGCTGTGCCGTTGATACCCGAAGCAAGCCCCTGCTGTGGCTCCGGCACCGACTGCACCGCCAGGATAGTTACGCACGGAAAAGTAATAGCCATACCAAATGAATTGATACAAGCTACTGCGCAAAAAATAAACAACAATGTATAATCCGTAAAGTAGCTGGCGATAAAAAAGAGTATACCACATCCCATAAAAGCATTTCCCAGCATGCCTGTTTTTACCACACCCAGTTTACCAAACAAGTGTGGCAATATAAATTTTGAAACAACGCCTGATAAAACACTAAAGGGAAATAATAACAAGCCCGCCTGTGAAGACGTGAAATGCAGATCCTGCTGCAGGTATATGGTGAGCATAAAAATATAACTCAGAAAGATACTGCCAAGTATTACTGCTCCTATGTTCCCGGTGATCACCCCATGTAACCGGAACAGTTCGAAATCTACTAACGGTGACGGGTGTACGCGTTCACGGCGTATAAAAAATATACCGGCTGCGAGGAACAACAATAACCACAGGCCATATTTCGTATAGTGGTGGGCGATATTACCGAGGTCGTGGATCAGCCACGCGGCCAGCATCATGAGGCCGGTAATCAATAATGCGCTGAGCAGGTTATGCGCAGGTCTCACCACGGCTTTTTCATCTGCCGGAATGTATACAATTGCCAGGATCACTGCCAGTCCTATTACCGGTACATTAATAAAAAACACCCATTGCCAGCCGAGATAGTTGCTGATTAACCCGCCTATAGCAAGACCTGTGGCAAACCCGATTCCCGCAGTAGCGCCGAAAATTCCGAAGGCGCGGTTCCTTGCTACCGGTTCTTTAAATGTATTGGTGATAATAGCCATTGCAGCCGGAATAGCCAGCGCCACACCAGCGCCTTGCAGGGCCCTGCATACCAGCAACCAGGTGAAGTTCATGGAAAACCCGGCAGCCAGTGACGCTAACACAAAACAGCAGGCGCCTGTTACAAATACTTTCTTTCTTCCTATGGTATCTGCCAGCCGGCCGCCGAGCAATACCAGTCCGGCGTAAAATAAAACATACACGGTTTGTATCCATTGAATAGCGGCTGCACCAAAATGAAAAAATGATTCCATCTGCGGAATCGCCATGTTGAGCACAGATACATCCAGTGCTTCAAAGAAGATAGCCATGCAGGCTACTGTTAATATGATTCGTTCCTTTTTCACGGCACAAACCTATTAAAACATCTCAAAAGGAATTTAATTCTTAAAAATTTGGAACAAAAGACTATTATCTAACAATAAATTAGATATTTGTTCCAAACACCTATCTTGATGGCAAGCAAAAAAGAAAATAATACGGATGATATACAATTGAACCTCGATGAGAAGGATCTGGGCATCCTGAAGTTATTACAGCAGGACGCAAAAATGACCATCCGGGATATTGCACGTCAACTGAATCTCAGCACTACTCCCGTGTACGAACGCATCCGGAAAATGGAGCAGGCAGGCGTTATCAAACAATATGCAGCGATTGTGGATCCCAGGAAGATTAATAAGAGTCTCACTGTTTTATGTTACATCACCCTGAAAGAACATAATAAAAAGTGTGGGAAGAAATTCATCCAGGAAATACTCGGTTTCACGGAAGTAACGGAGTGCCTGAATATTTCCGGTGAGTTCGACTTTATGATCAAAGTGCAGGTAAAGGATATGGATGAGTACCGTGAATTTTATGTGAACAAACTGGGTGAGTTAGATAATCTGAGTCATACACAAAGTATATTTGTAATTTCAGTGATTAAAGCTACGCACCAGGTAGTGTTTTAACGCCAATTATTTTCAATACCTATGTTCCGACTATACGCGTTACTGTGTGCAGGATGCTTTTTAATATCTGTTGCGGCTCAGGCCCAATCACGGTTATTTTCCCACGCAATAGGCGGTGGCTTGTTTTCCTGCAATAACTTTCTCGGTGGCAGCATCGTATATTCTCCCCGTTTAAATGTAATTTGTTTCTCCGATAGGTCTACACTGTCGGCAGGCGCACACATTGGTGTTGGTACTTCTATCGGCGATAATTACAACAGCAATACCGGTGGTAACTCCACCAGCATCTTCATGGCAAATATACCATTCCTGTTAACCTGGAACTACGGCAATGCCGCCACCAAACAAGCTTTCACAAAGTGGGGCTTTTTTATGGGCGCAGGTTATGGATTTCATAATTCCACACGTAGTGTAGAATTTGTAGATGATGAAGAAGTAACCACCAACCAGGTGCATGTATCCGGAATAGCGCTGGGTGCAGGAATAAGACTACCCGTCAGCAATCATTCATTGGGTATCCGCTTTTCTTATCTCTTTAATAACAATCGATATAACCCCGACATTCCTGGCATTGCCGGTATTGGTATCGATTATAACATTGGTGTGCGGATCAGGGGTACAAGATAAAATGACATAGAAAAATCGCCACTTACTGTAACCTGTTATCTAACTGGTCCGTTTTAAATCTATGACAATGGGGCCTTCTTATTATGACTATAGTACTGACAAGGGATACGGAGGACCCGGGCCTATACGGCCAGGATGGATGGTAAATGTGCCCGTTACGGTTAATTATACTTTCGGCAATGCTGCCACTCCACGTAGCTATAAATATATGGGTTATTCCATTGGAGCAGGTTATGCTGCACACAATGGCCGGCGCGAGGTAGATCCCGGTCCTGGTATAGATACCACAGAAGTGCATGCGCATGGCCTGGTGCTGGATGGCAGGATCAATTTCCCGATGGGTAATTCTTCCTGGAGCCTTCAATCTTCTTACATGTTTAATTTCAGTAACAATAATCCTGATGTCAAAGGCATCTTTAGCATGTCGTTGCTGTATAATATCGGCATCCGTATTCATCAGCACCGGGAGAGGCGTCATTATGAACACCCCAGGGAATATTACCACGAACTGGACCGTGAAATGAGGAAGAAAAAAAAGGAGGACAGGCGAAGAATTACGGCGCCACAGGGTTCATAAGATCAAATCCTGCGTGAAAATCGAGGTAGCCGGCAGCAGATTCTCCCGGATCAAAAACAACGACCATAGAGCATACGGGTTTCCTGCTACGTGAGTTTGCTGTTTCAAAAGCAATTCCCTGTTTCTTATCTTCATATACTACAATCTTCCTGGCTTTATTAGCGGATTCATAAGCCTGTGCTTTTTCAATACCAGGATACGCCTTTTTGATGGCAGCAATGGTACTTCCTGGTCCTACGCCTTTATTGGTTCTGAACTTCGGCGAATTTACGCGGATCTGTTTTACATATTGCGTATCCTGCGTACGCATAGCGGTGAATACCGCCAGCATATGCGATGAATCGATGCTGTTATCTTTCCTGCGGCTGTACCAGATTCGCCAGGCTTTCATCATAGCGGCATCGCCGCCGTCCGGTTTTCCTAATACTGACAGACTCTGGGCCGGGGCTTCAAGTTTTATTTGCCCGATAGACTTTCCAGGAGTGATCAGCCAGGCGCTCTTTTGGGCGAAGGCTGCGGAAGTAGCGGATAGGAGTGATAAGAAAATTATGAGGAGACGCATAGTTTTTGTTTGGGAGATGAGTTCAAAAATGCTGCCAGTATAGTAACGTATTTTATGGGGAGAAGGTTAAAAACGAAAAGAAGCATAGGACTTTAAAACACGCACAGGTGTATTAGATGTTGAATGCTAAAAGTTATCAATAATGGCCAAAACCAATTGTGAAGTAACCTTAGCAGACGAATCGATTATGAGCAAAATATTGCTCATAAGAAATAAAAGGATAATGATCGATAAAGACCTTGCTGAGTTATATTGTGTACCTACAAAGCGATTGAATGAACAGGTAAAACGTAATATGAAACGCTTCCCGGATGACTTTATGTTTCAATTAACAACGAGTGAAAAGGAAGAGGTGGTCGCAAAATGCGACCACCTTAAAAGTCTGAAATTCTCACCGAACCTGCCATATGCCTTTACAGAACATGGTGCAGTGATGCTGGCCAGCATTCTGAACAGTGACAGAGCTATCGCTGTAAATATCCAGATTGTCCGCATCTTTACCCGGATGCGGGAAATGGTATTAACAAACAAAGACATCTTGTTAAAACTGGAACAGATGGAAAAGCGGGTATCTGGGCATGATGAACAGATAACATTAGTCTTTGAATATCTAAAACAATTGCTAAATTCTCCACAGGAGCCACGGGTACAGATTGGTTTTATACGACATAAATAAGAGTCAATCACCTTTGTAAAATTCTTTTCAGGCCCAGGATTAAACACTGAGAAACGGACACCTATTGCCAATTCGGGACGCACTGCGTCCCGAATTGAGCTGAAATATTTCCCACAATAAATGGCAAATATTTTAACAACTATCTTCCATAAATGCTTCCATCGGTATCCTACATTCACAAAAAGGAAATGCCGTACCTTTACCCCATGTTACTCAAATTTCCCAAAGACCAAAACGGGCAACAGATCCTCAAAGCAGGCAACACCCACTTCGCCATGCTAAAGCAAAGGAGTAAGGCTGATAAACGCACCATATTCCTGACAGAAAACGTGATGATATTTGTATTGGCGGGACACAAACTATTGCATTTCGATCAGCATACCGTAAAAGTAGAGGCAGGTTCCATATTGTTGATGAAACGTGGATTTTATGTGATGTCCGACTACGTGAGGGAAGAAATACAATTTCAAAGTTTGCTGTTATATTTTTCAGATGAACAACTGCGCAGGTTCCTGCATAAATACAATTACGTAACACCTGTAAAAGCTACTGCCACCATTCACCTTACATTACCCATCACCCCGTTGCTGGAGGCTTTCTCGGAACATTATACGGCTTACTTTACGCAGGAGCCTTCCACTTTGGCGGCGTTATTATCTGTAAAACTATACGAAGTATTCCTGTTATTGCTGGCTACGCCGCAACATGCTGCTGTGCTTGCCTTTATGCAACAGATCGTATATGCACAGCCGCAGGATATTGCCTTTATTGTAAAGCAGCACCTGTTTCAGCCCATTACACTCGCAGAAATGGCGAGGCTGTCCGGCCGCAGCCTGGCTTCCTTCAAGCGCGATTTTCAGCAGCAGTACCAGTCGTCACCCCGCCGGTGGATCAATGAGCAGCGACTGTCCTTCGCACACACCCTGTTGGAAACCACTACGCAGCAGGTGGCTGAAATAGCCATTGCATGCGGCTTTGAGAGCACCTCTCACTTCATCCGCATCTTCAAACAAACGTATGGCATTACACCCAATCATGTAAGAACCAAAAAGGCTATCATCTGAGCTTTTTCCGTTATTGACCGTAAGTATTCCGGGATAATTTTGCATCTGTAAAAAAGAAAAATATGCAAACATTATCTGAAAAGAATAAGGCAGTGGTAAAACGCTTCAATGAAGAATTCCTGGTAAAAGGCAACCTGCAGGCTTTTGAAGAAATAGTAGCGGCGGACTTTATTAACCATACCGCACCTGCCGGCAGCAACGACCGCTATGCTACCCGCGATTTTATCTTACAGTTATTACATCCTGCGTTGCCGGATCTTCAGCTGGAAATTTTTGATATGATAGCAGAAGATGACAAAGTAGTAACCCATAAAGCATTTACAGGCACTTTCACCGCGCCCTTTATGGGACAGGCGCCCACAGGCAAAAAAGCAACCCTGCGTATTATTGATATCATACAGCTGAAAGAAGGGCAATACGTTGCTCACTGGTCTATCCGCGAAATGATCACCACCTGATTATTTGCTGAAATATGCTTATTTTAAGCGTATGAACCGCAAACACTTTTTGTCTGCTCTTATTACCACCGGCGCCGGGCTACCGGCGCTGCAAACACTCGCCGGCATTGGATTGGCCACACCTTCAGATAAGAAGGAACCGCTTGTTCCTCCTTATCTCAAACCCGGCGACATCATTGGTATCACCTGCCCCGCAGGATATATCAACAGGGATGAGATCCAACCGGCAATCCGGATTATGGAAAGCTGGGGGTTTAATATTCGTATAGGCAAAACCGTGGGTGACCGCGACTACAGTTTCGGCGGTACCGACGCGGAAAGGCTGGCGGATTTACAGGCCATGCTGAACGATGATGATATCAAAGCCATCATGTGTGGCCGGGGTGGTTATGGTACTGCACGGATTGTTGATAAACTCGACTTCTCCCGCTTTCAGCGGAAACCCAAATGGGTGATTGGATTCAGCGATGCCACCGTACTGCATTGCCACATTGGCCGGCACTTTGGCATAGCTTCCCTGCATTCAAAAATGTGCAACAGCTTCCCGGACGATTTCGGAAAAGCGGAACCCGTTATCCAGGATACCATCATGTCTATCTACCAGGCGCTTACAGGCAAAAAGATGCAGTACAGCGCTTTGCCGGATACCCGCAACCGGAAAGGGAAAGCAAGAGGTGTGCTCACGGGTGGTAACCTCTCTATTATTCAAAGCATGTCGGGTACCAATTCCGAAATTGATACCAATGGAAAGATCCTGTTCCTGGAAGAAGTAGGCGAATATCCGTATAGCCTTGACCGTATGTTGGGCACCCTGCAGCGCTCACATAAACTCGATAACCTCGCAGGTCTGATCATTGGCGGGTTTAACCGGATCAAGCCCGATGATCCCGGTGAAGAATTTGGCAGAACCGTATACGATATGGTACTGGAAAAGGTGAAGGATTTTAATTTCCCGGTATGTTTTAATTTTCCCGTAGGACATCAGAAAAATAACTATGCCCTTAAATGCGGTATGATGCATAGCCTCTACGTAGGCGACGACACCGTTACGTTAAAGGAATAATTACTTCACAAAAAAAGTGATGATAAACAACACGGCCAGTACATACATGACCGGGCTGATACTTTTATATTGCCCGGTTAATACTTTCAGTAATACGTAAGACAACATACCAAACACAATCCCTTCTGCTATGCTATAGCTGTATGGCATCATCACGATAGCTAAAAATGCGGGAATGGCTTCTGTTACATCATTGAAGTTTATTTTGGTAACAGCTCCCATCATCAGCATACCTACAATAATCAAAGCGGGCGCTGTGGCCGCCTGCGGAATCATAGCGAAAACCGGGGCAAAAAACAGGGAGAGCAGGAACATGACGGCTACCGTAAGCGCAGTTAAACCGGTTTTTCCACCAGCAGCAATCCCACTGGCACTTTCCACATACGCCGTTACTACGCTGGTACCTAATAAACCCGCGGCAGTAGTGCCTACGGCATCGGCCATCAAAGCCTGTTTGGCGCGGGGTAAGCGGCCTTTCTCATCCAGCAGTCCTGCCTTATTACAAAGACCGATCAGCGTACCCACCGTATCAAACAGGTTTACCATCAGCAACGTAAACAGGATCATCACCATATCCAGGGTGAATATTTTATCGAATTGCAACTTAAACGCTACCGGCGCCAGCGAAGGCGGCAGGCTTACCAGCTGGCCGTTGGCCGGCAAATGCGTAATGCCCAGCGGAATACCTACTACTGTAGCAGCCAGGATACCGATCAGCAATGCCGCATTCACATTCCGGTACATCAGCACTGCGCTGACGATCAGTCCTATCAACGCAATCAGGGGGCCGATGCTGGTAACATCGCCCATTTTCAGGATCACGCCATCCAGTTTTCCATCTCCCACATGATGCATACCCGTTTCAATGATGCCTGCGTTGGCCATACCTATCAATGCAATCAATAACCCGATACCCACCGAAATAGCATGCTTCAGGTTCTCCGGTATGCTGTTGATGATCGCCTCCCGGATCCTGAACATCGACAAAAAAATAAAAATAATGCCTTCCAGGAAAACGGCAGTAAGCGCAAACTGCCAGCTGTAGCCCATAGAGGAAACAATGGTGTAAGCGAAAAATGCATTCAGTCCCATTCCCGGCGCCACGCCGATAGGCAGCCTGGCATATAATGCCATCACCAATGTGCCAATGGCAGCGGCCAGGGCGGTAGCGGTGATCAGCGCATTAAAATCCATTCCTGTGCGCGACAGGATACTTGGATTAACGGCCAGGATATACGCCATCGTGGAAAAGGTGGTTAACCCTGCCAGTACTTCTTTCTTAACAGTAGTGTGATGTTCGGAGAGCCGGAAAAATTTTGCGAGCATAATGCAAAAATAAGCGTTTCACGATTTATCATTTTATCCTAATTTCATTCCTATGCAACAACGTTCGGGTGGATGGAAAGTGATTAATAACTGGTTGGGCGAAAAAGAACTGAAGCCCTTCAAATTCCAGGAAGATGCCTGGAAAGCTTATCTGCAGGGCAAATCGGGAATCGTGAATGCGCCTACGGGTTTCGGAAAAACCTTTTCCCTGTTCCTGGGGGCCGTTATCGGCTGGATAGATGCCCACCCGAAAGACTATTCCCATAAAACAAAAAACGGTTTACAGCTATTGTGGATAACGCCATTGCGCGCGTTGGCCAAAGACCTGGGCAGGGCGATGGAAAGCGCACTGCAGGAACTCAATGTTCCCTGGCAGGTAGGCATCCGCAGTGGCGACACACCTGTTGCAACGCGGGCAGCACAGAAAAAGCAGATGCCGGAAGTACTCATCATTACACCGGAAAGCCTGCACCTGCTGCTGGCGCAAAAAGAATATCCCGCCGTGTTTAAACACCTGCACACCGTAGTGGTGGATGAATGGCATGAGCTGATAGGTAGTAAACGCGGCGTAATGGTGGAACTGGGCCTCAGCCGGCTGAGGGGACTATGCAAAGACCGGCTGAAAGTATGGGGTATTTCCGCAACCATCGGCAACCTCGATGAAGCGCTGGAAGTATTGCTGGGCCCCTATCATAGCGATGGCCTTATTATCCGCGCCAAACTGAAAAAGAATATCGCCCTGAAAAGTGTGATCCCCCATGAGATAGAAAATTATCCGTGGGCAGGACATCTTGGTATCAGAATGCTGCCGCAGGCATTACCCATTATCAACGACAGCCAAACCACGCTGATATTTACCAATACCCGGTCGCAGTCGGAGTTATGGTACCAGGCCCTTCTCCGCGAAGATCCCATGCTGGCGGGTGCGCTGGCCTTGCATCACGGCTCTATAGATATGGAGCTGCGCATATGGGTGGAAGAAGCGCTGCACAACGGTATCCTGAAGGCGGTGGTATGTACTGCCAGCCTGGATCTTGGCGTGGATTTCCGGCCGGTAGACAGCGTTATACAGGTGGGCAGTCCGAAAGGAGTGGCCCGTTTCCTGCAAAGGGCCGGCCGTAGCGGGCATCAACCCGGAGCCATCAGTAAAATTTTCTTCCTGCCTACCCACGCATTGGAACTGGTAGAAGCGGCCGCGCTGAAAGCCGCTATGGAACAGGATCTTATAGAAAGCCGGATGCCGGTGTTACTCGCTTACGATGTATTATTGCAATACCTGATGACGCTGGCAGTATCCGATGGCTTTCATGCCCATGAAATATGGGAAGAAGTACGCCATACCTTTTGCTATCAGCATATTACGGAAGATGACTGGCAGTGGCTCCTCTCCTTCCTCACTACCGGCGGCGATGCACTGGGCAGCTATGATGAATTCAAAAAAGTAGAACGGGAAGGGAATTTCTACATCTGCCGCAGCCGGATGATGGCAATGCGTCACCGTTTACATATAGGCACTATCGTGAGCGATGCCATGCTCAAAGTAAAGTTCATGAGTGGCGGCTATATCGGCGTAATCGAAGAAGGTTTTATTTCCCGCCTCTCGCCCGGCGACTCCTTTACACTGGCGGGCCGCAATCTGGAATTTATCCTCATCAAGGACATGACAGTACTGGTCCGCAAATCAAATTCCAAAAGATCAATTGTTCCCAGCTACCAGGGCGGCCGTATTCCCCTCTCTTCCAACCTGGGACGCATGCTGCGCGAAAAATTCAATGAAGCCCTGTCGAGGAACACAAAAGACCCTGAGCTGATTGCTTTACAGCCGCTGTTCAACCTGCAGGAAGAACTGTCGCATATTCCAAAGGCCAATGAGTTGCTGATTGAACAGATAGCCACCAAAGACGGTTATCATCTTTTCGTATATCCTTTTGAAGGACGGCTGGTACATGAAGTAATGGCGGCGCTGCTGGCCTACCGGATCAGCCGTATCCAGCCTATTACTTTTTCCATCGCCATGAATGACTATGGCTTCGAGTTGTTATCTGACCAGCCTATTCCGCTGACAGCCGAAAACGCCAAACAGCTTTTTTCTACCGAAAACCTGCTCGTGGAACTGCAAACCAGTGTTAACTCCACCGAAATGGCCCGGCGAAAATTCCGCGACATTGCGGTGATAGCCGGTTTGATATTCCAGGGTTATCCCGGTAAACACAAGGCTAACCGTCACCTGCAATCCTCTGCCTCGCTGTTGTTTAACGTGTTCAAAGACTACGACCCGCAAAACCTGCTGCTGAAGCAGGCTTTCAACGAAGCCTTTTTTTACCAGATGGAAGAAGCCCGTTTAAGGGAAACGCTGGAGCGCATCGCGGTAAGCAGGATCGTGATCACCACCCCACAAAAGCTCACACCCTTCTGCTTCCCGATTAAAGTGGACAGTTTGCGTGACACCATGACCAGCGAAAAGCTGGAAGACCGGATCAAAAAATTGATCACGGTGAACGGTTAAGAAATCTCTAATTTGCACCTCATTAAAAAACAGTTGATTCAGTGGTCGCGGAAATATTTCACTTTCAGGAGCAGCATTGGCATTTATCACCCCAGCGGGCGATTTTCTGGGAAGAAGAGAAAGCGCTGATCCTTTCAGATCTGCATCTGGGGAAAGCAGCTCATTTTCGCAAGGCAGGGATTGCCGTGCCGGCGGGCATTGTACAGGAAGATCTGTTCCGGCTGCAGCAGCTGATCACCCAGTTCCTGCCCGACAGGATCATCATAGTGGGAGACATGTTCCATAGCCGGGAGAACAACGAAGTGCATTATTTCAAATTATGGCGGCAGCAATTTTCCCGGATCTCCTTTGACCTGGTGAAAGGCAATCATGATATTATGCCCGATGCCGTGTACGAGGAACTGCAGATCAATGTACACCCTGCGCTTACTTTGCGTAACATTCATTTTATCCATGAGCCTTGTGAAGATAACAATGGCTTCGCCTATACTTTTTCCGGGCACCTGCACCCGGCTTTCGTGATGCATGGAGCCGGCAGGCAACGGCTGCGTTTACCCTGTTTCTATTTTGGCCGGCATTGCGGCATTTTACCCGCATTCGGCCACTTTACCGGTTCGGCCAGCCTCGACCCGGAAGAAAGGGATCCAGTCTTTGTAATAGCCGGAAAAACGATTATACGCGCACAATGAAAATTGCCAGTCACGATATATACACCCATCCTTTGCCCGCCGATCATCGCTTCCCGATGCTCAAGTACGAGCTGATACCGGCCCAGCTGCTGCGGGAAGGCGTTATTACCCCTGCCCAATTATTTGCCCCTGCGCCGGCTACGGAAGAAACTATTCTTTTAACACATACCCCCGGGTACTGGCATAAGCTGAGGGATCAGACACTGGAGCCACGCGAACAGCGGAAAATTGGCTTCCCCCAATCTCCTGCGCTTACCTTACGGGAAATAGTGATTACGCAGGGCACCATAGACATTTCGCTGCATGCACTCGATCATGGTATTGGTTTTAATGTGGCTGGCGGCACCCACCACGCTTTTGCCGATCATGGGGAAGGTTTCTGCCTGCTCAACGATTTTGCCGTAGCCGCCAATTACCTGCTGCACCGGCAACGGATCAAACAGGCGCTGGTGATAGACCTCGACGTGCACCAGGGCAATGGCACCGCGGCGCTGTTTGCCGGTAACCCGCATGTATATACGTTTAGCATGCATGGCGCGCACAATTACCCTTTTCATAAAGAAACATCCGACTGGGATATTCCCCTGGCGGATGGTATGGATAACGGCACATACCTGCAATTACTGGAAGAAGCCTTGCCGGTGCTGATTAACCGGGTAAAACCGGACCTCGTTTTTTATCTTTCGGGGGTGGATATCCTGGAAACGGATAAGTTCGGGAAGCTGAAAGTAACGCAACAGGGCTGCCTGGAGCGGGATGAAATGGTTTTTCATTCACTGAAAAAACATCACATCCCCTGCGCGGTGGCCATGGGAGGAGGCTATTCCACCCATATCCGTGATATTGTAAATGCGCACTGCAATACTTTTAAGGCAGGCATCCGTATTTACGGCTAAATAATTTTCCCGTCTTTCATTACCAGCTGGCGATCGCTCATAGGCGCCAGTTCTTCATTGTGCGTAACAATAATAAAGGTTTGCTTCAGTTTATCGCGCAGCTCCATGAAAAGATGGTGCAGTTCCCGGGCGTTGCGGGAGTCGAGGTTACCGGTTGGTTCGTCGGCCATTACCACGTCCGGATCATTGATGAGCGCGCGTGCCACAGCCACTCTTTGCTGTTCTCCGCCGGAGAGGGCGTTGGGTTTGTGCTCCAGCCGGTCTTTCAGCCCAAGGGTTTCCAGCAGGAAAACGGCTTTTTCTTTTACCTGGCTTTTGCGGGTGCCGGCAATATAACCGGGAATACAAACATTTTCGAGGGCAGTGAATTCCGGCAGCAGGTGATGGAACTGGAAAATAAAGCCAATATGACGGTTCCTGAAATCGGCCAGGGTGTTTCCCTTTAAACCGGTCAGATTGACATCATTGAGCCATACTTCGCCGGCAGTGGGCGTATCGAGGGTTCCGAGAATGTGCAGCAAGGTACTCTTGCCGGCTCCGGAGGAACCTACGATGGTTACAATCTCTCCCTTACTGACAGTAATGTCTACCCCTTTTAATATGGGTAAATTGGAATAATTTTTGGTAACATTGCGAGCGGTTAGCATAACCCAAAGAAAAGTAATTAACCGATAAAATAGTAAAAGTTGTTTATTTCAAATTAAATAATACTTTTGCGAAAAATTAAAAAGTAAAAATTTTAATAAGATGTACTGGACATTAGAATTAGCTTCATACCTGGAGGACGCTCCATGGCCAGCTACTAAAGACGAACTTATCGACTACGCCATTCGCTCCGGTGCACCGATCGAAGTAATCGAGAACCTTCAGGAGCTGGAGGATGAGGGGGAAATTTATGAGGGGATTGAAGATATTTGGTCTGATTATCCGTCGCAGGATGACTTCTTCTTTAATGAGGATGAATATTAGCCCGTATCGCTGACCGTACTCCCGTTCAACTATGACAAATAATTACTAAGCCGCTCCTGATAAGGAAGCGGCTTTTATTTTGGTATTCGGAGATCCGGCGATGTTGCAGAGATTAACCTCTCATATCTGCAACATCGCCAGGCTCCATAAATGACTGATCTATTTTTCCATCTGGTCGATCACTGGTTTGGAAACACCAGTGAAGGAGAAACCTCCGTCGTGGAACAGGTTCTGCATGGTCACCATTTTGGTGAGGTCGGAGAACATGGCTACGGCGTAGTTAGCGCACTCGTCTGCAGTGGCATTACCCAGCGGGCTCATTTTCTCTGCATAGGACATAAAGCCATCGAAACCTTTCACGCCGCCACCAGCAGTGGTTTTAACAGGCGACTGGGAGATGGTGTTTACGCGTACTTTTTTGTGGGTACCGTAGTGATAACCGAAGCTGCGTGCAATTGATTCCAGCAGGGCTTTGGCATCAGCCATTTCACCATAGTCAGGGAATACACGCTGAGACGCGATATAAGACAATGCAATAACAGATGCCCATTCGTTCAACGCATCCAGCTTGTAAGCGGTTTGCAGAACACGGTGCAGAGACATCGCAGAGATATCAAATGTTTTGTGATTAAAATCGTAATCCAGGTCGGTATAGCTTCTGCCTTTACGGATGTTCATACCCATTGCTACGGAGTGGAGAACGAAGTCGATCTTACCACCAAAGTGCTCCATAGATTTGTTGAACAGGTTGGCCAGATCATCCATATTGGTAACATCAGCCGGAATAACAGGTGCTTTACAGGTTTCCGCCAGTTTGTTGATCTCACCCATACGCAGGGCAATAGGGGCATTGGTAAGCACAATTTCAGCGCCTTCTTCCACGCAACGCAGTGCAGTTCTCCAGGCAATAGATTTGTCGTCCAGTGCGCCAAAGATGATACCTTTCTTCCCTTTTAATAAGTTATGAGCCATTTGGTCAAAAATTAATTTCGGCAAAAATAGTCGTTATAGTTGAAAAAAAAAGCTGTTAGCTATCAGCGACCAGCATTTAGACGGTTGCCCGTTAACCAAATGCAGCCTGCTAAAGGCTAACAGCTATAATGAGATAGCAGTTATTAATGTACAGCCAGCATTTCGCGGGCATTCTCCAGCGCTGCAGCAGTAGGCCGTTCTCCGCTCAACATCTGAGCAATTTTATTCACCCGCTCATCCTGCGACAGCAAACGTACGCTGGTAGTAACTTTATCCGCTTTGGCATCTTTATATACGAAGTAGTGCGCATCTGCTTTCCCGGCTATCTGCGGCTGATGGGTAATACAGATGATCTGGTGCGATTTGGCAAGATCTTTCAATATAACACCCACCTGGCGGGCAGCTTCTCCCGAAATACCGGTATCAATTTCATCAAAGATCAGGGTAGGCAGCGCTACCGACTGTGCCACCAGCGATTTAATACATAACATAATACGGCTCAATTCCCCGCCGGACGCCACTTTGCCCACCGGTGCAAACTGGTTGCTCTTATTGGCGTCAAACAGGAATTCGATGGTATCCTGTCCGTATGAATTGAGATCTCCGGGGATGATGTCTACTTTCAGGCGTGCATTGGGCATGCCTACCTGCGCCAGTAAAGCATTCACGTGTTTTTCAAAAGGACCGGCCTGTTCCTGGCGATGCCCGGTGATGATAGCCGCCGCTTTCTGCAGACTTTCTTTCAGCCGGGTTTGTTCCAGCTCCAGCGATGCCAGCTGTTCATCCAGGTTCAGCACATCCTCTACCTTTTGGGTCAGCACTTCTTTTATGGCCAGTAGTTCGGCAGTGGTTTGTACACCGTGTTTCTTGAATAAACGGTATCCCAGCGCCATTCTTTCATTCACCAGCTCTATCCGTTGCGCGTCGTATTGTACATGGTCGTTGATGCTTTCCACTTCTCCGGCAATATCCTGTAGCTCGAGGTAAGTGGATAACAGGCGTTCAGATACCGCGGGCATGTCTTTATGAAAGGCGGATAAGGCCTGCAGCGACGACTGCAGCTGTTTCAGCTGTTGAAGGATGGGCTGTTCGTCTTCCTTCAGCTGAAAATACACCCGGTTCAGGGTGTTCTTTATTTCTTCTGCGTGACTTAATGTTTGCAGTTCTGCATCCAGGTCTTCTATTTCGTTGGGATTGAAACCTGCTTCTGCCAGTTCATCGAGCAGGAAGCGGTTATAGTCCAGCTCTTTGTTGGCGTTGTCGCGGTTATCCAGCAGTTGTTTGTATTTCTTCTGCACCTGTGTGTACTGAATAAATCCCTGGTGGTACTGTTGCAGTTCGGCAGGTTTGTTGACCAGGGCATCGATCACTTCCCGTTGAAAATCGGCGTTACCGAGCGCCAGTGTGTCAAACTGTTGATGGAGGTCTACCAGGTAACCGCTGAGTTCTGCCAGCTGGGAGATGTTCACCGGCGTATCATTCACAAACGCCCTGGATTTACCGGTGGCGCTCACTTCTCTTCTTATAATCAGCTGATCTTCCAGGTCCAGTTCGTGTTCCTGGAAGAAAGTAGCGATCTGTGATTTCTTTACTTTAAAGAGCCCTTCTATGATGCATTTGCCTGTTTTATCGAACAATACTCCGGGATCTGCTCTTTCTCCCAGTATCAGGGAAAGGGCTCCGAGGAGGATGGATTTACCTGCACCGGTTTCTCCGGTGATCACGTTCAGGTTCCCTGAGAAGTCTACTTCCAGGTGATCGATAATTGCGTAATTCTTGATGGTTAATCGCTGTAACATAAGTAAGGAAATTCCTTTATGATGTTGAAAGCTCAGGTTCCGTTTACCCGCTGCATGCCTGCTTTGGCGCGCTGGTCAAGGGAATTTTTATAATCGTGGCCTTTCATGTTCAGACAACGCTGATAACATTCTATGGCTTTGGCTTTTTCATTTCTCTTTTCATAAATGTAACCCATTTGGAGGGAAGCCCGTGCCGCATAATATTCCGGCCTGTTGCTGCCCACTTTCACGGTTACTTCGTACATGGCTATGGCCTGATCGTCTTGCCCGCTTTCATCATAAATGCGACCCAAACGGTAGGCATATTCCAGTTTATCTTCCATCGCCGGGAATTCGGCTGCTTTTTTTGTGAGCAGCAATGCCAGCGCTTTGTTGAAATATCCGCCATCACTCAACAGGCGTACTCTCAACAGGAACGGGTTGGGCCATTTGCCGGTTTTGGCTTCTTTCAGTGCCTGTTTGTCCGCATCCGTTTCCACACCGCCTTTCGTCAGGATCATGGCCCGGTATTTATCTGCCGTGGTCTGGTTCCCTTCCAGGTAATAGTACCAGCTGAGTCGCTGCAAACACTCTTTCACATAAAACTTGCCTTTAAAATTACTGACAAACCGTTCCAGGTAAATGTGTGCATCCGGATCCAGCCTCGTTAATTTCAGTAATCCCATTACATAATTGTAATACTGCATGTCTGCATACTCCGCTGTATCATTCCGCTCCTGCAGTACTTTTATGCCGGTAGCAGCCCGCTGGTTGTTCAAAGAAAGGTTTGCCACCATTAAAGCAAACAGGTAGTTATTTTTAGTATCCAGTTGTTTTCTTTGTAAGAATTCCCACGTTTCTTCCGGTTTATTCACAATAAACAACATCAGGTAGCAATAATAGTAGTAAGATTCTTCCCGGAACATTTTTGCTTCCGGCGCATTGCTCTCAATGAACTTGTTCACATTCGCCATCCCTTCTTTCATACTGCCTTTAAGGCCGAGAATATTGGTGATCCACTTATAACCTTCGGGAATGGTTCCGAACACCGTTTGCATGGCGCCCAGCAGCAGGTTATTGGGAACAAAGCCCGGAAACCGTTGCTGGTTCTCTTTCAGCATCATATATGCTTTCCGGATTTCCCAGGTAGCGTCCCATTTCTCATCAAACTTTATTTTGATCAGGGCCCACTGGAATTTGATAGCAGCCTGCGTATACAGGTAATAAGGAGAATCCGGGGAACCTTCCGCCATTTTATTCAACCGGAAAGACCGCAGGCTCCTTTTTTTTGAATACTCTGCAGGATCTTCATTAAAGAAGAGCGGGAAAAAATCCGCATAGTTATCCAGGAAATAAGGCGCCAGGTTATCCGGGTGCTCTTTTTTCTCTGCTTCCAGCAAAGCCCTGCCGGTGTTTAACCTCAACTGCATGATGGCATCATATGCCTGCTCGCAGCGGGTGTTAAAATCAAATACTTTCTGCCTGGCGTTCACGTTAAATCCTACGCTCAACAATAACAACAAAGAAAAAACAATACGCATACGGGGAAAAATTCCAAAATTAAAGGCCAAATCTCTCATAACATCTTCCAAATCCCAAATAACACTTCACATTTTTTAAAAGTTGTATTGTTTAGCTAAATCCCTGCCACAAAATAAAAGAACTACTACGCAAGGTACCTGCGCAACGGCAATGTACACAAAGCTAATATAATTAGTAAAACAAAACTAAATAAATTAGTATATTTTTTTATGCACATACACCAATAAAAAAAGGACATCCGAAGATGTCCTTTAAATGTTTATCGCTGATAGACTATAATCAGATAGTCACAGTTGCTTCGAGGTCGTTATCCACCAGGATACGTCCGCAGTGCTCACAAACGATGATCTTTTTGTGCTGACGGATTTCTGCCTGACGCTGAGGAGGAATTGCATTGAAGCAGCCACCGCAGGAATCACGCTCTACAGTTACCACCGCCAAACCGTTGCGGTAGTTCTTACGGATTTTCTCGTAAGCCTGCAATAAGCGGGGATCTACCTTGGTTTTAGCATCTTCACTTTCTTTGCGGAATGCTTTCTCTTCTTTATCTGTTTCGCCGATGATCTTTTCCAGTTCGCCTTTCTTGTGCTTCAGGTTCGCTTCTTTATCTGCTACCGCTTTCTTGGCTACTTCCAGTACGCGGCTTTTTTCCTTGATCTCTTCGTTAGCGTCCTTGATATGCTTTTCAGCCAGCTTGATTTCCAGCGCCTGCATCTCCATTTCTTTGGTGATGGCTTCGAACTCACGGTTATTCTTCACATTATCCTGCTGCTTCTCGTACTTCTTGATCAGCGCTTCCGCTTCTTTGATGGCGTTTTTCTTGCTGGCAACAAAGTCTTGTATACCTTTCATTTCATTCTCAATGTGAGACTGACGTGTGTTCAGGCCTTCGATCTCGTCTTCCAGGTCTTTTACCTCCATCGGCAACTCCCCTTTCAACACCTGGATCCCATCCAGCTTGGAATCGATCTTTTGCAATCTGAGTACAGACGCTAATTTTTCTTCAACGGAGTATTCTTTTACGGTTGCCATGTATTATAAATAATTTACCGGGTTTGTTTTAATCGTAGATTTAAGAGGCGCAAAATTACGGAATTTTTCGGTCAATATATGATAAAATAATTCCACTGTGAACTGCTCACTCTCAAAATGTCCGATATCTGCTATAATTAATTGATTGTCAGCGTCAAAAAATTCATGATACTTGAAATCCGACGAAATGTAGGCATCTGCCCCGGCCGCTATCGCCTGCTTTAACAGGAAACTGCCTGCTCCCCCACATAACGCCACTTTTTTTACGGAACGCCCCCTCAATGGGGTATATTTCACACAACCAGTCCGGAACTGCTCCTTTACAAACTGCAAAAATTCCAGCTCGTCCATCGCCTCCGGTAAGGTACCGATCAATCCCGAACCCACCTGCTGATAAGCATTTTCCAGGCTTACCACATCATAAGCCACCTCTTCATAAGGGTGACTGCCCAACAGCGCCTGTAAAATTTTTCCTTCCAAATATACCGGAAAAATTACTTCCAACTTTATTTCAGCCTCAAAATGTCGTTTTCCGGGCGTACCTACATAAGGATCAGTGCCTTCCGCTCCCTTAAACGTACCCTCACCTGCTCCGTTAAAACTACATTCACTGTAATTGCCAATATGGCCGGCGCCCGCTTCAAACAAAGCAGCCCTCACCGTTTCCACATCCGCCGAAGGCACAAATGTGAATAACTTTTTTAGTAATCCCCGCTTAGGCTGCAATACCCGCGTTTGTTCCAGCCCCAGCTTTGCCGCCATCTGCGCACACACCCCGTTCCGCACATTATCCAGGTTGGTATGCGCCGCATACACGGCAATATCATGTTTAATGGCCTTAATCGCCACCCGCTCTACATAGTTATTTCCATTAATCTTCTTCAATCCCCCGAAAACAATCGGGTGATGGGCAAT
Organism: Chitinophaga sp. CCNWYY40; assembly: GCF_037483205.1. NCBI lineage: Bacteria > Pseudomonadati > Bacteroidota > Chitinophagia > Chitinophagales > Chitinophagaceae > Chitinophaga > Chitinophaga sp. CCNWYY40. The sequence goes on from NZ_JBBHLF010000004.1 coordinate 618,204, forward strand.
CACCAGGTTACATCCCGTTGCAATAGCCTCATCAATAACAGCTTCTGTAGCATCCAGCGTAAGCAGCGCATTGGTCAGCTCCACATCTGCCCGCCCGAAAATAAGCCCGGCATTGTCGTAGCTCTCCTGGTACTGCAAAGGCGCAAACTGTTCGATGGCCTGTATGATCTCTTTTATCTTCATATCTGCAAAAATTAATGGTTCATTCGTGGCATCTGCTAAATTTGCAAAAAATTATCTTTTATGCCCGGAAGCAAATCTACAGCAGAACAGTATGCGGATTACAAAATAAAAATGCAAAAAATTGCAGATGTAAGAAATGCCCTGGCGGTACTTGGCTGGGACCAGGAAACCTATCTTCCGGAAAAAGGCGCCGGATTCCGTGGTCAGCAGATCACCACCCTCAGCTCTATTGCCCACGAACTATTCACCGCCCCGGAACTGGAAACTATTCTCCAGGCCCTGAAAGGTAATACCACGCTGGATCCGGTAGAACAAAAAAATATCATTCTTTCTACAGAAGACTTTGAAAAGAATAAAAAATACCCGGCAGCCTTTGTGGCCGAAATGTCGAGAGTGACCAACGAAAGCTATCACGCCTGGATCAAAGCCCGCAAAGCCAACGATTATTCCATTTTCGCCCCGGCGCTTGCCCGGATGATTGAGCTGAAGAAACAGGAAACGGATATCCTGGGCTATGAAGGACATCCCTACAATGCCCTCCTGAACGAATATGAAAAAGGCGCCCACACCGGTATGCTGGATACCATTTTTAATGAAGTGAAAACCGCCCTTTCACCGCTGCTCACCCAAATAGAACAGCAACCCGCCATCAATAAGGATTTCCTGCACCTGCACTATAACCGCGATGCACAGTGGAAATTTGGCCTTGCCCTGCTGGAAAACATGGGATACGATCTGAAAGCAGGCCGGCAGGATGTTTCCGAGCATCCCTTCACCACCAGCTTCAACCCACTTGACGTAAGGGTAACCACCCGCATCGATGAAAATGATTTTGGGAACATGACCTGGAGCTGTATCCATGAAGGCGGCCACGCCCTTTATGAACAGGGGCTGCCCACTGAACAATACGGTCTTCCCTGCGGGGAAGCCACCAGTTTGGGCATCCATGAATCCCAGTCGCGCCTATGGGAAAACAACGTGGGCCGCAGCCTCCTCTTCTGGCAATATCATTATCCCCGCCTTCAGCAACTCTTCCCCGAAAATCTCGGAAATGTATCGCTGGATGCCTTCTATAAAGCCATCAATAAAGTACAACCGTCGCTCATCCGCACAGAAGCAGATGAACTGACCTATCATTTCCATATCATGATCCGGTATGAAATTGAAAAAGGACTGATCGACGGCAGCATCGATGTAAAAGATCTGAAACACACCTGGAACGAATACTACCGTCAATACCTGCACGTAACGGTACCCGATGATGTACACGGCGTACTGCAGGATATCCACTGGTCGCACGGCAGCTTTGGCTACTTCCCTACTTATTCGCTGGGTAGTTTTTATGCTGCCCAATTCTTTGCTGCTGCACAAAAACAGGTGCCTGGTTTAGATGCACGTATTGCCGGCGGCGATTATCAGCCGCTACTGGAATGGTTGCGTACCAACGTTCATCCGTTTGGAAGGTTTTATACATCGAATGAATTATGTGAGAAAGTAACAGGGAAACAGCTGGTGTTTGGGGAGTTCCTCACCTATGCGAAAGGGAAATATGGCGGGATATATGGCTTCTAAAATAAAAAGTCCGGAACGATGGTTCCGGACTTTTCTATCATTTGGTGTATATCTCAATTATAACCCCGCCAGCTTCTCCAGCTCCGCCAGTTCCATCACACCCTGCTTCCGTGCTACTTCTTTCCCATCTTTATAAAAAATAAAAGTAGGCAGTTTGGTTGCATCAACAGATTTCATTACATCCTGGTCGTTACCACCATCCACCGCTACCTTTTTTACCTGCGGATGTTTCTGGAAGAATTTTTCCAGCACCGGCTCCATCTGTTTACAGGGAGGACACCAAGCGGCTCCCACATCGGTGAGCACATATCCTTTTGCCTGTACCGCTTTATTATAATCAGCTACACTGAGCTGGGGCTTCTTCTCAGCAACACCTTCCAATTGCTTGCCGGCCCTCTTCCAGGCGTTGATACCACCATCCAGCTCTACTACATTCACAAAGCCGTTTTCTCTCATCCACCTGGCAGCGGCGGCGCTGCGGCCACCACTCAGGCAATAAATATAAACGGGCTTTTTCTTGTCGAGGTATTGCACCCGGTCTTTAAACTCTTCTTTCTTTGTATAATCGGCCTGTAAGGCATGTGGCAAATGCCCGGTACTGAATTCCCCGGCGGTACGCACATCAAATACCTGTACACCAGGCTGTTGGATATCCTTATCAAATTCAGCAGCATCTACCGCCTGTTGCTGTTGTGCCATTGCGGTAATGCCTGTGAGCATCAACATGATGGCTAAGAAAACTCGTCCCATATCTTCTTTATTTTCGGCATAAAATTAATAAACAACTCGGTGCCCTGCCTGGCCGGATGAGAATTATAACAGGGCTGTAACGTTTTAATATCAAATAAGGGAGAAAACAATTTTGTGTATTCCGCCTCAGTACCACCAAAGGGCGGTCCGTCCTGTGTAAAATGACGGTTAAACAACACCCCTGCCAGATGCCCGCCTGGCTTGATCAGCGAATACATATGTTCTACGTAATCCATCCGGAGAAAAGGCGGCAGTGCGCAGAAAAATGTTTGTTCCAATACCAGGTCGTAGCTGCCTTTATGGGCAAAAAAATCTTCTTCCAGCACTTTCACACGGGTACGGGCAAACGTTTTTCGCAGCTGTTCTACCAATACCGGTGCAATATCCAGCACCGTTACATCACTAAAAGCCTGACCCGCCAGGTAAGCAGCTTCGTAACTGTTGCCTCCACCGGGAATGAGTATACGAATATCCCGGTCTACCAGCTGATCGATATACTCTTTCAGGGGAGGAGACACCGCTCCCATATCCCAGCCCGTATCTCCTTTAAGATAGCGGTTATTCCAATACTGACTGTCCATATCCGGTATTCCTTTTTATGCTAAGTTACGGCCATTCAGCCACATACATAAATGCATCGCTTTTCCAAACATTATTGCTATTTTTATGCTTTGAATATACCTGTGAAACGGCCTTAACGCCAACCTATGCCATGAAAAGCCTACACAATTATTTGCGGATTGTCATAAGACGTATTTTGCTTTGTCTGCTGCCGGTGATGGCCCTGGCCATTAGCGCCCGCGCGCAGTCAGTTGCTATAGATGCGGATAAAAAAGCAGGCTGTCCCCCTTTCCTGGTGAATTTCACCGCTACGCTGGATGCAGGCTACCAACAGATAGAATGGGATTTCGGGCTTGGCGCCAACGTTACCAACGACCCCGCCCCCTCTAAAACATTCCAGGACCCTGGCATTTATCATGTTAAATTAACAGCTACCTACGGCGCTAATACCATCGTCAAACAACTCGACATCCAGGTATATAACAAACCTGTTGTCAACTTCACCATCCCCAGCACCACCGGATGCGCACCCTTTATGGCTACATTCAGGGACCAGTCTGCACCGGGAGATGGCAGCATTGCGGATATTACCTGGGACTTCGGCGACGGCGGCGGCGCCACAGGCGCAAATGTTACCCACACCTACACACAGGCTGGCACTTACAATGTACTCAGCGCTGTAACTAACAGCTACGGCTGTACGGCTTTTAAAGGACCGGAACCTGTGAAAATACAAAGCGCGCCCACACCCGCTTTCTCCGCCGATAAAACACAAAGCTGTACTACGCCATTCACCGTAAACTTCTTTAACAACACTGTTAATAACTCGCCTGATCCGGTTACCTATACCTGGGATTACGGCGATGGCACCACCGGCACCGCCAATCAACATACCTATACCAGGGAAGGCCGCTTTACCGTGAAACTCACCGCTAACACTTCCGGCGGATGTTCCACACCACTTACCAAAACGGAATATATCGTAATTGAAAAAGTTAAACCTGGTTTTACTTTTTCCGCTCCCTGTGCAGATCAACCTGTTAACTTCACCAATACCACGCAACCCGTTCCTGACCAGGTGACCTGGGCTTTCCCCGATGGCACCACACAAACAACGGCAAACGCGGTGAAACAATTTACCACACCGGGCGATTATATCGTGAAAATGCAGGCTACCCTGGGCAGCTGCATGGAAGAGATCCAGCAAACCATTCACATAAATCCTTCTCCGCAAATTAACCCGGTAGCTACGCCACTCAGCGCCTGTAATACGCCCTTTACCACGCAGTTCAGCGCACAGTCCACCAATGCCACCGCATGGAACTGGAACTTTGGAGACGGCACTACTTCTACACTGGAAAACCCTTCGCACACTTATACCCGCGAAGGATCCTTTACGGTGAGCCTCACCGCCACCAATGCTTCGGGCTGCAGCAAAACTGTTACCAATCCCGGTTACATCAATATCGCCAAACCCAATCTGAGTATTTACCGCAGCGCAACGGAGGGTTGTATCCCTTTACCGGTCGACTTCTACGTAGAACTGGATGTTACCGATCCTATTGTCAGCTATCAATGGAATTTCGGAGATGGCAGTACTTCCACCAATGCAAGACCTAATCATATTTTCACCACACAGGGAACTTTCACCGTTACCATTACTGTAACTACAGCAAGTGGATGTACCGCCAGCGGCACCACTATTATTATGGCAGGAACAAGGCCAGTCGTGGATTTTGTGGCCACTCCCCTGAAATCATGCGCCAAAGACCCGGTGCAGTTCACCAACCTGTCTGTTCCCCGCGGCACTTCCTGGCTCTGGACCTTTGTGCAGGATAACAGTACCAGTACCGAAGAAAATCCTAATCATACCTTCAATGAAATTGGCAGTCATGATGTCATCCTGGTAGTAAACAATAATGGTTGTATTGAACAGCTAATAAAACGGAATTATATACAGATCATTCCACCCATCGCGCGGTTTGAAACCACACCGGATTGCGTGGATCCTTATCACCGGAAATTCACCGACAACTCTACCTTCGGGCCTATACCCACCGCGGTAAAAACCTGGCTGTGGGAGTTTGGTGAAAACGGCGCCACGTCTACCGATCAAAGCCCGGATTTCCGCTATCAGACAACAGGTCTGAAACAGGTGCGGCTTACCATCGACAATGGTATCTGTACTTCTACCACTACACAATCGGTGAACATCATCGATGAAAAACCAATCATTACTCCCGATAAGCCCAGAATATGCAGAGGAGAAAGCATCCATATTTCGTTAGGGCCGCTGAATAATGATAATATCAATGAATATAGCTGGGATTGGGGTGATGGCAGCGCCCTGCAAAATATACCAGCCTACAATTTTAATCCCGCCAATGGCATCACACATACCTACAACAAAACAGGCACCTTTACCATTAAGCTCACCATTACAGATAAAAACAGCTGTACCCGCGAAGCGCCGCCAATTACCATTGATGTAAACGGCGCTACACCTGATTTTGATTATACCGGTAAGAGATGTAAAGATGAGATTTTCAGTTTCACAGATAAATCCACCGTTAACACCGGCAACAGCATACTCAACTGGGAATGGGATTTCGGGGATCAGAGCAGTAAAGAGAATTACACCACACAACCCATTGATATAAAACATACCTATACTAACGCGAACGATTACACGGTTTCATTGACGGTAACCGATCAGTTCAGCTGTGTAGTGAAAGTACAGAAGGTGATCCGCTTCGACCGGGTGAAGGCCGACTTTATGGTACCATCCAATATCGCCTGCCTGGATAAGTCATTTACATTTGTGGATCAGTCGCAGGGCACTATCCAAAGTTATGCATGGGATTTCGGGGATAACACCACCGGCACAGGCAACAGGCCTGCAAAGGTTTACAGCGCACCGGGCCAATATAACGTAACGCTCAAAGTAACCACCCCTGCGGGTTGTACGGATGAAATTACCAAAGCAAATGTAATCAGGGTGCCGGATCCGAAAGCGTCTTTCACTATTCCGGATAACCTGGATCTGTGTCCGCCGGTGAAAGTATTATTCACTAACACTTCTACCGATTTTGTAAACTCCAGCTGGAATTTTGGCGATAACGGCACCTCCTCCAAGAATGATCCGGATGTACACATCTATGCACGGGCACGGACCTACGATGTAGTGTTGACAGTATACTCAGAAGGAGGATGCTCCAGCACCGCTACACTTCCAATTACCATCAAGGGGCCGGACGGCACCATGAAAACCACGCCAACACAGGGTTGTGTGCCGTTAGCAATCAGCATCAGCGCCACCTCTGTTAAAACCGACAGCTATATGTGGGATTTCGACGACGGTACGGTACTTACTTCTACCACTCCTGTATCCCCGGCGCATACCTATACCAAAGCAGGCATTTACTACCCGCGCGTATCCTTACTGGACAACCAGGGTTGCGTAGTAAAAGCAGCAGGAAACGATAAGATCATTGTGGATCAAACGATCGCTGACTTTATCACCAATGACTTCCAGGTATGCGGTGGCGGCGAGGTAACATTTACCAATAAGAGTAAAACGTTAACGAAAGATTCACTTGCGCTTGACTTTACCAATGCCTGGGACTTCGGCGTACCGGGTAATCCCGGCAACAGTGCTACTACCGTAAACGGTTTGTTTAATTATCCGCAGCCCGGAACAACTAATGTTAAACTGGTAGTAACCAGCGCCTATGGCTGTATAGATGAAAAGATATTGCCGGTGATAATTCCGCCGCAACCGGTGGCCGTAATCGCTCCTATTTCACCGCTTTGTGTGTCCGGGAAAATACAGCTATCCGGCAGCGACAGCAAAAATATACCAGGTACCAAATGGCTGTGGCAGGTAGGTACAGGGCAAACCTACGATGTACCTGTGCCACCGGAAATACTTTTAAACAGCACCGGCACCATACCCGTAGTATTAACGATCACTAATGCCGATGGTTCCTGTCCTTCGGAAACTACGGCGCAAATGACCGTACATCCTTCACCGGTATTAAATCCTTCTCCCACTACCGCTACTATCTGCCGTGGTGCGGCATTACAGCTGCAGGCAAATACCACCGCCAATGTAGCAGTAAACTGGACTGATTACAACATCTCAGATGTAGCCAGTGTATCGCCACAGGCAACGCCGGATATCGATACCATATACCGCGTTACCGCTACTAACGAATACGGTTGTACGAATACAGGCGAAGTAGCCGTTACTGTTACCCAGCCGTTTAAAATTTATGCACAGGATGCGGAGATATGTGCGGGCGAAAGCGTAAAAATGAATGCAGGGGGAGCTTTACGATATCAGTGGATTCCCGCCAGGGGATTGAACCGCGCGGATGTTGCCGACCCGGTTGCCAGTCCGGATGGTAATATCACCTACCAGGTAGTGGGTTATAATAACAGTACCTGCTTCACAGATACAGCGTTGGCCAGGGTTTACGTACGTGCGGTACCGGTAGTAAACGCAGGCCCGGATATGGTGATTGCCACCGGCTCTGTTATTCCGTTACCTGTTACCGGCAGTGAGGATATCATTAAAACTGAATGGACACCCGTAACAGGTTTAAGCTGCTACGACTGCCTAACGCCTACAGCTACCCCAACAGACGATATTACTTATCATGTAAAGGTAACCAACCGGTTTGGCTGTGTGAGCACCGATGAGGTGGCAATCAAGCTGGTATGCGATGAAGGCAACATATTCATCCCCAATACCTTTTCTCCCAATGGCGATGGCCAGAACGATATTTTCTATGTGCGGGGCCGCGGCATGCAGTCCATCCGCATATTCAGGATCTTCAACCGTTGGGGGCAACTGGTATTTGAGCGTACCGGTGTGAATACCAATGATCCATCGTCGGGATGGGATGGCCGCTACAAAGGCACCATCCTGAATCCGGATGTATTTGTTTACTATGTGGAAGTGGTGTGTGATAAAGGCGCTGTGAACCTGCTGAAAGGGAATATTACCCTTATCAGGTAGGAACACCGTCAACGGAATTTTTGATACGGATGTTGTTGATTTGCAGCTACTCTGCTGCATTTCCATCTTTCCTTTATTAAAAATTCCGAAAATCAAAAAGTTTATATATGTAATTTTTATTAATTTGTGTAGACATTCAGTCAATGGAAAACCTGTGTACCCTATGAAATACCTACAGGCAAAGTGTTTTTGGACATTACTGCTCCTTATATCCCTTTTGCAGGCAAACTGCTTACTGGCACAGAAGGCGGACTTTACCTATACCGCTTCGCCGGGTAACCTGTGTACACCGGTAACACTGACATTGAGAAATACCAGCACCGGCACTCCCCTCACTTATAACTGGGATTTCGGGGATGGCAGAACTTCACATGAAGAGCATCCGCAGGTAACCTATACCAGTGGCGGCCCCATAAAAATTACCCTGGAAGCAGTATATAAAGTAAGCGGCGGAACAACCACCAGTACCTATTGGCGGGATTTAGTAGTAGGTGCCACCCCCCAGGTTATTTTTTCGGCAGATGTAACAAAAAGCTGCAAAGTATTCACCGCTAATTTCACAGATGTCACCACAGGCGCGGCCAGTCGTACGTGGGATTTCGGCGACGGCACCGCGCCGGTTACCACCAGCAATGCTTATATACCACATCAATACACCCGCGCGGGTAAATTTGATGTAACCCTCACCGTTACTAACAGTAACGGCTGTACGGCCACTTTGAAAAAAGATGCTTATATCGATATTTCCCTGCCTCAGATTACAATGGCCACGCCATTATCCGGTTGCGTGCCTTATACCGCAGCATTTTCCGCTACTTCTACCAACGATATCAACGATCCGGTTGTATCCTGGGCCTGGAATTTCGGGGATGGCAACACACAATCCACTACCACCGGTAATGTAAATCACGTATATACGCAAACGGGCACTTACAACGTAGGCGTTACCGTTACTACACAGGGCCAGTGCGTGGTAACCTCCTCCTTTGATAAATTTGTACACACCGGCAATCCGCCTTCCAATGTAAGCTTCACCGTATCTCCTGCCAGTACCTGCGTAGGCGACCCCGTAAGATTGCTGGCTAACGCCAGCTTTGCAGATACCTACAGCTGGGATTTCGGAGATGGGAAAACGGAATCAGGCAGCAGCAACGATATCAGGCATTCTTTTAATGCCAATGGTACGCTTACCGTACAAATGAAAGCGGGCAGTAATGGCTGCTTCACAGCAGCGTCTCCGGTTACGGTAGATGTAACCGGCCCGGTGTCGCAATTCAGTGTAGTACGCGATTGTGCTGATAAAAGTAAATTCATCTTTACCAACAATTCTATCGGCACCAGCGCTAATTCCACCTATCAGTGGGACTTTGGAGATAATTCGCCACTGGTAAACACAATGGATGCGGTGCATAATTATACAACACCAGGCAATTATACCGTTCGACTTACTATCGGGGAAATAGGCAATAACTGCAACCATAGCAGTTTCCAGACGATCTATTATTTCCGGGCCGACTTTACCGCCGGCGTCAACTCCCTCTGCCGCGGAAGCAAAGCCACTTACGGCGTGCTGAATGTGCCACTGGGACTGGTTTCCAGCTACACCTGGCAATTCGGCGATGGTACCACCTTTACCACTACCGATCAAACCTACATAAAAACATGGGCCACTACCGGCACGTTCGATAACCAGCTCACCATTCGTTATAAAGATCCTGCTTACTGCGACGATATTGTGTATAAACCGGATGATATTGACATCCTCGCGCCACAGGCCGACTTTACCACTGGCCCGGTTACCTGTGCAGGCCAGGCAGTGAGCTTTATCAACAACACCATCACTTCTCCCAATATCCCCATTGCCAACTGGTACTGGGATCTGGGCAATGGATTGAGTTCCACCACTCAAACGCCGCCGGCCACCAAGTACAGCGCTTCCGGCGGACAGGCAGTGAAACTCGTGGTAACAGACGCCCGCAATTGCAGGGACTCCATCAGTAAAACCATCAACATTCATCCTACGCCGGTGGTGAAAGCATCTGCGCAGCAGCCAAAAATCTGTGAGGGTAACAGCGTTAACCTCAACGCCTTATCAGATGGCACCGTACAATGGCTCACCACTAACCAGCTCAGTTGTGTTTTCTGTACAGATCCGGTAGCATCGCCACTTGCAAGCACCCGTTACCATGTACAGGCATCTAACGTGTACGGATGTACGGTATATGATTCCACGGATGTAGTAGTGGTGCCCAAAGTAAATCTTGCTGTAAGTAATGATACTATTGCCTGCTATGGCACATCGGTACAGCTGAAAGCCACAGGCGCCACCATCTATAACTGGACGCCCGTTACCGGCTTAACCAACAACACTATCGCCAACCCGGTTACCACACCAATAGAAGACATCACTTACCAGGTAACCGGCACCAACGACGCCATTTGCCCGATGAGTGCACCGCTTTCCGTGAAGGTATCCGTAAAGCCGGTACCACAGGTAAATGCAGGGAAAGACCAGACCGTAATGGTGGGAGATATTGTACGGCTCATGGCCAGTGGAAGCCCGGACATCGTGAAATGGAAATGGAGTCCGGATGATTACCTCGATAACACCAGCTCTCCGTATGTAACGGCGGCTGTACGTAAACCCATTACCTACAGTATTACCGGTACTAACCAGTTCGGCTGTACGAAAAGCGATATCATGAACGTGGACCTCGTTTGCAACACCGACGTGGTGTTTATTCCAAATACTTTCAGTCCCAATGGCGACGGGCAAAACGATATCTTCTATCCACGCGGAAAGGGCATCAGCCTGATAAAGTCTTTCCGGATTTTCAACCGCTGGGGACAGGAAGTACATCACCGCGAAAAAATCAACATCGATGATATCAGCACCGGGTGGAACGGCTCCTTTAACGGCAAGCCGCAACCTTCCGATGTGTATATCTACTTTATTGAAGCATACTGTGATACCAATGAATTTTTCCAGATGAAAGGCAACGTAACATTACTCAGATAAATATTTTTAACCTGGCTAACATGAAAATCATATACCGCGTATTACTGGCGATAGTTTGCATCCCCTGTGCAACACCGTTGTATGCCCAGGATATACATCTGTCGCAGTTCTATGAAACGCCTATCCTCCGCAACCCTGCGCTGATAGGCATTTTCAACGGCGATGTGCGCGTGCAGGCAGTATATCGCAACCAGTGGAACAGCGTTACCATTCCTTACCAGACCGGTACTGTGAGTGGCGAAATAAAGTTTCCGGTAGGCCGCAGCAACGACTATGTGACTACGGGTTTGCAGGTAACCTACGACCGTGCAGGTACGTCCAAACTACAATCCACGCAGATCTTCCCGGCTATCAACTATCATAAGTCCCTCAATGAGGATAAGAGCAGTTTCCTCTCCGTGGGGTTCATGGGCGGCTTTGTACAGCGGCAATTTGATCCTACCAACATGACCTTCAACAACCAGTACACGAGCGGCCGTTTTGATCCGGCTTCCCCTACCGGCGAGGAAGGCAAGCTGGCGCTGAAAGGCTACAGTTACCTGGATGCCGGTGTGGGCCTGAGTTACAACAGCGTGATCGGGGAAGATGTGAATTACTTTATCGGGGCCGGCTACTTCCATTTTAACCGGGCTAAAATATCTTTTTATAACGATCAGAATATTGAATTGCAGCCGAAACTTACGTTCAACGCGGGTATTACGATACCGGTAGATGAACGGGTAAAAGTGATTGCACACTACAACCAGTTGCACCAGGGCACTTATACTGAATTTATCGGCGGTGCATTAATCGGTTATGGTTTGATGGACCAGGGGCTGGAATCAACCCGGGCTATTTATGGCGGGCTCTTCCTGAGATGGAATGACGCCATTATCCCTACTGTCAAAATTGACATGGATAAATACGAGATCGGAATGAGCTATGACACCAATATTTCCAAACTGAGAACTGCCAGCCAGACATTTGGCGGCTTTGAAATTTCATTGGTTTTCAAGGGATTTCTCAACAGCAGGAACTCGACACTGGAAAGCGTAAACTGTCCCAGATTTTAAATTATTATAAATCAATTAATTATGAAAATAAACTACCAAGCGTTAAAAATTACATAAAATATGCAGAAATGCTAACAAAATGGCCTGTGGTTTGTTATTTTTATGTAGAAACATGGGCGCTCGAGTGAGCTGAATTTATCAAACAAAAATTAGGAAATATTTGAAAAAAACTTTATTTTTATAATACTATGTGGAAAACCTCTACCCTGATTCTCATAATGGTTTTCAGCCTTTTTACCAGCATAGGTAAGGCTCAAAGCGATAAATCCCAACCTACTACGGAGGGGGGTAGCAAAATTGTGAAGCTATATCCCAATCCCGCTACTACTGTCATAACATTTGAAGTTCAACAACATAATAACGACCGCTTATACGATCTTATTGTATATAATTTCCTCGGAAAAAAAATAGATCAGTTAAAAGGCATCAGTTCCAAGACAACGGTGAGCCTGGATAATTATTATAACGGTCTGTATATTTTCCAGTTAAGAGATCAGCGGGGCAACCTGGTGGAATCCGGGAAATTCAATGTAGTGAAATAGATAATAGATATATCTGGCATCAAAATAAAAAAAGAAAAGTCACGATTTGCGTCGTGACTTTTTCTTTTTTATATCTTCTCTCATCAGGAAACTTCTACAATCAGGAATTTCAGATAAGTGGTATTCTCAATATTTCTCAGGATAGGATGATCCTGGGCCTGCGTCTGGAAAGTTACCTGGCGCAGTCTCTTCTTCGCATCTTTTGCGGCTGCATCAATGGTTTGCAGGAACAGGTCCGGCGATACCAGGTTGGTGCAGGACGCAGTTACCAGGAAACCTCCGGGCTTCAGCAGCTTCATCCCGCGAAGGTTAATTTCCTTATACCCTGTTACGGCTTTCGAGATATTTTCACGGCTTTTGGTAAAGGCCGGCGGATCCAGTATTACCACGTCGAACTTCTTCTCTTCCTTTGTCCATTGCTTCAGCTGATCAAACGCATTCACAGCCTGGAACCGGCAAATATCCTGCAGGTTGTTTAGTTCCGCATTTCTGCGGGCAGTAGCCACCGCTGTTTCGGAGATATCTAGTCCCAGTACACTTTTGGCGCCGTAAAAACCAGCGTGACAGGAGAAAGTACCGGTATAGCAGAAGGCTTCCATTACGTCGGCGCCTTTTACGATATGCTTAATTTCGCGGCGGTTGTCCTGCTGATCCAGGAAATAGCCCGTTTTCTGGCCGTTCACGATATCCACATGAAACCGCAAACCGTTTTCATTGATGATCAGATTTGTGTCGAAAGGCTCGCTGAGAAAGCCTTTCTGTTGAGTCATGCCTTCCAGTTCCCTTACAGGTACATCGTTTCTTTCGTAGATTCCTTTAGGTGAAAAAATGCGGTTGATGGCATCTACAATGGCATCTTTCCATTTCTCCATGCCCAATGCGAGCGTTTGAATAACGAAGTAATCGTTGAATTTGTCGATTACCAGTGCAGGCAAATCATCTGCTTCTCCATATACAAGACGGCAGTTTTCCACATAGCCCAGTTTCTGCCGGTACTCCCAGCATTTCAGGAGACGGCGGTAAAAGAACTCCGGGTTTATTTCTTCGTTCTTATCACGGGTAAGCAGTCGTACGAGAATCTGGGATTGAGGATTGATATAACCACGTCCCAGGAAAAAACCTTTATGTGTATATACATCTACAATATCACCGGCATTTACATCTCCTTTTATTTCGGCTACTTCATTACCAAAAATCCAGGGATGCCCTTGTAATACCCTGTTCTGTATCTGTTTCTTTAAAAAAACTTTAGTCATTTATTGTATTTCGAGGGGCAAAGGTAGCTATTTAGCGGTTAGCCTCCCGGTTTTCGCTTCAATTCTGCCTTTTTGTCGGCAAAACCGCTGTTGGCAAAGAAATTGACTGCATACCAGCGCAGACAATTATTACTTATTATGACAGAAAACGAAAAAGACATGCAGACAAACGGTCAGGCTAACACTGGTAGCGAAAACGAAAGCATGCCAGAAGAAAATATAAGCAATAGTTCAAATACGAGTAATGCGCCAGATGAAGTGACAGAACTGGAGAAGAAAGAAAAGGAAGTAAGTGAAATCCGTGATAAATATCTCCGGTTACAGGCAGAATTTGACAATTACCGTAAACGTACTGCCAAAGAACGTATAGAACTGATGCAAACAGCCAGTAAGGAAGTTATCATATCTTTGCTGGATGTGCTGGATGATACCGACAGGGCCGAAAAGCAATTGGAAAATACTACCGATGTTGCTGCCGTTAAAGATGGCGTAATGCTGGTTTTCAATAAACTGAGAAGTACCCTGCAAGCGAAGGGACTGAAGCCAATGGAGAGTATACACACCCCATTTGATCCGGATCTGCAAGAGGCTATTACCGAAATCCCTGCTCCTACGCCAGAGCTCGTTGGTAAAGTAGTAGATGTGCTGCAACCTGGTTATTACCTGAATGACAAGTTAATCCGTCATGCTAAGGTAATTGTGGGTAAATAATGACGATGTGGCATAATCTCTAAGGATGCCTATGCTAAAAGCTGACGTAAAGCAATATTTTTTACCGAACAAAAGCTGGTGCCTGCACCAGCATTAAGTGATTATTATAATGTCTACCAAGAGAGATTATTACGAAATACTGGTTGTTGCCAAATCTGCTTCCCAGGATGAAATTAAAAAAGCCTACCGCAAGGTGGCTATGCAGTTTCACCCTGACCGCAACCCAAATAACAAAGAGGCAGAAGAAAAATTCAAAGAAGCAGCTGAAGCTTATGAAGTATTAAGCGACCCTGATAAAAGGGCGCAATACGACCGTTTTGGCCATGCCGGCATGAATGGCAACCGTGGTGGTGGATATGGCGGTGGTGGAATGAACATGGACGACATCTTCTCCAACTTCGGTGACATTTTTGGTAACGATGATATTTTCGGCAGCTTCTTTGGTGGCGGTGGCGCCCGTGGTGGCGGTGGAAACCGTCGTGGACGCGGTACCCGCGGTTCTAACCTCCGGGTTAAGATCCGTCTTACCTATGAAGAAATCGCCAAAGGCGCCAACAAAAAAATTAAAGTAAAGAAATATGTACCCTGCCAGCATTGTGGTGGCCTGGGCGCAAAAGATAAAAACGCATTCCAGTCATGTAATACCTGTGGCGGTTCCGGCCAGGTAAGAAAAGTTACCCAAACTTTCCTCGGACAAATGCAAACCGTTACTACCTGCCCTACCTGTCATGGTGAAGGCCAGATCATTACCAGCAAATGCGGCCACTGTAAAGGTGAAGGCCGTATGTATGGCGAGGAAATGGTAAGCATCGATATCCCGGCAGGCGTTCAGGAAGGCATGCAGCTGAGCATGAGCGGTAAAGGTAACGCCGGCGAAAGAGGCGGCGCACCCGGCGATCTGCTCATCCTCATCGAAGAAGAACCACATCCGGAACTGCAACGCGACGGACTCAATGTGGCGTTCGATCTGCACATCTCCTTCCCCGATGCAGTGTATGGTACCTCCCTGGAAGTGCCTACCATCGACGGGAAAGCCAAAATTAAAATCCCTGCCGGCACACAGAGCGGTAAAATATTCCGACTGAAAGGCAAAGGATTCCCTTCCGTAAACTCTTATGAAAAAGGCGATCAGCTTATTCATGTGAATGTATGGACACCACAGCATGTAACCGCTGAAGAGAAAGAAATGCTCGATAAACTACAATCGTCCGATAACTTTAAACCAAACCCCGAAAAATCCGATAAAGGATTCTTCGAAAAGGTAAGGGATATTTTTAGCTGAGGATTTAACGAATAAAGCGGAGGGGAAGGTCTTCGGCTAAAGGCCGGAATCCTTCCCCTCCGCTTTTAATATCATATCATGGAACAAAAACTGCAGATGTTCGAAAACCGGCTGACGAAAGTTTTCCGGCATACATCCAAACTGGCCAGACGACAAAACATCACCTGCTACCGGGTGTATGATGATGATATTCCTGAATTTCCCTTCAGCATAGAAATGTATGAAGACCATGTTTACATCGCAGAGTACCACCGCAAACACGGCATGGAAGAAGATGCACACGAAGAGTGGCTCGATACCTGCCTGGAACTGATCAGCAAAGTACTGGAAGTAGCCCCCAATAAAATATGGGTTAAACAACGGCAACGTAAAGAAAACAGGAAAAGCCAGTACGAAAAACTGAGCCTGGAAAGCCATATCATGACGGCTTACGAAGCAGGCCTGCAGTTTAAAGTGAACCTTTCCGATTACCTTGATACCGGCTTATTCCTCGACCATCGCATTACACGCAGCATGATAAGGGAAGAAGTAAAAGATAAGAAAGTACTAAACCTGTTCTGTTATACGGGCTCCTTCTCCGTGTATGCTGCCGCAGGTGGCGCAGCAGAAGTAACTTCTGTGGATCTGTCCAAAACCTACCTGGCCTGGGCAGAAGAAAATATGAAGCTGAACGGGTTCGATAACCCGAAACATACTTTTGTACATGCGGATGTACTCCAATACCTCGACACCCTGAAGCTCAACACCTATGATCTCGTAATCATAGACCCGCCGACCTTCTCCAACAGCAAGCGGATGAAGGATTTCCTCGATGTACAGCGCGATCATGCGGATATGCTCAATAAAGTATTACTGGCTACCAAAAAGGATGGTGTTGTTTACTTCAGCAATAACTACCGCCGGTTTGTACTGGAAGCCGATAAGATCAATGCCTCCAGCATCAAGGATATTACCAATCAGACCTTACCTTTTGATTTTCAGCAGAAGATGATCAGGAAGTGCTACCGGTTAATAAAATAAGGGGTCAACGCTTTCCTTTACGCAACATTTTTACCATCTTCAGAAACTCCAGGCGATAGTTGCCTTTGTCGGCGCCCAACGCCCTGCGGGCAATATCGCTCACCATGCCTATATTGCCTTTACCGCAGTAGGAAGACTTGCGCAGTAACATACCGAATAAAGCCACCCCCGCGGCAAAGCGGCAATCATCGGATGCTTTATCAAAACTTTTCAGTTCCGCAGGAATTACACCGGGTAAATATTGCATCGCCGTATCCTGCGGATCACGCCAGGATATCTTTACCCGGGCCAGCACCGTATCGCCGGGAGCGGCTTCCGGTGCAGGGATAATCTCATACAACGCCACGGAACAATGCCCGCTGCCGATAATCCCTCCGCCAAACTCCCCCTTCTCCGAACTGTCGGCAGGCAGTATTTTGTTCTCATAACCAATAAGCCTATACGACTTTACAAGCGCCGGGTTAAACCATACTTCCGACTGCACATCGCGGGCAATAGTAAACAGGGTGCTGCCGAATTCGCGGGCAAATATTTTATTGGCTTCTTCCAGGTCATCTATATACGCAAAATTACCATTCCCTTTACTGGACAGGGATTGCAACTTTGAGTCTTTATAATTTTTCATCCCAAAACCCAGGCAGGTAAGCAATACCCCGCTTTCTTTCTGCTGAATGATCAGCTCTTCCATTTCACTATCGCTGCTGAGGCCCACATTAAAATCGCCGTCGGTGGCCAGTATCACGCGGTTATTGCCATCAGGAATATATTGCTCTGACGCAATCCGGTACGCCATTTTTATAGCGGCTTCCCCCGCGGTGGCGCCGCCGGCGCTGAGATTATCTATTGCATTGAGGATCTTTTCTTTCTGATCGCCGGGTGTAGCCGGTAAAAGGACGCCGGGTTCACCGGCATAGGCTACAATCGCTACTTTATCTACCGGGCGCAGATTATTCACCAGGATGCGGAAAGCCGCCTGTAATAAAGGCAACTTATTGGGCGTGCCCATAGAGCCGGAAACATCCAGCAGGAAAACCAGGTTGCTGGCGGGAAAGCTGTCTGTTTCCAATGCGCGCGCCCTGATGGCGATCTGCAGTAACTGGTGAGTAGTTTCCCAGGGGCAGGTGGTATAATTACTATACATGGCCATCGTTTGGCCAGCTAACGGTAACGGGTAATCGTAGTGGAAATAGTTGATCATTTCCTCAATGCGTACCGCATCCACCGGTACGGTTTCTTTCAGCCGGAGGAAGCGGCGGATATTGCTATAGGCGGCCCTGTCCACATCCAGGGCGAAGGTGGATACCGGGTGACTGGAGGTACGGACAAATTTATTTTCGTAGGTAGCGCCGTAAGTTTCGTTGTAAAAAGAGTGTATTCCCATACCGGTATTACCGTAATTGGGATTGCTGCTGTGCAGCAGTTTTGACCGGGCTTTGGCAAGGGCCACCGGGTCGGCATCTTTACGTAGAGGCGATAACGTTATTAACAGCCTGTCGTATTTGCGCACCGTTACCTGTTTGGATTGATAACCGCTTTGTGTGAGCAATAACGTGGCAGATGCCGTGGGGATTGAAATTTTAAAAAGACCGAAAGCGTTTGTGACCACATGGACTGTGTCATCCATCACCTTCACCTGTACTCCTGCAACGGGGCGATGGGATAAACTGTCTTCTACCGCTCCCGATACCCAGATTGTTTGCGCCTGCAGCCCTCCACCCCAGAAAAGAAAGAGTAAAAGGTACTTGAGCATGTATTAAGTTAAGATTTTTTCCGGGCAAGCGCCCGGAAAAAATAATTACTGCCCGGATTCCACCAGTTGATAAATGGCTGGCAGATTCCGGCCCAGGCCATCGTAATCAAGCCCGTATCCCAGCAGGAACTTATCCGGAACGGAAAAGCCCAGGTAATCTATTTTGATAGGATGTACCATCGCATCCGGCTTTGTAAGCAGGGCTGCTACGAGTAATTTTTTAGGTTGCTGATGCTCCAGTTGCGGCAGGAACTGGCTCATGGTGCGGCCGGTGTCCACAATATCTTCCAGGATCACTACGGTGCGGCCAAAGAGATCTTCGTCGAGGCCAATGGCCTGTACCACATTACCGGTGGATTTGGTGCCTTTATAAGAGGCCAGTTTAATAAAAGAGATTTCCGCCTCAATAGTGAGGTATTTAAACACATCTGCGGCAAACATAAAGGAGCCGTTGAGAATAGCGATAAATAAAGGGCGTTCCCCCTTCAGATCTTTGTTAATCTGTTCCGCCATTTCCTTTACCCGCTGCTGCAACGCCACTTCATCAATATAGGGCTGGAACTCTTTGTCATGCACTTTAATCACTGACATAATACTTCTGCATTTCCTTATTTAACAATCATCAGCAAAAAAAGATCGCTGCTTATTTATTTACCAGCAAACGCTGGCCGATTTTAATATCAAAACCCTGCAGGTTATTCCATTCCTGCAGCTGCGTAACAGAGCGGTTGTACATTCTGGCAATGCCATACAGCGTTTCCTTTGGCTGTACATCGTGGTATTGTGTACCGGACTTCTGTACAGGCGCAGGTGTAGCCGGCCGTGGAGCCGGTTGTGGCAGGGATGCCTTTGGCGTACCTGTATTTCCGGTGGTAGTTACCTGCCCGGCTTTTTTCAGGTCTTCTATCATGGCTACCGGCACACCACCCTGTTGTGGGGCTGGTTTTGTTTCCGGTACCGCAGCACCGCCTGCTGTGTTTTTAGCCACTTCTTCTTTAATGCCATCCAGTGCTTTACGGGGAGAAAAATCTTCCGGGGGCTCCTGGTCTTCTTCTTTCAGTACCCGGGTGTTTTTAGCCAGCCTGGGCGCCGCAGAAGCAAAGCCGTCGAGGGTTAACCGCTGACCGGCAGCAGGTTCTTCCCCTTCATTCATTTTATTACGGCGGCGCAACCATCTTAACTGTACCCCTTCTGCCTGGGCTACATCGTGCATGGTTTCCCCGTTAACAACATTGTGGTATTCTTTATTTCCCCTTTTGCTTTTCTTTTGTAAGAAGACGATCATATCCTTTGCGGGCGGATTGTCATTCTCCAGGTCGTTGTAACGCACCAGTTTACGGAGACGCATGTTACGCTGGTCGGCTACCTGGATCAGGGAGCTGCCTGCTTTTACATACACTGCTTTGCGGCCATTGATTTCAAAGATACCTTTGGGGTAGACCGTTTGTTTGGTAGTGGTAACCGGATTTTTTCTTCCGGGAGAAGTTTTGCTTCCTTTTTCCGTTACTTCTGCATACATCGTTCCATCGGTAGCAGCATCGCCGGCGGAAGGATCTTTCCCCATAGCAATCATGGTATATTGCTGGAGGTTATAATCTTCAATTACTTTGATCAGCTGTTGCGGGTAAGTTTTGTTGGTGGCGTATCCGGCCTGTTTAAGTCCAAAGGCCCATGATTTATAATCATCGCCATCAAACTGGAAGAGGAAAGCGTAGCGTGGATTGGCGTGCAGGAAATCGGAGTGATCGCGGTAGGAATCGCGGGCGGATTCATATACGCGGAAACATTCCTGCGCGGCATCGTCGTCGTATTTGATGGTTTTGCCAGTCCAGGTATTTTTACATTTAATACCGAAGTGATTGTTCGATTGTAAACACAAGGTACCGTTGCCGGACTGTGTTTCTATAATCCCCTGCGCCAGTTTAATGGCGGCAGGCACGCCTGAGCGGCGCATTTCCTCAATGGCTAAGTTTTTATAGGTGGCAATGTACTGCTGCGTTGTGATGTTCTGTGCGTGCAGTACGGTAACGAAGCCAATAAGAAAACTGACTACCAATAAGAATTTTCTTACTTGCATGTATGTTCGGATTTAATGGGCGTTTTATTTCTTCCTGATCATCAGTACACCATCCCGGATGGTGAGTAATACCTGTTCTGCACGATCATCTGCCAACACTTTTTCACAAAAACTGATCATGGCCTTTGCCTGGCGTCCCTGTTCATTTTCAGGCAGCAGCACCTGGCCGTGATACAACACGTTATCTGCCAGGATAAATCCACCGGGACGCAGTTTATCCCAAACCAGGTCGTAATACTGTTCATATCCGGATTTGTCCGCGTCAATAAACACCAGGTCGAATACTTCATCCAGTTGTTCAATAACATCGGCCGCTTTACCGATATGCATTTTAATTTTATCTGCATTCCCGCTTGCCGAGAAATAATGATGACAAAGTGTTTCCAGTTCTTCGTTGATATCTACCGTGTGCAATATGCCATCGGGGGCCAGGCCCGCAGCCAGGCAAATTGCTGAGTACCCGGTGTAAGTGCCCAGTTCCAGGATGCGGCGGGGCCGGATCATATGGCTTACCATACTGAGGAACTGCCCCTGTACCTGCCCGCTCAACATATGTGGTAGCTCTACTTTCAGATGTGTTTCCCTGTTCAGCTGGTACATCAATTCACTCTCCTGACTGGTATATTTTTCTGAATAGGCCTCCACTGCTGCCGGTATGAGCTCCATATATTAAAATTTCTGCAAAGCTAAGGAAAAGCGGCTAACTGACAGCCTGTTGCTTCCAACAGAAAAAGCGGATATATCCATAAACGTTATTCTGCCGGGTTTTATTCTATCCGGGTGTACGTTCATGTATATCCGCTTTTCCGGCCCGGAGGCAGGCTTTATCAGAAATTCGGTCTTAATTTATTGGTTGTATAGAAAACACGGAAATATTCCACCACTTCATCTGCGGTGTCAAATAATTGCAGCAGGTCGAGGTCTTCCGGGTTAATATTGCTTTCCTTTTCCATCATCACCGTGCGGATCCATTGCAGGAGGCCACTCCAGTACTCTCTACCCACCAATACCATAGGGGTTTCCTCCATTTTTTTGGTTTGTATGAGGGTGAGTACTTCAAAGAATTCATCCATGGTACCAAATCCTCCGGGCATCATAATGAAGCCTTGTGAGTACTTGGTGAACATCACTTTGCGGACAAAGAAATAGTCGAAATGAAGATTATTTTCCGGATCAATAAAACTATTGGGATGCTGCTCATGCGGCAGGCTGATATTGGCCCCTACTGATTTGCCATGTGCGGCCTGGGCTCCCCTGTTGGCCGCTTCCATCACACCCGGTCCGCCGCCGGTGATGATGCCAAAGCCTTCGTCTGCCAGGCGGGTGGCTATTTCCTGGGTAAGATCGTAATAGCGGTTACCCGGCTTCGTACGGGCTGATCCGAATATGGAAATGCAGGGTCCTATTTTAGCCAGCTTCTCAAATCCTTCAACAAACTCCGCCATAATCTTGAATATCTGCCAGCTGGAATGCGCTCTTGTTTCCGTCCAGTCTCTTTCTTTAAGATTCTTTATACTACTGTTCATGCGACTGCTTTTTTATTATCCTATAAAACACTTCCCCGTGCAGGCACGTGGAATGATGTAATTTATATAATAATTGGCTTACAGTAACAGCCATACGCATAAAAAAAGCAGGTAACTATATAGAAACCTGCTTTACATTTAACACGTTATGAACGTGCAGCGATGTTAAATAAACATCGCTGCAGAAACGTTGCTAATGCTGGCAATCAAAAAAATAAATAATGTTGAAATTTATTAAGATAGTACTATCGTTTTAATCAACAGATGTTCTCATAACGCTTAATCTCCATTAATTTATTAATTATTTAAGCAATAACCTAATTTAAATTTATCAAGGTTACGCAAAGGTATGCATGCCCGCCACTACTTCTTCTGCGAGTCCGAAAGACAATGTCATGCCGGCTCCGCCAAGACCGTTTACAATCGTTACATTTTTTTCAGGAGAGAACACCAGGTCTGTTTTACCATTGGTGAGTTTTGGATAGATGCCATGCCATTGTTCCTGGATAGTATACTCCGGCGCCTGCAAGAAAGTGTGCATATACTGCAGGATGAGATCATTGATAAATGCTTTATCAAATGGTTCGAAGTCCGGACCATATTCATGTGAGTCACCGATGGTGAGTTCACCTGCACCATTTTGAGAGATAAGCAGGTGGATGCCCCATTTCACATAATCCGGCATTTCCTGCGCGAAGCGTTGCTTCAAGGGTTCCAGCGTTTTGCAGCTTTCAAAGGCCGCATAGTGTCCCAGTGTTAAACCTGCGCACAGGGCGGGTCCCAGCTGCCAGTTGCCCGGTTGCGGGATGGTACGCATCATCTGCAGTTTGCATTTTTTCAGGGGAGCAGCTGCAAATTCAGCAGGGTAAAGCGTTTCAAAATCAGCGCCGCTGCATACAAACACTTCATCCACTTTCCAGCGCTCATCTTTTGTTTCTATGTAAGGCATGCTGATGCCATTTACCGCGGTGCCAAAACGAACCGTTACGTTGAGATGTTCTTCCAGGTGCTTTGCAATGGCAGCACTGGCCTGACGCGGATTCACGGTCATTTCGGAGGCACTCCATAGTGCGCCTTTCAACCCGTTTGTTTTAATAGCGGAGGTATATTTTCCTATTTGTGAAGGGGCAATCAGCTCACAGCTGTAACCATTACCCGGCGCGGCTTGTACAAATTCTTCCAATACCGCCAGTTCATCATTTTCATACGCGAGGTGCAGCGATCCTGTTTCCTGGCACTGCAAGCCGGTGGCTGCGGCGAGGTCTTTCCAGGTACGGCGGCTGCGCATAGCACGGTCGTGCATTTTACCCGCCGTTTGCCCGATGGGCCATACCAACCCGAAATTGCGGATCGAAGCGCTGATCGCTTTGCTGTTACGTTCAAATAAAACTACTTTTCTTCCTGTTGATGCCAGGTGGTAAGACATGGCCAACCCCACTATTCCTGCACCTATTACCGCTACATCTGCCTGTTGTTGTTGCATGATATAAAATGTAAAGTATGATTAAAAGATAGACAGTAGTTCATCCAGGGATGCTACCAGGTGGGTATGCGGCCCTTTCTCCAGTTCTTCGCGGCTATAGGCGCCGGTAGTAACGCCTATTACGTAGCGGCAACCTGCATTGGTACCTTCTTCCAGGTCGGAAATGGTATCGCCGGTTTTGGCCACCGATTGTATACTGCGGATTTCCAGTTCTTCCATAATCCGGTAAATCATATATGGATACGGACGGCCAAAAGGTACTTCATCGCTGGTAGCTACGGCATCAATGAGTCCTTTTTGCTGCCAGCCCACCCTTTCCAGGATCACGTTGGTAATGTCCCTGTCGAACCCCGTATCCAGCGCCACTTTAATGCCCTTTGCCTTTAACGCGGCAAATACTGCTGATACGCCGTCCTTTTCCCGTACCGCAGGATGTGTTGCATAATGCGCTTTCATATCCGCCACAAAACGGCCGTGTAGTTCAAGGACAAAGGCTTCATCACTATAACGGCTATCCTGCTGCTGCTGCAACAGGTAACGGATGGCATACGGTTTGGCGTATCCCATTACTTCATTTACCTGTTCCAGCGTTACGGTAACTCCCGCCAGCTTAATAGCCTGCTGTAACACCTTTGCTACATTGGATTCATCATGCAGGGTAGTGCCTGCAATATCAAAAACAACTAATTGTATTCCCATCTTTTTCCCGGTATTAATATGTGGCAAAGATAATGACTTACTAAAAATAAGTTTAGCCTTTATAAACATTTAACATGTGGTTAATACGCGGATGTTGTCTTTTTCAGGATCAGGCGGATTATACTGATTTTGTTGATTTGATCACTTTTGATTTTAAATGATTAAGGGAGATAAGCGAATAGATCCGCATATCTCCCTTAATTATTTATAAAATCTCTAAATCAGTATAATCAGCCTAATCCTGTTCCAGGACAATTTCCTATCGCCGAAGGCGATCCTCCGCTAGAAGCCAAGTCCTGCGCCCACCCTGTATATCAGGCTGTTGTTATAAGGCGAACGGTTGTCCTGGATCACATCATACAAAATAGAAATGCCTATACCTACCCTGCCACCAACGCTCTGGGTATAACCGGCGCCCACGAGTAAGCTGGGAACGCCATAGTTGGTTTTGAAGGTTTGTTTATCCCCGTTTAACGGGTAAACGGTGGAATTCTGTGTAACAAAATTATACTCCGGCTGGATATGTATAAATACCATTGGGATCGGATACACACGGCCCCAGATACCACCACCAAAAATAGTGTACTTATCCCGTTGAGCAACACGATCGTAATCCCACAGTTTATACTGGCCGTATTGTGCATTGATGTTAACACCTGCAGCGATATAATCAGAAAAACGGTAACCTACCAACGGGGAGATATCCACATTGGTAACATCGCCAAACACCATTCCCAGGGAACCTCCCAGTACCAGACGGGAAGGATCAAAACCCTTGCGGGTAGCGGTGTCCGTTTTATAATACTGCGCGTGTGCCAGCTGCACTCCAGCCAGAAAGAAAAAACATATGAGTAAACGTTTCATGATCAGATTTATTAAGTTTAACTATTTACCGGCAGAAAGGTTTAACAATCGAAAATTTTACCCCGGTTTAATATATTCTTCGGGTCAAAGATCTGTTTTATTTGCTTCATGAGTTGCATGGAGGTCTGATCAAAAATGATATCCATATAGCTTTTCTGCACCAGGCCAATACCATGCTCACCGGAGATGGTACCTCCCAATGTTTTCACCAGCTGAAAAATTTCCCGTATACCTTCCGTGAGGGTGCCGTTCCATTGTTCTTCCGTAAGGGTGCCACGGATAATGTTCACATGCAGGTTGCCATCGCCGGCATGACCATAACATACCGAGTGAAATCCATACCGGGCTCCTATTTCTTTTACGCCTTTCAGCAATACCGGCAGTTCCGCGCGGGGTACTACGGTATCTTCTTCTTTGTATACAGAATTTGCTTTTACGGCTTCTGCCACCCGGCGGCGCAGTTTCCAAAGCTCTTCTTTCTGCTGGGAGTCTTCTGCAAACAATATCTCCCCGATATCAAAACCTTCTACCACACCGGCAATGCCTTCCATTTCCTGCATCAGCACTTCCGGGTGGTTCCCGTCCACTTCTATGAGCAGGTGTGCCTGTATATCGTCTTCTATTTTAACAGCACTGCTTTGTACGTATTGGGTTACCCAGTCGATGGCGTCGCGCTCCATAAATTCCATAGCAGAAGGCGTGTAACCCGCGCGGAAAATAGCGCTCACCGCTTCGCAGGCACTTTCAGCGGAGCGGAAAGGAACCAGCATCAGCAGGTCTGTTTTAGGTAACGGAATTAAGCGTAATACAATTTTGGTAACGATGCCCAGGGTGCCTTCGCTGCCTACTACCAGCTGGGTGAGATTATAGCCGGTGGCATTTTTCAGTACATTGGCGCCTGTCCAGATCACTTCGCCGCTGGGCAGCACCATTTCCAGGTTCAGCACATAATCCTTTACCACGCCATATTTCACGGCTTTGGGGCCACCTGAATTTTCAGCAATATTACCGCCAATAAAACAGGTACCACGACTGCTTGGGTCGGGTGGATAAAACAGCCCTTTCTCTTTTACGGCGTTCTGTAATTCTTCTGTGATCACACCGGGTTCGGTGATTACCTGCAGGTTCCTTTCATCTATAAGCGTGATCCGGTTAAACCGTTCCATTGAAATGAGTACGCCGCCAAACTGGGCGAGCGCGCCGCCGCTGAGTCCAGTGCCGCCACCACGGGGAGTTACAGGCAACAGCTCTTCATTGCACAATTTCATGATACGGCTTACCTGTTCGGTAGTATCCGGCTTTACCACCACTTCCGGGAGATAATGCAGATCCTCGGTTTCATCCTGTGCATAACGGCTCATACTTTCTTCGTCGGCCAATACGTATTGCGCTCCGGCTATTTCGCGTAATGCCGCTACATGAGCGGCAGTTACTTTATTAAACGTTGTCATGGAACAAAAATAATCATAATGCCGGTTAGGTGGTAATATCCGGCCATTAAAAAGAAGGGCAAATCGTAGATCTCCTCGCATTGTTAAAAGTACGGTTGCTGTAAAGCCCCGTATAAACAATGCCTATTTCATAGGCGCCACGCCTGTTATTGGCGGCCGATAAACTGGAGGTAGTAATATCGTAGTTAAACATGAGTTTTATGGAGTTGAGCTGGTAGCCAACCAGGAAAACAGCCGCATCATTGGCGCGGTAATAAACGCCGCCATACAATTGCTGTACGCCGTCGCCGGAAAGATTATAGGCTGCATTGGCGCCCAGCATCAGTTCCCTGGCGCCGGCCTGTGTGGCATAATATGCCGCAGGGTTCAGGATCACTTTATCACTCATTTTCAAACTCGCATTCAGGAACCCGATATAGCGACGGGGAACCGTGTTGTTCCCATCAAAAAAGGTTTCCCTGGGTGTGTTGATATGTTGTACAGAGAAGCCCGCGTTTACATAAATATTATCGGTAGGAAAATAAGCATAATTGAGCCCTGCCTGCAGGTCGAAGTAATTAACGCTGCTTTGGGTGATGGGTTCCCCGGTGGGGATCTGCGAATCAAAGAACTTGCCATTCCACTGATCGGCGAACGTGAGCTTGGTGATATCCACCCGTTTACCGGCGGAACCTACGTTAAACCCTGCGGATAACAAGCTGCTGAAACCCAGGAGCTGGTGATAAGCGATGGAAGCGTATCCTTTGGTAGAAGTGAGGTTGCCGGCGCCGGCCACATCGCGGAGCAATACGCCCCCGATGCCTACCCAGCCATATTCCAGCTGATCGCGGAATAACTGGAAGTCGCCATATGCCGACATCGTCCGGTAAGGTATCGGAACGCTGGTCCACTGATCGCGGTAATTAAGGCCAATACGGTAGTTGCCGTCCGGAATAAAACCGGTATTGGCCGGGTTAGTTGTCAATGGCGAATTAAAAAACTGTGAAAAATGGAGGTCTTGTGCATACACTCCGTTCATTGAAACAATTAATAAAATTGCCAGACATGTTGATATTTTAACGATCTGATTCATGGCTCATCATCTTAACAAGGTTACACTTCCTGATCTGCTGCCTTTTGTGCCATCCGTAAACTCCAGGTTTACGATATAGGCATACGCGTCCATAGGCTGAATATTTCCTTTAAACCGGCCATCCCAACCGATTTGAGGGTCCGAACTTTCAAAAACCAATTGGCCCCAACGGTTAAATATTTTAAGATTGAATTTGGTCGCTCCAAAAGCTTTTACATAAAATACATTGTTCTTACCACCCGGTGCAAAGGCATTAGGCACATCAAACAGCGGTACCACTATGGCGCTTACTTCCTGACATTTTGTATCCGTACAGCCTTCTGCGTTAGTAACAGTAAGACACACATTATACGTACCTGTCCGCAGGTATTGGTGACTGGGGTTTGGCAGGGATGAAGTATCGCCATCGCCGAAATTCCAGAGATAATGTATGGCGTTCGCTGAAGAACCATTCAGGAACTGTATCGGTGTATTTTCAATTGCTTTGGTGGGTGAAAAGTCAAAGTCCGCTACGGGCGGCGCCGCCACATTTATTTCCTGCGTGATAGAATCCCTTTTGTTGCAGGTGTTAGGATCTTCTACCACCAGGGTTATTTTCCAGCGGCCGGCTTTATTAAATGTATGTACCGGGTAAGGATCGTGTGAAACAGAACCGTCGTCTTCAAAAGTCCAGGTAAATGTTTCACCACCTTCGGTAGTATTATCCATTTGTATTTCTGTACCTACACAAACAGTTCCCGGATCCGTAAACTTCGCTATAACGTTTTCGGCTACACGCAGAGTGTAGGTAATTGTTTGCGGCGCGTTACAGAAATTGGTATCCACCAGTGTGAGGGTGGCATTATAGATACCTGCATTCTGATAATAATGGAATAGCGGGAAGGTATCTATACCGGTATAGAACGGAGGTGTGCCATCGCCATAGTCCAGGATAAAGGAGCGATCCCTGAAATCTGCTGCCGGTGTGGATTCATTGGTAAACATGTACTTCAGGCTATCGCATGGATCCTGACGCCGGGCTTCAAAATGAAGGATCGCTTCATTGTTGCCCAGTTTCACGGTTACATAAGCAGTATCTGATCCATTACAACTTTGCGGATCGTATTTCACCATCCTTACGCGGAAGGTGCCCACCCTTGTAAAGATGTGTGTCACCGTAT
Organism: Chitinophaga sp. CCNWYY40; assembly: GCF_037483205.1. Lineage (NCBI taxonomy): Bacteria > Pseudomonadati > Bacteroidota > Chitinophagia > Chitinophagales > Chitinophagaceae > Chitinophaga > Chitinophaga sp. CCNWYY40. The sequence continues at coordinate 647,257 of NZ_JBBHLF010000004.1, forward strand.
CTCCTTCAGGTCCGAAGTTTTCAGTTGTACCATCGTCCGGGAAAAACCACTGATAGGATTTACCCGGTAAGCGGGTGGTATCCACAAAAGTGATGGTATCCGGTACGCAGTAGTTAGTGCGCCGGTCGAGCGTTTTGGCGCCTGCTTTCACCCCATCGAGGTTGAAGGCAATTTTCAGCGCGCCGAAGTTACAGGAAGCCGGTGGTGTGCTGGAGTAGGCGCCCGGGGTGGTCGGGTACCTCGGTTTGAAACCGGTGTTGCTCACATTACACCAGGCGCAAATACCCTGGTAGATAATCCCGTTGCGATCGAAGCGGCTGGTACCGCCATCTACGTGTTCATACAAACCGGAGCCGCCAAAATAGCTTGCATACAATGGACCCTGGGTGGGACTAAATCTTACGGCATCACGTTGCAGTACGTAGAAATAAAAATCCATCCCGTCTGTGCTGCGTTGCAGCGCATCTGAGGAGGTAGTTAAACCGGAAGTTCCTGAATTCGGATAATGCAGGGAGGTGTTGATACCTCCGCCCCATCCGGACACATATACGTTTTCGCAGCGGTCTACCAGGAATGCGGTGGGTGAAATATTGGGAGAAGAAACCAGTGTTCTTCTTTTACCAAAAGTAGTGGAATACACGAATGAAGAAAGGTTTGCCTCTAACTTCGAGATAAACTGCAATCCGTTTTCATTGTATCCGTCGGTGCTTATTAATTTGATGGGCCATGCGCCTTCAGTGGTGCCCATTACATATACAAATCCTCTCCTGTCCAGCTGGATACCGTATACCTGGTCGGCTGCGGGATTATCTGAACCGAGGAAAGTACTTTGAATGATGTTTCTTCCATCGTTTGAAATGTGCGCAATAAACCCATCGCATACGCCGCCGCGGTACTGGGGATATATGACGCCGGCAGTTGTGGGGAAGTCGTCGCTGGCGGTGCCTCCGGCCACATACAGGGTATTAAGACCGTTTAATGCAATTACATAGGCGGCGTCTTCCTTGCTGCCTCCGAGGTAGCTGGCCCATACCAGGTCCTGGCAAAGCGGGTTTATTTTCATGATCACGCCATCCTGCGAACCTTTGTTAGTACCCTGGAATACGCCGGCGGTTACGGGAAAGTCGGTGGAGCGGGTGCAGCTGGCTACATAAATATAGCCTGCATCATCCACTACTACTTCACTGCGGGCGTCGTCGCCGTAGTTGCGGAGCAGTACCCAGTCGCCGGCCTGGCGGTCGGCCCGCATATTCACGCCATCGTCTGCCCCTCCTGCGATGATCAGTGAGCCGATGATAGCGGAGCCGGTGGCGTTTATTTTGGTAATGGCGATGTCCCATCCTCCGCGGGTTCCTTTTACAGCAGTATTGGGATAGTCGTTGGAAGTGGTTCTGCCGGAGATCACGAGGTTGCCCTGCTGATCCACGAATAAGCTATGCGGTTGTTCGAGGCCGCTGCCGCCCATATAGGTGGCATATATCAGCCGGGTACCGTTGGGGTTGAATTTAGAAATGGCGATATCAAATTGGCCGCCGCCGTAAACACTTTGTACAGCCCCGGTTGTTACAGGATAGCCTGGATTAAACACGATACCGCCGCCGTATAAATTACCGGCATCATCGTAAGTAGCGGTAAAGCCCCAGTTATCGGAGCGGGCGCCGGACACGGTAGAGAAAACATAGATCGGATCTATCACTAGCGGATAGGCCGGGTTGTACTCACCGGATATTTTAAAGCCCAGTTTATTACCATTCAACCGGTAGGATACCTTTACGGTTACACGTTGATTATCGATGTATTGATAAGCGAAGGGGAGTTGTTCAATCAGGTCGCCTACGGAAGTATGTACATATAGCTGGCCTTTTTTCAGTTCCATGCCGGTGGCGCCTTCATATACCATCTGGATATTATCCGGGTTAGCGCCCGGATGCACAATCAGGTCGTATTTCAGCTGGGAACCTTCGGAGTAAACGTGTGCATCAATACCGGAGTAAAGGGAATTGTAATTAACACCCTGAAAAGAACCCACGCCGGCCGCCCATTTGGTGTGGTCGTTTCCGATGAAATAGCTGCTTTTGGCATCCTGTTCTTTTTCGGGTACTATTTGTACATCAGGATTGGCGTTCAGGAAGGTAACGTTCCAGGCGTGTCCGCGTACATCAGGAATTTTGCCGGGCCGTGGAGGGGGCTGGCTGTTTCCGGGTTGGGAGGGCGCCGGTTTCACGCTGCTTTTCGGAACATACACCGTATCGTTCCGGTGGGAGTGTCCGTGAACATATTCGTTCAGGCTCCAGAGATCTTCCTGGTTCATCATCAGGAAAGTGAATCCTGTTTTTTTGAGGAAGATAGCAGCGCCATCCAGTTCTGTTTTGTAGATAACATCCTTGTCCCACTGGCCTTTGTTCTCAATAAAATTCAGGGGGGTGAAGTTTGCACGTTGCTGCTGCGCCTGGGCGGATCGTCCGGTGAACAAAAAGCAAATCATCAATCCAATAAGGCCGGTCGGGAAGGTAAATTTCAACGGGATCAGATTTATTTTATTCTTAAAAACTAATATAATACTATTAAACGCAGAAGCCACTCAAATTGTTACGGTCGGGACAAGCACAAAACTTCTGAATTGAGGAATGATAGGCTAAATGGGAAACAAGGTAAATCTCAGCTTCAGCAGCTTTTATACTTTTTTAATTCATCCATCAGTTAATAAACGTAAAAACCATCAGGAAATTTTACTCCAGATAGATTTACTTCTCTGGGCAGCCAAAAATTCTTTTAGTGCCTGATTCTCAGGCAGAAGCAGATCGGTGTCTTCTTCCAGGATCTTTTCTGCGCTGGCACGGGCAGCGTCGAGGATGGGTTTGTCCGCAACAATATCTGCCAGTTTAAAGTCGAGCACCCCACTCTGGCGGGTGCCTTCAATATCGCCGGGGCCTCTCAGCTCCATATCTTTCTCTGAAATAATAAATCCGTCGTTGGTTTGCACCATTACGTTGATCCGTTCGCGGGAATCCTGGCTTAGCTTATTGCCTGTCATGAGTACGCAGAAGGATTGCTCCGCGCCGCGGCCTACCCTTCCCCGCAGCTGGTGGAGCTGCGACAGTCCGAAACGTTCAGTGCTTTCTATCACCATTACAGAGGCATTGGGTACATTCACCCCTACTTCAATCACGGTGGTGGCTACCATAATATGGGTATCGCCGGTTACAAAGCGGTGCATATTGGTTTGCCGCTGTTCGGCAGGCTGGCGGCCGTGTACCATACTGATGTAATACTGCGGTTCCGGGAAGAAGGCTTTTACTTCTTCATATCCTTTCATCAGGTTTTCATAGTCCAGCTTCTCCGAGTCTTCGATCAGCGGGTATACGATGTATGCCTGTCTTCCTTTCTTCACTTCTTCCTTTATAAAATCCATTACCTGCGGACGCTGATATTCAGTGCGGTGTACGGTGGTAATGGGTTTACGTCCGGGCGGCATTTCATCAATAACGGATACATCGAGATCGCCGTAAATAGTCATGGCCAGTGTTCTTGGTATAGGCGTTGCCGTCATAACAAGAATATGCGGCGGGATGGTATTTTTTTCCCATAGGCGTGCCCGTTGTGCCACACCAAAACGGTGCTGCTCATCCACGATGGCCATTCCCAGGTTTTTAAATTCCACTTCTTTTTCCAGCAGGGCGTGAGTGCCAACGAGGATATCGATGCTGCCATCGAGTGCGCCGGCCAGTATTTGTTTACGCGCCTTGCCCTTGATGCTGCCGGTAAGCAGTGCTACCTTTACATCCATACGTTCCAGCAATTCGGAAATGCCTTTGAAGTGTTGCTGCGACAGGATTTCCGTGGGCGCCATGAGGCATGCCTGGAAGCCATTATCTTTAGCCAGCAACATGGTTAGCAGGGCTACCATTGTTTTACCGCTGCCCACATCTCCCTGCAGGAGGCGGTTCATCTGCCGCCCGTGAACGGTATCTGTCCTTATTTCTTTCAATACCCTTTTCTGTGCGCCTGTTAAAGAAAAGGGAAGATGATTGTTATAGAATTCATTAAAAGATTCGCCTACTGCACCAAACACAAAGCCATGCGATTGCTTGTGTCTTTTGAGTTTTAGCCTGCATATACGGATTTGTGCAATAAACAGTTCCTCAAATTTCAGCCGTCGCTGTGCCAGCCGTGCATCGTCTTCGCTGGCTGGCATATGAATCCTGAAATAGGCCATAGCGCGGGGCATGAGCCGGTACTGCTGTAATACTTCCACCGGGATGTTTTCCCTGATTTCCAGGGGAGATAATTGTTCCAGCAGGTTTTTGGTGAGTTTTCCTATAGCCTTTGCCGTTAGTCCGCGGGCTTTGAGTTTTTCTGTGGTATAATAAACCGGTTCCAGGAATTGTTTGCCGGTGGCGATTTCTTCTGTGAGCAGATCCAGTTCCGGGTGTGCCAGCTGCGTAACGCCATTGAAAACGGAGATCCTGCCAAATACCAGGTAAGCTACATTTTCCTTCAGCGATTTCTGCATCCATTGCCAGCCCTGAAACCAAACCAGGTCGATGGTGCCGGTTTCGTCTTTAAAAGTAGCCACTAATCTTTTCGACCTGTTTTCTCCCATCACTACCATATTGATGATCTTTCCGCGGATCTGCACAAAATCTTCATACCCGCTGAGGGAGGCAATTTTATCAATCCTGGTACGATCTACATAACGGAAAGGAAAATATTGCAGGAGGTCGCCGAAGGTATATACTTTGATTTCCTTGCGCAGCAGTTCTCCTTTCTGCGGGCCTACTCCTTTCAGGTATTCTATCGGGTTTGATAATATGGCGGTAAAAGTAGAAATGGTTATTTCATTTTTTGTGAACAACAAAAATAAAAAAGGCAAATGGTAAAAATTCACCACTTGCCTCTTTTACTAAAAAAACAATTATAAAACTATTCGGCTATTGCATCTACTTTTCCTTCCACGAACTGTTTCATCCACTCGGTGGTAACAGATTTCGGTCTTTCCAGGGAAAGTCCGAGCGCTCTGTCCCAGCAGAGGGAAGCCAGTACGCCCAATGCGCGGGATACGCCAAACAACACGGTATAGAATTCATATTCCACCAGGCCGTAGTGTACCAGCAATGCGCCGGAGTGTGCATCTACGTTAGGCCACGGATTCTTTACCTTGCCCAGGTCCTGCAGTATTGGCGGCACGGTTTCATATACTTGCCATACAATTTTCACGAGTTCATCGTTTGGCAGGTGTTTCTTGGCGAACTCCATTTGTGCAGTGAAACGCGGATCTGTTTTACGTAAAACAGCGTGACCGTAACCTGGTACTACTTTACCATCGGCTAAGGTTTTACGTACATAAGATTCAATTTGTTCTTTGGTAGGAACGCCACCACCCAGTTCTTCGCGCATCTGGAGGATCCATTTGATCACTTCCTGGTTAGCGAGGCCGTGTAAAGGACCCGCTAAACCGTTCATACCGGCGGCGAACGACAGGTACGCATCGCTCAGTGCAGAACCTACGAGGTGTGTCGTGTGTGCGCTCACGTTACCACCTTCGTGGTCGGCGTGGATCACCATGTAAAGACGCATCAGTTCCTTGAAGCCTTCATCGGAGTAACCGAGCATGTGTGCAAAGTTACCTGCCCAGTCGAGCATGCCGTTTGGCTGAATATGCTGGCCACCTTTATATTTACGGCGGTAAACATATGCTGCAATACGTGGCAGACGGGCAATGAGGTTCATGGTGTCCTCATAAGTATAACTCCAGTAATCTTTTTTATTAATTCCTTCTGAGTAAGCCTGTGCAAAAGAGGATTCTGTTTGCAGCGCCATAATACCCACGTTGAACATGGTCATAGGGTGTGCAGTGATCGGGAGCGCTTCAATAGCATCAAAAACGTGGTTGGGTACATGAGAACGGCGGCCCCACATGCTGGACAGGTATTGTACATCTGCTTCTGTAGGCAATTCTCCTATCAGCATCAGGTAAAATAAACCTTCGGGTAAAGGTTCTGCGCCACCTGGTGCTTTTGGCAGGTGTTCTCTTAATTCCGGGATGGAATATCCACGAAAACGAATTCCTTCATTGGCATCCAGCAGGGAAGTTTCTGTTACCAGGCCGGTAATACCGCGCATACCCTGATAAACCTGTGCCAGTGTTACATCCTCAATTTTCTTGGTGCCGTGATTCTTTACCAGGTCTTTTACTTCAATGTTAAGTTCATCTGCTTTAACCTTGAATTTCTCTTTTATGTACCCCATTTTACTGCTATTGTTATTAATGAAAACAAAATCGATCAATAGTCAAAAGTAATGATTTGTTAACGAAGTTACCACCCTTTAGTGGTATTTAATGCCAAATTAACAACGATTTGCGAATGAAAAAGCAAGGCGGTATAGCCGCGGTGAGCTTCATTAACATAATACATGTAAGTCTCTTACGAATATAATATATAATGTATGTATATAGACGTTAAAGAAATGTAAAATTTTCAGAATGAATTGAAAATATTGAAAGAAAAAATGCGATGATTTGAGCGGATTTTGTCTTTCTCAGGATTAGGTTGATTTGACTGATTAACTTTTTGGGATCAGGGGAGAGATTAGTGGTGGGGATGACAGGGATTGCATAAAGATCGACTGTAGGATGCTTCATTCCTACATTGCATACGCTTAGCATATGCTTATTACATGCTTAATACATGGAGATAACCCGGAGGTGACGTGGAGGGGACGTGGACTTGATCCCAGGATCATTTACCACAGGGCTTTACAGACGAAAAAAAACGGGGCGTTCCACGCAATACTGCCCTATAAGTGAAACGGTTTATTAATATATTGGTGAAAATGAATGAACGGCAGCAATAAATCATTGCCGTTAAAAGCTGCCCATCTTTTTAAATTATTTGAGGAATAGCGATGGTAGCAGCTTTTAAATTTCACTGAATTTTCCGGAAATCATACCAAAACGAAAATAAATCAATTTTCCAGGGAAAATATCAATGCCGGAATTAAAATCTGACGGGTACACTAATCTCTCAAAATCCTTCATTAATCACCAGAAGTTAATCAGCAAAATCAACCTAATCCTGAGAAAGACAACCTCCGCGCCAGATCATTTAGGCGCCTGGCGATACAGGTAAAATGCCAGTCCGCCGAACAGGATATTGGGAATCCACACGGCCAGCAAGGGATTCAGGTCGGCTTTTACGGAAAACACGGTGGCGAATTGCAGGAATATAATGTAGCTGGCGCTGATTACAATACCCACAGCCAGGTGCAATCCACTTCCTCCCCTTACCTTCTTGGCGGCAATAATACCACCGATCAGGGTGAGGATCACAACGGCGAAAGCGGCTGAAGTTCTCCTGTAATATTCTACCCAATAGGTATTAAGCCCTTCTGCCCCACGGATGCTTTCCCGCTGGATGTATCGCCTGAGATCGGGCGTGGTCATGGCTTCCTGGATATTCTTTTCGTCTACCAGGTCTTTTGGGACCAGGGGTATTTTGAGCAGGGTATCCTGTTTGCTGGTCCAGGTTTCCTTTAAGCCGTTCATGGTGCGCATGGATACGTAGTCCAGTTTCCACTTTTTGGTGGTGGAGTCCCAGCTGATACGGTCGGCTTTTAGTTTGAAGGTCATGGATTGTTTGTTCACAACAGACAACACAAAGTTGCTTCCGCTTTTATAGTTGGGATCGTAGGTACCAAAGGTTACGTAAGTGAAGCTATCGATACGGGTGGTGCGGTCATATTGTGATTTCTCATCGTCGTGGCTATGGAGGTATTTATTTTCAAAGCTGGTACGGATGCGGTTTGCGTTGGGAACCACCCAGTAGTTGGCGAGCCAGAGTACCCCGCCAAACAGGAAAGCGCCCATCCAGTAAGGACGCAGAAAGCGGCGAAAGCTCACGCCGGCAGCCAGTATAGCGATGATCTCCGAGCGGTAGGCCATCTTGGAAGTAAAAAATATAACCGACAGGAATATAAACAGCGGGAACAGTAACGCCAGGATATGCGGGATAAAGCCGAAGTAATAATCCACTACGATTTCATGCAGCGACAAGTGATGCTTCATGAAGTCATCCACTTTTTCCGTAGTGTCGATCACTACAGAAATCAATAGGAATATCATCAGGGAGTAAATGAAAGTACCTATGAGCTTGCGTAAAATGTACCAGTCAATTTTAGTCATGACCCCAAAGATATTAGTTTATTTTATAGTCCGAACTTTTTACAGGCGTGTTTTCAGCTGATTGATCATCCCGGTTTTCCAGGTGGCGAAAGTGCCGGCCAATATTTGTTTACGGGCTTCCTTCACCAGTTCCAGGTAAAAGGCCAGGTTGTGGATACTGGCTAATGTCATGCCTAAAATTTCCCCGGCCACAAACAGGTGTCGCAGGTAAGCCTTTGAATAGGTGCTGGTAGCAAAGCAGGGGCTGTTGGCATCAACGGGACTGAAGTCGGTTGCCCATTTTTTGTTCCGGATGTTGATAACGCCGTTCCAGGTGAATAACATGCCATTACGGCCGTTGCGGGTAGGCATTACACAGTCGAACATATCGATACCGAGGCCAATGTTCTCCAGGATATTCCACGGGGTACCCACGCCCATCAGGTAACGGGGTTTGTCGGTGGGCAGTGATTCACATACCAGTCCGCACATTTCGTACATTTCATTTTCCGGTTCTCCAACGCTGAGGCCACCGATGGCATTACCGGCGCAGTTGCGGGAGGCAATGTATTCAGCGGAAGCTTTGCGGAGATCCTTATAGGTGCTGCCCTGTACAATCGGGAACAGGGTTTGTTCATGACCGTAGGCAGGCTGGGTATCGTTGAGGCGCGTGATGCAGCGGTCGAGCCAGCGGTGGGTGAGTTCCATCGACTTGCGTGCATAACGGTATTCCGACGGATAGGGCGGGCATTCATCAAAGGCCATAATAATATCGGCCCCGATGGTGCGCTGGATATCCATTACATTTTCGGGAGTGAAGAGGTGGCGGGAGCCATCGATGTGCGACTGAAAAACTACGCCTTCTTCCTTGATCTTGCGGTTGGCCGCCAGGGAAAACACCTGGTATCCGCCGCTATCGGTGAGGATGGGGCGGTCCCACCCGTTAAATTTATGCAGGCCACCGGCGAGCGACAATACTTCCAGTCCGGGTCTTAAATAGAGGTGATAGGTATTGCCAAGAATGATCTGCGCCTGTACATCTGCACGCAGCTGTTCCTGTGTAACCGCTTTTACGCTGCCAACAGTGCCTACCGGCATGAAAATGGGCGTTTCTATTTCCCCGTGAGCCGTGGTGATTTTCCCGGCCCTGGCATTGCTGCCGCTATCTGTAGTTATCAGTTCAAAATTCACTCGTCGATATTTCAGGCCGCAAAGATATTGAAATGAAGTGAAGATCAGAGCGGAAGGGGAAGCTGGTGGATTTTGCCCACAGAGGGGATCCCTCCAATGTTCATAATTAATTCTTTTACAGATAATAAAAATATTATATTTTTGCGGGCATTATGCTAGACCATCTGGGTGAAATTGCCTTATACTCTTTTGCTGCCATCGCCGGGATACAGATCATTTATTTTCTTTTTGTGTTTTCCCGCGTGGCTTTTTACAGACGTAAATTTGACCTGGACCATGCACCGGACGGGCCTTTTTCGGTAATCATCTGTGCCAAAGATGAAGAGCTGAACCTGCAGAAGAATCTGCCGGGCGTGTTGCAGCAGCGTTATCACCAGCACATGAAACCGGAGTACGAGGTAATTGTGGTAAATGATAACTCTGAAGATGACACCAAATACTACCTGCGCTCTATTGAACCAGGTTATCCACATTACCGGCATATAGAGATCAAGCAGGCCGCCAAGTTTATTCCCGGCAAAAAATACCCGCTTTCCATAGGTTTGAAAGGCGCCCAGTTTGAAAAGGTATTGCTTACAGATGCCGATTGCAAACCAGGCAGCACCTACTGGCTTTCCCTGATGAGCCAGGGTTTTACGGATCAGAAAGAAATAGTGCTGGGATACGGCGCTTACCATAAAAAACCGGGGTTCCTGAATAAGATCATCCGGTACGAAACCTTTTTCAGCGCACTGCAGCATCTTTCCTTTGCCATGAGCGGTATGCCGTACATGGGTGTAGGCCGCAACCTGGCTTATAAGAGAGAGCTGTTCTTTAAACACAAGGGTTTTACAAGCCACCAGCATCTTGCCTCCGGGGACGACGATTTGTTTGTGAACACAGCTGCCAACCGCAAAAATGTGGGGGTGGTGATCGACAAACAGGCTTTCACCTACTCCGAGCCAAAGCTGAGCTGGAAAAGCTGGTTCCAGCAAAAAACCCGGCATATGTCTACCGGCAAGCATTACCGTTTCGGTCATAAGTTTGTGCTGGGGTTATTTTCGCTGACGCATTTCCTTTTTTACCCCGCCTTTATTTTCGCTTTATTTTTCCCGCCTCCCATCCTGTGGTATGTGCTGGGAATTTTTGGCGGTAAAGTGCTGATACAGTCCATTATTACTTATGCGGCCATGCGCAGGCTGGATGAAAGCGACCTGTTTAAGTTCAGCTGGCTGATGGACATCTTCATGGTATTATATTATATCATTTTTACACCGGCCTTGCTTTTCAAGGCAAAAAATAAATGGTAATAAGCAGCGGGCAAATAGCTTTCTGCTTATTTGCTTTTGCTTTACTTTTGCCGCATGGAAGTTATTTTAAAGTATTTCAGCGACTTTACACCGGAACAGCTGTCGCAGTTTGAGGCACTGCAGGGATTATACCAGGAATGGAACGAAAAGATCAATGTGATATCCCGTAAAGATATAGATGCCTTATATGAAAAACACGTATTACATTCTCTCAGTATAGCCGCCATAGCGGATTTCCAGCCAGGCACCCAAATCCTGGACCTGGGCACCGGCGGCGGATTTCCAGGTATTCCCCTGGCAATCTTTTTCCCGGAAGTACAATTTCACCTGGTAGATTCTATTGGTAAAAAGATCAAGGTAGTGGAAGGCGTTGCAGAAGCGCTGCAGCTAAAAAACGTTACCGCGGCGCATAGCCGGGTGGAAGACATTAAGAACAGGAAGTTTGATATCGTGGTTTCCCGCGCGGTGGCTCCTTTGGGCGACCTTTGGCGCTGGAGCAAGCATGTATTAAAGAAGTCCACCGTACCGGGCAAGCAGTTTGAGAAGGGGCTGATTTGCCTGAAGGGCGGGGATCTGGCCCAGGAAATTTCCGACAGCGGCTTAAAGCCACGCCTGGTAAAGGTGTATGATATTTTCCCGGAAGAAAGTTTTAAGGAGAAATTTGTGGTATTGGCTAAGAGCTAAACCCGGTTTCCAGTGTAGTGTGGCGGATGCCCAGGTGTTCCAGTTCATGGCGCAGCTCTTTCTTCAAAGCTTCTGTGCCGGCAGCATCCAGCTGTGGATCTATGGTTACCTGGGCCGTTAATGCGTTTTCGGTAGTGCTGAGCGCCCACACATGAATATGATAAATATCTTTTACCCCTTTCACGGCCAGGGCTTTTTTCCTGATTTCCTGTAAGTCGATATCCTTTGGAACGCCATCCATCGACAGGCGCAGGCTGTCGCGCAGCAGCCCCCAGGTACCCATTACAATTACTACCATTACTATTATACTCAACAGGGGATCCAGCCAGTACCATTTTGTGTAAATGATCATGATACCCGCAACCACGGTTGCCATTGATACCAGGGCATCGGCGGCCAGGTGGAGGTAGGCTCCTTTTATATTCAGATCCCTTTCTTTGTCTTTGAAAAACAGCCAGGCGGTAAAAGCGTTAATAAAGATACCGATGCCGGCTACAACGGCAATGGGCGTTCCGGGTACTTCGTAGGGCTGGCTGAAGCGGCGGATGGCCTCATACCCGATTACGCCTACCACAATGAGCAGCAGCATGGCGTTAAACAGGGAGATAAGTATTGTACTTTTGCGGTAGCCGTAGGTATAGCCAGGGTTGGACGTTATTTTAACCAGGCGGAACCCCAGCAGTGAGAGGGCCAGGCTGGCCACATCGCTGAGATTATGCCCGGCATCGGCCATGAGGGCCAGGGAATGGGTGAGGAAACCCGCTATAAACTCCGCCGCCACAAAGGCCAGATTGAGGGAAATACCCCATATAAAAGCCCTGTTAACCTGGGCGTTATTGAGTGCAGGAGTATGGGCGTGGGCGTGATCATGCATAAACAACAGATTTCCTGGTACGTAATTTAAGAAGATTTTTTTTCGTCCTTATAAAATATCCGGTTCGCTGCTTCGTCATCCTTATTAAGATGAAACAGCTGGTCCTTACAAATAGCATTATGGCCATAGAGCAAAACGAACGCATACAGGCAACCGTGAAGCAGGAACGCAAGCGATTGCTGCATTTTATCCGGCAACGGGTAAATAATGCGTCCGATGCAGAGGATATTTTACAGGATGTTTTCTATCAGTTTACCGAATACCTGCGCCTGGGAAGCCAGGTAGATTCTATCACCGGATGGCTTTTTGCCGTAACCCGGAACAAGATTACCGATTGGTTCCGTAAGAAGAAAGAAACTCCTTTTTCCGATTTCACGCGCGAGATAGAAGGCGAAGAAGTGTTATTTCTCCCCGAACTACTTTCCGACAAAAACATGGAGGCAGACACCCCGATGGCGAAAAAGATTATGTCGGAAGCCATTATGGAGGCCATTGATGAGTTACCGGCCGAACAGCGGCAAGTATTTCTGCAGCACGAACTGGAGGGGAAATCCTTTAAGGAAATGAGTGAAGAAACCGGCATCGGGGTAAATACCCTTTTATCACGCAAACGTTATGCAGTACTGTTCCTGCGGGAACGCCTGGCAGAACTGTACAACGAATTACTTAACGACTGATTTAATTATTAAGATATGAGCAACAATTTTGGCAGAAGAAAGGGGCTACAGGTACTCAAGTTTATAATCATGGGAGCACTGTTCGTTACAGTAGTGGGATTTGCGACCATGTTATTATGGAACTGCCTGATCCCTGAACTGTTCCACGGACCGGTGATCAATTTCTGGCAGGCACTGGGCCTGATGTTACTGGGTAAGTTACTTTTTGGATGGCATAACCATCACGATAAATTTGGCCGCGGCCGGGAATGGAAAGCCCGCCTGAAAGACAGGATGGCGAATATGACCCCGGAAGAACAGGATAAAATGAGAGAACATCTGCGCAACCGCTGCAGAACCGGCTTTGGTGCGTGGAAACGCGACGACTGGCACCGTGATCCTGAACAACCTAAAAACGAAGAAAAAGAATCACACTAAAAAACATTTGTGCGATGATAGGAATATTCAAAACCAATATAGGCAGCCTGGAAGAGCGCCAGCAGATGATCCAGGCCATTGCTTCCAGCTTCCCCGTTGGGTCATGCCATGTAGACCTGGACGACTGCGATAAAGTATTACGCATTGCCGACTTACAGGTGGAAGAGAATATTATTATAGAATTCGTTCAAAAACAAGGTTTTGAATGCGCTGTGCTGGAATAATCTGAGATTTTTCAGCAGCGGATCAATATTCCCGGGCCATCTGGCGATTTTATTATACATAAATTTATTTTATATGTAATAAGCTATTGGCCGGCTCGCAAATCTGGCGTAACTTCAAAGAGAATGCAGCGGCCCGGGTATATTGTTTACAAAGCCAGGTATAGTGTATTTGAAATCCTCTAAATTTTGTTTCCTATGTACCTGAACCAGCACGAGATCAAATCTCTATTAAATACCAGTTTCGACAACTTCGTGGATTTTGTGAATACGTTGCCGGATATACGATTTACCGCTTCCCCTTACGGTAAGTGGTCGGCCGGCCAGCAGCTGGATCATCTCACCAAATCCATCAGACCCGTAAGCAGTGCCCTGGGATTTCCCAAAGTAACACTGCTCTATTTCGGCACCAGCGCCATACCATCACGGTCGTACAACCAATTGGTGGCCGACTATGAGCGGATCCTGGATGCCGGCGCAAAAGCTACCAGGGCCTATCAGCCCGGGGTGATCTATCCTGCACAGCGACCGGCGCTGCTACAAGGTTTTCTTCTCCAGAAAAATAAATTAATCAACAAACTGGCCGGCTGGTCGGAAAGTGACCTGGACAGGTACCGCCTGCCACATCCCCTGCTCGGAAAGATTACCATCCGGGAGATGCTTTATTACATTGCACATCACAATGAACACCACCTGAGCAAATTAAAAGATCAGGAATTACAGGGCCATACCTGGCAGAACCAATTACAGCAGCTGATATTTTGATTTTTTAGTTAAATTGTTGCTACCTAAAAAATCCTCATGGCTACAACTGCGTTAGTCATCAGCGGCGGCGGCTCCAGGGCAGCTTTTGCTGTTGGCGCTTTGAAGTATCTTTATTCCCAACAACCAGCTATTGGATTCGACTTTTTCTGCGGCACCGGCATCAGCTCATTAATTGCTCCCCTCGCGGCTTTGGGAGAAATAACATTGCTGGAAAAATTATTCACCAGCAACACCACCGCCGACCTGGTGAGCACCAATACCATGCTGCAACGCTTCCCCCAAAACAACTCTCTTTACAACGCTACCGCCCTTGCCCATAAAATTACCAACATCTTTACCGATGCCCGCTTCAGCGCACTGCAAAAGCTGAATAAAGAAGTATTTGTTGCGGCACGCTGCCTGCAAACAAACCGCCTCACTTATTTTTCCCCGTCAGGCGCCGATATGGTGAAGAAGGATTATGATGTAATATCCCTTCTTGACAATTACACATTCCGTGAAGCCATGCAGGCATCCTGCAGCATGCCGGTGTTTATGCCACCAGTGGAAGTGGCTTCCCTCCCCGATCATGTGCAGCAGTTTACCAATGCCGGCGGCGCTCACTATCACCCCGTTAAACTGGCCATAGAAAAAGGCGCCACCGAAATCTATGTCATTCTGCTCACACCGGAAACTCCCGGCGAAGATGATATCCTGTTCCAGAACCTGATCGATATCCTCGAAAAACAAGTGGATAATACCACCAATGAAATAGCCGCCACCGACGTGGAAATCACACAACTCATCAACCAGTCGCTCACCTATCTGAATGCGGTAAAAGATAACCTGAAGAAAAAGGGAATCCCTGCTGCGGATATAGATCAGTGTTTTGATCTTCCCGCTATTAATCCCTTCCAGGGAAAAAGGGCGGTAAAGCTGCACATCATCCGTCCGAAAACAGCGCTGAATGTAGCTATGGGAGGACTGGAATTTATACCGCAGATAATGAAAGAGATGATGGAAGAAGGAGAACAACGGGCAGCTGCAGTGTTACAATCATTGTAAAAAAAATACCGGGATGCTGCTTTTGCAAACAACATCCCGGTACGAACTTTATTATTGGTGTATATTAAGACACTGCTTTGTTATTACTTCTGTCCACATCTGCCATACGCTGACTGGGATCTATTTCCAGCTCTTTAATATCTGCCAGCGGAGTATCCAGTTCTACTTCATAAACGGGGTTAGTCCAGTACCAAACGGGGTCGACTATACGTTTTACATTCGGATACTCATTAGGCTTTTCGCCGTACATGATGGACAACGGAATATAGTGCAGCACTTTATTACCGCTCTTATCCGTTACCATAAAGTCGATGGGCATCGGCATATATCCTACCCTGCGTAAACGCACTACTGTTTTATTACCTTTTGCAAAAACGCTGTCGATACCATAGTCGATATGCTTTACTGCATTGATAAAATATTGCTTGTACCAGTCCAGTTCAATACCGCTTTCTTTTTCCATTACCCGTACAAAATCATTCACGTTCGGATGTTTGAAGCGCCATTCGTTATAGTAGCGTAACAGGCCATTATCGCGGTTTTGCGCGCCAATTACATAACCCAACTGTTCCAGGAATACAGCGCCTTTGGAATAGGCAGTAAGGCTATAACCATAGTTAGTGTTAAAGTGATCGGCATGTGTGGTAGCGGGTTCTTCAAAAGGACTTCTTGCCAGCGCAAAATAACCTGCATATGCATCTTCCTGTGCATCGCGGCCTTTCAGTGAATCGATGGTGTTAAAGATCACATTGTTTTCCGCAAAGGTAGTGAAGCCTTCATCCATCCAGGGGTACAGGCTTTCGTTGGTTGCCAGCATTCCCTGGTACCAGCTGTGCATCCATTCGTGCATGGCTACACCATACAGACCATCCATTTTACCGTTGCCCATAATGAGGGTACCCATTGGATATTCCATACCGCCATCGCCGCCTTGTATGAAAGAGTATTGCTCATACGGATAGGCGCCGTAATGCGCTTTGATGTAGGCATAGGCAGCAGGCACCATCTTCGCCAGCTGCGGCCAGGTATTGTGCGTGTATTCGTTGTCGATATAAAAGAAGTGAGCCGTAAAGCCATCCACTTTCTGCGTGATGTGTTTGTAATCCGGATCGGCGGCCCACATAAAATCATGCACATTGGGTGCAATGAAATGCCAGGTGAGCGTGTTGCCGGTGGGGGGTGTTACTTTAACGCCTGGTTTCTCGTATCCGTGCCCAATCTGATCGGGGTTTTGCAGGTAGCCTGTACCGCCAATCACGTATTTTTTATCGATGGTGATTTTTACATCATAATCGCCCCATACGCCGTAAAATTCGCGGGCGATGTAAGGAGTGGCGTGCCATCCTTCGTAATCGTATTCGCACATTTTAGGGTACCACTGTGCCATAGAGAAGTCCACTCCTTCGGCATTATTGCGGCCACTGCGACGGATCTGTACCGGCACCTGTGAGGCAAACTCCATATCAAAAACAGCTTTGGAGTGTGGCAGGATAGGCTTATCCAGCGGCACTTCCAGGATGGTTTCCACTACTTTGAAGTCCTGTGGTTTTCCATCGCGTTTCAGGGAGATGATTTTCTGGTAGCCTATTTCATCGGGTTTCAGTTGGGAGATGCGGTCGCGTACGCGGTTGTCCCAGTCGCGGCGTTCATTCCCTTTCTTATCTCTTCCTATTACAATTTTTCCCAATTCACGGCTGCGTACATCCATCATGCTGCCGGGCTGAAAGGCGTTCCAGTAGAGGTGATAAAAAACTTTCTTTAATGTATCGGGGGAGTTGTTGTAATATTCAAGGTGTTGTTGTCCTTTGAACTGATTGGCCGGTGCATCCACCTTCACATCCATCGTATACTTTACTCTCTGTTGCCAGCGGTCAGATTGAGCGCTTAGTTGTAACCAGCTGCCCGCCAGCAAAGCGATGGCAATACAGCTGCCTGTTGTAACCCGGTACTTCATTCCGTTTTATTTGGTTTAAAACAGCTAAAATAAGGATCATTTGGCGATTTTGTCCCTGATATTTGATGAGTGTAATGTGGCCGGAAGTTAATCAGGAGAAACTGTGGAGGGTGAGTCCGAGAAAACCGGCGTACCGTTGTGCGGCAGGCTCAAACGCTTTCAGGCCGGCCTTTTTGAGTGGTTTAAACGGATCGGTAACGATGGTTACACTGTCTTTTTTAAAGGTGCGTTTCCAGGTACCTATGATTTGCCCGTTTTGTACCATGATAGGATTGAAGATACCGTTGATGGTCATTACCTTTTTGGCAAACTGCATGTCTATCAGTGTGCTGCGGTCTTTATACCCGATGAAATATTCATCGAAGGCGGGTAACAGCAGGGCGGTATCAGGTGTGGTTTGTTTTTTCCCGGGGGCCATCCAGTAGGCCGTACCGTTTACGTCCAGTGGTTTTAACGCGGATTGCGCGCCTTCCAGTCCGGCCCGGGCATCCGTGAGCGGGAGGCCGGCCCATTGGGCGAAATCGGGCAAGGTAGCCGGGCCGTGACTGATAAAGTAGCGTTTAGCCAGGGTAACCAGCGACGCCTGTTTATTGAGTGTTGCCGTGCCGGGCAGCCATTCATCGAGGAGTGTGTAGGTAAATTGTTTCCCGCTGAGAGGGCCGTTACAGATAATTCCATCTGCCGCCGCGTGATAGATGATGTGGTTCATGCGGTGGTCGTCAGTATTGATTCCCTTTTCCTGTAACAGGGTGGTGAGTTCTTTGCGGGTGAGGTGGTTTCCTCCCTGTAATGCTTTGGTGATATATTGATTGGTTTTCTGCAGGAGGGCATTGTCCATTTCCAGTTTGCGCATCATGCTGCCCATGCGGGCTTTTATGGTGGGAGCAATGAGTTGCAGGATCCAGCGTACATCGGCGGGGGCTATGAGGTGCAGGGTACCGCGGAAGGCGGTGGTGCGGATAATGGATTTGTGGCTGATGGCTTTTTCTATGTCCGCGTCTGTACAGCCGGGGAGCCGTGCGCCGATGCCCCATTTGCTGTTGGCGTGTTCCTGTGCCTGCATGGCGCCAAAGAAGGCCACGATGTCCTGCGGTTTTTTGAAAGCTGTTTTCAGCAACTGCTGATGTTGCAGTCGCAGTGCGGCGATATCTGTAACGGGCATGGCTAAATGATTTGTTATACAAAACAACTGCACGGGTACGACAATAGTATGTCAGCAACTAACCGGAAGGTAAAAATAATTATTCAACGCCCTGCACCACTACTACAATTTCTCCTTTTACGCCTTTTTCAGCGAAGTAATCGTGTACTTCCTGTAATGTGCCGCGTTTATTTTCCTCGAACATTTTGGTGAGTTCGCGGCATACGCAGCATTGGCGGTCTGGTCCGAAATACTGGATCAGATCGGAGAGGGTTCTGAGCAGTCTCATAGGCGACTCATAAAAAACGATGGTCCGTTCTTCGGTGGCCAGTTTCGTAAAGAGGGTGTGGCGGCCTTTCTTGAGGGGGAAGAATCCTTCAAAGGCGAAGCGGGTCATGGGGATACCGCTGTTTACCAGTGCGGGTACAAAGGCGGTGGCGCCGGGGAGGCATTCTACCGGTACGCCGGCGCGGGCGCATTCCCTAACCAGTAAAAAGCCGGGATCAGAAACTCCGGGGGTACCGGCATCGGTGAGCATAGCCATTGTTTTACCGCCCTGCAGCTGTTGCAGGAGGTGTTGCACTATTTTATGCTCATTGTGCTGATGGTAGGGTGTAACGGGTTTATTGATCTGGTAATGCCGCAGTAATACGCTGGAAGTACGGGTATCTTCCGCGAGGATAAGATCTGCTTCTTCGAGTACTTTTACGGCCCGGTAGGTAATATCGGCGAGGTTGCCAATAGGAGATGGAACGAGATATAATTTCATAATTTAATTACGAATTACGAATTACGAATGTGTGGGGAGATGCAGTCCGGAGACTTTACCAGTCATCTCCCCACAGCTCCGTTATCCGCAATTCGCAATTAATTATTGTATTTGTACTTCAAAAGATTCCATTACCTGGTTTGCCAGCAGTTTCTGGCAGGCAGTTTCAGCGATCTGCCTTGCTTCTTCCTGGCTGGCGGCTTCAATTTGCAGAGTAATGTGTTTACCAATACGTACATCTTGTACCTGGCCCAGGCCGAGGTTCTTGAGACCACTCATTACCGCTTTACCTTGCGGATCTAATAATTCTTTCAGTGGCATCACATTGATATGTGCAGTAAAAGTCATTGTGCTAGAAATTTTGCCGCAAACCTACATCAAAAAATCCAGAATGTTAAACCGCTTCTATTTTCGGCGGCGCCACTACCGATAATATTACGTAACAAATAAATATAAAGGGAACGGTAGCGAACTTCAGGAGCGGTATGCTTACCAGGGTGAGCAGGATCAGTAAGAAGCGGGGCCAGTTGTCGGCCAGGCTTTTGCTTTTGAACTTCAGGCTGATCATTGGTATTTCCGCCACCATCAGGTAGCAGAGCAGCGCAATAGTGATATATAATACCCAGATATTCTGGAACCAGTGGGCCAGGTTGAAGGGATTAAATAAAAGGATGAGGGGGAAAGAGGCTACCAGCAGGGCTACTGCGGGAGTGGGCACCCCAATAAAGTTTTCGGACTGGCGGGTATCTATATTGAACTTGGCGAGGCGGTAAGCGGCGAAGCAGGGCACCAGTAAGGCCGGGGCCAGATTTATAATGGATACATCAAAAACATCGGGTTGCTGAAAATAAGCGCTGCGCAGGAGGCGGTACAGCATCATGCCGGGTACCACACCAAAGGTTACTACATCAGCCAGTGAATCGAGTTCCTTACCCATAGGGCCCGATACTTTGAGTAGACGGGCTATCATACCATCAAAAAAATCGAAAATCCCCGCAATCACCACCAGTGCGGATGCCCAGTATACAGGCTCCGGGCTGATAATCGTATAGTCGGCGCCGTTAATTTCCGCGCGGTATTCGGGCGCATGCAGTATGCAGATAATGGCCAGTGCACCGCAGAAGAGGTTACATAGGGTAAGAATATTCGGTATTTGTTTCATTAACTGTGATTATGATGATTTTGTGATTATCCTGATGAGCGAAGATAGAATATTGACAATTATATTATATCATCTATCTTTTAATCTTTGCTAACCAGGATAATCACAAATCATCATTATTATTTGGCCATCAGGGCTTCAATTTCATCTGCCGTGATAGGAATATTCTTCATCAGGTCCACATTACCATCGGCGGTGAGCCAGATATTGTTTTCGATGCGGATACCCAGTTGTTCTTCTTCAATATAAATACCTGGTTCGATGGTCATTACAGCGCCTACCGGGATAGGCTGATGGAAAGAAGGGCCGAGGTCGTGCACATCTATACCGAGGTGGTGGGAAATACCGTGGTACAGGTATTTGCGGTAGGCCGGTGTTTCCGGGTCCTGGTTTTTCACCTGTTCTTCTGTGAGCAGCCCGATTTTTATAAATTGTTTAGTGGCTTCCTCTCCTACCATTTCGTGGTATTTGGCAATGGTGATACCCGGGCGGAGAATGGATTTGGCGTAGTTATGCAGGTGCAGGCAGGCATCGTATACCTGGCGCTGGCGTGGCGAAAACTTACCATTTACCGGTACGGAACGCGTAAGATCGGCGTTGTATCCGCCGTATTCTGCACCAAAGTCCATCAGGATCACTTCTCCGTCTTTACATTCCTGGTTATTGGAAATATAGTGCAGCGTGCGTGCGCGGTCGCCGGAAGCGATGATAGAGCTATAAGCTTCACCGGCAGAGCGGTTGCGGAGGAATTCGTGTAAAATTTCCGCATGAATTTCATGTTCCCATACGCCGGGTTTAATGAATTTCAGTAAGCGGCGGAAAGTCTTTTCCGTGATATCCATTGCTTCCTGCATTACCTTGATTTCTTCCGGCGTTTTTACTGCGCGCAGTTCTTTAAAGATAACGGCTGCACGCAGATAGTTATGCAGCGGGTAGCGTACTTTCAGTTCCTGTACATAGCGGTAATCTTTTACCGGTACGAGGTTTGCCTTGCGGTTATTTTCGTTGGAATTCAGGTAGATGTTGGCGGCTTCGTTGATCCACTGTTGTAAAAGCGCATCGAGGCTATCGAGCCAAACTACGGTGCTCATACCAGACACGGCGTATGCCTCGTCTTTGCGCAACCTGTGACCATCCCACTTTTCCTTTAACTCGTTAGGCCGCACCAGTACCAATACTTCGCGGTACTTCGGATCCGGGTTATCGGGATACAACACTACCATCGTATCCTCCTGATCAATGCCTGTAAGCCAATACAGATCCGAGTTCTGTTTGAACTTATACAAGGCGTCGCCATTGGTGGGCAGTTCGTCATTGGAGTTAATAATAGCTATAGACTGTGGCTGCATTTTAGCCACAAAACGCTGGCGGTTCTTCACGAACAGCTGCGGATCCAAGGGCAGATTCTTCATATCGCTTAATTTCAAATGAGGCTTCAAACCTATGTAAAATTCGGGAGGTAGAAATGTGAAAAAGGTCAGAACCGGCAAATCGGTCAATATCTGCATCATTAAATGACAAAATCGTACTAATATTTCCTTACAATTATTTAATAGTATATTCTCTCAAATATGGTTAGATAATCCTGCAATGAAAAGTGGACATTTTGAAGATATCGCAACAACCACCCCTAAACCGGTATTTAATTTCTAAATTTCAATGGTATAACACCTATAAAATTTGACAATATCAAAAAATCGCTAGTTTTGCTTTTACACCAAAACAATCTTGCTTTTATGCAAATGAGTAGCGTAAGGAATCCAGTTGCTGACTTACGGGGACTTGGCATAGAGAACGTAACGAACGTCTATTACCAACTTTCACCCGAAAAACTGGCGGAGCAAACGGTCGCCCGTAAACAAGGGGTATATGCCGATACAGGGGCATTAGCTGTAAACACCGGCGAATTTACCGGCCGCTCACCCAAAGATAAATTCATTGTAAAAGACAACATCACAACGGACACTGTTAACTGGAACGATTTTAACCTCCCCATTTCTGAAGAAAATTTTGATCGTTTATACAGCAGAATCACCCGTTATTTCAGCGGGAAAGACGTGTGGGTACGTGATTGCTATGCATGTGCCGACCAGGACTACCGGGTCAACATCAAAGTAATTACAGAACTGCCGTGGTCAAGTCTGTTTGCCTACAACATGTTTTTACGTCCTTCGGAAGATGAACTGGATTACATGCATCCCGATTGGACCGTTATCCAAGCGCCCGGCTGTCTGGCAGATCCTGCCACTGACGGCACGCGGCAGCAGAATTTCTCCGTAGTGAATTTCACCAAAAAAATTATCCTCATAGGTGGCAGCGCCTATACCGGTGAAATCAAGAAAGGCATTTTCACGATCCTGAATTACGAATTGCCGCACAACAAAAATGTGTTAAGCATGCATTGCTCCGCCAACGTAGGCGATGACGGCGATACTGCTATCTTCTTTGGTTTGAGCGGCACCGGCAAAACCACGTTGAGCGCTGATCCTTCGCGGAAACTCATCGGTGATGATGAACACGGATGGAATGCTACCGGCGTCTTTAATTTTGAAGGCGGTTGTTATGCAAAATGTATTGATCTTTCTGAAGAAAAAGAACCGCAGATATTTCATGCTGTGCGTGAAGGCGCGCTGCTGGAAAATATCAACTTTTTCCCCGGCACCCATACCGTGAACTATGCAGATTGCCGGATCACGGAAAACACCCGCGTATCTTATCCGCTGCCTTATATTGATAACGCATTGGAACCTTCTGTGGGAGGTATTCCAAAAAATATATTCTTTCTTACCTGCGATGCCTATGGCGTGTTACCGCCGGTTTCCAGGTTATCGCCCGGACAGGCCATGTACCAGTTCATTTCCGGCTACACGGCTAAAGTGGCGGGTACCGAAGCGGGCGTCACAGAGCCGAAGTCCACGTTCAGCGCGTGTTTCGGCGCACCATTTATGCCTTTGCATCCGGCGCAATATGCGCAGATGCTGGGTGAAAGAATGCGCAAATACAATGTTAATGTATGGCTGATCAACACCGGCTGGACCGGCGGTGCTTATGGCACCGGCAGCCGCATGAAGTTGTCGTATACCCGTGCTATGATCACGGCAGCGTTGAATGGCAGTCTTGACAAGGAAACTTTCCACGCACATCCTGTATTCGGTTTTTCAATCCCTGATAATTGCGCCGGCGTTCCATCCAATATCCTGGACCCACGCAATACCTGGGAAGATAAAGCCGCCTATGACAGGCAGGTAAAGGATCTGGCCGGACAGTTCATCCGTAATTTTGAAAAATATGCAGGAGCATCAGCACCGGAAATACTGGATGCTGCGCCAAAAATTTAATTCCTAAAGTACTGTGATCTGGCTCTTCGGTTGCATATATCAACAAGAAGATTTATATTTAAGTTTTGCCTTATAATTTCCACTGAACAACTCGTAAGTTCCTGACGGGCGCAATGCCTGAGCAAAGCAAGTTCCTTTACAGGAGCTTGTTTTGCTGGATCTTCGGACGATTTAAGACGATTGTCTCCATTCCTTCCGGCAGCGCTTCCCTAAAAAGCTGATTTCCCATAGCTGATTACATACAGCTTTTTCTTACCTTTGCACATGCAAATTTTAGACGGTAAACTCGTTTCTGAGGCTATAAAGGCCCAATTAGCCGCACAGGTGGCTGAATTGAAGGCAGCTGGGAAAAAGGTCCCTCACCTGGCAGCCATATTGGTAGGTAATAATCCGGCAAGTGAAACCTACGTAGCATCCAAAGTAAAATCATGTGCAGAATGCGGTTACAATTCCACCCTCCTGCGTTTTGATGCGCAGATCTCTGAAAAGCATCTGCTGGACCAGATCATTCTGCTGAATGAAAATCCGGATGTGGATGGTATCCTTGTACAATTACCTTTACCAAAACATATCAATGAAGAGCTGGTGATCAACACCATTGATCCGAGCAAAGATGTGGATGGTTTCCATCCCATGAACGTAGGTAAAATGGTAAGTGGTTTACCTGCTTTTATTCCTGCTACTCCCTATGGTATTATGCTGATGCTGGAGCATTACAACATTCCGACCAAAGGAAAACACGCAGTAGTAATAGGTCGCAGCCATATTGTAGGCACGCCTATGAGCATTTTGCTGAGCCGCAATACCAATCCAGGTAACTGTACCGTTACCCTTACCCATTCCCAGACGCATAACCTGGCTGAAATTTGCCGTCAGGCAGATATCATCATTGCCGCTATCGGCAGACCGGATTTTGTAACAGCGGATATGGTGAAAGAAGGCGCTGTAATTGTGGATGTAGGTATTAACCGTGTGGAAGATGCCACCAGGAAAAGCGGGTTCCGCCTGAAAGGTGACGTGAAGTTTGACGAAGTAGCGCCTAAATGCAGCTACATCAGCCCGGTACCGGGTGGCGTAGGTCCGATGACGATTGCCGCTTTGCTCAAAAACACCTATCACGCCACTATTGGCTTGAAAGGAAGTATGAATTAATCTGCGGAGAGTCAGGGATTCGAACCCGTGAGGTTTGAAAATAGAATTAAATATAGCCGGAACTAAAAAAACCGGACCTTTGTGAAGTAAGTCATGTCTGTAACAACAATAAATATTAGTACCGATACCCTCCCGCTGATGGAGCGCTTTTACACGATCCAGGGTGAAGGCTACCATCAGGGACGGGCTGCCTATTTCATCAGACTGGGTGGTTGTGATGTGGGTTGTGTGTGGTGTGATGTAAAAGACAGCTGGGATGCAGATAAGCATCCGCAGGTAGCCGTGTCCGATATTGTAACCGAAGCAGCGGCCTATCCCGGCCGTATTGCAGTGGTTACCGGTGGTGAGCCATTGCTTCATAACCTCGATGCACTTACCCGTTCCCTGCACAAACAGGGTTTTCACACGCATATTGAAACCTCCGGTTCTTCACCGCTCAGTGGCAAATGGGACTGGATTACTTTATCGCCCAAAAAGTTCAAGGCGCCCCTGCCGGAAATCTGCAAGGCCGCGCATGAACTGAAAGTAGTGATCTTTAATAAAACGGATTTTGCCTGGGCAGAAAAATATGCTGCCTTAGCCGGTAAGCATTGTAAGCTGTACCTGCAGCCCGAATGGGAACGCAGCGCAGAAATGACGCCGCTGATAACAGAGTATATCAAGGATCATCCGGAATGGACCATGTCATTGCAGATCCATAAGTATATTAATGTTCCATAGATAATTTGATTTCTGTGGATCTTTAAAAAGTTTTTGGGAGATAACGGTGAATAGATTCACTTTTATCTCCCATTATATTTTTAACACTTTATCGCTGTACTATTCTCATAGTATTTTCGTTAATTACATTGCGAATACATACTATGAAAAAGACCTCCCTGTTAATACTGAGTTGCCTGCTGGGCTTCGGGCTGCTGTTGCAGGCCCAGACAGTTACCTATGAAAACGCCCCTAAAAAAGCCAAAGCCAGTTTTGACCGCGCCATTGATGCCGTAAGAACTTACCAGACAAAAGCTGCTATCGGATTTCTGCAGGATGCCATTAAAACGGCGCCCGGATTTACTGATGCATACGGACAAATGGGCTTGTGTTATGTGGAGCTGAAAGATTATGCAGCGGCCACCTCCGCGTTTGAGAAGCTAAAACAACTGGATAGCAGCGGGCTGCGGCCGGTAATGGTGCCTTACTCAAAAGCGATGGCAGGCACAGGGAATTTCGTAGGTGCGTTACAGTTAATCAATCAATACATTGCGTCCATCAAATCGAAAAGTGCAAATGCAGAGAAGCTGAAAGTTAATTATGAATTTGCCGTAAACAACAACCGGCAAGCCGTGCCATTCCACCCGGAAAACCTGGGTGATCCGGTAAACAGTAAAGATCCGGAATACTTCCCCTCATTAACTATTGACAGTAAAACATTGATCTTCACCAGGCGCGTAAATGGCCGCAATGAAGATTTTTATATTACGTACCGGGACAACAACATCTGGTCAGCGGCACAAAACATGGGTGAACCCGTAAACTCCTCTTTCAATGAAGGCGCACAAAACATTTCACAAGATGGTACCATGCTGGTATTCACAGGCTGCGAATTTCCGGAAGGCAAAGGCAGCTGCGATCTCTACTACTCGGAAAAAACCGCTTCGGGCTGGACCGCACCAAAGAATATGGGATCGCCCATTAATACACGCGACTGGGAGTCACAACCCTGCCTCAGCGCCGACAAACAAACGCTTTATTTTGCACGTGAAACACCAGATCATGGTGCAGATATATTTATAACCAGCCGGCAACCCAACGGACAATGGAGCGTACCCGAAAGAATGGGGCCCAATATCAATACCAACGGCAGGGAAACCACACCCTTCATACACGCAGATGGACAAACGCTGTACTTTGCTTCCGACGGGCATCCGGGATATGGCGGCCTCGACATCTTTTATTCACGGCGGCAACCCGACGGCAGCTGGGGACCAGCCACCAACCTCGGTTACCCGATCAATACCATTGATGAAGACGCCTCGCTGGTAGTAGAAGCAAATGGTAAAACTGCCTACTTCGCCTCCGACCGGTCTGATACCCGCGGCACCCTCGATATTTATCGCTTTGAACTTTACCCGGAAGCACGCCCCCTGCAAACACTGTACGTAAAAGGCTATGTGTATGATACCCTCACGCACCAACGCTTAACCGCCAGCATAGATATCATTGACCTCCAGGGCGGATATAATATCGCTACCGTTAAAACCAATGAAACCGGCGATTACCTCGCGCCACTACCGGTGGGAAAGGATTATGCCATGCACGTAAACAGGAAAGGATATCTCTTTTACTCAGATAATTTTTCGCTGAAAGAACACAACCCCGGTATCCCTTACGAAAAAAATATTCCGTTGCAGCCACTGGCTGCCAATGCCAGCATCGTATTGCATAACATCTTCTTCGACAGCAAACAGTATAACCTGAAACCTGAATCGGTAACGGAACTCAACAAACTGGTGAACCTGCTAAAGGATAACCCTACCGTAAAAATTGAGATCGCCGGGTATACTGATAATGTAGGTACCGACAAAGACAATCAACTGCTTTCGCAGAGCCGCGCCAAAGCGGTGGTAAGCTACCTCACAGAAAAAGGTATCCCGCTGGATCGCCTTACAGCAAAGGGTTATGGAGAGAATGACCCGGTAGCCACCAACGATACAGAAGAAGGAAGAGCCGCCAACAGGCGGACGGTGTTCCGGATTATCAGCCTGTAAGCGTAGGTTGTCTTTTTCAGGATTAAACTGATTAGACTGATTACCTTGATTTTACTTTTTGGATTTTATAAATGATTATAACTGATTAGGGGAGATATAAGCGAATACCCGCTTATATCTCCCCTAATCAGTTATAATCAAAAGTGATCAAATCCCTAAATCAGTCTAATCAGTTTAATCCTGAAAAAGACAACCTACGCGCTGATCCCCCTGCATATTAGTAGTTCCGCAACCTGCTTTGCAGAATAGAATCTTTTTGCTGCGTGGTTAATTTATACTGGAAGTTGTATAACGCTCCTTCCCAGTCGCCATACATCGGATTGGGCAATACAATATACCGGCTGCCGAAGTTGGGGGTTGCCTGTAACACTGCTGTATTTCTTTCTTCAAAAGGTTTTTTGTCGAACGTAGCGGAGAAGTCGCCGAGGTTATCTCCAAACAGCATTACAATTTCATACTGCTGCAATACCTGTTGCCGGCGGGGTTCTTTGCCGGAGGTGGTGGTTTTCAGCAGCAGGTGCTGATCATCAGCATCGGGGAACTGGTAGCGCTGCAGGTTTTGTAAAGTAACGGCTCTTTCGCTTTCGGCCCTGTTGGTGATATAAAATACTTTTACGCCTTTGGAAGCTGCATACTTAAAAAAGGAAGGTGCGCCGGGAACCGTGTCTGCGGCGACTTTGGCGGTCCATTCCATCCAGCTTTTATCATCGTAGGTTTTACCTGCTAATGCCTGGTGTACAGAGTAGGGGCTGTTATCCAGCACGGTTTCGTCGATGTCTGTAACTACTGCCAGTGGTTTGCTGCCTTTGGCGGCGAGGTATTGATCGAGGCGGAGCGCAGCCAGTTGGTATGCCTGCAGGCACAATGCCTTGTATTCGCCGGACTGTTGCTGCCATAGTGCGGCCCATGCCGGTCCACCGGGAATCAGTTGCGATCCGGTGTTCTTTTCTGCTACGGGCCGGGTAGTTTTACAGGCAAACAATCCTGCTACCATTACGCCTGTCAGTATCCATTTCATCTTCATAAAAATATCCGTTGGTAGCTGCAAAAATAATTCATGCTGTGCAGAAAAAGTGCCGCGGGAAAATTGTAAATTATGCGGAAATATTGTTTGTTATGCCCCAGGAACTCATGTATCAACTGGCATTAACCCGTATTCCCCTGATCGGCGATGTAACTGTAAAAAAACTGCTGGAGCATTTCGGCAGTGCCGGTAATATTTTCAACGCGCGGAAACAGGAGCTGGAAAGAATTGAAACGGTAGGCGCCATCAGGGCCGCCGCTATCCGTAATTTCCGTGATTTTGCGGAGATAGAAAATGAAATCAGTTTTATGGAGAAGTACAGGATACAGCCATTATTTTGTACAGACCCGGCGTATCCGCAGCGATTGCTTCATTGCTACGACAATCCGGCGATGTTGTATTACAAAGGCAACGCTTCACTGAATGCCATGCGGATGATCAATATTGTGGGCACGCGGCATCCTTCCGCCTACGGAAAGAGTGTTTGCGAAACCTTGGTTAAAGGACTCTCTGAGGCGGGGATTACCATTGTGAGTGGTTTGGCCTATGGTATTGACATCATTGCCCATAAAACGGCCTTAAAAGCCCAAATACCTACTATCGGGGTGCTGGCACACGGGCTGGACCGGATCTATCCGCCGGCACATAAACAGGTGGCGGTGCAAATGCTGGAGCAGGGCGGGTTGCTCACCGACTTCCCGAGCCAAACCACGCCCGACCGGCAAAACTTTCCCAAGCGGAACCGGATTGTGGCCGGGATCTGCGACGCCACTATAGTGATAGAAAGCGGGATGCGCGGTGGATCGCTGATTACAGCGGATCTGGCCAATGGCTACAACCGCGATGTGTTTTGTATTCCCGGCAGGCTTCATGATCCCCAGTCTGCCGGCTGCAACTACCTGATCAAACAAAACAAAGCCGCCCTGCTCACAGGCCCCGAAGATGTGCTGGCGCTCATGGGCTGGCAGGAGAAAACCGCTGCCGGCAAGGCTCCGGTGGTACAGCCCGGGTTATTTCCGGAGCTAAGCGAGGACGAACAGCTGATTATGTCGCTTTTCCGGGAAAAATCGCAGCGGCACCTCGAAGAATTGTACCTGCAAACCCGTTTATCCGGGAGCCAGGTAGCCACCGCCGTGTTCAACCTGGAAATGCAAAGTGTGCTCAGAAGCTTACCCGGACAGCTTTACGAGCTGGTTTGTTAATGATTTATTAACAACCGGGCGGGCCCGGTGGAGAGTGATTATTTTATTTATTGGGTAATTAGGTGTACATTTGCGTGCAATTATTTTTTAACTGATTAATAGTTGCATCATGCCTGCGGGAAAATCTAAACCCAAATTTGTAGCTGACGGACTTACATTCGATGATGTGCTCCTGGTACCGGCCTACTCTGAAGTTCTGCCTAAAGAAGTAAATCTCTCTACGCAATTAACAAAAAACATACGTCTGAATATACCAATG
The DNA here is from genome assembly GCF_037483205.1 of Chitinophaga sp. CCNWYY40. NCBI lineage: Bacteria > Pseudomonadati > Bacteroidota > Chitinophagia > Chitinophagales > Chitinophagaceae > Chitinophaga > Chitinophaga sp. CCNWYY40. Next base: position 677,337 of record NZ_JBBHLF010000004.1, read on the forward strand.
GTATCTGCAGCGATGGATACTGTTACAGAAGCAACGCTGGCGATTGCGCTCGCGAGGGAAGGCGGAATAGGTATTCTCCACAAGAACATGAGCATCGAACGGCAAGCCGAAATGGTAAGACGTGTAAAGCGCAGCGAAAGCGGAATGATCATTGATCCCGTTACGCTGAAGGTGGATGCTACCATCGGAGAAGCGCTGCGACTGATGAAAGAAAACGGTATCGGCGGTATTCCCATCATTGATGACCACAACAAACTAGTAGGCATCCTGACAAACAGGGACTTACGGTTTGAGAAAAATAAAAAACGCCTTGTAAAAGAAGTAATGACCAGCGAAAACCTGATCACTGCTCCGGAAGGCACTGACCTGAAAAAGGCAGAAAAAATTCTCCAGCAATATAAAATCGAAAAATTACCGGTTGTTAACAAGCAGGGCAAACTGGCAGGATTGATCACTTACCGTGACATCCTTCAGCTGACCAGCTACCCCAATGCAGTAAAAGACGAATTTGGCCGTTTACTGGTAGGTGCAGCATTAGGTATTACTGCCGATTTGCTGGAACGCGCACAGGCTTTGATCAATGTAGGTGTGGATGTGGTTTGCCTGGATAGCTCCCACGGTCATTCCATCGCCGTATTGAACAACCTGAAGAAATTAAAGAAAACATTCCCTAAACTGCAGGTGATTGCAGGTAACGTAGCCACCGCAGAAGGCGCACTGGCACTGGCACAGGCAGGAGCCGATGCAGTAAAAGTAGGTGTAGGACCTGGTTCTATCTGTACTACCCGTATCGTTACAGGAGCAGGTTTCCCACAACTTTCCGCTGTAATGGAAGCTGCTGATGCATTGAAGAAACTGGGTATCCCGGTAATTGCAGATGGTGGTATCCGTTATACCGGCGACATGGTGAAAGCTCTTGCCGCAGGCGCTTCTACCATCATGGCAGGATCTATTTTTGCAGGAGTGGAAGAAAGCCCCGGGGAAACAATCATCTACGAAGGACGTAAATTCAAATCTTACCGTGGTATGGGTTCTATCGAAGCCATGCAGGAAGGTAGTAAAGACCGTTACTTCCAGGATGAAGATGATATCAAGAAACTGGTACCGGAAGGTATCGTAGGCCGTGTTCCATACAAAGGCATGTTGTCTGAAATAGTACAGCAATTTGTAGGTGGTTTACGGGCTGGTATGGGTCTTACCGGTTCCAAAGACATCAAAGCTTTACAGGGAGCGCAGTTTGTAAAAATTACGGCTGCTACCGTAAAGGAAAACCACCCGCATGATGTGGTGATCACAAAGGAAGCACCTAACTACAGCAGATAAGCAACACTTTAAATACAAACGCCTGGTATGAAAGTACCGGGCGTTTTTGTTTTCAGTAATTCCGCGCTTATCTTCGTCGTAATTCGTAATTCATAATCCGCAATGCTTAAATGAAGAAGCCTTACCTGTTGCTGAGTATATTGAGTGGTTTGATTTGCTGGCTTGCCTGGCCTACCCTGCCACTTACCCCGCTTATTTTCATCGCCTTTACGCCCTTATTGTATATCAGCGATAAGGTGCAGCACCGCTGGAAATATTTTGGTCTTCTTTTCCTGGCTTTCCTCGTTTGGAACGTAGCATCCACCTGGTGGGTGGGTAATACCACCCTTCCGCTGAGCGGTGTTTTCGCCAATTGCTTCAACGCCCTGCTGATGAGTATTCCCTGGCTGGGTTTCAAAAATACGAAGCGGAAATTGCCGGAGTCAGTGTCTTATTTTGCCTTGATCGTATATTGGTTAACGTTTGAATACATTCATCAGACCTGGGAATTCAGCTGGCCGTGGCTGGTGCTTGGCCATGCCTTTGCGCTGCGGCCGGGATGGATCCAGTGGTATGAATATACCGGTACCAGCGGAGGTACTTTCTGGGTATTGTTAGCCAACGTTGTTATTTACAATGTATGGAAACGGGCCCGTCTATACGATTTTACCTGGAAACAGATCCTGTTGGGAGAAAGCTGGAAGCCCCTGCTGGTGATTGGGTTACCGCTGATTATTTCTGCCTTTATATCTGCACCGGCAGATAACCCTGCCCGGAAAACAGAGATCGTGATTGTGCAGCCGAATATAGATCCCTATGATGAAAAGTTCAGCGCCGGATCGGCGATGGAGCAGCTTGGTAAATTTTTACATCTCACTGAAGAAAAAGCGGATAGCAATACCCGTTATATTATATGGCCGGAAACGGCATTGTTCCCACAGGGAGCATGGGAACATGAGCTGAACTATCAGCCGGAAATTATCGCTGTCCGTGAAATGCTGCGTAAATATCCGAAGGCAAAGCTCATCAGCGGTGCAGCCACCATGAAACGCTACACTACTACCGATGAAATACCCAATACCGCCCGGACCATGAATGACGGCACCCGTTGGGATGCCTACAATAGCGCCATACAGGTAGATACATCCCGCAATATCCAGGTGTATCATAAATATGAGCTGGTGCCCGGCGCCGAACTGGTGCCCTATGTAGGTTATTTATCGTTTATGCAGAGCGTTGCGCTGGATTTTGGCGGTATCTCAGGCAGCTATGGCAGGATGCCGGGTGTGGAAATGTTCACCAATCCCCAGGACAGCATCAACGTATTTCCTGTAATCTGTTATGAATCCGTGTTTAGCAATTACATGGCCACCCATATTAAACCCGGTGCTAATTTATTAGTCATTATAACCAACGACGGATGGTGGGGAAACACCGAAGGACACCGGCAGCATTTACAATATGCCCGGATCCGCGCCATTGAAACCCGGCGCTGGATAGCCCGGTGTGCCAATACCGGTATATCGGCCGTGATAGACCCGTCGGGGAACGTGCATCAGCCGCAGCCCTATTGGAAAGAAGCTGTTTTTAAAGCAACTGTAACACCGGAGGCAGGTATTACGTTCTATGTAAAAAATGGTGACCTGGTTTCCAAAGCAGCACTAATATTTTGTATCTTGTTAGTGGTACATGCTTTTATTTCACGATTTATTCCCGGCTTAAGACATGCGGAAATCAATCAATAACGGAAACATCACCTGGCTTGACGAAGGCAAAGGTGCAACGATAGTGCTTATACACGGTTTTTCAGAAAATGCCACGCTTTGGGACAACCAAACAACGCGACTAAAAGAGCATTACCGGATTATTATCCCTGATTTACCCGGAACCGCATTATCGCCGCTTACTACTCCACTTACCATTGAATCTATGGCGGAGTACGTATATGCCATCCTGTTAGCAGAAAACATCAGTGAAGCAGTTATTATCGGTCACTCTATGGGTGGCTACATTGCACTGGCGCTGGCGGAAAAGTATCCGGCGCTGTTGAAAGGACTCGGCCTCTTTCATTCTACCGCGAAAGCAGACAGTGAAGAGAAAAAAGAAGGAAGACGCAAATCCATCCGGATGATGGAACAATATGGAGCAGAAACATTTCTACGGCAAACATTGCCGAATATGTTTAGTCCTGCTACCAAAAGTAAACACAACGAATTAATAGACGCCTATGTAAAACTGGGCATGGAATGCCAGCTTCCCGCCCTGGTAGCGTATTACGAAGCAATGGCAGTGAGGCCGGACCGGACAGGAGTATTGAAAACCCTCCGTGCGCCGGTGTTATTTATGATCGGGAAAGATGATAATGCAGTGCCGCTGGATAACGTGCTATCTCAGATAACTTTACCCCCGATCAGCAGTATACATATTTTTGAAAACGTGGGCCACATGGGCATGTGGGAAATAGCGGAAGAGAGCAATGTGATATTGGAACAGTTTATAGCATTTTGTCAACTATAATCTAAAAAACACCTGTTGTGAAAAAACTTCTTGTCATCCTGCTATGCATGGTGTGCGCCCTGGTGGCGCAGGCCAGTCATATCATAGGCGGACAGGTATATTATAAGTATCTCGGGCAGAGTGGGAATAACCTTCAATATTCCATCACACTGAAATTATACCGCATTTGCGGCGACGGGGAACGGATTGCCAAAATGCCCACCGCTGTTATACTTTCTTCTTTTGACAGGAGCACTTACCGGCAGATAGCCCAATACCAGATCACACGTACCAACTTTGAAGTAAAAAATCTTGCGAAGATAGATCCCTGTATCGTTAACCCACCGGTGATCTGTTACCAGATAGGAACTTATACCACTACTATTACCATTCCGGTGAATGCCGCCGGTTATACCATTGCTTTCCAGAGCTGCTGCCGTGATCCGTACATGGAAAATATAGTGGCAGAACCTATTCCAGGCGGCCGTCCCGGCGACCTCGGTACCGGCGCTACTTACTACGCCGATATTCCCGGCAGCAACTCCGGCGCTACCAATAATTCAAGTCCCGTTTTTAATAAAGAAGAAGCCACCCTCGTTTGTGCAGACAAGAAATTCACCTACGATTTTTCTGCTACAGACCCGGATGCAGATTCTCTCAGCTATGAGTTCTGCGACGCTTATAAAGGCGGCAAAACCAGTGAAGGAGATATTCCGCCTGCGGCGGACGCACCGCCGTACAGCTTCGCCAGCTATGTGTCGCCATTCAGTGGCAGCAGTCCGCTGGGATCTACCGTTACCATAGATCCGCATACCGGTATCATTTCCGGTGTGGCGCCGGCAGCAGGTAAGTATGTGGTAACAGTGTGTGTAAATGAATTCCGCAGAGGACAAAAGATCGGAACGTTGCGGAAAGACTTTCACATCAACATCACCTCCTGCGTGAAACAGGCCACCGCCGCCATGCCCGAAAAATATGCAGACTGCAGCAGCTTAACCATCACCTTCACCAATAACAGCACGCTCGGAAAGCCTTATCACTGGGACTTTGGAGACGGCACCACATTGGATACCAATACCGCCAATCCTATTCAGCATACCTATGCACAACAAGGTACCTATACCGTAAAACTTTATGTAGATAAAGCGAGCAATTGCGGCGACAGCGCCATTGCTATCGTATATGCGTACCCGGTATTCAAGCCGGCATTCACTACCGCAGGCGCCTGTGTGAATAAAGAAACAAAATTCAATTCTGCTTCCACCCAGTCTGACGCCGGCGGCATCGTGTATTATAAATGGGATTTTGGCAACGGTGATACTTCCAATCTGGCGAACCCGCTTTATACCTATACTACACCCGGCACTTATAATGTAAAGCTGTATGCCCGCAATGTAAAAGGATGTGAGCAAGCCGTTACACAGCCACTGGTGATTTATGATAAGCCGCCATTCACTGCTACCAACGATACACTACTTTGCGCGAAAGATAGTTTGCAGATGCGCGCAGGCAGCACACTTCCCGGTTCTTATTCCTGGACGCCGGATAATTATTTTATCCTGAATCCCAATACGCCCAATGCCATTGTATTTCCGCCGAAGTCGTCTGTTTACAAGGTAACGTTTACGGATACACAGGGTTGTACCAATTTTAAAGATGTAAAGGTAGATGTGAGAGATACCATCCGGGTGAAAACGATTTCCGACAGCACCGTGTGTACCAATGATGAGGTTCATTTACCATCGGTTACAGATGGAACGTATACCTACCGCTGGACGGACCTGGACCGCAACCAGGTAGTATCATTACTGGCGGATGCGTATGTAACACCCACTCCTCCCAAACAAAGTTATGAGATCCAGGTAGCGCTGGGCAAATGTCGTTCAGCCGATACCGTTACACTCAAAGTGGTGGATCCACCGAGGGCTACTGCTGCTCCTGATACCACTGTTTGCTTTGGTATTCCGCTTACGCTGCGCGCTACAGGAGGCGCTTACTACAAGTGGGCGCCGGCTTATTATGTGGATAAATCCACATCAGCAGTTACACTGGCCCATCCTCCGGACACTACCCTGTTTACAGTAACGGTAACGGATACACTGGGATGTCCTAAACCGGTTACTGCCACCGCGTTAGTAAAAGTGGTGCCTAAGGTAAATGCCTTTGCCGGCAACGATACCATTATTATGCTGAACACGCCATTCCAGCTGAATGCTACCGGGGGCGTACGATATACCTGGACTCCGCCGGATGGATTAAACAGCCGCAATATTTATAACCCGGTAACTACATATAACCGTGATATCACATATACCGTTACCGCCTATACGCAGGAAGGTTGTTCCGGTACCGACAATATTTTTGTACGCTTTATCAAAGGACCGGATATTTATATACCTAACGCATTCTCACCCAACGGGGATGGTTTAAATGATGTATTCCGTCCGTTGCCGGTGGGTATTGTGCAGATGGAATTCTTCCGGGTGTTTGATCGCTGGGGTAAGCTAATGTTCTCCAGTACGGCGTATCTCAAGGGATGGGATGGAACTGTTAACGGCAGTATTGCTGCAGTAGGTACCTATGTTTGGGTAGTTCAGGGAAAAGATATTAACAATAATACAGTTCAACGTAAGGGGACCGTCACACTTGTAAGATAAAGTTGGCCGGATTGAACCGTATATGCTCTTTTTTTGTTAAATTCAGGGAGCAGTATCCCCCATCATGAAGAGAGCAGTTTTACTGATATTGAGCTGCTGTTTGTTCCCTGTTTTTGCGGCTGGATATCATATCATTGGTGGCGAAATTTTTTATAAAACATTAGGAATGACTGAGGATAACTCCCGCTACCGTTATCTCATCACTCTCAAGTTATACCGCGACGCAGATTTTACCTGTGGCGACCGTCAAGGTTGTATTGACAGATTTGAGAACCCGGTTACTGCTAACGTATTTACTTCCAATGGTTCCAAAGTTTTATCCTCCGTTTACCTCTACATTGCTTTTACCCGTCCGCTGATAGATACCCTGAAAAACCCTTGTCTCGCTCCGCAGGCCCAACACCTTGAAGTAGCTTTTTATACCGCTACCATCGAACTGCCACCCGTTGTTGGAGGATATTATGTTTCCTCCCAACGCTGCTGCCGGGGCGAAAAACTGAGTAACATCTATGATTCTGAACACGAAGGATCTACCTATTATACCGTGATACCGGGAATAGAATCGAGGCCCAATAATAACAGCGCGTACTTCGACCGGGATACTGCTATTGTCATCTGCAACGCCATGCCGTTTAGCCTGGATTACGCTGCCTATGATGAAGACGGCGACAGCCTGACCTATAACCTTTGCAGCGCATTAACAGACGGCTCCAGCGCCAATGAAAGCAACTCCACCACACCGCCGCCCTATAATTCAACTGTAAGCTATATCCCGCCTTATTCAGGCAATAACCCAATGGGCGGTAATCCGGGGATATCCATTTCTTCCAAAGGATTGATTACCTGTACACCCAACCTGCAGGGAAAGTATGTAGTAACGGTATGCGTGAATGAATATGACCTGGTAACCAAACAGTTCCTCGGCACCCACAGCAAGGATATTTTACTGACCGTATTTAACTGCCAGACAAAAATCACCGCCATTTTTCCACCGGTGCTGAATAACTGTACAGAAGACCCTTCTTTACACGTTCCTATTACCAATTCCAGCGTAGCCGGTTATACATCTACCTATTACTGGACCTTTGGTGATGGTACCGATACCCTCACCGATACAAAAACAATGTTCTACCACCAGTATCCGGACACAGGTGTATACAAAGTAAAGATGGTGGTTAACCCCGGGCTGGCCTGCACCGATAGCTCCGAAGGGGAAATATTTAACTATCCCGGATTAACGGCAGGCTTCACCACCACCGGGTACTGCAAGGGTGATCCCGTTCAGTTCAACGATACCTCTTCCTATCTGTATGGAAATATTACCGGTCACGTCTGGGATCTGGGGTTGCTGGACAGTGTGGTTACACCTGGTTCACAACGATCTATGAGATATACTTTTCCTAAAGGTGACGTATATACGATTTCACTGACGTTGCTGACGGATAAACAATGCGTAAAAACTGTGAGCAAAAACATCAGGATTTACGAGGTAAATCCGTTTGCAGGCAACGATACCATCCTGGCAAAAGGACAGCAAATGGTGATGCAGGGCAGCGGCGGGGAGTTTTATTCCTGGTCGCCGGCCGACGGACTTGATAACCCCAACATTGCGCAGCCGGTGCTAACCTATAACAAGGATATCTCTTTTGCGCTGCGCGTATCCAATCAGCAGGGCTGCTTTGGCTTCGACTCGGTACATGTAAAATATTACACCGGCCCCGACATGTACATCCCCAACGCATTTTCACCCAACGGCGACGGGCTGAACGATTACTTCCGGTTTATTCCTGTGGGCATTACTACCTATACCTTCTTCCGGATCTTCAACCGGTGGGGAACGGAAATTTACTCCTCCACAAATTTCCGCGTTGGCTGGGACGGTACCTTCAAAGGGATGCCGGCGCCTGTAGATACCTATATCTGGATACTGCAGGGTACAGATTTCAATGGAAAAGAGATCCTTAAAAAAGGAACTGTGACGCTGGTCCGCTGATCCTTAGTAAATTGCATAAAAAAATAACCACTCATGGGAATTGTTCTTATCACTGGTGCAACGGCCGGTTTTGGTCAGGCATGCGCTATTACTTACGCCGGCAAAGGTTATGATGTGATTATTACCGGTCGCCGGAAAGAAAGGCTCGAAGCATTGCAAACCCAGTTAACGCAGGAATTTGGCATCAATGTACTGGCATTGAATTTTGATGTAAGAAAAGAGGAAGAAGTAAAATCCGTTTTAGGCACTATTCCGGAAGATTGGCGCAAAATTGATATCCTCGTGAACAATGCCGGGCTTGCGGCCGGTTTAAGCACCATCGACGAAGGCAGCACGGACGATTGGGATGCCATGATAGACACCAATGTAAAAGGACTCCTCTATGTGTCGCGCACCGTTATTCCATGGATGCGCTCCCGCACAATGGGTCATATTATCAATATCGGTTCCACTGCCGCCAAGCTGGTATATGCCAAAGGCAATGTGTATTGTGCCACCAAAGCGGCGGTAGATGCCATTTCCCAGGGTATGCGTATTGATTTGCTGCCTTACCGCATAAAAGTAACCGCTATTCACCCCGGCGCCGCTGAAACCGAATTTTCGATGGTGAGATTTAAAGGAGATGAAGATAAAGCGAAAGAAGTGTACAAAGGATTTATTCCTTTAACCGCCCAGGATGTAGCAGACGTAGTATACTACTGCACATCGCTTCCACCGCATGTTTGCATCAACGACCTGGTAATGACGCCTTTACAACAGGCCAACGCATATTACATAGATAAAAAATAACACATAGATGTGATTTCATTGCTGGATGATAGTCTTTATATTTGGAAACATTTATATATTTCCTGTACCGTTTCGCAGAAAATCTATGCCAATGCTGTCAGAACTAAGACTATCCTAAACATGAAACCATATCCCTATGCTTACATTTATGACTATGTATTTGCTGCGTCTGTACTATCCCCGGTGGAAAGAAGGCTGGCGCTTCTATTTCGGTAACTCCCGGAAAGGCAATTATGGCCGTTGGGCATCGCGTAAAGATTGGGCCGGACAAAAGGGCTTTTCCCTGGGTTACAGCTGAAACAAGTTTTTGAATTTTGGGATTTAGTTATTTGATTTCCTTTTTATTGATTCCGGGAAACAAACAGCTAAATCCCAAAATTATTTTACGGCATACTTAACAGGCTTACCACCACTTCACTCTTATTGCCTGCTCTTCTTTTATAAGCCACTAATGCTTTATTGTCCTTTACTCCGCTGATCACCGGGAAATTAGCATAGGTACTGTCGTTAGTAAGAACACCTGCTTCCATCGTTTTTCCATCTGCCGCTTTATACTGAAAGCCTATCCTGCTGTTGAAATCGCCCTTCCACTTTACCGGTTCATCCCACACAATCATGATATGATCTGCTATGGTAGTCATTTGCGGATGCTTTGCCATAGGCGACTTACTCAGCGACTCCTTTTGCGTATAGGTGTTGCCGTTATCAACAGAACCGCAATAGAAAGCGCCTTGTCCGCCACCCATTGTAAACCAGGCAAAGTGCAGCCCCGTGCTGTTGGCGGTAAGTGTTGGTCCCGTGTGCGGACATCCATTTACCACCCAGTTATCTGCACTGATACGCACGGGAGCAGAAAAGGTACGGCCACCATCTGCAGATACCTGGTGTACCATATCACGGATAGAGTCGTTGATGATATCGCGGTAGGCCAGGTGAATATTGCCATTTTCTGCGACATACATTTTTGTGCGGCAGCACTGGCAAATGGTGGAAGCCACAGGGACAGCATGTTGAAAACCATTACGCCCGGCGGTGGTGGCGAAGTAAAGCGTAGAGCCTTCTGCGTTAGTATCCTTCCGGTTGTCCAGCCAGATAGCAGCAGCCTCTCCTCCCGGCAATAAGGCCATATCAAAATACCGCTGGTCGTACCCGGCGGTATCCGTTACCAGCGGCAGAGCGGGCTGCCACGTTTTACCATCGTCGAACGACTGTGTATACATTACCTTGCCCGCATACTTATTCCGCGGATCATTGGCTTCCACACCAAAGAGCGCGATCACAGTACCACCGGGTTTAAACAACAGCTTAGGTAAATTTTCATCATGCGGATATACGCCCGCAGAAGCAGGAATAACCACCGGTTCAGAAAACGTATATCCATTATCGTTAGATACCGCATAATACATCAAACCGGTATCTGCATTACTGTTTGTTTCCACCCAGCTGATCACCGGATGGCCACCGGCATCCTTTGTAATAAAAGGACAGGATGCATCTTTTCCTGTATGCGATACCACTACTGCCTTACCTGGTTGTAATGTACGCGGCTGGCACGCGGCAACTCCCATCATCATTGCTATCCATACTGCTGCTTGCTTCATCTGTTTATTTTTTACCGGTAAATGTATACGCCACGCCTAAGTTGAAAGTCTGACGCGGGCCTACCCTGTAGGTTTTGCCATAGGCAGATTTTTCTGCAGTAGTGGCATACAACTGATCGCCTATATTCATGCAGTTCAGCCAGCACTCGAATCCTTTGTAAGCATATCCTGCCCTGGCATTAAACAGGTTATACCCGTTATACAAAGAAGTATTGGCAGGGTCCATATAATACTTACTGATATGCTGCCATTCGGCGCCCAGCCTGAAACCATTTAACAGCGCTGGTTTCCAGGTAACTTCTGTATTCGTGATCCATTTCGGCGCACCGCTCATCTGGTTGTTGTTGTACACTTTACTACCATCTGCATAGGCTTTAAAAATATGTTCCGCGTAAGTACCGCTGGTACGGATCAACAGGCTGCGCAGCGGCGTGTACTTTACGTTCCACTCTACCCCGCTGTGTGTAGTAGCGCCGGTATTCCGGTTTTCATACACACCATCCGCATTTCTTACACTGATAATTTCGTTGCTGCCATTCATGCGGTAAATACTCAGATCAGCATAACCTTTTTGCTGTGCAAACGCAAACCAGCCACCGGCTTCATAGTTCTGATACGTAGCTGATTTCAGCACCGGCACTTTCACGCCTGTGTACAATTCTGAAATATTGGGAGGCGCAAAACCTACACTGTAATTTGCATACAGTCCACGGTTTTTACCGAGATTGTACGTGAGGCCCAGCTTGGGTGTAAGCGCATTAAAATTATTCCCCTCACTGGGTGCGCCGGTATACGCCGAAGGGGTGAGATGATTTTCAAAATTATAATCCATCCGATCGTAGCGCAAAGCGGCTACTACCCTCATTTCCGGCAGCGGTGAAAATTCAAATTGTGTATATACGGCACTGTTGAGTAATCCTACACGATAATCCGTAAGCAGGGAATCTGTGTTCCGGTAGCTGGTGTAATAACCGGCAGCATCTTTTGTAATATCAATATAATTGGCCACGTAGGTAGCAGGACTGTAATCGGCGCTCACACCGGCAATGAGCGCGGCCTGTTTCCAGCTGAATTGTTTTTTGTGTTGCGCAATTATGCCATAACTGTTAAAGCCGTCGCTGTTGATTTGTCCGTTTGCTTTTAAGGTACCTCTTATATCCTTGATCGCATAAAAGGGATTTTGCCCGATAGTATTATTACGGAAGAAGGCGGTGAAAGTAGTATGGTTACTGTTATCCCATTCATGTTCCAGCGTGCTGCGCACGCGTAATGCCTTTACTTCCCGGTAGGTAAATGTTTGAAAGCTGCGGTAATCTTTTGCGAAGAAATGGGTGCTGTCCAGACCACCGGTTTGATCTGTTTTATAATTAATGAGTGTAGCGGCATTGGTCCATTTATTCTTTTCATTGATCTGGTAATCCACTTTTGCGGTGAGCGCCAGTTTATGAAAATCGCTGTGATCCATATAGCCATTGGTTTGATTGGCATAGTAACCACTCACCGCAAAACCCATTTTTTTCACGGTATTGGATACACTGAAGTCGGTTCGTTTATATCCCCAGTTGCTGCCTTCCAGTTGAATCCTGGCGGTAGGCACCAGCGTTGGTGATGCGGTGATAAAATTAACCGCACCACCTACTGCTTCGCTTCCATACAGGGAAGACGCCGGACCACGGATCACTTCTACTGTTTTCAATGCGGCCATATTGATTTCAATGAGCGCGTTGTGATTAAAGTCGCCGATAGTTCTGATAGGGATCCCATCTTCCAGGTAAAGGAACAGGCTTTTATAACCGATAGGCTGACGGATTGCCATCGTATGCTGTTCGTTGCCCAGGTCTACCATGTATACGCCACTCACTTTATTCAGTACTTTATCCAGCGTGGTGGCTTTGGTTTCACTTAATGTTTGGGCCGAAATGGTGCTGATAGCCACCGGCGCTTCCGAGCGCTGCTGCTTATCGCGCGAAGAGGATACAATGATTTCATTCAGGCTGGTAGTGCTTTGGCGCAGGTAGATCACCGGCATGTTAGCGGCTGTTTCAGCAGGTAACTGCATGGGTACGTATCCTACGTAGGATATTTCTATAGAGTCTGCCGCAGCAGCTGTTAATTCGTATTTCCCCTGTGCATTGGTATTGCATCCGTTGGCGGCATGCAATAGTCTTACGTTCACACCCGGCAGGGCTTCTTTTGTTTGTGCATCTGCCACGCGCCCATGTATCTGCTGTGCATAGCTGTTACCAACAGCCATGCAGGCAATGAGGAGTAAACAACATTGTTTCATGTATGTATATGTCATTAACTGTTCGCCGGTGGCGAACAGGGTTAGTCAGGTAGTATAAGTTTCAGGTTCAGACTAACGCCAACTGCGGTGGATGGAAGATGGAGGGGGAAAGTGTATCGAGGCAGGGAGCCTTATAATAAGCGTTGAATACGGATTGGTTAACGGGTGGAGTGGTATGAAAGGTTTGTAATGTTTCAATGAACATCACCTCATATTTATCTTTCCCGTTATTATTATTTTTATCCTGTTGGGCATCCCGGTCGAGTTCTTTTTTGAGATGACAGCGGCCGTTACAGTGCATCTGGGGCTTGTTCTTATTTTCACAGAGAACGCTGGCGATATAGGACTGGTTTACTTTAAACTGTACAAAAACCACGCTCCTGCTGAAGTTTTGTAACAGCAGTCCCAGAAATATGCATATGATGCCAAGCCCTTTCACGCCGCAAACCTAGTAAATAATTACCATTCCCCTGTTAAGAAAAAACGGATTTATAGTTAGATAAACGGGACAGTTTATGCCGTTGTCCATCTAACTATAAATCCATTATATATTTTTATTACCTACTGCGATAATACAAACCGGAAGGTAATACCGCCGCTGGTGCTGGTTATCGGGTAAGCGGTGGAGATAACCGGTATGGTTTGTCGCCGGTCGTAGAAGAAGCGTAAGTTCAGGCGGTTATTCACCACATAATCGATAGAAGGGGAAATTCCCACTACTTTCTGGCCGCTGGTAGGAATAGACAGATCGGCGTCCAGTCGGTTATTGGCCGTTTTATCATCCCGGAAGCTCAGATCCAGCCGGAAGTTCATATCGTTTTGCAGTTTTTTGCCGCCGTTTCTGCTAAAGGAGAACGGCATTTGAACACCTCTCACCCTGTAACCGGCTCCGATGATAATTTCGCTGGAGCGCACTTCCGTGAGCTGGTAATCGATGAGGCTCAAACTGAGGGAGCGGCTCTTTCTGAATTCCACCCTTGCATTCAGGCTGTTCACAAAAGTCAGGTCCACACCCAGTAACGGGGAGAACGACTCTGTAAGCGTGAGGTTAGGCACCAGGAAATAAGGATAATAATTTCCCGATATGGTATCCCTGAACGCCGGGAACCCGGTGAGCCGCGGATCTTCAAAATACATGGAAGTATTATAGGAGTTCATGCTCAGCGTACCGGTGTAAGCGTGCCTGATGGTAAAATTCGTAAGGAAGGAACGGAATGGTTCCAGCTTGGTTAAACCGTTGTAGGTGAGACTCCAGTTTGGTTTTGGAATATAATTGCTGAAAGGATTGCTCTTCACATTATCGTTGCCTTGTTTCAGCAATGACACCTTATCCGGATCCGCGCCGGTATATGCCGCCAGGAAGGCCGGTATCAGCACGTCCTGCGCATACCGTGTATAACCGTATGCGTACGCAGGATCTTTAGGATCGGTGGCGGGTACGCCCGGATCTTTATTGTATGGATTGGCGGCGCCCAGTCGTTTTGAAATAGCATTTCGGTACGATTCAAAATTGCGGAAGGTTTGTGAAATACCATCCGAGGTATTGATTTTACCAAACATTGTTTTGATAGCGATGTAAGTAATTTCAAAACCGCCGGCATCGTATGGACTCAGGTGCTGGAAGTTTGTTGGATCTGTGAGATTTTTGAACAGTTCCGTATGTGTTTTGGTAAACGACTTCGTCATGGTCAGATCAATGCGCAGGTCGTTAATCGGTTCCAGCTGGGCCTGTAAGTCCCACCTTTGTGTAAACTGTTGTTGCGCCTGGATATTAAACATGGTATCCGGCGTAATGAGTCCTTTCTCTGCAAATTTGTCGAGCCATTTCCGGTCGGGCTGGTAACCAAACACGAAGTTCAGGCCCGGCGCCATAGTAGCCCAGTTCATACCAATAATTTTGGTACTGTCGATATAACCAGGCAAACGGGTACCGGCGTTTTCGTTGTAGTTAAACCCGATCCGTTTCAACATCATCAGTGGTTTCAGCAGTCCTTTCACCCACGGTGAAATTTCATCAGAAGAAGCTGTCTGGTTCTGGTTGGACTGTTGGTTGCCGTTGTTTTTGTTGTTATTGTTATTATTCTGGTTGTTGTTATTCTGTGGTTTCCTGGCATTTACCTCCCGCAGGAATTTCGACTTGTTATAGAGTTCGGTGAATTTGAATTCTGCCGTCAGTGTTTTCTGCTGGGAGTTTTCAATCGCGTTACCGAGGTACAATGCCAGCTGGGAAGCGCCTGTCCACCGGTATTCCGTGCTGTAACCGAAGGCGATGTTGGTCCAGCTGAGTGCGGGGAACTTCGACGTAGGCAATGTGTACGTGAAGTTGGCGTTGTGCATGTAGTTGGTATTACGTCCGCCTTTGAAGAAGTTACTGCGCACGGTATCTTTCTTCGCTGAGCTGTTGATACGTCCGTTGGGTTCATCGATGCGTGCGTTATTTACCGCGTTGAATTCAAAGTTGATACTACGGGTAAGATCCCATTTAACAGTGTAGTACCGGTCGAACGTAAAGTATTTATTATAGGTTTCCGGGAGTTTATATTGCACGTCGCCGCCCACATTACGTACGCGGGTAACGCCAAACTGCCTGGAAATATCTGCCCTGAAGCTCAGGATAGAAGGTACATAGTTAATATTGAAATCACGTATCAGGTCGAGCCAGTGTGTTTTACTCTTAATCAGTTTCTTAAACGGCTCCAGGTAATGTGGCTGCCCGGCATAGTTATATCCCAGCCCACCCCTGTGTTTGGTGAGCACATCATTTTCGATGATGGGGTTATGCCGCTGGATCTGGGAAAAGGAATAACTGATATCAAAGTTTTCCACATCCCAGAGGTGTCGTTTTCCACCGCCGCCCAGGTTGAGTTTCCGGACGTTGGTGAAGTTGAGACTTTTGATAGAAGTAAAGTCCTGGGCATCACGGCGGATGGAATCTTTCTCCCGCCTGCTTCTGGCCAGGGCAATTTTATCTTTCAGTTTTATATCCAGGTCATACGGATCATATTCCGGGTTGCTGGCCGACTGAGAGTAGCCGGCATACACAGGAATAGAGATACCGGCTTTCTTTGGCAGCAGCTTACCCAGATCGAGGTTGGCTGCGGCGTCGTATTGCAGGAAGTTATCCCTGAACCGTTCATTTACACGCTGGTCAATATTTCCAAAGCCGGCGGTGTGCATATTACCGGAAACAGAAATTGATCCCAGATCAGAGAGCTGTACATCTACCCTTGCCAGTGCAGCGTATCCGCCTTTTTCATCAAAATCGGTGAGACGCAGTTCATCCAGCCATACTTCCGCGCAGCGGGGCAAACCATCATCTTTCGGGTTCTGGATACCGATCATCATGGTGCGGGCATCTCCCAGGCTGGGGTTACCGATTACCGTCATGAAGTTTCCATACTGATCGGCTACGGGGTTGGCCGGGTAAGGCAGCAGCGGCGAACAGGAATCGCACATGTTGCGTTGCTGCTTCAGGGTGCTGAGCTGCGACATCAGCAGGTCGAGGTTATTACGTTCCGGCCAGATGTCCAGCGCTGTTTTAGGTCCGTTCCAATCCGTTACTTTCAGTGGAATACGGTATTCATAATAGTTGCTTACAAAATCGCTACCAATACGGATAACGGCTTGTATCTGTCCGTCTTTCAACGCAGTGGCAGCACCTACTGCTTCCGCATGGATAAACATCTGCAGCCTTTTGTACTGGCGCAGATCCATATTCAGCGTTTTGTACATGGCGCGTATTTCACCATCCTGCAGGTTACACAGCTGAACGGACAATGATTGTTCATTCAACTGGAGGGTGGTGTTATTAGTGCTGATCGTGTTTTGTCTTATTACTCCCGGTGGCAACACATATGGTATAGGTGTGCGGGAAGAGTTTTCTTCAATATTTACTGCAGAAGAATTAAAGGTAGTAGTATTATCCAGCGGAATAGGATCACCGGGACGCAGTTCGTAGAGATAACGGCGCCATTGGTTGCGCACCAGCTCCAGTTTACCAAAACGTACCACAACAGAATCGTTGAAGTTGGTGAGGAACATACGCATGAAACGGATAGATTTAAAATCCGGTATGCTGCCTACTTTCGCGTTGTACTGGTTCAGCGGTACTTTAAACTGGTACCAGGTTTCCGTTGTTTTCTGGTTATTGGGTAATGTTACATCTGCCTCTATCTTATCCACAATAAAGTTGGAGCCTACTGCCATATTCGGCTTCAGGTCTACCCTATACTGGAAGTATTCTTCTGTTTCATTCATGGTATTATCCCTGTTCAGATCTTCTGATTCAGGAATATTGGTAGCGGCAGATGAGAACTGTGATTTAGGATCAGACACCGGGGAGTTGCCTTCCGGGTTGCTGTAGTTTTTATACCGCTGCAGGATAGGAAGACCATTATATACCGGATCGCGGTAATGCTTGTAATCATCGTTGGCCGGATCCTGTACGGCGCGGTTATATACCGGGCTGCCGCCAAAATTCTGTCGCAGTGTATCCATGTATCCTTTAAAGAAGGCGCCTTCATCCTGCGATTTCAAACCATCGTAACCCACATCCTGGTAGTTGCGGATATTGGGATCGTTATCAAAAGCCTGGGTGATCTGCTGCTGGAACTTAGGTACACGGCCCCATTTGGAAGAATCGATCTTATTCGGATCCTGGCGGGGATCGGGCATTCCGTTTTCAAAGAATTTCTTAGAGTCTTTGAGAATATCTTCCGATACGTTACCGAGGTTAAAATACAGGGAACCGCCGGTGCTGTTAGGCTGTTTGATAAAGGGGTCCTGGATCCAGAATTCGATGTATTCTATATTGGCTGTTTCGAAATCACTGTTGTCAATGGCCCTCATGATACCACCCCATTTACCCTGTGGCCGTGCCAGGTGGCCGTTATTGTCCATCGCAATGGGGGTATTGGTAAAGTTATAAGGACCTCTTTCCGTAGGATAGTAGGCCAGATCGAGTGTGCTTAACTGGCTTTGTCCGAAATCAGTAGACCTGTTTTTGAATACTTCTTTCTGGTATACCAGCCTTACCCGTGGGTCCGACTGATCATCTACAGAAATACCCGCCGGCAGGTTGGGGGACTTTGGTAACTGGAGGGTAGGTTCAATGATATACCAGGACAGTTTTGCCCTGTTTTTTCCGTAATCCAGTATATTATTCAATTCTGCTTCCGGGAACATCACCTTGCCGTTGGCATCTGTAGCGCCTTTTGGCGTAGAGGCGAGCGCCCAGCTGGTAGCAGGGAACTTCAGATCATAACCGCTTTTCACGCCTTCGAAGTCGTCGATATAAGCAGTACCTTTTTTGCTGCCGGGTTCATTTACCAGTTTACTGTGGCCCGGGAACAAGCGGGCTACCTCACCCGTGAACAGGATACTGGAAGGAGAAGTGCTGTTATAGTTGGGCAGTTTATCGAGGAAGCGGTTAAGCCCTTTCCATTCGGAGGCATAGTTTGCATCCAAACCTACCATCGTGTTTTTAATAGGATCTTCCCCATAGTTCACCTTTTGGTAATAGGGTCTTTCGCTCATGCGCACCACTGTACCACCAATACTTAGTTTATCATTTACAAGATAATCCAGGCGGGTACCAAAATAGTTCCGGACCTGTTGCCCGAAGAGGGAATTATTTTCAAACTGCACGTTGATAGGTACGCCGGAGTTGAGTACGCCTCCGTTAATAATTTTCAGACGGCCGAGATTATAATCAATAATATAATCCACATTTTCGCGGAGCTGCTGGCCACCGGCGGTTACTACCACTGACCCCGGGGGGATGGTGGTACCGGAGCCGAGGTTAATTTCCGAACTGCTGGCCGATTTATAGGAACCCCTGATCACATACCGGTTCAGTTGCGGGAACTGTTGGGCAACTACTTTGATGGAGTCATATAATACGTTATAGAGGTATTGCTTTTCCAGGGTGACGTCGCCATTAAAGGCTTTCTTCAGTCCGTCGGCAAATGGTTCCAGTACCGGGAACATGATTTTACCCGTCAGGGAATTGATCGTATAGCCTTCCACGTAATCGAACACGCCATCCGGCTGTGGATCCAGCTGGTTGTTGAGACGGTCGAGGTTAAGAATGGTAATGATCGGTGCGCCGGCATAGTCGCCTTTTGCATCGGGGATATACCGTTTATCGCTGGGAGGGCGGCCTTCCGCGCCGGGATCTTTATAGTATACATCCATGCGGAAGTCTTCCTTATTTACCTGGAAGGCGCCGGTGGCGTAAATATTTTTCATCATCAGGTCCCATACCGGGAGGGTAGGACGGGCCGAAGTAGCTTTGAGCAATTTGAGGAACAGAACGGGCTGGTTGGCACTGTTGTTCTGATCCGGGGGCACATCCTGTGAAAACTCACCCACCTGGTATACCCTTCCGTTGTAGGTATACTGATAAGCTACGGCCAGTACTTCATCCGGTTGTAACTGTTGGTTAAGTGAGATGAAGCCCAGTTGTCTGTTATAGATGTATTCGGTGGAATCGAGTTTACGGGCAAATGTTTTTTCAAATTCTGATACCGGCTGCAGGCCGATATTGAGCAGGCGGCTCACCACTGTTCCGGTGTTACGGCTGGCCGGATCGCTGATCAGTTTTGAATAGAGGTCGTTGGTTCCTCTGTCCGGCAGCTTGGAGCTGGTAAGTACCGTGATATCGTCTTTATTATAAGGCTCCTGTTCTGCCAGGTCCATCAAACCAACGATATCGCGGGTTTGAGTGGTGGCGCCGGTTTTATTGGTTACCCATACTTCCAGCCTGGTGATATTTACCAGTGACTTGATCACCGGCAGGTTGGACATGGCGCTGTTGAAATTATTGCGGAAGTACTGCGCCAGCAGGAAGTGGCGGTTATCTTCGTATTCGTCGGCCCTCAGGTTATAGTCCTGTACCTGGGTACCGCCTTTGAGCATGAGGTTTTGTTTCTGCGACTTCTGGTTGGAGAGTACACTGGTAACGGTTAAGCGGCCGAACTGCAGCTGGGTTTTCACCCCGAAGAGCGACTGGATACCCGATATGAGGGTACTGCGCAGGGGAAAGCTTACGTTACCGGCTTCAATTTTCTTGATAATCTCATCGTTGTAGCCGGTGTACTCCAGTTTTACCTGGTTCTCAAAATCGAACTGCGACTGGGTATTATAGTTAGTAATGAGTTTCAGTTTATCCCCGATCTTACCTACTACGTTCATGTTGATACCCATATCAAAATTGAACCCGCCGTTTTTCCTGGCCTGTTCTACCAGCACGGGGTTTTTGATATTCTGGCCCTGGTATCCGAAAGTGAGGTCCAGGCTACCCTGGGGGCGGATATCCACCTTGCTGCCGCCGAAAATACGGTCGAACAGGTTGTTGCCATTATACAGAACGGGGCCATTGGCGCGTTGGTTCAGGTTACCGAGTGCGCTGGCTCTTTTCTGCCAGTAGTCCTGTTCACTTTGTTTGGATTGCAGTTTATAGAACTCATCAAAGTTCATGTAGGTAGGGTTACGGTAATACTGGTTACCGATTTTTTCGGTAACGGTGTATTGTTTGGTAACCGGATCGTATTCTACAGATTTGTTGATATTGGAAGGGTCCTTGAGATCAATAGCATTCCCTGACCCCTGATCCGTTATTTTGGGGCCACGTCTGTCTTGAAGGGGGTATTTCAAGGTATCTTTTTTCCCGGTAGTATCGATTTTGGTTTGAGGAGTAATGGTGGTATCCGGTTTCCATCTACTTCTCGATAATTTCAGATTCCCAGAACGATCCCTAGCGGCAGTGTCAACAATGATAAAGGATACAATTGCTATCACCACAAAAGCACCATAGTATGTCTTTCTTGCCAAGAAAAATAGGTTTTATAGAGGATTTTATTTACTTCTTATAACGTTTTCAGAGCCTTCTTTATCAGTTCTTCCAAATTTTGCAATAGCGGCTCATTTTTCATGACTTTCTGGATAGACGATTCTGCCATATTCCGGGCTATTCCCAGAGTTATCAGAGCATTTAACGCATCTTCATGGATTGTATTGTTCACACTGGCAGATAAATGTATGCCGGTATCCTTATGCTTCGTCAACTTGTCTTTTAGTTCCAGAATTATTCTTTTGGCTGTTTTCGCACCGATTCCCTTCACGCTTTCGAGCATTTTTTCATTTTCCATCATGATCGCCCGTTGTACATCTTCTGGTTGTAAAGAAGACAACATCATGCGCGCGGTACTCGCGCCTACCCCTGAAACACTGATCAGCAGGAGAAAAAGGCTTCTTTCTGCTTCTTCAAAAAAACCATATAAAGTGTGTGCATCTTCCTTAATCTGGAGGAAGGTTAACAGTTTGCAACTTTCCATATTCTGTATCCGGGAATATGTATTGAGGCTGATCTGTACTTCATAACCGATTCCATTCACATCCATATGAACAAGAGCAGGCGACTTATATGCTAATTTACCATTCAGATAAGCAATCATACGAGGTAAAGGTTCAGTAAATTAATTAAACTTTTGGAAATTGATTAATAATGTATTCGGGAAAACCGGGGCAAAGATGCTAACTTTTAACGGATTGACAATCCCTAATATTTGTCATATGCGACTTTTTTAGGAAATATACGTTTATATCGTATTTTTACGCCTCGTTTTAAACACATATTTAGTTTATATGAATAAAATAACGGCCGCTATTACAGCGGTGGGTGGGTATGTTCCCGATTACGTGCTAACCAACCAGGAATTAGAAAAATTAGTAGATACAACGAACGACTGGATATTAACCCGGACGGGCATTTCGGAGAGAAGGATATTGAAGGGAGAAGGGAAAGGGACTTCTGATTTGTGTGTTCCTGTAGCACTGGAAATCTGCAAAAAGAGAGGAATTTCTCCGGAAGAAATTGATCTGTTGATTGTAGCCACCGTAACCCCGGACATGACTTTCCCGGCTACCGCCAACGTGGTAACCGACAAAATCGGCGCTAAAAACGCTTTTGGCTTTGATATCAGCGCCGCCTGCTCCGGCTTTTTATACGCCCTGGAAACCGGCGCCCGGTTCATTGAAAGTGGCCGTTACGCCAAAGTAATGATCATTGGGGCCGACAAAATGAGTTCTATCATTGATTATACCGACAGAACCACCTGTATCATCTTTGGAGATGGCGCCGGTGGCGTATTGCTGGAACCTAATACAGAAGGCTTCGGGTTAATAGACAGCATCCTGAAAAGTGATGGTCATGGCCGTGAATACCTTCACATGAAAGCCGGTGGCTCCGTAAAACCTGCCACCATTGAAACCGTAAACAACCGAGAACACTACGTATACCAGGAAGGTAAAATGGTGTTTAAATATGCCGTTTCCAATATGACGGAAGCAGCGAAGGATGTAATGGAACGTAATAACCTCAGCGCAGACGATATTGCATGGCTGGTACCCCACCAGGCGAACAAACGTATCATTGCGGCCACTTCCCAATACATTAACGTACCGGACGAAAAAGTAATGATGAATATTCACCGCTATGGCAACACCACCGCGGGTACTATTCCTTTATGCCTGTGGGACTACGAAAAGTACCTTAAAAAAGGCGACAACATAATGATGGCTGCCTTTGGCGGTGGATTCACCTGGGGCGCCAACTACATCAAATGGGCGTACGACGGGGATAAATACGGTAAATAAACATACTCCCGATATTACAACGGATAACAGCAGCGGATCATTCGCAGCTGTTATCCGTTTGTGTTTTCAGCCCCCTCCAGCACCACGGTAAACACCAGGTATCTCCCTTCACTGGTAGTTGCCTGTACGGCGCCTTTCATCTTATCCATAAAATCACGGGTAATAGCATAGCTAAGGGCGTGCATGTCGTGCTGCCAGCTGGACAGGTGCCGTAAAATGTCCTCAGTAGCCGGGCCGGCATCCGCAATGATGCGGGCGTATACCGCCCCTTCGTTGTTCCAGGCCGACAGGATCAGCAGGCTGCCCGGCCGGGCATACTGTATGGAGAGGCGCATCAGGTGCAACTGGGCTACCCGGAGCATTTCCGGATCGGCCATTACCACACATCGTTCCGGCAACAGGTTCACCACCACCAACGCCTTCTCTTTCACATCAGGCGCCGTTTGCTTTAAAACCTGCAGGAATATATCATCCAGCAGGCAGCGTGTCCCCTGGTAGGTAAATCCAGGCAACTGCATGCGGATCCACTTTAAAATATTATCAAACACGCAGAGCGTGTTACCGGATACCAATGCAATTTCCCGGATCAAAGCAGCCATAGTAGCCTGGCTGGCGGCCTGATTCCGCAACTTCAGCGCCACCTCTGAAATATGATGCAGCGGCGCGCGGAAGTCATTGGCAATAAGGGTAATCAGCTTGTTCTTAAACTCATCATTTGCCCGCAGGGCTACATTTTTAAGCGACAAATGGGTGTAACTGTCTGAAATAGCCTGTTCCTGTTCCTGCCAGGTAATGTATTGCCGGTACCGGCTGTACAGCAGGATGAACAGCAGGATCACAATAATAAACAGCCCGGCTATTATAAACTGGCTGTGTTTTCTCCGGAGCTGTACCTGTTCCAGTTCCTGTTGTTGCTGCTGGTTGCTGCGGGATAACCGTTGCAGGGACTGTTCCTTTAAAAAGAAGGCGATATAATTAATAGGGTCTCTCCCCTGCTGATAACGGTGTTGCGCGGCCAGCCGCATTATTTCCCGGCTGTAATAATCAGTTTTCGCAACCTGGTTATGCTGTTGGTAGTAGTCGTATAATCCTGCCAGTACGGGCAGGTTCAGCTCAATACACCCGGCCTTTTTAGCCAGCTGGTAAGAGAGCTCCCGGTACCGGGTGGAATCTGTATGATACCCCAGCCGGCTATAATCTTCCAGCCGGTTATAAATGTCCATCGCTACATACGGCAGCCCCCTGTTCAATGCAGCCGCTGCCAGTTGGTTGATCCCCGCCTCTGCCTCTTTTCCACGGCCCTGTATTACCAGCGTATCTGCTGCGTAGGCATCAATGTACAGCGGCAACCGGCTGTGCGGATACTTTTCACTGATATGTGCAGTTGTTCGCAACGCCCATTGTACGGAGTCCTTACGGGTGCTATCTTTATAAAAACGCATGGCATAATTTACCAGTAGAATACTGTAGATAGAATCCTGCGATGCCGGGAGCCTGGCAGCCATATGAAAGGCTTCATAGAAATAGTTATTGGCGTCTGCCGGGCGTCCCATATTGCGATAGTAGAGATAGAGGTTACTCAGCGTTTTAGCAATGCGGCCGCTGTCTGATACCGCTTTGTGCAGCTGCAGCGCTTTGTAGCCATAGATGCCGGCTACATTAAAATCTGTTCTCAGGGCGTAGCAGAAACTCATTACATCAAAGGCGTCTGCCATGCCTTTTTTATACTGCCATCTTTCCGCTATTTCATATTCCCTGATAGCATAGGTAAAACTGCTGTCGAGGTTAATCATCATATACAGTGCGCCGAGTTTCCCCAGGGTGTTGATATAGGCGATACTATCATGGGGAGCGGCTAACTCATGCAGCAGTTCCGGCAGCTGCGGGCTTTGGGCAGCAATACGGGGTGCCGCGCATAACAAGGCGAGCGCCAGCAACGTGGCGGATAAAATGCGTTGGTAATATGAATAGCTGATGCGGCGTATCATGCTTTTTCCGATGATTCCGGCAGCTGGTAATAAAAGGTGCTGCCTTCCTCGTAATTGTTTTCCGCCTTTATGTTTCCGTTCATTTTATCTATAAAGTCTTTGCAGATGATGAGTGCCAGTCCTGCGCCTTTCCCTGCGCGATCCTGTTCGCTGGTGCTGCTGTTCCAGTTAAAGAGATGTGGCAGCACGGCGGCGTCTATGCCGGAACCTTCATCTGTAAAAGAAACTGTAAGCCAGTTATTTTTACGTGTAGCCGTTATAGTTATTACGCCATAGTCCGGTGAAAACTTAACTGCGTTATGTAAGAAATTCCGGTGGATGAACTGCAGCATTTCATAATCTGCCAGCACAGTAGTTCCTGCCGGGATGTCTATGGATAAGCGAATATCTTTCCCCGCAAGCAAATGCTGCAGGTTGCCGGCTGTGGCGTTGATCATTTCTTCCAGCAGGAATATTTTAGGATGATATACGAAGCCCGACAGCTGGGTACGGATCCATCGC
Source organism: Chitinophaga sp. CCNWYY40 (assembly GCF_037483205.1). Lineage (NCBI taxonomy): Bacteria > Pseudomonadati > Bacteroidota > Chitinophagia > Chitinophagales > Chitinophagaceae > Chitinophaga > Chitinophaga sp. CCNWYY40. Next base: position 702,608 of record NZ_JBBHLF010000004.1, read on the forward strand.
AATATTTCTTCAAAAATAACCAGGGTATCGGAAGCGGTATGTTCTACTTCCACAATCATGCTGGCCGCATCGGTTACGGTGAGCGCCTTTTCATCAATAAACCCGGTGATATTAACGATGTTATACAGGGGCGTTCTGAAATCATGCGCAATCATTGAAATCAGTTTATTTTTGAAGTCGTCGTTATCCTGGAGGGCTTTGTTACCAACGCGGATCTCCTCCTGCAAAGTGGCCATGCTGGCGGCATTTTTCCGGGAAAGGCGGTGGGCGCGCACAAAGTAAATAAGCAGGATAATGAGCAGGATAGCAATGGCCGCTATGATCAGCAGCTGATAATACCAGAAATGATTTGTGGCTTTATTAAAAGCCAGTTGTTCCTGTTGTGAGTGATGTTGCTGCTGAAGGGAATCCAGCCATTCATCGCCAAAGGCATAGGAGAGATAATCTGCTTCGCCGGCCTGCATGTCTTCCTGTTGCTGCTGCATCACACCGAGTGCGAGACGGCTGTATCCGGAGGCTTTGGAGGCATCGCCCGATTGCAGGTACGTGTTATATAACCCGGTAATCGCGGGCAGCATTAACCCGGTGTATCCACCGGCTACCGCATAGTTCACCGATTTACGCTGATACAGCAACGAATCTGCTTTTCTTTGCCAGATGCAATAGCCTGTCAGCTGCATACAGGCGTACATGGCAATGTAGTTAAGCCCTGTACTGTCGGCCGCGGCCATTATACCTTTCAGGGTTTCTTCTGCCTTCTTTATTTCACCCGCCCTCATCTGTTCATGTGCGGCAAATAACCTGGTGTATAAAATGCCTGGTTCGTCGTGATACCTGTCAGTGAGGTTGAGGGCCTGTTGCAGTCCTTTTTGTGCAATGGGCAGCACAGCAGAGTCCGATTCATTAATGATGTAATAGCTCACCAGCACCCAGGCCCGCAGGGAGTCGAGTCCCGCATCCCAGGCTACTTTCAGCGCCCTGTTGATATAGTTCTGCGCTTCCGTATGTTTTTGCTGGTACTGGTAAAAGGTGCCAATATTCATCAGCGATACCGCAACGCCTGCAGAATCGCCGGCGGCGCGGCAGGCGGCCAATGCGTTGTCATAAAAAAGAAAGGAAAGATACCGGTGTGGCCTGAGGGCATAATACCGGCCCATGCCCCGCAATGCGTCACGTTGTCCTTTGCTGTAATGAATACGCTCCGACAACTCACTGGCCCGCCGGGCGTATACGCCGCTGCTGTCCAGCTGTCGCGGCAGATACAGCGACGATAACCTGTTCAACGCATCTGCATAGGCAGCACTGTCCGTTAACCGTGGTAACGCATTCTTAATTGCTATAATATCATTATGCTGGGCGCATAATGCCTGCGAAATAAAAAGCAGGGCGCAAAGGCCCATACGGTGTAAACATGACATAAATGGGAATCAACAGCCTGTAAAATAATTTTATTTACAGTGCCTGCTTTCATCCATTTTGTTCATTTTATCACTAGATTTCAAATACCAATCCCTTGCGTTTCAGGGCTTCGTATTTCTCAGGATCGAAGCGATACAGGTGAGCGCCTTTCTTGGAAGAGGTTTTGTCTTTTTCCTCCAGTTTTTCCATCACATCGAGCGACAGGATCTTTTTGCGGAAATTACGTTTGTCGAGGGTTTTCTGGTAAATCTCTTCGTAGAGGCTCCGGAGTTGTGAGAGGGTGAATTTCTCCGGCAGCAGTTCAAAGCCGATGGGGTGAAACTGTGCATTGTTACGGAGTGCAGCCAATGCGTCTTCAATCATTTTACCATGATCGAAGATCAGTTCCGGTATTTCGTGCAGTTCCAGCCAGTGTGCACCGTGTTCGCGGGCCAGCGGCTTATCGTGGTTTTTAATACGGATCAGGGCATAATAGGCAACAGATATTACCCTGGCGCCGGTATCACGGCCCACATTACCATAGCAATGCAGCTGGTTCATGTAAATATCGTCCAGCCCGGTGGTATGCTCCAGCACGCGGGCGGCCGCTTCATCGGTACTTTCATCTTCCTGCACAAAACCGCCCACCAGCGACCATTCGCCGGCCATAGGGGCAACTTTCCGTTGCATGATCAATAATTTCAGGCGGCCTTCATCAAAACCGAAGATGATACAATCTACTGCCACCAGGTGTTTCGGGGCCTTTGCATAAAAAGAAGCAGCATTCATATAGGAATTTTAAAAGGCGGAAAATCTATCAAAAATAATAAAACCAACCTATTTTTTGGGCTTAAAACGACTGTATTCCGTGACCGGTATCTTACTCACGCCCAACATCTCTAACATATATACCAGTTGTCCACGGTAAAAGGTACTACTGTTACACACCTGCATGATCACATCCTGTACCGCTATTTTATAGTGTTCACTCTTTTTGAGGGTGTAGGCAACCGTGTGGTTCAGCCTCACCTGGCTGGCCTTTTGCACCCATTCCTCCAGTTGTTCCGACTGTGTGAGCCAGGCTGCACAGGCTGCCGCAAAGCTGCCGCTGAAACCCGCCGTAGGATCGGTTGTTTTTTCCGTGAGCTGTAAACGCTGGTACCACAAACTTTCCGTATGCCACAGGTGATAAACGGTAGCGCGCAACGTGGAAAATCCTCCTCCCAGCTCCCGGTCCAGCTGTTCATCCGTTAATTTTAGTAACCCCTTTGCCAGCTGCTGGTTAGCCCAGTAATTGTAAGCTGTATAATGCGCAAGCATATTTTTCATGTAAGAAGAGATTAATGCCATTTCCACCCCAAACAACCTACAAATTACAATATTGTTTGCCATTTTAACATACCGATATTTACGGTTACCGTTATACGGCGCTCGCTTACCGGGATGAGTGGCAGCGATGGACTTCGCAATTTTGATTAATTTGCAGCCTCCGGCCGGAGGCTGTGTGTATAAACAACCGGCCGGGTATTTGATTAATATATACAGATATGGAAGATATAACGTTAAGGGTTGCACGAAAAGAAGACTGTGCCCGGTTGATGGAACTGGTCCGCGAACTGGCAGCATATGAAAAAGCACCGGAAGAAGTAACCGTGAGCCAGGAACATTTTGAAGAAGCAGGATTTGGCCCCAACCCGGTGTGGAAAGCATTTGTAGCCTCCACTATGATTAACGGACAGGAAGTGATCCACGGATTTGCACTGTATTACATCCGTTACTCTACCTGGAAAGGTTGCCGGATGTACCTGGAAGATATTCTTGTTACAGAGAACTGGCGGGGTAAAGGCATCGGCAAATTGTTGTTCGACCAGCTGATCATTGAAGCAAAAGAAAAACAGTTCAGTGGCATCGTTTTCCAGGTGCTGGAATGGAACACACCTGCCATCAACTTCTACCAAAAATATACAGATAAATTTGATCCGGAATGGATCAACGTCAGCATAGAACTGCAATAATTTTTCCGCTCATAAAATTCCGGGACGGTATGTCGTCAATCCTCATTAATATTGACGACATACCATTTCACTATGATTTTTATCCACGACTTCCGGACACTTCACAACGTATCCACACCCGACCTCTGCGACACTTTCAACGTGGCTTTCAGCGATTATATAGTCCCCCTGCACCTCACGCCCTCTATACTGGAACAAAAAATGCAGGGTGAAAACCTGCTACGGGATTACTCTATCGGCGCCTTTGCCGGTAATGCACTTGGCGGCTTCATTTTACATGCAGTAGATAACAAAACGCATCCAACCGTATTATACAACGGGGGCACCGGTATTATTCCCGAATACCGCGGCCAGCACCTCGTACAAAAAATGTATGATCAGTTTATTCCTGCGTACCAGTCGCAGGGTATCCGTAAAATAATCCTGGAGGTAATCAGCACCAATCTTCCTGCCATCAAAGCATATACGAATACAGGGTTTCATAAAACCCGCACCATTCATTCTTTCAAAGGCAATATAAAAACGCATAAAAACCCGGCGGGCATCTCCATAAAAGAAAATACAACACCCGACTGGCCCCTGCTGGCTACGTTTATGGATATGATCCCCACCTGGTCCAACAATGTGGCCAGCATACAGCGGGAAGCCCCGTTTACGGTTACCTGGGAGGCTACCGTCAACGGGCAAACGGCGGGTTTCATCAGTGTACATAAAGATACCCGGAGGATCAGGAATATAGCCGTACACCCGGAGTTCCGCAGAAAAGGCGTGGGCAGCGCTTTATTGCAATATGCCGCCGATCAGTTCAGGGGTGCGGCGGTGAGCATTATAAATATTGATGAACATTTTCCGGAGATAGATAAATTCCTGCAACAGGCCGGATTGATGCATTACCTGTCGCAGTACGAGATGGAGATTGTATTATAAAGTAAAAAATCAGGGAAGATAAAAGCGCATATTCCGCTGCTATCTTCCCTGATCCAAAATTTTGTTTTTTTGCCTGATTACGTTTATCTTTATAAAACACCTAAAGCATTGATATCCAGTTTGTTTCTCTGATGCGACCCCGCTAAAGAATCTCCCGGAACCCCCTCTAGCGCTTTGATACACAATAGGTTACCGATCAAGTCCACATCACCTCCACGTCAGGTCCGTGTCAACTCCACACCAAAGGCATGTGCTAAGTATGTACTAAGTATGTGCAAAGCATGATCCGTGTAATCAGCAGTAAAGGCAAAATCGGCTGCATTTTAGTTGATGCCGTTTACCACTGTTTCTTTGTTGATCTTCTGGATCAGTCCCTGTAATACTTTACCGGGGCCTACTTCCGTGAATTCTTTACCACCATCGGCCACCATTGCCTGAACGGATTGCGTCCATCTTACAGCGCCTGTTAACTGATCAATCAGGTTTTGTTTGATCTGTGCAGGATCGGTTACTGCTACGGCTACCACGTTTTGGTACACCGGGCAGGAAGGGGTATTGAAAGTAGTGGTGTTGATGGCTGCCTGTAATTCTTCTTTGGCAGAAGCCATTAAAGGAGAGTGGAACGCGCCACCTACCGGCAGGATCAGCGCTCTTTTGGCGCCGGCGGCCTTCATTCTTTCACAGGCAATTTCCACGCCTTTGAGGGTACCGGAAATCACCAGCTGACCAGGGCAGTTATAATTGGCAGGTACTACTATTTCGCCGGTTTCGGCGGTAACAGCCGCACATATTTCTTCTACTTTAGCATCATCCAGGGCCAGTACAGCGGCCATTGTGGAAGGTTGCAGCTCACAGGCTTTCTGCATGGCATTGGCGCGGATAGCCACCAGTTTCAGGGCAGCTTCAAACGACAATACGCCATTGGCTACGAGGGCGGAAAATTCTCCCAGGGAGTGACCCGCTACCATTTCAGGCTGGGAATGCTCCGTGCAGAGGAAGGCAATCACTGCATGCAGGAATACGGCAGGCTGTGTAACGTTGGTTTGTTTCAGGTCTTCCTCTGTTCCGTTGAACATGATATCAGAAATACGGAAGCCTAAGATGTCGTTGGCCTGTTCAAAAAGTTCTTTTGCTTTTGCGTTGGTGTCGTACAGATTTTTGCCCATACCCGGAAACTGGGAACCTTGTCCGGGAAATACGTAAGCATGCTTCATGTGGATATAAATTAATATTTTTTCAAATATAAATAAGAATTACGGATTTACAGGTAGCTGATAAATATAAGTTACTATTATCATCTACCCATAAATCCGTAATCCGTTATATAAAATCTTTTTATTTGGCAATCAGTTTCAGGAATTCGGCCCTGGTGGTACCATGCTCGAACTGACCGCTGAAAGCGGAGGTGGTGGTAAGGGAATTTTGTTTTTGCACACCGCGCATCATCATACACAGGTGTTGTGCTTCAATTACTACCGCAACGCCCTGCGGCTGCAGGGTTTCCTGGATGGCATCCAGAATCTGGTGTGTTAACCGCTCCTGTACCTGTAAGCGGCGGGCGTATACGTCTACCACCCTGGCTATTTTGCTCAGGCCGGTGATATACCCGTTGGGAATATAAGCTACGTGGGCCTTTCCGAAAAAGGGCAGCATGTGATGTTCACACATAGAGTATAATTCTATGTCTTTTACAATCACCATTTCACTATATGCTTCTGTAAATTTCGCACCTTCCAGTATTTCGCGTGCGTCCTGCTGATACCCTTGTGTAAGAAACTGCATGGCTTTGGCTACCCGTTCAGGTGTTTTCTGCAGGCCTTCCCTCTCAGGGTCTTCCCCCAGCAGGTGCAGGCATTCTTTATAGTTTTCTACAAGACCGGACGTGATCTTTTCATCGTAACTTTCGTTCTTATTATACGCCATTCTTATATGATTTAACAAATTTCAAAGGCCGGTAATATGCGGACATTACTTGCCACCATAGTACTCTACGTATATGCGTGGAGTTTCATACAGCTTGATACAGTGCAGCTGCACCTCTGCAGGCAGGTGTTTGGCCAGCTGATCCCAGATAGCGATAGATAAGTTTTCAGCGGAAGTGAATTTATCTTTCATAAAATCAACATCCATATTCAGGTTCCGGTGATCAATCTTTTCTATCACCGCATCCCGGATAATTACTCCTAAAGTCTTGGCATTAAATACAAAACCCGTTTCCGGATCAGGATTACCTTTTATAGTGACGTGCAGTTCGTAATTATGACCATGCCAGTTTTCGTTGGCGCATTTACCAAAAACTTCCTCGTTCTTTTCTTTGCTCCAGCCCGGGTTAGATAACTTATGCGCTGCATTGAAGTTCTCTACTCGCGTTAAATAAATCATTATTGCAAAAAATTTTTGCAAAAATACCACTATTAAGTGAGTAGTGCCAATTTATCCTAATTCCTGTCAATTGTTTTACACGGGGAGCAATCATTTTTGCTGTATTTTTACGGGATGAAAATATTGGTGACCGCGGCTACCACGCTGGAAATACAGCCTTTTTTACAGTACCTGGACCAGCACATTCCGGCCCTTAAAGCCGCGAACTGCAATATAGACGTACTGATTGCCGGTATTGGCATGATGCACACCGCTTTCAGCCTGGGAAGGCACCTGGTGGTAAACCGGCCGGATATAGCCATACAGGCCGGTATCGGCGGCAGTTTCCGCCACACCTGGGAACTGGGACAGGTAGTGCTCATCAAACGTGAATACCTGGCCGACCTCGGAGCGGAAGATAATGATCAGTTTAAAGATTTATTTGATATACAGCTCTGGCAGCCATCGCAGCCACCATTCACCGGCAACAGCCTGGTGAACACCTTTGCCGGCCTGCCCGAAGTACCTCCCCTGCCCACCGCTACCGGGATAAGCGTAAACCTGGTGAGCGGCAGCGAACCCACCATCCAAAAGCTGGTGGCCAAATACAACCCCGACATAGAAAGCATGGAGGGCGCCGCCTTTCATTATGCCTGCCTGCTGGAAGAAATACCGTTTCTTCAGCTGCGCAGCATCTCTAACTATGTGGAAATCAGGGATAAGAGCAAATGGAAGATCCCCCTGGCGGTGAAAACACTCAACGACGAACTGATAAAAACCGTGGAAACACTGGCCGGAATTTAACGACAGACTATAAAATTTTGATAGCTATGCATTTATCTTTAGGTTTTTCACCTTGCCCGAATGATACTTTCATTTTTGATGCACTGGTAAACAACAAAATAGACACAAAGGAATTTACCTTCGATACCCATCTCGAAGATGTGGAAACACTGAACAACTGGGCACTGCAAGGCAAACTGGCCGTTACAAAGCTGAGTTTTGCAGTTTACCTGAAGGTAAAAGACCAATATGAACTGCTCAACAGCGGCAGCGCACTGGGACGCGGCTGTGGCCCGTTGCTCATTGCAAAGAAAGACATTCCCCGTGAAGAGATAAAAAATCTGACCATCGCCATCCCCGGAGAAAACACCACTGCCAACCTGCTGTTCTCCATCGCTTTCCCGGAAGCCACCAACAAAAAGGTGATGCTGTTCTCTGAAATTGAAAATGCCGTGCTGAACGGTGATGTGGATGCCGGCGTAATCATTCACGAAAACCGCTTCACTTACCAGCTCAAGGGCCTCGTAAAGCTGATGGATATGGGCGAATACTGGGAACAAACCACCGGTAATCCTATTCCGCTGGGAGGTATCTTTATCCGTAAAGATGTACCCGAAGCTACCCGCGCACAACTCGATTCCCTGATCCATAAAAGCCTGCAGAACAGCTACACCACCTACCCGCAGCTGTCTGACTATGTGAAATCACACGCGCAGGAAATGGATGAATCCGTGATGCGCCAGCATATCGACCTGTATGTAAATGATTTTAGTTTAGACCTGGGCGAGGAAGGGAAAGCCGCTGTAGTAGCGCTGATGGAAGCGGCAGAAAAAATCCGTCCGTAAAGCAGCCGATTTTTTCGTTCTTTTGTTGCGGTATGATCGATAATAAGGATACAGACCTGTGGAACAGGTTTCGGCAAGGAGAGGAACAGGCGCTATATACCTTGTATGAAAAGTATTATCACCTGCTCCTTTTCCTGGGCCTTAAAATATGCGCGAGAAGCGAGCCGGTAAAAGACTGTATCCAACAGGTATTTCTTTATTTCTGGGAGAAGAAAGAAGGACTGGATACCGTTACCAATGTACGCAGCTACATTATCACCTCCTTTAAACGCAAACTGTTATTACATCTTCAGCAGGAAAAAAAGGACAATGGCCTGCTGTCGCTGTGGATGGATACCGAAGCCACCGGCGACATTCCTTCTGCAGAACAACTGCTGGTGCAGCAGCAACAAAACAAAGCAACTATTGCACGTATACAGGAAGCCATATCTTTACTCAGTCCGAGACAAAAAGAATTAATTAACCTCCGCTTTTACGAAGGCCGGAGCTACGACGAAATAACAGACATCACGGGGCTTACGCACCGCACCGTTTATAATCACTTGTACGAAGCACTGAAATCGCTCAAACAATCACTGGAACAGGATCTTAAATCCGGCAACCTGCATTTGAGAACATTACTGCTGTTACTTCCCTTATAAATTCCCTGTTAGATTATTTTCAATAAAGCCACTTTAAAATAAAATTTATCAAAATCTGAAAATTTACCGGTCCATACCCGGTAAAAGAGAACTGATTGTCGCTCTACTTTAAAAATGGATGGGGAATGCTGCCAAAGGACCTGACTGAATTAGACCTGCTGCTCGACGACACCTTTCTGCAATATATCCGGCGAAACAATGATACGGCTATTGCTAAATGGGAAAGCTATATCCTGCTGCATCCTGAAATAAAGGATAAGGTGGCAGCGGCAATAACATTGTATTATAACATTAATACCGCTGAGGCAGAAAAAGACAGAACAATGCAGCTAAACAGGCTGCAACAGGCTGTTAAAGCCACTCAGCCGGTACGTATCCGACGGATCAACTGGCGGCAGGTGGCCTGGCGTGCCGCAGCAGTACTCCTGCTCCTGGGAGGCATCACGCTGTTATGGCCCCGGTTAAAACCACAGAAACCGGCAACAGCTCCCAACACCTTCCTGGTATACTCCAGTGAATGGGGACAACGCAAATTGCTGACATTACCGGATGGATCTTCAGTGATTCTGAACGCTAACACTACCATTAGGATTCCTTCCGATTATAGCAATAAACACCGGCATGTGGAACTGGTAAAAGGCGCCGCACTGTTTGATGTAAAAACAAATTCGGATGATCCGTTTATGGTAACCAGCAAACAAATACAAACTACTGTACTGGGTACTTCCTTCTTAATAAAATCTTATCCGTATGAGCCACAGTCCACCGTTTCACTGCTCAGCGGAAAAGTAAAAGTGAGTGAACAATCAGGCAAAACAGATCCGCTCACACTGGCGCCGGGTGAACAGGCGCGGTGGAATGAGTCTACCCGGAAAATGAGCAGGGCATCATTTGATACGGTTGCACTACGTACCTGGAAATCAGGAAAACTAGTGTTTAACAATGCCAGCGCTTTTGAAGTAATACGTGAACTGGAAAACTGGTATGGAATACCCTTCCAGGTAAACGGAAATTCATTAAATGCCAAACGGTTCTCCGGGGCCTTCGACAACGATAAACTGGAAAAAGTATTGAACATCTTTTGTTTTACAGCCGGATGTAGTTTTCAAATACAACCGGACAAAGTGCTGATTCAATTTTAATCACAAAGCGTTTCCACCAAAATCGCTAAACCGGGATCACACGCAGGCTGCCGGCGCCTGTGGTGACCATATCAACCATCATTAAAAAATCTGATGCATGACTTTTAATTATGCGCGCCTGCGTGCGCCGTTAAGCACTGCGGTAAAATGGCAGTTCCCTCTTTTGGTGTTGTTAATGCTGATGACCTGTATGCTATCATATGGGCAGCAAAGAAAATCAATAGGGTTCCGGGATGTAACCATGTCTGCCGCCTTCAAAAAAATTGAAAGCACCTACCAGGTAAAGTTCTTTTACGACGCTGCCACCTTACCAATCCGGCGTATTACCCTGGCCACAAAAGCCAGGAGTATCCGCGAAGTGCTGGCAGAGCTGGAAGATGCTTCCAGCCTTAAGTTCCGGGTAAGTGGTAATATGATCGGGGTAGTAATGCCTTATAATCAAACCGGTGTTACGAAGGCCGTGGTGCCCGCAATAAGAGGAAGGGTAACAGACCGTAAGGGACAGCCGCTGCCCGGCACCACCGTGCGGGATATTATTACCGGCAAAGGCACTGTTACAGATGCCAACGGCATGTTTGCGGTTAACGCCGAGGAAGGTCACCCGCTGCTGATCAGCAGCATTGGCTACCGCCAGAAAACACAGGTAATATCCGGTACAGAAAATCATATTGCGATGGAAGAAGATGCTACCAGTCTTGGTGGCGTTGTAGTAATGGGATACACCAGTAAACAGGCTGCTGAACTAACCGGCGCTGTACAAAAAGTTTCGGGCGACCAGTTGCGCAGCTCTGTTTCTTCTTCCAATATCCTCTCTATGCTGAAAGCAAAAACTACCGGCATGTATATCGTGGAGCCTAGTGCCGACGCCGGTGCAAGAGGACAGGTACTGCTGCGTGGAGAGTCGTCGCTCCCATCCGGTACCAGCGCTTACTTCGGACCGCTTATCGTAATTGACGGCGTAATTTCCAACTCACAGAATTTACAGGATGTAGTGAATCCCGCTGATGTGGAAAGCGTTACTATCCTCAAAGATGCCGCCTCTACTGCTATCTATGGTTCACGCGCTGCGCAGGGAGTAATTGTGGTAACCACCAAAAGAGCCGCCGCCAACAGTGGCGTGCACGTAACGCTGGATACCCGCTACGGCGTTATTAAACAGAACCGCGCCATCCGCATGATGAACACAACAGAAAATATTGCGCTGATGGATAAAGTGATGCAACGCAGATGGGAAGAAACACCTTCCCTCCAGCAACAGTTTCCTACTGCAGCAGATTTTATTCAGCAAAGAAGGATTTATACAGATGAAGATAAATCAAAGAACTTCGACTGGGAAAAAGCGATGTTCGATGACGGTAATTTCTCTGATATCAGCCTGGGACTTAACAGCGGCAACGATAAAACAATGGTGTATGCAGGCATCGACTGGTACAAGGAAAAAGGTATTAACGTTGGTAATACCTTCGACCGTCGTAACCTGCGGCTGAACCTTGTGCAGAACTTCTCCAAAAAAGTTTCCGGCGGATTGAATACCAGCGCTATTATCGATAAAACCATTTCCCGCAATGGAGTGCCGGCGCTTTATATGACCCAGCCTTTTGTTACGCCTTACAATGCGGATGGTACGCTGGCCGACAGTATCCCCGTGAGGCAATCCAATAATTTCGGTGTTCCTTATACCACCTGGTCGCAGAACTTCTTAGCCGAAAAGAAATTCAATAATACCGCCATTATAGACAACCAGCACTTCACCGGTACCATATGGCTCAATTACCGCGTACTGCCCTGGTTAAGCCTTAAAACTACCAATACCATCGACTATATCAACACCCACCGGAACTCCTACCTGGATCCCCGTAGCTTCTCCGGGAAATACGGTGGTTATCCTTACCTGTTTGCACCAGGCGCCGTTACTCCCAACGGAACGCTCACCATCGCAGATACCAGGTTCTTTAACTTTACCTCCACCAATACGCTGAATGCTTCCAAACAATTTGGGCAGCACAGCCTCAATTTCCTGGCAGGAACAGAATGGGCAAAGCGTACCAATGAAACCAACAGTACAGATATGTACAACCTGCTGCCAGGCGAAAGAAATATGGGTGCAGCCAAAAACTTTGGCAGCGCCATCAGCGTGGCTTATAATACCCCCTACCGGCCCAGCGGCGCCTATACTGAAAGAGCCAGTTTTTCTGCCTTCAGTGAATTAAATTATAACTACCTCACTAAGTATTATGCGGCAGCTTCTCTTCGTACCGATGCATTCACCAACTTTGGCCGCAACAAAAGATACGGTACTTTTTATGCTGTAAGTGCCGGATGGCTGATCAACAAAGAAGCTTTCCTGGCAGATGTGAAAGCAATAGACCTGCTGAAGCTGAGAGTAGTGCACGGAACTTCCGGAAGGGATGTAGGCGATGGATACCTGAACCAAACCCTTTATGCCGCCACCTCCAATTATACCTACGATAACATTAACAACATAGGCTCTGCTATTACACAGCTGGAAAACCCCGACATCAGCTGGGAAACTACCGTTAACAATACAGCGGGAATAGATGTCAGCCTATGGAAACGTATAGAGCTTTCCGCCGACTTCTATTCAAAACTTAGTAAAAACCTGCTGCAACAGGTGTTTGTTGGTTCTGCACAAGGCTCTTTCCAGCAATACCAGAATGTAGGAGAAGTATTGAACAAAGGACTGGAACTTATGCTGAATACCCGGAATATAGACGCGCGGAACTTCAGCTGGACCACCAATCTCAACGTAAGCTTTAATAAAAACACGATACAGAAATTATACGGCGATTCTCTTCTCGACAACTACAACCGCGCCTATTACCGCTATGAAGGAGAAGACCTGAATGTAATTAAAGCAATCCGTTATGTAGGTGTAAACCCTGATAACGGCGCACCGCTGTTTGAAAACTATGATGCTTCCGGAAAGAAGCAGGTAACAGAAGGCATTGGCGCCATGTCGGATATCCGCAATTACCAGACTGTGGGCTCCGCCACACCAAAATTCTTTGGAGGTTTCACCAATACTTTTACCTACAAGCAATTTTCCCTGAGTGCAGAGATGTGGTTCCAGGTGGGTAATTATACCGCTATGAGTCTCATTAATAACTTTCAATCACCCGCTGCTCCTTTCCTCGGAAGGAATAATGTGAACTGGCAATCCAGCCAGAAAGTATGGCAGCAACCCGGCGATAAAAATGCCAACTACCCTGATGTATACAGTAGTAAAATGGATACCTGGCGGGCATTTGACAGCCGCTCATCACTTATCTACGGTAACGCCAGCCATATCCGTATGCGCAACATCAGGATCGGATATGATCTTGCTCAAAAAACACTGACAAAGATCCGCGCACAGCGTGCAGGCGTATTCGTTAGTATGGACAATGTTTTTGTTATCAAACATAAAGACTATGTAGGGGCAGATCCCGAAGGCGCATCCATCGGTACCTCTACTGCCTATGGAGGTGTAGGTATCGGAAATGCTAATCCACGGCGCATTACTGCCGGTCTTAATGTTACATTCTAAACTACTTGAAAATGACGCGTACAATTATAATAGCCGCTATCAGCCTTATTTCGTTAAGCGCCTGCAACAAACAACTGGATGAACTACGTCCGCACAACGTTACCAACGAAGATGCCCAGTTCAGCACCCCGGAAGGGTTTTCACAGGCCGCACTGGGTTTGTATCCCATGATCACCACCGGTGTTGCTATGGAAAGCAGCAGCTTTGGATACGGTGATATTACTATGTTCCTTTCGGAAACACACGGTAACAATATCCGTTCGCTCGATCTGGGACCTAACCGCTACTCGGATGCGTTTGATTATACTAACTCTCCTGACAAAGATCATAGCTGGACTTACTACTTATGGAGAGGAAGTTACTTTACTATTCTGCATGCCAACAAACTACTGGATAATGTACCTAAAGATGAACAGCGCCCGGCGGTATTGCAGGCGAAAGCAGAAGCGCTGTTTGTGAGAGCGTTCGTATACTTTAACCTGGTGCGCTTTTATGCAAAGCCTTACTACCAGGATGCAGCAGGATCGCCAGGTGTAATGCTTATTACCACCGCCGCCAACGGCACCGATTATAAGCCGGCGCGCGCCAGCGTCAAAGCGGTATACGGGCAAATCATTTCAGATCTCGAAACAGCCATGTCGCTGTTCAGCCAGGAGAAGTCCAACAGCTTTGCCGGAAAAATGAGCGCCGCCGCTTTGTTATCGCGGGTGTATCTCTATATGGGTGGTACTCTCCAGCAACCGGATGCAGCATTTAATCAGAAGGCAGTGAGCTATGCGGACCAGGTGATTAGCAGTAACAAATATGCATTGCTCACTGACAATGCTTACCGGGCTTACTACAACAGCAGCAATACCGCCAATAAGGAAGATATCTTTGCGGGCAATGTGGATTATGGCAGTGCTTCTATCAGCCAGCAATATGCCTATCCGCCACAGATCAATTACACCGGCGGTTACTACCGGCCTTCTCCCGATTTGTTGAGCCGGATTGCCCAAACAGATCTGCGCACGTCGCACTACAAAGTAAATGTAACGCCCGGCTTTCCCAACGACAGTATTGCCACGGCTAAATATATGTACCTGTACTCAGCCATCTACAGCAAATCGCCGTTCCGGTATATCCGTCTTGCAGAAGTATACCTGAACCGTGCAGAAGCCAATGCCAAGCTCGGTAAAAAGGATCTTGCACTGGCCGATCTGAATATCATCCGAAACCGCGCAGGACTTGCCTCAGTAGACCTTTCCGGACAGGCGCTGTTTGATGAGATACTGCTGCAACGCCGCCTGGAACTTGCTTTCGAAGGACATACCGGGTTCGACTATTTCAGAAACGGTTTACCGATGGTACGCAACTACACCTCTGCCAGCAGTGGTACTATGACCATCGCCGCTACCAGCCCGAAGATATTACTGCGCATCCCGCAAGAAGAAATCATCCTCAATCCTAATCTTACACAAAACGAACAATAACATGATGAAAAGAATAATTTGCGTACTGTCATTACCGTTAGCATTCAGTCAGCTGGTAACGGCACAACAGAAATTCAGTATAGCCGGTACCGTTACCGGCAATGCGCCTGCGAAATACTACCTGCAGTATAGCAATGGTGCAAAATATATTACAGACAGTGCCGAAGTTAAAAATGGCAGATTCAACTTTACAGGTACATTATCGCAACCCGCCCCCGGCGTATTTTCCGCGGCACTGGTCAAAAACATGACCGGCAACAAAAAAGAGCAGGCATACCTGTTCCTGGAACCCGCTGCCATGACCATCACTATCACAAACGGCGACCTCAGCACCACCGTACTGAAAGGCTCCGCAAGCAATGATGAAAATGTACAGCTGGAAAAGGAAAGAGAAATGGCTACCGTGAAATACCAGCCATTACTGGAAGCATTACGCAATGAAAAAGATCACGACAAAGCCGGTGCTATCCGCGAGCAACTGGCGCCTTACTTTAATGCAAACAACCAGTTGTCAAGGAAATTTATCCGTGAACATCATAATTCTTTCCTGAGTGTTTATCTCATGCGCTTTCAAATAGGCAGCATGACACTGGATTCTGCCAAATACTATTACAACAGTTTAAGCCCCGCTTTACAACAAAGTAAAGATGGTTTGGACATAGCCCAGGAGATTAAAAAACTGGAACAGGGCTCCCCGGGCAGCGTTGCTTTTAATTTCAGCAAAGCAGACATCAATGGCCAGCCACTCAGTTTATCGGACTTCAAAGGAAAATACGTGTTGGTAGATTTCTGGGCCAGCTGGTGTGTGCCTTGCCGTGCGGGTAATCCACATCTGCTGGAACTATACAAACAATACAAGGATAAAGGCTTTGAAGTGATCAGTGTATCTGACGATGACCGCAATCATGACGCCTGGAAAAAAGCAGTGGAAAAAGATGGTATTGGTGTGTGGAAACATGTGCTGCGCGGACTGGACATGAATAAGCGCATGAAGAATGAGCCTAACCCGGAAGATATCAGCGAACACTTCGGCATTCATTCGTTACCCACCCAGATACTGATTGATCCGAAAGGAGTAATTGTAGCACGCTATGGTGGCGGCGGGGAAGAACATGAAGCGCTGGACGTTAAGTTGAAAGAAGTGTTTAACCACTAAATTTTGCAGTCATAAAAAAAGCAGTGAAGATGTTGTCTTCACTGCTTTTTTTATGCTATTTCTTCAGCGCTTTTCCATATACTTCCAATGCACGCTTACGCGCTTCCTCATGCGATACAATCGGCTTCACATACTCAAATCCTTCAAATTCCGGCACCCATTTGCGGATATACTTCAGGTCTTTATCAAACTTCTGCGTTTGCAGCGTGGGATTAAACACCCGGAAATAAGGTGCAGCATCGCACCCCGAACCTGCTGCCCATTGCCAGCCACCGTTATTCGCAGCAAGATCATAATCCAACAGTTTAGCTGCAAAATAAGCTTCTCCCCAGCGCCAGTCGATCAGTAAATGTTTGGTTAAAAAACTGGCGGCAATCATGCGAACACGGTTGTGCATAAAGCCGGTGGTGTTCAGTTCCCGCATGCCGGCATCTACTATCGGGTAACCTGTTTGGCCATTACACCATCTTTCAAACTCTTCTTCATTATTACGCCAAACTATTTTATCATATTCTTTCTTAAAAGAATTTCCTGCCACATGAGGAAAGTGCCAGAGGATCATCTGGTAAAACTCCCGCCAGATCAATTCCTTTGCAAAGGTAGCATTGAGCTGCATCGCCTGCTGCATTAATGCGCGAATGCTTACCGTACCAAAGCGCAGATGGATGCCTGATTTTGAGGTGCCGTTTATAGCAGGAAAATCGCGGGTTTCATCGTAATGTTTAACCAGTGTTTCGTCCAGGTTCTTTGCGGGAAAATGCTTTTCTGCGGTGATAAATCCCATCTCCTTTAAGGAAGGGATTTTTACAGGTGGTTGTTTAAAGAGATGCTGATAATATTTTTTGCAGGGATAAGGTTTCATATGAAAAAAGGTGAGGGTATCATACCATTTCCTGCTGTAAGGTGTAAATATCGTATATGGTTCACCGTTATCTTTCAGCACTTCATTTTTTTCCAATATTACCTGGTCTTTGTAACTATGAAAAGAAATCCCGTGTTCGCTGAGTTGCTTTGCTATTGCAGCATCCCTGCTTTTCGCATAAGGTTCATAATCATGATTGGTATATACATCAGCTACCTTGTATTTACTGATCCAGTGTGTGAAAGCGGCTTCCGGTGTACCATAAAAAATATCCATTGAGGAACCCAGTTGCTGCAGTTGTGTCTGCATGTCTTCCACCACTTCATGAATAAAGGTAAGCCTGCGGTCCTGTTTATCTTCCAGGTCGTTGAGGATATGTGTATCAAAAACAAATACCGGCACTACCGGGTTACCGGCACGTAGCGCATAATAGAAAGCGGCCTGGTCGTCAAGCCGGAGATCGCGGCGAAACCAGCATAAACTGATTGTTTGTTCCATCTCAGCAGGTGATTTTTACAACATGCTTTCATGTAATACCTCGTGTAAAATAGCGGCGGTGGCGTTTCCATAGCTGCTGTCGCGGAAAAGGCCTACCCAACGGATACCATAGATGGCATTGGTTAAAAATATTTCATCCGCATTTTCGAGGTCTTCTATATTCAGTGGCTTTTCTTCTATTTTGAATGGCAGTTCTGTTTTCAGCAAATACTTGCGCATTACGCCACACACGCCACCTTCAGACAATGGCGGTGTATAAAGCACTTTATCCCGTACAATAAATACATTAGCAATGGTGCTATCGGCCACTCTTCCATAAGGATTGAGTAAAATAGCTTCATTCAGCCGGTGCTGCTTGGCATACATTGCTGCCATCACATAGGGCAGGCAGTTGTTTGATTTAATAGCGGATAATTTATCACAGCTTTTTTTTACATCGGGGAAGATATCTGTTACCAGCCCGCTGTTATTTAACTCCAATATGGTTCTGCTTAATTCCCAGCATTGGATAATGTAGTTCGGTAAGTTATTGATCGGATCATACAAACCACCATCCGACCGGAAGATAGCCAGGCGAACACGGGCCATCTGGGATACGTTATTCTTACTGCAGAGTTCCAGTATCTGCTTAACAAAATATGCTTTGGTAAAATGTGTGGGGATATCAAAATGCAGCAGGTGTAAACTGGCAAGCATCCGTTCAAAGTGCAGGTCAGCCAGCAATACTTGTCCCTGGTATACTTTCAGGGTTTCAAAAAAGCCATCCCCGTATCTGAAAGATCGATTATCTGCCGTAAAAATCGGGTCAGCCGCAGGAATATATTTACCGTTATAACAAAGAAATCCAACTTGCACCTCGAACTATTTTAGCAAGTTGAAAGGTACCAATTATTTAGGGATTTATAAATTTAGAGATTTAGACATTTTGTTTCATGGAAGTATGTATTCCAAAAACAAAATATCTAAATCCCTATAGAGGTTAAGTATTATTTATGCCGTTGCAATCCTCCAAAACGGACACCCACAAAGCCATCCAGCTGATGAGAAGATCCCAGTAATGCACTGAGTACACTGCCTGAACCAAGATACAGCGGACCTACACGGAAGCTGGCGCCTGCATTCAGTTTGGATAACTGGTTGTAGCTTACCGGCAGGAAGAAGCCGAATATACGGCCATCGTAACGCGGAGTGATACTGAAGCCACTGTAATACTGGGTGTTGTAAGGTTTTTTGTCGCCGCTTGTTAAAGCCAGCTGTATGTTTGCGTTTACGTAAAACGCATGATGGATGTGATAGTCGCCATCCAGTTGTAAGGTAGTTGGCAGGCTCACCGAGTAATCAGCATTGTTATTATCTGCTGCCGGTGTGAAGTATTGCGGATACTTACCTAATTCTGTTTTGTAATTATCCAGCTTTACATCCTGCAGATTTTGCAGTGAAAACTGTTGATTAGCCGGTATTCCAATGGTAAATGCACCACTACGTGTTACATCACGTTCGTATTTGATTTTGCCTGCATCCATGAGGGATAGGCCCAAGCGGAATTTATACTTGTTGCTTCCTTTTCCGGAAACATTTTCGCTGGCAGGGCGGTATTCATATACCACGCCCAACTCTGCACCAATGCCGTGTCCCACCATTTTGGAAGCATCTTCCGCTTTAAAATCGGAAAGGTTCATCCCGGAGAAATTCATGCCTACTTTACCGGAAGCATTGGTAAGAAAAGCCTCCTGCTGACCTTCATCCACATCCATAGTGGCATGCAGCTTATCGATGTTTATGGTGCCGTTCATGGAACCGGCCAGGTATTTCAGGGTTACACCGGCTTTCAGGAAATGAGGACCCACGGTAATCACTTCACGGGCCACAGATACGCCATACTCCGACCAGGCATTCACACTAACCCGCATATTGCTGTTGGAAGCAATATTGTAAGGCAGGTTGTCGGTTGCAGACAGGTCATTCATGATCTTATCGGCGAGCCGGCCGTCCAGATCAGTTACATTGGCCACTACGCGCGCACGGGTGGTAACGGCAAAAGAAAACTTCCCCACGTTGAACATAACGGAGGGAGTATACACTGCAAGGTTCACCAATGCTTTGGTAAGGCCCTTACCCTGGCCAAACAACTGGCTCTTGATAGTGTCCTCTCCAAATGCGGAGCCTACATCTCCCAGTTTGTACTTCAGCTGGTTGTTGGAAACGCCTGCGTTTACACCCACGAGATTAACATCCCAGCGGTAACGGCTGTCGGCGATGTTGGCGGGGTTGGAAAATACGCTGGTTACGCCTGCGTAGTTACTGGTCCGGAATCCGGCCAGGTCCTGTGCCTGCGTGGAAAGTGCACAGCATGACAATAATAATGCGGATGTAAAAATCCTTTTCATAGTGACTATTATAGGTTAGGAATAAACGAGATTAACAACTTAAGCATGCTAAATTATAAATATTTAAATTAATTACATATTATAAAAACGACTTTTTTACCAAAAAATAAAAATGCCCTGCTTCCGGGAAAGCAGGGCACGGTGACGTATATACGAATGTTGCTGTTAAATATTCATCTCCGGAATATCACCTTCAATGATCAGTTTCCCGGCAGTTTTAGCGCGGATTTCTTCTACCGTAACACCAGGCGCACGTTCGAGGAGCTTAAATCCTTCGGGCGTTACATCCAGCACAGCGAGTTCCGTAACAATTTTCTTTACACAGTTAACGCCGGTAAGTGGTAATGTACATGCCGGCAATAATTTACTTTCTCCTTTGGGATTGGTATGCATCATGGCCACAATGATGTTCCTTGCAGAAGCTACCAGGTCCATTGCGCCACCCATGCCTTTCACCATTTTACCGGGAATTTTCCAGTTGGCGATATCACCGGTATCGGATACTTCCATTGCACCCAATACCGTAAGATCTACCTTACCGGCGCGGATCATACCAAAGCTTTCTGCGGAATCAAAGAAGCTGCCACCGGGCAGCAGGGTAACGGTTTCCTTTCCTGCATTGATCAGGTCAGCATCAATATCTTCCGCAGCAGGATACGGTCCCATACCGAGTATCCCGTTTTCAGACTGCAGCATAATAGATATTCCGGCAGGGATGTAATTAGATACCAGCGTAGGAATACCAATACCGAGGTTTACATACATACCATCCTGCAGTTCCTGCGCAATTCTTTTGGCAATACCATATTTATCGAGAGGCATAAAATATCAGATTTGAAAAGTGGAGAATTGGATGAACTAGATCTTTACCGTTCTGCGTTCGATCCTTTTTTCATAGTTGCCACCTTTGAAAATGCGGCGCACATAAATACCCGGCACATGTATCTGGTCGGGTTCCAGCTCTCCGGGTTGCACCAGTTCCTCTACTTCAGCAATGGTGATTTGTCCTGCCCGGGCCATTGAGGTACTGAAATTCCGGGTGGTTTTACGGAATACGAGGTTGCCCAGTGTATCTCCCTTCCACGCTTTTACGATGGCGTAATCGGCGTGCAGTGCCAGTTCCATCAGGTGAGGCTTGCCGTCAAACACCCGCACTTCTTTTCCTTCAGCGATCTCTGTTCCATAACCGGCTGGTGTAAAAAAAGCAGGAATGCCCATGCCTGCCATCTGGATGCGTGTGGCCAGCGTTCCCTGGGGAATGAGGTCTACTTCCAGTTCTCCAGCCAGCAGCTGTCTTTCAAATTCTGCATTTTCACCTACGTAGGAAGACATCATTTTTCTGATCTGCCTGGTTTTGAGCAACAGGCCAAGACCAAAATCATCTACGCCTGCATTATTGGAAATACAGGTAAGATCTTTCACCCCTTTTTTTACCAGGGCGGTAATACAATTCTCCGGAATTCCACACAAACCAAACCCTCCCAGCATCAGTACCGCTCCATCCCGGATATCTTGTATGGCTTCGTCGGCATTTGCTACTACTTTGTTCATGTTTTGGTGTTTTATAGATTAGGGCTGCCGCTTGATAAAAGGCCGGGTTGTATCGGTCTTCGGCAGCAATAGCACGCTGTCTGCATAAGGGAAAATGCTTTTCATACGAAACCGGAGCGGCGCATTTTCATCAATCGGATTGGGCAACCGCTGTTTCCTGGAAGCAATATCTGTTTGTACCATTTGAAAAACTTCCTTCAGCCTGTTGGGATGACTTTCATAATACCGGTAGCTTTCCATAAATTCCTTAACGGTTACTTTATGCAGGTCCAGTATCTGTTTGTAATAGATCTTTACTTTCTCCTGTCTGAGGGAATCAAAGTTGGGCGTATAAGTAACCTGCATTTGTTGTTCATTGCTGTAGGCATCTGCAATAGACATATCTACCAGGATACCTGTCATACGTTCCTTTGAAATATATTTACGCGGCACCTGGTCACTGTTGGCACAGGCGACCAAAAATACCGCTAACAAAGCCAGGGAGGCGTATTTCATCATCATATTCATCATAGCTGTTACTTCATCTGTTGATACTTCTGCGCATTGGGTACATCCATCTGCGAAAGCAATTCCGCTGCACGGCTTTTCTCCTGTGGCGTGGCACGGGAGAATATTTTCAATAACTCCTCTCCTTTGGAAAGGAAAAAAGTTTGCATCAGCATGGAATTGGGGATGTCCTGGTGGATGGCATAAAGCATGTTCAGGCAGTTCAGGATGGCTGCACGGCCTTTGATTACATCATCATACATCAGGTCCAGTCCCTGCCGGTGATACTGGTACATCACATCATGAAACCGGAGGAATTTTGCATTGAGAAGATTATCCTGTAACCAGTAGCGGTTACGGTTTCCTTCAAAAGCCTTCCAACCGGAAATTTCTTTCCCATCCGGCGCATTATTTACAATATTAAGCGCTTTCTTAAAATATACATCTCCGCCCCGTGGGGAAAAGGAATCATAATCGAGGCCCAGGATGATATTAACGTAATAGGCCAGGATAGCGGTTAAGTTGGAGTTCAGCGGATCATTTCCCACCACCCTGGTATCGCTGAATTCCAGCTGTTGAAATTCCACATACCGGAACACTACGTTGGGATCCTGGATATTGAGCAGGCTGGTTACATAACTGGCGTTGTATACGGGTCTGGTGGCCTGTATGGTCAGGGATGCCTTATAGCTGTCGTTCCCGGAAGTACCGGTGATATTCAGCAAAAAGTTACATTCTATCCGTTCTGCCGGTGTAAAGGCATCATTTGCCCAATGCCGGTTATTAAGGAAATCCCGGATGGAATTCTGCAGGGTAGTAAATATTTTCTTGTCCACTCCCTGTATCTGTTGGGCAACGACAGATACGTTGGCCCTTATTTCCTGGGCTTTCACAGCGGGGGAGCAGAATAGTAAGAAGGCGCCTGCAAGCAGCAGGAACAACGGGAAACGATTATGCATGTTGCAATTCGATTATAGCGGAAACAATATCCTGGGCCACGGCCTGTTTGGATTTGAGAGGGAAACTGCGTTCATTCCCGTTTTTGTCAAACAGGGTTACTTTATTGGTATCATAGTTAAAGCCTGCACCTGTATCTGCCAGTGAATTCATCACGATCAGGTCCAGGTTTTTGTCGCGCAGTTTTTTCAGCGCATATTCTTTTTCGTTGTTTGTTTCCAGGGAGAATCCTACCAGCAGTTGCTGCGGACCTTTGTTATCGCCCAGTGAGCGGAGTATATCAGGTGTTTTTTCGAGATCGATATGTAACTGTGCTTCCCCTTTTTTGATCTTTTTGTCGGCCACATTTGCCGGGCGGTAATCAGCTACGGCGGCAGCGGCCACTACTATCCCGGCGGCGGGGTAGCGGGTGGTTACGGCATCAAACATTTCCTGGGCGGTTTGCACATGGGTGACGGTGATACCCGGATGGGTTGTTTTCTGCGAAGTGGGGCCGAGTACCAGCTGTACATTGGCGCCGGCATCTGCCAGGGCCTCCGCAATGGCAATTCCCATTTTGCCGCTGGAGTGGTTGCTGATGTAGCGAACCGGGTCAATATGTTCGATCGTAGGACCGGCTGTAACGATGGCAGTGGTGCCGTTCAGTGCCTTTTTTCCGTTTTTCTGCTGAAAATGCTGTTGCAGAAAGGTCAAAATCTGTTCTGGTTCTGCCATGCGGCCTTCCCCGAAGAGGCCACTTGCCAGCTCCCCGGATTCTACGGGGATCTGCTGATGACCAAAGGAGATGAGTTTATCCACATTGCTGCGGGTGGCCGGATGATGCCACATGTCTTCATCCATTGCCGGGGCAAAGAGTACAGGGCAGGTGGCGGAGAGGTATACGGCCAGCAGGAGGTTGTCGCACAACCCCAGGGCCATTTTGGCGAGGGTATTGGCTGAAGCGGGAGCGATGAGCATTACATCTGCCCAGCGGCCCAGCATCACATGATTATTCCAGCTGTTGTGGTCACTGATATTGAGGGGAACCTCATTTTTAGAGAGGGTAGCCAGGGTGAGGGGGGTAATAAAGCCGGCGGCGGCGGTGGTCATAACCACTTTCACTTCAGCTCCTTCCTTTACCAGCAGGCGTATGAGGGTAGCGGCCTTATAGGCAGCGATGCTGCCGCTCACTCCGAGCAGGATCTTTTTTCCTTGTAGCATTTTGATAGCGTCCATGGACATATATAAAAACAAAAGCGGCAGAAATCATTCTGCCGCCATGAAATTAATATTTTTATTTTTCGCAATCACGCACCTCACAAAATAATGTGTGGCGGATTAGCTAAACAAATCGTCGTCGTTCTTGCGGAAATAAATTTTGCTGTCCAGGAACTCCTGTGTAGCCTGGATTGCCGGATTTGCCAGTCTTTCATAAAAACGGGAAATCTCAATCTGCTCCTTGTTCTCGTGCACTTCTTCGAGGTTGTCAGTATGACTGGCAAACTCTTCCAGTTTGGAATGGAGCTCCTCTTTCACGGAAATATTGATCTGATTGGCGCGTTTGGCTATTACGGCAATAGACTCATATAAATTACCAGTTCTGTTCTTAATGTCGGTAGTGTTTTTGGTTTCTACCCAGGGATTAAGGCTACTGGTTAGACTTCGCTTTAATTTGCTCATTATCCAGTGTTTTTATGTTGTTTTGTGCTAAGGTATAAAATTTTTCGGCATCTGGCTTTAATTTGCTGTTCGGGTAGTGATCCGCGAAGTCCAGGTATTCGTCGAGAACCGTTGCGTAGCGCTCCTTTTGTCTCTCCGGGATACTGTTTTTAGCATAATTATAGTAAGATCTGATGGCCATTACTTTGTAACTGTCGCTTTTGTCAGAGTCGGGGTAGTTGCGCATCAGGTTTTTGAAGGCAATACCAGCGGCTTTGAAGAAGCCCAGGTTATAATATAATTCTGCGCTGGAGAACTCTTTCTTTTCCAGCTTGCGTCTGCACAACTCGATTACCAGGTTGGCTTCCGACACTTTATCTGCCGTAGGGTAGTTGTTAATGAAGGTTTGCATAGCAGCAATGGCCTTCATGGTATTGGTTTGATCCAGTGATACCTTTGGCGACTGCTTATAGTAGCAATATGCCTGCATATAATCTATTTCTACCGCTCTGGGGCTGTTCGGGAACAGGTCCAGGTAATTTTTGAACTGGAAAGCTGCCTGAACGTAGTCCTTAACATAGTAAGAGCAATATGCGAAATTGTAATACATGGGCTCAAACTTCTCTGTTCCCTTATATACCTGAACCAGGTCGGTATAGAGTGTTATTGCCGTATTGTATTTTTTCTTCTGGAACAGCTGATTTGCGTAGTCCAACTTCTTTTCAAAGTTGTTGCTTTTTTCTATTCTCCGTAACTGGTTGTTACAGGAGGTAGATACGACAACCGCAAGAACACTGATGTACAATAAAAATTTCCGCATAAAAGAGTGGCAAAATTAAGAATTAAATGTAAATGTAAGGCAGAGAGATTTTGATTGCTGTTAAAATTTTGCAAAAGAGGGAATTAAATCGCCGAAAGGGGAGTTTTCCACCACCGCCGGGGTTGCTGACATTTTTCCCACCCGGATGTGGAAAATTGGATTTTAAGAGACAAAAAGCGGCAGAAAAAGCCTCATATTATAAAAAAATTCCACGCATAAGCATTTCTCCGTACCATTTTCCCACCCGCTATCCCATTCGGGAATGTCTCACTCCGTGGGCATCTGCAAGATATGAACATGAAATTAACACTTATTCACACGTTATTCACACGTATTATTGTTTAATACACCATAAAGGTGCATAAATGGTAGCAAAAGGGCTATGATGCAGGCGCTTGCATCTGTGGAAAAAATTTATAAAGTATTTTTTCGTTAAAAAGTGGGAAAAAGTGTTATTTTGTGTTGAAAAAGGATTTTCAAGGACTTTGCCCCATGGTATGACAGGATTTCTCGGTGAATATGAATCGACGCTGGACGCAAAAGGACGCTTTCTGTTACCTGCCGGGTTTAAAAAGCAGTTAACAGACGGGGCCGGAGGACAGTTTGTGATTAACCGAGGGTTTGAAAAATGCTTGTCCCTGTATCCCATGAACGAATGGCAGCCTATTTTCGAGCGTATCAGCAAGTTGAATGACTTTGATCCAAAAGTAAGGGAATTCAGGCGGTACTTCTTAAACGGGGCCACTATTCTGGAGTTAGACAGTGCAGGAAGACTGCTGGTACCGAAAAACCTGCTGTCGTACGCCAATCTGGAAAAAGATATTGTGCTGGCAGCAGCATCCAATAAAATCGAGATCTGGGATAAAGGTAAATACCAGGAGTTCTTTGAAAATTTCTCACCAGGGGCGTTCAGTGATCTGGCACAACAGGTAATGGGAGGAGGAGATAACAACATATCAATTTAAAGAGGGGAGCATATGGGCGAACAACAATATCATTTACCCGTTCTGCTGCAGGAAACGACGGAGCTGTTACAGATAAATCCCGATGGGATCTATGTAGACGCTACGTTTGGAGGCGGAGGACATTCGAGAGCCATACTGGAGAAACTGGGTGAAAAAGGACGGCTGATAGTGTTTGATCAGGATGAAGATGCTTACCGAAACAGGATTATAGACGAACGTGTCACTTTTGTACAACAAAACTTCCGTCATCTGCAACGCTTTCTGAAATTACATAAAGCAGACCAGGTAGACGGCGTGCTGGCGGATCTGGGCGTTTCATCGCACCAGTTCGATACAGCAGAAAGAGGATTCAGTATCCGCTTTGATGGCGACCTGGATATGCGGATGGATACAAGAACAGAATTTACTGCCGCCCAATTGCTGGCTACATGGGGAGAAGCAAGGTTACAACTGATTTTCCAGGAATACGGAGAAGTAACCAACGCGAAAACCCTCGCCCAAACAATTGTAAAGCAGCGCAAAACACACCCCATGCGCACCATCACAGAATTCAAATCCGTGATCCAGCCCATCGTAAAAGGTAACCCGCAAAAGTACCTGGCACAGGTTTTCCAGGCTTTGCGTATAGCCGTTAATGATGAACTGGGCGCTCTGAAAGATTTACTGGAACAAGCTGCCAATGTGCTGAAACCAGGAGGACGACTCGCCGTCATCACCTTCCACTCGCTGGAAGACAGGATGGTGAAAAATTTTATGAAGACTGGAAGTTTTGAAGAAGCACCGGAAGATCCGTTTGCAAAAGAAACACCCCCTAAATTGTTCAGATTAATCACAAAAAAACCGGTTACCGCCAGTGATGCAGAATTGAAACTTAATGGAAGATCCAGAAGTGCAAAACTGCGGGTGGCCGAAAAACAAGCGTGACGCGGCTATAAACCGCCCACCACATCCTACCCTATCCTATACACACCCGTTTTGAGTTGCGTTCAGGTTTATATTGTCAATTTTTAAAAAGGCATAGAGCGTGTTGCAGGAAGAAGATATAGATACAATCCAGGAAAGTCCGGCTGAAGTAAATACCCTTCCCCCGGAGCAACGTAAAGAATGGCGTTTGCGCATCAACTACAGAGCGTTGGTGCAAAACATGCCCTTTATCGGTTTCCTTTCCCTCCTGGCTTTAATCTATATCGCCAACAGTCACCTCGCTGAAAAAAAGATCCGGCGCATTAACAAACTAGGCAAAGAAATTAAAGAGCTGAAGTGGGAGTACATCAACGTGAAAAGTGAGCTCATGTTTCGAAGCAAAATGAGTGAAGTCAGCAAGTCAGTAGAGCCGCTGGGCCTTAAACAACTCAGCTCCCCTCCACAAAAGATTGTGCTGAAAAAGGAAACAGAAAAATGAATTTAATATTGATGCCTGACGCTGCCCGCCTGACCCATAACTCAGGTCGGGGATGCTGGTAAATCAAATCAATGGCAAGCATCTCAATTATAAATGCAGCCAGTGTCAGGTATCTTCTTATAAGTTATCAGCCTTTAGCCATCAGCTATCTGCCCCCGGGTAAATAACTGACAGCTAAAGGCTAAAAACTAAAATGCTAATACAACATCGTGGATGTAAAAAAGGACATATTGTGGAGAGTGTATCTGTGCCTCATCGGCATGGCGCTGTTCGGCGTCGCCATCCTGGTGAAAGTGTTCTATATCCAGAACGTACAGGGCAACTACTGGCGCAGTATGGCCGATAGCCTGCACACCGGCTACGTGGCACTGGACGCAGAAAGAGGCACTATCTACTCGGAGGAAGGCAGGATGCTGTCAACCTCCATCCCATATTTCGACATCCGGATAGACTTTGCAGCAGACGGCCTGCGGGATAAAAACGGACTGGTGTTCAAGGAAAACGTTGACTCACTGTCTTACCGTCTCTCCCAGATATTCACCGACCGCAGCAAAGCCGCCTGGAAACAACAGTTACAGGAAGGATATAAATCAAAGGACCGTTACTTTTTACTTAAAAGAGACGTACCCTTTAATCAATACCAGGAATTACGCAGCTTCCCGATGTTTCGCCTCGGCAAAAACAAAGGCGGCATGATCGCTGAATCCAAAAGTAAGCGCATCAACCCCTTTAAACTGCTCGCCAACAGAACCATCGGACTGGCACGCGAAAATTCACAAAGCGTAGGTCTGGAAAGAACCTATAACGAATACCTGAAAGGCGTTACCGGTAAAAGACTGATGCGCCGCATCGCAGGAGGCACCTATGTACCTGTAGACGGTTACGATATTGAACCCGAAAACGGTCGTGATGTAGTAACCACCATCGATGTAAACATGCAGGATATCGTGGAAACAGCCCTCATGAACATGATGGTGCAGAATGAAGCCGATCACGGCACCTGCATTCTCATGGAAGTGAAAACAGGTAAAATAAAAGCCATTGCTAACCTCGGCAAGCAACCCGATGGCAACGGCTACTGGGAAGATATGAACTACGCACTGCAGGTAGGGGAACCCGGTTCCACCTTTAAACTGGCTACCGTAATTGCAGTGCTGGAAGATAAATACGCCACCATGAACTCTATGGTAAACATGGATGGTGGCCGCTGGCAGGTAGGCCGCAGAACCGTATTCGATTCTGAACCTCACCCGGGCCCGCAAAATGTAACGATCAAACACGCATTTGAACTCAGCTCAAATGTGGGTATGGCAAAACTGGCCTACCAGTTCTATAACCGGCAACCTAATAAATTCGTGGGCCATCTGAAAAGATTAAGGCTCGACCAGTTTTCCGGTATAGACCT
Source organism: Chitinophaga sp. CCNWYY40 (assembly GCF_037483205.1). NCBI lineage: Bacteria > Pseudomonadati > Bacteroidota > Chitinophagia > Chitinophagales > Chitinophagaceae > Chitinophaga > Chitinophaga sp. CCNWYY40. The sequence continues at coordinate 731,866 of NZ_JBBHLF010000004.1, forward strand.
CATAGGCGAAGGAAGACCGGTTATTAAAACCACCGCTTCCAAAACATGGAGTGCCACATCCCTGCCCTGGATGGCATTCGGATATGAAGTGCTTATCAGCCCGCTGCAAACGTGCATGCTGTACAATGCAGTGGCTAACAACGGTAAAATGATGAAACCCTACCTCGTCAACTCCATACAGGAATATGGCCAGGTAGTAAAACAGTTTGAGCCTACCGTACTGCTGGACAGCATCTGCTCACAAGGCACGCTGAAACAGGTACAGGCCATGCTGGAAGGTGTGCCGATAGATGGTACCGCTAAAAAGCTGCGCAGCCAGTTTTACACCTTCGCAGGCAAAACCGGTACCGCACTCGTGGCCAACGGCAACCGCGGGTATGCAGATAAAATCTACCAGTCGTCATTCGCCGGTTATTTCCCGGCAAATGATCCGCAGTACACCTGCGTGGTGGTAATAAAAAATAAACCGCATGCATTGCACTTTTACGGTGCAGGCGTTGCGGGTCCTGTGTTTAGAGAGGTGGCAGATAAATTATATGCTATCGCGGTGGAAAGACAAAAACCCATGCAGGCAACCATGCAACTGGATACCCTGCTGTCACTGAAAAATGGCAAAGGCAGTGAATGGAAACAAATCCTGGGTAAACTGCAGCTGCCCATCGGCAATGCCCCCGCTAACAACAGCTGGGTAAGCGCTAAGGTGACAGACCGCAAAATTGCCTTCCAGCAGGTAGCACAAACAAAAGGCGCAGTGCCCGATGTTACGGGAATGGGCCTTAAAGACGCCCTGTACCTGCTCGAAAACGCCGGATTACGGGTAGTGATAAAAGGCGCCGGTAAAGTGAAAATGCAGTCACTCCCCGGCGGAACTAAAATTGGAAACGAACAAACAATCGTAATAGAACTGAGCTAGATGAAGACGCTGCGAGACATATTGTATAATGTAAGCATCCTGGCGGTGCATGGTAATACAGATATTACCATTCACGCACTCGCCATTGATTCCAGGTCCATCGGATCCGGAGATGCTTTCATTGCAGTGAAAGGCGTACACACAGACGGACACGTGTACATTGAAAAAGCAATTGCGCTGGGCGCCGCAGCAGTGATCTGTGAAACATTACCCGAACAACTGGCAGAAAATGTTTGCTATGTACAGGTAAGCAACAGCGCTGTCAGCAGCGGTATCATGGCAGGCAACTTCTATGATAACCCTTCTCATAAAATACAACTGGTAGGCGTTACCGGTACCAACGGAAAAACAACCATCGCTACCCTGCTGTTCCGGTTGTTTACCAAACTGGGATATCACTGTGGATTATTATCCACCGTACAAAATCAGATAGGCGATACCGTTATACCGGCCACACATACCACACCCGATCCCATTAACCTGAACGCCCTGCTGGCGCAGATGGTGGAAGACGGCTGCCTGTATGTGTTTATGGAAGTAAGCTCCCATGCTATTCACCAGCAACGTATTGCCGGGTTAAAATTCGCGGGAGGCATCTTCAGTAATATCACTCACGACCACCTGGATTATCACAAAACTTTTGATGAATATATCCGGGTAAAGAAATCATTCTTTGACAACCTGCCCTCCTCCGCTTTTGCGCTCACTAACCTGGACGACAAAAGAGGAACAGTAATGCTGCAGAATACGAAAGCCACAAAAGCAACGTACAGCCTGCGCACACTGGCAGATTTTAAAGGAAAGATCCTGGAAAACAATCTCACCGGACTGGTGATGCTGGTAGGAGATACAGAAGTGCATTTCCGGCTCATCGGTGAGTTCAATGCCTACAACCTGCTGGCCGTTTACGGCGCAGCGGTATTGCTGGGTATAGATAAAGCCAAAACATTACAGGCGCTCAGTGATACTTCCGGTGCAGAAGGCAGGTTTGATTATATCATTTCCGATAAAGAACAGATCATCGCTATAGTTGACTACGCACATACGCCCGATGCATTGAAAAATGTACTGGCTACCATCAAAAACCTGCGTAAAGGCAATGAACAGGTGATCACAGTAGTAGGCTGCGGCGGCGACAGGGATACCACCAAACGCCCTGTGATGGGAGATGTAGCAGTGGAAAACAGCGATCGCGTAATCCTTACCTCTGATAATCCCCGCTCGGAAGATCCGGCGGAAATTATCCGGGAAATGGAAGCAGGCGTGCCTGTTCACCTGAAAAAGAAAGTTATTTCAATTACCGACAGGAAAGAAGCCATTAAAACGGCGCTGTCGCTCGCCAACCGGGAAGACATCATCCTGGTGGCAGGTAAAGGACATGAAAAATACCAGGAAATAAAAGGCGTTAAACATCACTTCGATGATAAAGAAGTGCTGCTGGACCTGATGAAAACCCTGGAGAAATAAACTAAAACTGAAGATAGATACTTAATAATCCAATGACTTAAAAGCCTGTACTCCCCGGACAGCGGAGGGCGGGTTACGACTAAAACATATGTTATATTATTTTTTAAATTACCTGAAAACAGAATTTAAGATCAGCGTCATCGGCGGTGGTATGTTTCAGTATATCACTTTCCGTGTAACGATGGCATTACTGCTGTCGCTGGTTATTTCTTTGCTGTTCGGTAAAAGGATTATTAGATTTCTCCAGAAAAAACAAATCGGCGAAACTATCCGTGAACTGGGCCTTCAGGGAGAGAATACCAAAAAAGGAACCCCTACGATGGGAGGACTCATCATCTTATCTGCCATCGTAATTCCCACTTTACTCTTTGCCCAGCTGGCTAATGTATATATCTGGCTGATCCTGTTATCTACCGTATGGTTAGGACTGATTGGCTTCCTGGATGATTATATCAAAGTATTTAAAAAGAATAAAGAAGGACTGGCAGGACGTTTCAAGATCATGGGACAGGTTGGACTTGGTTTGATTGTTGGCTGTACACTTTATTTTAATACCGATGTGGTGGTATCCCGTGAAGTAATGGGCGCAAAACCACTGGCGCCTTATGAAAGACAGGTGACTAATCATCCGGAGCGTGTAACCCGCGACGGACACCGCTTTGTGGATGTTAAAACGCCTATCACCACTATTCCGTTTGTAAAAAACCATGAGTTCAATTATTCCAAACTGATCTCCTGGATCCCAGGCGCAGAAAAGTATACGTTCATACTCTATATCCTGGTGGTGATCTTTATTATTACCGCCGTATCCAACGGCGCTAATCTTACGGATGGATTGGATGGACTGGCAACGGGCGTTTCGGGCATCATTGGAATAGGGCTCGGTATCTTTGCATATGTATCCGGTAACATCCAGTTTGCGGAGTACCTGAACATTATGTACATCCCGAATCTCGGGGAGCTGTCTATTTTCATTGCCGCCTTTGTAGGCGGGTGTATCGGCTTCCTCTGGTACAACGCTTATCCGGCGCAGGTTTTCATGGGCGATACCGGTAGTCTTGCGTTGGGTGGTATCATTGCCTCGCTGGCAATTATTGTGCGGAAAGAACTACTGATCCCCATCTTCTGCGGTGTGTTCCTGGTGGAATTGCTGTCGGTGATGTTACAGGTATCTTACTTCAAATACACTAAAAAGAAATATGGTGAAGGCAGACGCATTCTGAAAATGTCGCCGCTGCATCACCACTATCAGAAAATCGGTTATCACGAAAGTAAAATATCCGTGCGCTTCTGGATCGTGACCATTATGTGCGTGGTAGTAGCTATTGCAACATTGAAAATGAGATAAAACTAACTAAGGAGACTAAACGAAATGAAATATAAACTCGTCATATTAGGAGCAGGAGAAAGTGGAATAGGTGCGGCTTTGCTGGGAAAACAGCAAGGGTATGATGTATTTGTATCTGACGGAGGGATAATAAAAGATAATTATAAACAGGAACTGGCGGTAAACCAGATCTCTTTTGAAGAAGGACATCATTCCTGGGATATCATACTGGATGCAAACGAAATCGTTAAAAGCCCCGGTATTCCTGAGAAATCGGAACTGATGAAAAAGGTACGCGAAAAAGGCATACCCGTAATTTCTGAGATAGAGCTGGCCTACCGTTTCTCGACAGGTAAAAAGATCATTGCCATCACCGGCAGCAATGGCAAAAGCACCACTACGGCCCTCACCTATCACATCTTTAAAAACGCAGGTTTGGATGTGGCGATGGTAGGCAATATTGGCGTGAGCTATGCCAGGCAGGTGGCAACCGCACCGGCGGAGTATTATGTGATTGAAATCAGCAGCTTCCAGCTGGATGACATTAAGGACTTCAAACCCAATGTGGCCATCCTGCTGAACATTACGCCTGATCACCTGGATCGCTACGACTATAACATGGAAAATTACGTAGCCTCCAAATTCAGAATTGCCATGAACCAGACAGCTGAAGACTACTTCATCTACTGCATGGATGATCCTGAGATCATGCGACATTTAGCGCAGCAACCCATTTATTCAGCATCAATACCTTTTACCATCATGAAACCACTGAAAGAAGGCGGCTCTATTGCCAACGACCAGTTGCACATAGATGTCAACGGAGAACCGGTTATCATGTCAATGTATGACCTGTCATTAAAGGGAAAACACAATTTGTATAATTCAATGGCAGCAGCAATTGCAGGCAGGACCATGGATATAAGAAATGAAAAAATCCGCGAAAGCCTTGCGTCGTTCGAAAGCCTCGAACACCGCATGGAATACGTGACAACGGTTAGAGGCGTGGATTTTATTAACGATAGCAAAGCCACCAATGTAAACTCCGTTTGGTTTGCACTGGAAAGTTTTGACAAGCCCATTGTACTGATCATGGGCGGCGTGGATAAAGGCAACGACTACGATGCCATCCGCGACCTCGTGAAAGAAAAGGTAAAAGCAATTATTTGTATGGGTGTGGACAACACCCCCATCTTTGCTGCGTTATCAAAAGACACACCGGTGATGATTAACACCACCAGTATGCACGACGCAGTACAGGAAGCATTTAAACAGGCCACAAAAGGAGACATCGTTTTATTGTCGCCCGCATGCGCCAGCTTCGACCTCTTTAAAAATTATGAAGACCGTGGCAGGAAGTTTAAGGAAGAAGTAAAAGCACTGTAACAGGTGTTGATGAACAGGATAAAGGGTTACATCTTAAAAAATAAATGAAAGCAAAACGCAATTAATGATGGGATTGCTCTATAGAACAAAAGGCGACAAGGTTATCTGGACGGTAGTACTTTTTCTATCGCTGGTAAGCCTGCTTGCTGTATATAGCGCTACCGGCTCACTCGCTTACCGGGAAAGGGGCGGCCATACGGAGTACTATCTCCTGAAGCAGCTCACGGTACTGGTGATGGGGCTGCTGATCATCTATTTTGCGCACCGCGTAAACTATACTATTTATTCACGCGTGGCACAAATAGGATTCCTTGTATCCATACCATTGCTGATGTATACACTGGCCTTTGGTTCCAATATCAATGAAGCCAGCAGGTGGATCAAGCTGCCGATCATTAACCTTACTTTTCAAACATCCGATGTGGCGAAACTCGCCATATTCATGTATGTAAGCAGGCAATTATCAAGACGGCAGAACCTGATCAACGATTTCAAAAAAGGATTTTTGCCCATCATTATACCGGTTGGCATCATCTGCGCACTGATCATGCCTGCCAATATGAGTACCGCCCTTTTGCTGGGCGCCAGCTGTATGCTCCTTTGCTTTATAGGCAGGGTGCCCATCAGGTTCCTGGCGTCTATGGTGGCAGTAGGCGCTGTAATGGTAGTGCTGCTCTTTGGAATAGCCAAATTAACCGGCATGGAGATGCGTACAAAAACATGGGAAAAACGTATCGACAACTTCATTCACGGTGATCATACAGAAACGCCTTACCAGGTGCAACAGGCCAACATCGCCATCGCTGGTGGTGGTATTTTAGGAAAAGGCCCCGGCAACAGTACACAACGTAACTTCCTGCCACACGCCTATTCCGATTATATCTATGCCACTATTATAGAAGAATATGGCATGTTTGGCGCCTTCCTGATACTGGCAGCTTATATGATTTTATTATTGAGAAGTATCCGGATCTATAAAAGATGTCCTTATGCTTTCGGTGCATTCCTGGCAGTAGGACTCAGTGTAACACTGGTAATACAGGCATTAACCAATATGGCGGTAAACGTACAGCTGTTCCCGGTTACAGGGCTGCCGCTTCCTTTGGTAAGTATGGGTGGTTCCTCTGTGTTATTTACCAGTATGGCCATCGGAATTATATTAAGTGTATCGCGAAACGTGGAAGAGATGGAAGGTAAACAGGCAGAAAAAGAGCGTTTGGAAAGAGTTATTGCGCAATCAGAAAACGCTGCAGTCGCTTAATACGTATTTATAACAATAATTGTAATCAGGAATAAAACATGCAACGCAAAGTGATCATAGCAGGCGGCGGTACCGGGGGACACATCTTCCCGGCGATAGCGATCGCAAATGCGTTGAAAAAAATAGAGCCGGACATCAACATCCTTTTTGTGGGCGCCACCGGAAAAATGGAAATGGAGAAGGTACCGCAGGCGGGTTATCCGATCGAAGGACTGGAAATAGCCGGTTTTAATCGCAGTAATATTTTCAAAAATATCCTGCTACCGTTTAAAATATTGAAAAGCCTGCGTCGTGCAAAGGCCATCCTGCAAGGCTTTCAGCCTGATGTGGTAGTGGGTGTAGGCGGATATGCGAGTTTCCCGATGCTGAACAGGGCGCAGAAAAACGGTATCCCTACCCTGATACAGGAACAAAATTCCTTTGCGGGGAAAACGAATAAAATACTGGGCAGGAAAGCGAAAAAGATCTGTGTGGCATACGATGGTATGGAGAAATTTTTTCTGTCCGAAAAACTGGTAATGACCGGCAATCCTGTGAGGAACAGTATTTCGCAGTCGGCTGTAACACGGGAAGATGCGTTGCAGCATTTCGGACTGAGTACAGCAAAGCAAACCATTTTCGCCGTAGGAGGCAGTTTGGGAGCTAAGTCTATCAACGAAGGATTACAACCACTGTTAAGAGAAATAGTGGACAGGGATATACAGCTGATCTGGCAAACAGGGAAGCCTTATTATGAAACAGCGAAAGCTGTTGCTGCACCGTATGGATCGCATATTAAAGTATACGACTTCATCAACGTGATGGACTTTGCCTATAAAGCGGCAGATGTAGTGTTATCAAGGGCCGGCGCACTGGCGATCGCGGAATTGTGTGTGGTGAAAAAGCCGGTGATATTTGTGCCTTACCCGTTTGCGGCAGAAGATCATCAAACATCCAACGCCATGAACCTGGTAAACAAACAGGCGGGCCTGATCATTAAAGACGACCAGGTACAATCACAACTGGGCACTGTGCTGTTCAGCCTTTTGCAAAACAAAGCGCTGATGGAACAACTGGAAAGCAATATCGGCAAACTGGGTAATCCACATGCAGATGTAACTATTGCCAACCAGGTATTAGGAATTATTTAAAAGAGATTTTTTTAGAAGAATATATGGATTTGAACAACATACAAAGGGTTTATTTCATCGGCATCGGTGGTATTGGCATGAGCGCCATTGCACGCTTCTTCAATGAGAAAGGCGTGCAGGTAAGCGGTTATGACCGTACCTCCACAGCGCTCACAAAGCAGCTGGAAGCAGAAGGTATGCAAATCCATTATACAGACGATATTAATTTAATCGACAAAACCGCCAACCTGGTGGTGTACACGCCGGCCATTCCGGCTACCCATACAGAGTTGCAGTGGTTGCGCGATAACGGTTACGAAGTAGTAAAGCGCAGTGATGTGCTGCAGGAAATTACCCGTTCCCTGTTTGCCATCACCGTGGCAGGCACACATGGTAAAACCACCGTTTCCACCATGATCGCTCACCTGCTCACCGACAGTGGTTACGGTTGTAACGCTTTCCTGGGTGGTATCAGCGTGAACTATAATAAAAATTTCTGGAGCAGCGATAAGTCCGTAGCAGTAATTGAAGCAGATGAATATGACCGTTCTTTCCTGAAATTAAGTCCGGATATCGCGGTGCTGACTGCCATGGATGCAGATCACCTGGATATTTACGGCACTCCGGAAGCAATGGAAGATGCTTTTATTGAGTACACGCACAATATTAAGCCAAATGGCACGCTGATTGCCAGGTTCGGCCTGCATCGCAATAAAGAGCTTAATGCAACAAACAAGTTGTTGTACAGTTTACAAAACGATGCTGCCAATGCTTACGCTGCCAACATCCGCATGATCAACGGCGGATACGAGTTTGATGTAATGCAGCAGGACTGGATGATCGATAATATCGCGATGCACATTGGCGGTATGCACAACGTGGAAAACGCAGTTGCTGCTATCACGGTAGCACATCTGCTGGGAATAGATGCCGGCAAGATCCGTGCTGCCATTGCCAGTTTCAAAGGGATCAAACGGAGATTTGAATATGTGGTAAAAACAGATCAGCAGGTATATATCGATGATTATGCACACCATCCGGAAGAATTGCGCGCATTGATCACCAGTGCGAAAGCGTTGTTTCCAGGAAAAAAATGCACCGTTATTTTTCAGCCGCACTTATTTACCCGCACGCGCGACCTCGCGGATGGCTTTGCAGAAAGCCTTTCCCTGGCGGACGAGGTGATACTGCTGCCTATCTATCCGGCGCGCGAGTTGCCGATAGCAGGAGTTACCAGCGAAATGATTGCAGATAAAATAACAGTACCTGTAAAGATTTTACCGAAAGAAGAAGTAGTGGAATACCTGGGCAAACAGGACGTACCATTATTAATCACGGCCGGAGCGGGAGATATCGACCAGTTAAAAGAACCGGTGGCTCATCTTCTTAAAAACAAAATAACACAACATTAAAAATAAAAAGCTTGTCTAAAACTACCACAATATTAAAGCGACTGGGTGTTGCCGTTCTCTGGGGAATGGTGCTCACAGGCTTTGTAGTATTGCTGGTGGCGGCTATACAGGACAAGGATGCCGGTAAATGTAAAAGTATACAGGTAAAATTTGAAGGGAAAGATGATAACTTTTTTATTGAATCAAAGGATATAAAATCTTTGATCACGAAAGATAAAAATCTGAACCCGATCGGTAAAAGTATTGCCGATATCAATATCGCAGAGCTGGAATCCGTTGTAGACCAGGATCCCTGGGTAAAAAATGCAGAGATCTATTTTGATAACGGCCAGCAGCTGAACATCAAAGTAACACAACGCGAACCGGTGGCGAGGGTATTTACTTTTTCCGGTAACAGTTTTTACCTCGACGGCGCTGGCGAACATATACCGGTATCCAGTCGTTATGCAGCCAGGGTGCCCGTGTTCACAGGCTTTCCTACGGATGCGGAAAAGCTGCAGAAACCCGACAGCCTGTTAGCGGCGCAAATCGTGGACATGGGTATTTACATTGGTAATGATCCTTTCTGGATGGCGCAGGTAGAGCAACTCATGATCACGGATGACCGCAGGTTTGAGTTCATACCGAAACTGGGAGACCAGGTGATTGCATTCGGAGAAGGTATAGACATAGAAAAAAAATTCACCAAACTGCTGGCTTTTTATAAGGAAGGATTGAACAAAGTAGGCTGGAATAATTATACACGCATCAACATCGCATTTGAAAACGAAGTGGTGTGTACCCGTAAGGACGGCGTTGTTCCATTGCAACCAGTAATCAAAACGGATAGTTTGAAACTGGCCGATGCAGATGAACCGCCGATAGCGGACAGCGAAGATTCAACAACGGCAGCACCGGCAATAGCAAAGCCGGTACATACCGAACCTGCCAAACCGGTGGCAAAACCGGTACACGCAGCGAAAGAAAAGGCTAAACCGCAGAAAGAAAAGGTGAAGAAAGCAAAAGCAGCTGCGCCGGCCAAACAACAACCTAAAGCAGTGTATAAGCCAGGGAATAAATCTGTTAACACATCAAAAAAACAAAAAACGCCATGAATCAGGAAGCTCCCATCATTGTAGGACTCGACATTGGTACTACGAAGATTGCTGCCATTGCAGGACGGAAGAATGAATACGGGAAACTGGAAATCCTGGGATTCGGAAAAGCTACATCGTTTGGTGTACAGCACGGTATGGTGCTGAACATTGACCAAACCATTAAAGCTATCAGGCAAGCACTCGAGAATTGTTATGCGTCCAACCCCAACCTGGAAATTAACGAGGTATATGTTGGTATAGCCGGTCACCATATAAAAAGTTTGCAAACCCGTGGAGATATTGTACGCAATGACACTGATGCGGAAATATCCCAGAAAGATATTGACCAGCTGATCAACGATCAGTACAAAACAGTTATTCCCGCGAGTGATCAGATCATCGATGTGATTCCGCAGCAATATATAGTGGACAGTCTGCAGAACATTACTTACCCGATCGGTATGTCCGGGGTAAAGGTGGGTGCGAACTTCCATATTATTACCGGCGACAAAAACGCCATCCGTAACATTAACCGCAGCGTGGAAAAATCCGGTCTTAAAATACGCGACCTGGTACTCCAGCCACTGGCTTCTGCTGCAGCGGTTATGTGCGATATGGATTTTGAAGCAGGTGTAGCCATTGTGGATATTGGTGGTGGTACCACCGACCTGGCAGTATTTTATGAAGGTATATTGAAACACACGGCCGTTATTCCGTACGGTGGTGAAAACATTACCAACGACATCAAGAACGGCCTGGGTGTATTGAAAACACAGGCAGAACAGATGAAAGTACAGTTCGGTTACGCCCTGGCGGATGAAGCCAAAACAAATGCCTATATCACGATCCCCGGATTAAGAGGTCAGAGCCCCAAAGAGATCTCCGTGAAGAACCTGGCACACATCATCCAGGCGCGCATGAGTGAAATACTCGATTTCGTGGTATATCATCTCAAGCAGATCGGTATGGATAATAAAATGCTGAATGGCGGTATCATCCTTACTGGTGGCGGATCCCAACTGAAACATCTCATACAGCTGACAGAATACACCACCGGTGCAAGCGCCCGTATAGGATTCCCCAACGAGCACCTCGCAAGCGGCCACATAGATGAATTAACCAAACCTATGTATGCTACCTGCGTGGGCCTGATCCTGAAAGGCTACAACGATTTTGAAAATGATCGTAAAGCACTGGAAGAAAATTATGTAAAAATTAATACCAGCTATCTGGCCAAAGAACAGGCTGCTCAGTCGGTGGCTCCACCCGAAGACTGGATAGAAGAAGAAACCCCCAGCAGTCAGGAAATACAGGACCGGAAAGCAAAAGAAAGAAACGCCTCATTGAAAAACTTCCTGGACAAAATGAAAACAAAAATCATTGACATGTTCACGGAAGAAGAAGATGCTAAACTTTAAAAGTTAAATGGCGCAATTGTTGCAAAAAGCAAACGTTTAATATAATAAGAATTAAGAACGATAATTAATAATGACAGGACAAATGAACCATAGTAATAACATACAAGCATATACGCACTTAATTCTTAATAGTTCATTATTAATTATTCGTACTAACCCATAAAAGTATAGAGTCATGATACATTTTGATCTTCCTAAGGAAAAATCTTCTATCATCAAAGTCATCGGTATCGGTGGCGGTGGAAGTAATGCGGTGAATCATATGTATAGCCAGCGCATTGAAGGGGTAAATTTCATTATTTGCAATACCGATGCACAAGCTATTGCCAATAGCCCTGTTCCCAATAAAATACAGTTGGGCCCGCACCTGACACAGGGACTTGGCGCCGGTGCAAATCCTGAGATCGGGAAACAGGCGACGGAAGAATCCTTTGAAGAAATCAAAAAAATACTGGAGGTGAATACCAAAATGGCCTTCATTACTGCCGGTATGGGCGGTGGCACCGGAACCGGTGGCGCTCCTATTATCGCCAAAATATGTAAGGAACTTGGTATTCTGACTGTTGGTATTGTTACCACTCCGTTTTCTTACGAAGGTAAAAAGAGAATGCTGCAGGCTGATGAAGGCGTTAGTCGTCTGAAAGAGTATGTAGATACCCTGCTGATTATCTCCAATGATAAATTACGTCAGAAATTCGGCGATCTGAAGTTCAAGGCTGCCTTCGAAAAAGCAGATAACGTGCTGGCTACGGCCGCCAAATGTATTACCGATGTAATCAATTCTACCGGTCAGATTAACGTGGATTTTGCCGACGTTTGTACCGTTATGCGTAACGGTGGCGTGGCGATCCTCGGTGCTGCACTGGCTGAAGGCGAAAACCGCGCACAAAGGGCTATCGAAGATGCATTAACTTCCCCGCTGCTGAACGACAACGATATACGCGGTGCAAAATGGATCCTCATCAATATCTCTTCTTCTGAAGGTGAATTTGAACACACCCTCGATGAAATGGATATCATCCAGGCATATGTACAAAGCCAGGCTGGTGAAGATTGCGACGTGATCCTCGGTGTGGGCTACGATCAAACACTGGACAGGCAACTGGGCGTAACCATCATTGCTACCGGTTTTGAACAGAAACCCATTACACAGCAGAAAATCACACCCTCCAACCCGGAGCGCGTAGAACCTAAAATTGTAATGCAGTTAGGTAAAGATGGTGATGAAAAAAAGATGAGTGTACAACAGGCACAAGGCACCTTATTCCAGGAGCCACAAGACCTGATGGCCCCACGCCTGATGGAACCTGTAGTAAGTCATCCTGAGCCCGTAATGGCTTACACACCGCCACAGCCTCAACAACAGGCGCCTATTGCTCCTGCGCGTCAAAACTATGTGCTGAACATACAACAGGTACCACCTGCACAGCCACAACAACCTGACCCGCAGCAGATACAACAACAAATTCAACAGGCGCAACAGCAACAGATGCAGCAAATGCAACAACAGCCAATGCCGCAACCTGTTCAGCAAATACCGCCTGCACATACACAACAGCCTGGTGTAAATATCATTCAGCCGCAAACTGGTAACGCAGCCGGAGGATATTTGAACAGACCTGCACATATTTACGTGGAACCAGGTACACCTGCTCCCGAAATGAAAATGGTATACAAAGAGGAAGAAGAAAGTGCGGTAAACGTACCTCCTGCTCCTCCGGAAGTGCCTATGCAACAGGCTTACGAAGATCTGGAAGAACAGAAACGCAAACAGGCAGAAAGAGTAGCCAAATTACGCAGCATCAGTTTCAATGTGAAGAACATGGACAATAACGCAGAACTGGAAAACGTACCTGCTTACCTGCGCAGAAATGTGAACCTGGATAATGGCGCCGGCTCTGCTGAACACTTCTACTCCAACTACACGGTGAGTGGTGATCAGGGTCCTAATAATCATACAGAAATCAATACGATCAATACCTTTTTAGATGGGAAAAAGCCCGATTGATGAACACATTTGATTGTTTTTTAGTTGTGTTAAAAAAAATCCTCCGGTTCCCCGGAGGATTTTTTTATGATGCCATTGTTCAATCAGAACCCGTTTAATTCCTGTTTGGCTGCATTCAGTATTTGTGCGGCCGGCGTGGTTTTCAGCGTTTCTTCCTCGAAAGGCTTTAATAAATTGTCCAGCTTACTCAGGCCCGCGGCGTTACCGCTTTTTGCAAATGCTTCCCGCAGTATTCTTATCTTTTCATAATCCTGTATCCCTTCTATCAATCTCTCATAACGGATAGAAGATCTCGGTCCCGGATATACGAAATACGTGTCTCCTGCCGACCAGGTACGGAAACGCGAATCATGCAGCGGATCAGCTACCCAGCAGTTGAAAGCCCAGCGCAAATACCCGTTATATCCTTTGTTCGCAGCATGCCAGCCCATAAAGGCTGATTCTGCCGGCGGCGAAAAAGTAAAGGTATTCGGGAATCCTTCTGTGCAGCAGGTGTAAAAAGTAGTCGGCAGCCCTTTCTCTAAACGGGTTTTCATAATGTTTGCCGGGAAAGCTTCTCTCAATGCAATACAGTAGTCGTGTATTTCATTGGCCAGTGGTTCGTGATAACTGCCTGCCAGCGATAATTTGAAGTCGTTACTCGCACTACGGATCACTTTCAGGGTTTGCAGCATGTCTTCCATTGGTCTTTCATCCATAGCGATAGCTGTAATATTAAACCAACCCTTTGCCTTCAGGTGTTTTACAAAATCAGTCAGCATAGGCTGCCAGTGCTTTGTATATTCCGCGGAACCAGGCTTCGCAACAATGAAAGTATCTTTTGCAGCTGCCTCATCATAATAATAAAACTTCAGGTTCCATGGAATCATGCTATAGCAATTGATTTCCTTCCGGATACCCTGATCCATCATAAACTGCACCCATTTATCAAAGATGCTGTAGTCGTATGCCCAGCTGCCATTTTTCTTCCTGGTCCATTTTACCATTGTGCCGTAGATGTCCTCGGTCTGGCTGTTCCAGGGATCATAAATAATAGTGGCCGTGATCACTTTCTGACCCGCATTTGCCAGCATTTTCATGTAAGGCTTCATGGCTTCGAAGTGCGCATTACTCCAGGGTTTTACGCCATATACGCGTGCTATTGCATAAGGACTTTGCCACAGATCAAGGTGAAATTGCCAGTCTTTCGGAGCAGGCAGGGTATGATCCAGCACAGTTACTTCAAAAGGCATGTCCACTGCGGTAGTACCGGATTTCACACTCACCGCGCCTTTATATGTACCGGCTGGTGTATTCGCCGGCACCTGAACGCTTAGCCATACCGGCTGGGTAGTACTGGCGGCAATGGTGCTTTTACTGATGATATCAATACCATCTGCCACGAGCGAAGAGTCAAAATCTTTCGGATTACGGTACCCGCAGCCACCACCGTCTTTATTCAAACCATCTGTGAGTACATATCTCACAAAGCCGGTGGTCACTGCCGAAGCTGCAATTTTATTGCCTTTACCGTCTTGTAATGCGGATGCCTGGATACTGACTTCCCGTTGTGCAGCGGCAGACCATATCACCAGTTGTGTATGGACCTTTTCACCTTTCCAGGCTTTCGTTTCCCAGGCAGGCGTTAAACCGCTGTTATCAGGTGCATTTCTTTTTTCATAACGGGTATCTGCAGTACCGAATGCAACGTGAAGCCTGGTGTCATTAACAGCCGCCCAGGAAGCTTTATTAACGGGTTTGGGATCGGGCAGGTCCCTGTAGCCAGCGGCAGGAGATATTTGCGCCCATACGTTTTGTTGCAGTGCCAGCATTACCAGCACGCCAAAAAATTTGTTCACCATACTAAAATTTAGCGTTTTCAGATATTAGAATAACGTGATTTGCTCACTCATCACCGTAATCCGGAAACCTCAATATCTATAAAAAAAGTGGATTTTTTCCTTTTAAGAGGATGACCGGTTATATATAAAACAGAAAAGCCGGATCGTGTATGATCCGGCTTTTCTTGTTAAAGATGTATATCAATGTACAATCCGCTTCAGCTGCAGATTGGTGACCGGTGCTACCACCAGTGGATATTTCTCGATGGTTACATAGCTGGAATCCAGTCCAAAGCCCCTTTCTTCCGACAAACTGATCTTTTTCAGGAAGAAATACATCTTCATCACCATTCTCTCATATAAAGGCAGGTCGTTGTCGTGCGACAGGAATTTCTCCATAACGATGAACTGGAAGTCGCCTACCACATTATTCTTACTCAGCGATTCATAGCGGCTTGTAATATTTACTTCCTTGTTACGAACCATATCTTCCACTACCATTCTGAACATAAGGTTAATGCGTTGTTCCACTTTGAAGCCGAGGCGGAATTCCACACGTATCACTTCATTTGGAATGATTGTTTGCACAGAGTATTCGCTCAGGTAAGGTTCATCTACCACATCTACATGTACAAACCAGTATATATCTGCCCGTTTGGGTTTTTTATTAAGAATTGAATAGATGATCTTATGTTCTATTTCTTTCGGATTATCGGCACTGCTCATATACACCAGGTGGGTGGCGTATTTGGGAATGGAGGTATCATTGCTCAGCTCCTGTATGATAGGCAGATAATCTTCCAGTCGCACAAATTCCACGTAACGGTTCTTGATCTTACGCGATTTGAACCATACAATCATCACCAGGAAGAGGGCGCCGGCCACAATAACTGTTACGTAACCGCCATGCATGAACTTAATCACGTTAGCGAAGAGGAACGAGAATTCTATGGTAAAATAAACGATGAGATATAACAGTATCCAGCCTACCCATACCCGCTTTGTATAAAGGTAGAATGCAAAGAGGCAGGAGGTCATGAGCATACAGATGGTGATGGATAAGCCATAAGCCGCCTCCATATTCGACGATTCCTGGAAAATCAGCACAATGGAAACGCAACCCACAAACAGCATGGTATTGATGCCGGGGATATAGAGCTGTCCCCTTTCTTCTGTGGGGTAATTTACCCGCATTTTGGGCCACAGGTTAAGCCGCATGGCTTCTGCGATGAGGGTAAAGGAGCCGGATATCAGTGCCTGGCTGGCAATTACGGAAGCCAGTGTGGCAATTAATACGCCGAAGATGATGAACCATTCCGGCATAATGGTAAAGAACGGGTTCTGATCTTTGGGCAGGATCTGACCTTTTTGGGTGAGTAACCAGGCGCCTTGTCCCAGGTAGTTCAGAATAAGACAGGTTTTAACAAAGATCCAGGACACCCGGATATTACCTTTACCGCAGTGACCGAGATCAGAATACAGGGCTTCCGCACCTGTAGTACAAAGGAACACAGCTCCCAGGATCAGGAATCCTTTTGGATAAGTAGTTAAGAGTTCAATGGCATAATGGGGGCTAAAGGCTTTGAAAATGCTCAAATCATCCGCTACATGTGAAATACCGAGGATGCCCAGCATAGAAAACCACAGCACCATAATGGGTCCAAACATCCGGCCGATGGAAACGGTACCGAACTGTTGCATAACAAAGAGCCCTGTAATAATAGTGAGTACTATTTTCACGATAGTCATCTGGCCCAGGTCCTTAAAGACTTCCAGGGTCCTGAGACCTTCGATGGCAGAGGTAACAGTGATGGGTGGGGTGATGATACCATCTGCGAGCAGGGCAGCGCCGCCGATCATACCAAAAATTACGGTCCATCTGGCGTGGCGTCTCACGAGTGCATAGAGTGAAAAGATCCCACCTTCCCCCTTATTATCAGCCCGTAGGGTGAGAATAACGTATTTAACGGTAGTTTGAAGAGTTAGTGTCCAGATGATACAGGAAATACCTCCGATCACCAGCAGGTCGCTGATGGGATTTCCTCCTACGATGGCTTTGAAAACATAGAGTGGAGATGTTCCGATATCGCCGTAGATAATGCCAAGAGCTACTACCAGGCCTGCCAGGGATACCCTGTTGATGTTAATTCCCACGTAATAATAAGTTTATTAAAAAAGCCTCCAAAATTAGGGGTAATAATTGACACTTCAACAATATTTCGTACAGGAGTGTTTGCTTCAAAAAAAAGTCCTCTCCCGAATGAACGGGAGAGGACTTTTTTTAAGTTATCATCTTAATGAGTGATACTGATTAGTTAGCAGGAGCTAAATCAACAGTGCCAGACTCACCAGGAGTGTTTTGTTTGATGAAACGACCGCGGTCGATACCTTGTTTGTCAGCCAGGTAGTCGATTACTGAATCAACACGACGGCTGCTCAGGTCAACACCACCTTTCTTACCTTTAGCACCTGCGTGACCGGTAACCAGTACGTTGCAGGAAGGGTTAGATTTCAGGGAAGCTGCAACAGAAGCGAGGATAGCTTCCTGATCATTACCAATTTTGGTAGAGCTGCCTTTGAAAGAAACGCTAGGCAGAACCAGGCTTGCGCAAGGCGCAACTGGAGGATTCTTGCAGCATTCTGGATCTGGGCATTTACCAACACCATCAGCATCAACTGGCTGGCAGTAAGTAGGAGTGATCAGTTGTTTGTCTTTGTAATCAGGAACACCGTCACCGTCAGTATCTTTAGCAACACCGTGAACATCCACTGGTGCACCTGCTGGGGTGTTAGGTTCGCGATCGAATTGGTCAGTTACGCCATCGCCGTCAGCATCAGGCAGAACCGGAGCTGGAAGCTTCATGTGACGTGGGCTGCTCAGCTCGCTGTAAGCGTATTCCAGTGGGTTGATCCACCATAATGGCTGTACACGTTTAGCTGGGTTACCCAGGTTGAAGTTCAGACGTAAGCTGGTGTAAGAGTAGAAATCTTTGGAAGAACCACCGGGAGCAGGATATCCATCCAGGTATGCGTCAAATGGCATGGTAACTTTCTCTTCAATACCGATGTTGAAGCGTTTAGAAACTTTAAACGCAACACCAGTACCTACATCCAGTGCGTGACGGAGTAATTGGTTGTCATCGTTACGACCAATGGAAATTCTGTTACCCTGAGAAGGAGCATTTTGCTCGTATTTATCATCTCTCAGATCTTTGATCTGTTTTCTGATATCACTGCGTTTTGCACCAAAGTCAATACCGGAATAGTTGTAGCCATTTCCGTTTGCATCCAATGCATCAACGTCAACGTCAGCCATTACGATAGAGTAACCAGCGAGTAAATACCAGTTAACCTTAGGTTCAGCTCTGTAGAACAGGATGTTGCTCAGGGAAGCAATCACATCCAAAGAGAGCTGATGGTTCTGGGATTTGTAGTTAGGAACAATCATACCACCATTTAAAGCGGCTGTTTTTGCCCAAGGGTTGATACCACCTGCTGGCATATTTGGACGCAGTTTGTAGTCCTGACCCTTATCAATGGAACCGATGTACTCAGCTCTCAGGGAGAAAGTATGTCCCAATGCTTTTCTCAGGGAGATACCGCCACCAAAACCTGGTTGAGGAGGAATAGTTCCGCTGATCAGGTGTAAACCACCACTAAAACCCAGTTCCCACATATCTCTCGGTTTAGCCGGGAAATTTGATTGGTGGTTCGTGAAGTTATTTTGTTGTACCATACGCTTGCTAGACACTTTGGAGCTATCCAGAGCATCGTAGCCGGTTGGTTGAACCTGTGCAAAACTAGTAGATGCTGATAGTAAACCCACAGCGCCTGCCAGTAATAAGTACTTTTTGCTTGCCATAATTGTTTTTTTTATTAAAAACTGTTAAAAATTTACTAATAACCCGTTTTTTACCTAGCAAAGGTAAATATCATAAATGAATATACAAATTTTTCTTGCAATATTATTTTCATTGATAAGTCCTTCAAAATTAGAGCTTAAATGAAAGTATTTATATACCTTAATTCCAGTTAAGTTAAAGATCTGTATACCTTGTGTTAAAGGATTCCTTAACTCGTGTTAAAGGAATGTTATACTCCATATACAAATTAAAGGCCAAAATGTTAAAATGTGATTTATAAAAGCTAGCTTAGCAATCCTTTTTTATTTAATACATGGACGATATTAAACACCTGATAGGTAAAGAATTACAGGATTTTGAAAGTAAGTTCGCAGATTCAGTAAAAAGTCATGTGCCGTTATTGGACAGGATCATGCATTATATTGTGAAGCGCAAGGGAAAGCAGATCAGGCCCATGTTTGTTTTATTATCCGCAAAACTTTTCAGTGACAATATCCAGGAAAGTACATACCGGGCAGCCGCACTGGTAGAGCTGCTGCATACCGCCACCCTGGTACATGACGATGTGGTGGATGACGCCAACGAACGCCGTGGCCTGTTTTCTATTAATGCCCTCTGGAAAAATAAAATAGCTGTACTTGTTGGCGACTACCTCCTTTCAAAAGGACTGCTGCTGTCCCTTAACAATAATGATTTCCGAACTTTACAGATATTATCAGAAGCTGTAAAAGAAATGAGTGAAGGAGAACTGCTGCAGATCGAAAAAACCCGTAAGCTGAATATCAAGGAAGATATTTACTTTGAAATTATCCGCCGCAAAACCGCTTCATTACTGGCTTCCGCCTGCGCCGCCGGCGCATGGAGCAGCAGCAACGACGATCATACTACCGAACAAATGCGCCTTTTCGGCGAAAAAGTGGGCATCGCCTTTCAAATTAAAGATGACCTCTTCGATTATGGCTCCGCCAAAATCGGTAAACCAACCGGAATCGACATACGCGAGAAAAAAATGACCCTTCCGCTTATCTATACCCTGGAACATGCTTCCACTGAAGTAAGAAGAAAGATTATTAATATAGTTAAAAACCATAATACAGAAAAGGACCGCGTAGAAGAAGTCATCCGGCTTGTAAAAGCATCCGGAGGCATTGACTATACCCGGCAAAAAATGTTTGAATACAGGGATGAAGCCCTTACCATCCTGAATAAATTCCCTGAAAACGCTGTCAGAAACGGGTTAGAATCCCTGGTGCGATTCACAACCGACAGAACATTTTAGTAAGAATAAAAAATAATGTAATATGCGGAAGAAGCGAAAAGCTTAAGCCTTTAAAATATAATAATGCAAAAACGCTGGACAGTAAAGGCATATCAACCAAATCAGGAACAGTTACTACAGTCATCATTACGCATACATCCGCTGTTATGCCGGTTACTGGTACAACGCAATGTAACCAACTATGAGGCTGCCCGGCAATTTTTTCGCCCTACACTGGAAGACCTTCACGATCCCTGGAAAATGAAGGACATGGACAAGGCCATTTCCAGGATTGAACTGGCTTTTTTCCAGCATGAAAAAATACTGATCTACGGAGATTACGATGTAGACGGCACTACCGCAGTGGCGACGGTGTACGCTTTTCTGCAAAAACTTTACACCAATATCGAATTTTATATCCCCCACCGCTACCGCGAAGGTTACGGTATTTCCATGCAGGGCATTGAATACGCCAGGGATAACGATTTCAGCCTGATCATTGCGCTCGACTGCGGCATTAAGTCTATCGAACATATTACCACTGCAAAGGAATGGGGTATCGACTTTATAATCTGCGACCATCATTTGCCGGATGCAATACTGCCTCCCGCCGTGGCGATCCTGAATCCCAAACAACACGACTGCCCCTATCCTTATAAAGAACTGAGCGGCTGCGGAATTGGTTACAAACTGATCTGCGCCTTTGCGCAAAAACGGGGTCTTCCCCAATCGGAAGCCAATAAATTCCTGGACCTGGTGGCTACCAGTATTGCAGCCGACATCGTTCCGATGACCGGCGAAAACAGGATACTGGCCTTTCACGGTCTTATAAAAGTAAATGAAGATCCGCTGCCGGGTATCAAAGCGCTGATCACGCTCAGCGCACTGAAGGAAAAACTAACCATTGCCAACCTTGTATTTGTGATTGCCCCACGGGTAAACGCCGCCGGCAGGATGGACGATGCCCGCAAAGCAGTGAACCTCTTCATCGAAAATGATGTGGAAAAAGCCGCTGCCATCGCAGCCGTGCTGCACGCCGACAATTTCGACAGAAAAGAAATCGACAGTACCATTACCCAGGAGGCCATTGTACTGCTTCAAAATGATGTGGATATTGCCCGCAGAAAATCGACCGTACTTTACCAGGCCCACTGGCATAAAGGTGTGGTTGGTATTGTGGCTTCCCGGCTAATCGATAAATATTACTACCGTCCTACTATCATTCTTACCCAATCGAATGACAAAGTAGCCGGCTCCGCCCGTTCCGTGATGGGATTCAATGTATACGAAGCCATCCACCAGTGTAAAGATCTTCTCGAAAACTACGGAGGTCATTTTTATGCAGCGGGGATGACCATGAAAACAGAAAATGTAAAGGCGTTCCAGGAACGCTTTGAAGAAGTGGTAGCACGAACCATCCACCCGGATCAACTGGTGCCGGAAATAGTAATAGATACCGAAATCCATTTCACGGAAATCACAACTGCGTTTTATAATATTCTACGGCAATTCGAGCCCCTGGGACCAGACAACCTACGCCCTGTTTTTCTTGCTAAAAATCTTGTTGACAACGGTTATTCGAAGATTGTAAAAGATGACCACATTAAATTCTCTGTGAAACAGGGGAGATATGGTCCCACTATGTCCGGAATTGGCTTCTACATGGCGGAGAAATTTCCGCTGATAGCAGACAAAAAGCCCTTCGATATGGTATTTACCCTGGATGAAAATGAATGGAACGGGCAAACTTCTCTCCAGCTGAAAGTAATTGATATCAGAACAGCAGCAGTCCGATAGCTTTTATAAAACGGTTACAAATGCTGCTTCAGCAGCCAGGTATATACATCCTGGTTCGCGTAAGTCCTTGTCCAGGCATCGTGACCACCGTTGGGATACTCTGTATACTGCACATTATTCCCCAACGCTCTCAATTGCTTTACCAGGACACGTGAATTCTCCACATTTACGGTAGGATCGTCTGCTGAATGGAAAACCCAAATAGGCATGGTTTTCAGATTCTTCATCCTGTTTACATCTCCACCACCACTGATAGGAACAATGGCAGCAAATCTTTCGGGGTGTGCAGAACTCCAGTCCCACGTTCCATAACCACCCATACTCAGACCGGTAAGATATACTCTCTTAGGATCTACATGGTATTTGCTGATCACTTCTTTATAGAGTATCTCGAGGTACTGTGGATTCCACCATCCGCTCAGGCACTGCGGCGCGATTATTACAAATGGTTTCCCTGCCGCCACTTTTACCAGTCCTACGTTCTTTATCACATCAATATTATTCCCCATTTCCCCTACTCCATGAAGAAATATCACGATGGGCCATTTGTAGTCTTTCTTCTCGTTATATCCGTCCGGGATATAAAGCACATAATTGCTGATATTGCCTCCTTTGGTATCTATTTTCTGAGTAGTGATACCAACTTGTTGCGGAGGAAAAGTATCTCCCCGGGGCGGCGTCACCGGCACAGTATCTCCCGGAGGATTCGTTGGCACAGGGTTAGCTGTTTCTGTTTTTGAACAGGAAAAAAATGCGAGCGTACTCAACACAAAGACATGGCACAAAATTTTAATTGCTCTTTTTTTCATATAACTACTACAAACTAAAAGTCCCCCGGCAATATGCCGGGGGACAGGTTTTACAATATTTTTCTTTTCGGTTCTTCTATTCCGTGTTTTGCAAATAAAAGACTAAAAGAATAAACACCGTCATTTTATTTATTGTGCAATGCCATTATTTTTTTTCGCCCATCAGTTCCACGCTTCTGTTCACAAATGCCGTAAGATCCGCGCCTGTCAACAGGTTCTGGGACAACAGCGCCAGGTCTGCCAGATTCTTTATCTGCTTCTGTTGCAATGTGTTATCTCCTTCCTTCAGTATTTGCGTGTACACCGGATGATTAGCGTTGATGGTCATATTTATTTCATCGGGCATATTCGCATACCAGTTCATTCCGCCGCCGCCCATAGCTGCCATGTCTTTCATACGACGCATCAGCTCCGGACGGGTTACAATTACCGGTTGCGCTTCTGCGCTGAGTCCTTTCATTTCTACTTTGATATTAGGTTGTGTTACCTGGGCGCCAAAGAGTTCTTTCAAGGTACCTTCCTGTTCTTCAGATAATACGGTCGTGGTATTTTCTTCTTTATCAATCAGGTTATCAGCGATATCAGCATCCACGCGGGTAAAGGAAACATTATCCCATTTGATTTCCATGTTGTTGATGAATGCGGCATCCACCATTGTTTCCATCTTTACTACCAGGAAGCCTTTATTTTTTGCGGCCTGCACGTAGCTGTCCTGCTGCACCGGGTTGGTGGCATATAATATCACCAGTTTCTGCTCCTTATTGGTTTGCAGGGCAGCGGCAGCTGTGCGGTATTCTTCCTGTGTATAAAATTTACCACCTGCCACATCTTCCATTATCAGGAATTTGTTGGCTTTCTCCATGAACTTGTCGTCGGTCATCATACCATACTTCACAAACAGTCCGATGGAATCCCATTTATCTTCGAAGGAAGCGCGGTCGTTGCGGAATATTTCATCCAGCTTATCCGCTACTTTTTTGGTGATGTGAGCATTGATCTTTTTCACGTTAGGATCGCCCTGCAGATAGCTGCGGCTAACATTCAGCGGAATATCCGGGCTATCGATCACACCATGCAGCAACATCAGGAATTCCGGAACAATGTCCTTCACTTCATCCGTTACATATACCTGGTTGGAATACAGATTGATCTTGTCTTTCTGCATCTCGTAGCTCTTGTTAATCTTCGGAAAATAAAGGATACCGGTGAGATTAAAAGGATAATCTACATTGAGGTGAATCCAGAATAAAGGAGGTTCTGCAAATGGATATAATTCTTTGTAGAAATTCTGGTAATCTTCGGTGGTTAACTCGCTTGGTTTCTTTGTCCAGGCAGGATTGGTGTTATTAATCTGTGTGCCTTCAAAAGTTACCGGAACAGGCAGGAATTTACAGAACTTTTCGAGGATGGTGCGGATACGTCCATCTTCCAGGAATTCTTCGCTTTCCTCGTTGATGTGCATTACAATTTCAGTTCCCCTGTCTGCCTTACTGATCTCTTCCAGTTCATACTCAGGGCTTCCGTCGCATTCCCAGCGCACAGCGGGAGCTTCTTCTTTCCACGATTTTGAGAAGATTTCCACCTGGCTGCTTACCATAAAGGAAGAATAAAAGCCCAGACCAAAATGACCAATGATATTGGTACCGTTTTCCTGTCCTTTATATTTTTTCAGAAATTCTTCTGCACCAGAAAAGGCTACCTGGTTAATATATTTATCCACTTCTTCCGCAGTCATACCGATACCATGATCTGCAATGGTGATGGTTTTCTTTTCCTTATCAACTCTCACATCAATAGCAATGTCTCCCAGTTCTCCTTTAAACTCTCCCACACTGGCCAGGGTTTTCAATTTCTGGGTAGCATCCACGGCATTACTTACCAGTTCGCGGATAAAAATTTCATGATCTGAATACAGGAACTTCTTGATAATTGGAAATATGTTCTCTGTCTGAACACGTATTGCACCTTTTTGCATTGATTATCTGATTTTTTTGGTAAACTTTTTCAAAGTGTGTGCCAGCAGGGTTTAGGCTGACAAGATGACAAGACACAAGTTAAAAAAATATAAAATATAAATATTGAGGCTGTGAATATACGCTACCTGGGCTTATCCACCATCGTATTTAACCCGGAAAAAAGGGCAGAGAAAGAAATATTTAAAACGGATAAGAAAATAAAACCATATTACATTCCCTTCAAATTAACAAAATAATCATATTAAAAAATCCGGCGAAACGGTTTATTCAGTAGATTTATTGCACCGAAATCTGATTCCCCAATTTTTCAAATAATACTATGGAAAGACCTCTACTCACTTTATTATTTCTTGCTTCTTTTGTTTGTGGTAGTGTAAGCGCACAAACCAATCCGGCCGCGCAGCCATTGCCTTATGAACAAAATTTTGACGCACTGCCGTCATCTGCTGTGGTATACCCGGCAGGATGGCAGGGATGGTTGCTCAGCGGCGCTCCTTCCGGCAGCTTCAATACAGCCGCACCTGCTTCCGACAAACCACTGATAAGTGGCGGCAGTGCATCGTCCACTGCCAATGGTGTTTATAACTATGCCGGCAAACTGGGCTTCCTGAACAGCGGCAGCGCCGACAATGCACTGGTGCTATCCATCAGTACGAGCGGACAACAAAATGTACAATTGAGCTACGATGCCATGACGATCAGGAATCCTTACGATGGTAATTCCAATACCAGGATCAATGAAGTTGTAGTACAATATCGTATAGGCGTTGCCGGTACCTTTGCCAGTATCAATGAAACTGCTTATCAGAACGACACTATTCAACAAACCGGTTCTGGTGTTACTTTACCGCAACACCTGGTAAACAGGTCGGTGATACTGCCGCCGGATTGTAATAACCAGGCTGTAGTACAACTGCGGTGGGTAAACCGCCAGATCAGCGGCGCCGGCTCCAGACCGGGATTTGCTATTGATAACATAACTGCATCCGGAAGTGGCAGGGATACCACTCCCCCTGTGATCAGTCTCCTGACACCGGTTAATGCAGCCGCAGATGTATCGCCTGTTACATCTCCCGAAATTATTTTCAGCGAAAACATAAAAGCAGGCAACGGGTATATCAGGTTGCATAACAGCAATAGTGGATTAACGGATAGTTTTCCTGTAACCGGTAATGCTGTCATTATTAATAACAATGTGCTTACCCTGAAACAAATCCTGCAACCACACAGTCATTATTACATTACGCTGGACAGCGGTACAGTAAAGGATCTGTCGGATAATGACTTTGCAGGTATTACAGATACCACACAGTGGAATTTTACCACCGGCAACCAGGAACTCAACTATAACTTCAACGACTGTACGCCGATAGGCAGCAGCCAGTTAAGCGGAGGCTTTATACAATACAGTGTAACCGGTGCGCAGCTGTGGGGATGTACCAATTTCGGGCAGCAAAGCAGTAATGGGGTACAGATAAATGGTTACAGCGGCGGAGCTGTTGAAAATGAAGACTGGCTGATATCTCCTGCGTTTGACCTGACCGGTCTGCAATTCCCGCTGTTACAATTCAGCAGCCGTACTGCCTTTGCCGGGCCGGCGCTTAGTCTGCGTATTTCCACCAACTATACCGGCAGCGGTGATCCGCGCAATGCTACCTGGACAACGCTGAATGGCCGTTTTCCTGAAACCGGCAGTGATGTGTGGACTTTATCTTCCGGTATAAATCTCGCTGCTTACAAGCAAACAGGCGTTTATATTGCTTTTGTTTATACATCCGGCCCTGCTGTACAGGCTTCGCGCTGGACGATTGATGATTTCAGGCTGACGGATACCACCGCAGCGCCGGCGCCAACATTGAACAGCAGTCCGGCAGCCATTGATTTCGACTATGTAAAATCCGGGCAAACATCAGAAGCACAGCGTGTTGGTTTCTGGGCCAACGATTTTACAGGAGATTTGAAAATCAAGGCTCCAGCAGGTTTCAAGGTATCCGGCGACAGCAGCAATTATAGTAACGAGGTAACTTTCTCTGCGGCTGCATTGGCTACCGGTCCGCAGCAGGTATTTGTAAAGTTTGCGCCAACAGCGGCAGATCAGCCTTACAGCGGTAATCTTACATTCAGCTCTCCCGGTTTCTCCGGCCGTTCTATTGCCCTCAGCGGTACTTCACTGCGGTCGTTAAAAGTGGTGAACTGGAATATAGAATGGTTTGGCAGTCCGGCTCAAAACCCCGCCAATGACAGTTTACAGCAGGCCAATGTAACCACCATTCTTAAAAAACTGGATGCAGATATTTTTGCGCTGGCAGAAGTAGTGGATACTGCCCGTTTCCGCGCGGTGGTAAGCCAGTTGCCGGGTTATAGCTATGTGTTATCTGATTTTGGCTCCTATGCAGATAGCATCACTGATGTTGACTATGTATCGGCGCAGAAGCTGGCTTTTGTGTACAAAACGGCAGTGATCCGCAAGATCAGTACTTACGGCATATTAAGACAGGGAGGCAGCAGCAATGCGTATTATAACTGGTCGTCCGGCAGGTTCCCTTATGAAATGGAGGCCACCGCCAAACTGGGTAACGACTCTGCGCGGATCCGGTTCATATTGCTGCATGCAAAGGCCAATACAGGTACCAAGCCGGAAAAGATTACTTCCTGGAACCGGCGCAAAGATGGATTGAAAGAGTTGAAAGACACGCTGGACCTGCAATATCCGTATAGCAATATTATAATGTTGGGAGATTTTAATGATGATCTCTCTAAAACCATTACAACAGAGTTATTACCGGATACCACCACTTCTTATATTGACTTCATCCGCGATAGTATCAACTACAGGCCGTTGACCCTGCCGTTAAGTTTATCCGGTCAGCGTTCCACCGTCAGTTACTCATCGGTGATCGATAATGTGATTAGTTCCAACGAGGTGGGTGTTGCTTATTTGCCGGCATCTGCACGGATACAAACCCAGGTGGCCGGGCTGGTAAGCAGTTACGGTACCACTACCACGGATCATTACCCCGTATTGAGCCGGTATAACCTGCACATTTTAGGCAACCCGCTGCCGGTAGAAGACTTTGATGCCCGGGCCGATGGCGGTAAAGTGCTGGTTAGCTGGCATACGCCTTATGAAATCAACAGCAGCAGGTTTGTGATAGAACGTTCCCGGAACCTACGGGCCTATGAGGCCGTGGATACTGTGGCTGCTCATGGCAGTACGGCGGAGGGGTCTGATTATATTTCCTATGATGAGCAGCCCTGGCCTGGATTTTCGGCTTACCGGTTAAAAACCGTGGGACTGGACAGCAGCGTAAGGTACAGTCCGGTTAAGATGGTTTTAGTAACGGATAAAGACTTCTGGCGGAAGCTGTTGTGGTGCATATTCGGGCACCAGTTGCAGTATTGGCTGGATTGGCCCCGCAGCGGTGACGCGAATATTGAGTTGATGGATGTGCAGGGTCGTGTTCGTTACCAGGGCAGAACGGCTTTAATAAAGGGCCGGAACTACAGAACAATAGCTATCGATCAGCTGCCGGCCGGCATATATTTCCTGAGAGTACAATCGGGTGAGCTGGTGCAGGTGACCAAGATTCTTATTAATCAGTGATCTTTTTTGAAAAAACCATGCAAACGAGACGCCGCCCTGGTAACCGGGGCGGCTTTTTAAATTTGGTTATCAGCCAATTACGCATTATTCTCTATAAAAGGCAAGATATTTAGGGAAATCGGGCTTTCATGCGTGGAAATAAGGAATAGTTCAGTATCTTTGCGGTCCTAATTTTTTAATTAAACCATTTAAAACAGGGAATTATGAACTACGAATTGATGGTGATCTTTACCCCTGTGCTTTCTGAGGACGACTACAAAGCCGCCCAAAAGAAATTCGCTGATATCATTAAAGATAACGGCGGAGAAATCACGCACGAAAATCCCTGGGGATTAAGATCACTGGCGTATCCTATCCGGAAGAAGACTACAGGAATGTATGTTGTTCTGGAATACAATGCGCCATCCGACCTCAATGAGAAGCTGAAAATCCAGCTGAATCGCGATGAAAATGTATTACGTCACATGATTACTGCGCTGGATAAGCACGCTGTTACTTACAACGGTCGCAAAAGACATGGCGTAAATGCTGAATCTAAAACCACTGAAGCTTAAAACTATGGCAGTTAAACCGAAACAAGAAATCAAGTACTTAACGGCCGTAAAAACCGAGAAACGTCAGAAGAAATACTGCCGTTTCAAGAAGTTGGGCATCAAGTACGTAGATTACAAAGACGCGGAGTTTTTGAAGAAATTTTTGAACGACCAGGGCAAAATGTTGCCACGTCGTATTACGGGTAACTCCCTGAAATTTCAGCGTAAAGTAGCCCAGGCTATTAAGAAAGCTCGTCAAATGGCTTTATTGCCTTATGTTACTGACCTTTTAAAGTAAGAAGTTATGCAAATTATCTTAATACAAGACGTAGATAACCTGGGTCAGAAGAATGAACTGGTTAGCGTAAAAAATGGTTACGCCAGGAATTTCCTGATTCCTCAGAAATTTGCGGTAGAAGCAAGCCCTTCTAACATGAAGCAGCTTCAGGAACGCCTGAAAGTGCAGAAAGTGAAAGAAGAGAAACTGCTGGCTGAAATTGCGAAAGTAGTAGAAGTGTTGAAAGCTTCTCCTGTTAAAATTGGCGCTAAAACCGGTACTTCCGGTAAGATCTTCGGTAGCGTAACCGGTGTTCAGATTGCCCGTGCAATTAAAGAACAGAAAGGTTATGAAATTGACCGTCGCCGCATCCACATCCTGGATGATGTTAAAGAACTGGGTACCTACAAAGCTCGCCTCGATTTCGGTAAAGGCAACGAAACCGAACTGGAATTTGAAGTAGTAGCTGAGTAATATTCCAACTTGTTTGGAAAGAAGAAAGTCCCGGGCTGAATCAGCCCGGGATTTTTTTTGCATAAATATGATTGCATTTGTGTTTCATTAACGAATGGCAATTGAGTTGTTGGTAGATTTGGTTATATTTGTAATGTAACCACAATGAAACCAGAAAAACACATATCAACACCTGATCCTAA
The DNA here is from genome assembly GCF_037483205.1 of Chitinophaga sp. CCNWYY40. Taxonomy (NCBI): domain Bacteria; kingdom Pseudomonadati; phylum Bacteroidota; class Chitinophagia; order Chitinophagales; family Chitinophagaceae; genus Chitinophaga; species Chitinophaga sp. CCNWYY40. The sequence continues at coordinate 761,836 of NZ_JBBHLF010000004.1, forward strand.
ATTTGTCGCTATCCTAAAAAAAATGATAGCAGACAAAAAGATAATTCATGAGCATATCCGGAGCGGAAAAAGCTTAAGTGAATTAGAAGCTAAAGGATTTAAGTTTGTTAAGTTCCTATAACGTTTCCCAGCTAAAAGAAGGAGATTATTTATTCACTACCGATTCCGGCATTGTATATAGTGTATATATGCTGGATGAGTCATTGTACTTTGATGCGTATCCTGAATTTTCGGCTGATGTGCATACACTCGGTTTTGATATGATATCTAATCCCTTAAGAAAAACACCTTTCGACAAAAGGGTGCGTATTACTATTTCCAATATTATTATTGATTATCTGACGACCCACCCGGAAAAAGTTTTCTTTTTTGTATGCGACAGTGCCGATGCCCGGGAAAAAAGCAGAATGAAAATATTTGAATTATGGTATCATCAACGGCAAACAGATACGATTGAAAAATACAATGAATCCATTCATACCGCAGATATGGATATCTATTTTTCTATCATTATTCATTCAAAAAACAGCCTGAAGAACTATATCCTTTCCTGCTTTCGCCAACTAACCCAATCCACCGCCGAAAAACTCAAATCTTATTAGTATTTTCATGCCAATATTCCGCCATGAGTATGAAAAATATTACCTTCTTCTTTATCATCATTATCACCGCCTCGGCCTGCAGTACCAGGAATCACAGACCCGGACTCCCCAGGCTAACCACCATCAGCATCCAGGGCGATAGCACGCCGCAATATACCTTCCGGTATGATCAGCAGGGCAACCTGGCTGAACTGGTACATCACCTGCAATTAAACGACACCAGCATCAGTACTTTCTCCTATGATCATTCCCACCGGATTACCGGGATGGTGCTATCCAACCGGGAAAATAATATCACAGCAATAAAAGAGCGCGCCAAAGTAACCTCCTGGGATAAAGATGGCAACATCGCCACTGTACAATATTTTGATGCAAAGGAACGCCTGCTCCGCGTCGCCAATGTACGCTGGAAGAACGGACTACCCGCTGCCATGAAATATTCCGATTCCACGCAGGCAATCAGCTGGAATTATGATGCAACGCATCCTGTAAGAAAAGATATTTGTATAGATAGCTTCTCAGGCAAAAAAGAAGATACGTTAGTTACTTTGAGAACTACAAAGTACGAATGCGAGGATTCTATCAATCCCCTGCATCCCCTGGCCAATCAGTTGCTGCTCTGTCATGCTGTGGCGCCGGCAGTGGCGCTCTCTCCACTGGGCGAGCTGTCAGACGCCTTTTTACACCTGAATGCGCGTAATCCCTTTCTTATCAAGATCACCGAAAAAGAAAAAACACGCTGCCAGGAGCGTTTACTTGAATACGAGCGTTCTACCACTGTTCAATATGCCTACTACTTCAATGGTGGCCGATATCCGGCGGGCGCATGGGTACATTTGCACAGCGAAGGATTCACCAAACTGGGCAGCGACAACCATTTTGCGCTTGAATATCAATACGAATAACGCTTAATTGGGGATTTTTCATTAACTTTTAGGAGATGAAAATCACAGACCGATTAAAGACGATGCCGGTTACGCTGGTGTTGATCGGCATAAACGTACTTGTATTTGTTTACACCGCACTAACAGGAATGAATATATGGTGGGGAGATGGAACCCATCTGCTGCATGCCGGCGCCAACTACTGGTCACTGACCATAGAGCAACATCAGTACTGGCGGTTGTTTAGCAGCATGTTCCTGCATGCAGGACTTGGCCATCTTTTCACAAATATGCTCGGGCTGTTCATTGGAGGCCTTTTCCTGGAACCGGTATTGCGTAGTTTCCGTTATGGCCTTGCCTATGCGATCACAGGATTAATATCCGACTATGTCAGCATCTGGTATCATAAAGGCGCAGTGGGTGTAGGCGCTTCCGGTGCTATTTTTGGTATTTACGGTGTATTCTTGGCGCTGCTCACTACTCCCCTCTTCCCAACGGAGATAAGGAAAGCGTTTCTGGCTTATATCGGCTTATTTATAGCATTAAATGTGATTGCTGCCGCGGTTTCACAGGGTGTAGATAACGCCGCACATCTGGCTGGTTTTTTAAGCGGCGCCCTTACCGGGTATCTTTTCTTTTTTACACTAACAAAAGCAGATGGAGAAAGACTCACCCGCTGAGCCTCTTCCGAAGTTCTAATTACTTACATTTGTACACTTAAATGCGACAAAAGATGATGAATAAGCTATGGCTCCTGCTGTGTGCATGCTCAATAATGATATTGAGCTGCAAGAATAAAACAGCAGATAACAACAATACCGCTGCCAAGGATTCCACGCCACCCGCCATTAATAAAACTCCCGATGACACTGTTCAGTTGGGTAATAAAACCTTCTTTGTATACTTTATCGAAAAAGCAGATTTTGATAAATTCCCGCTTGCGCCCACAGATTCCAGCGAAGCAGATGTGCTGGCAAAAGACAGCCTGGTAAAAAGAGAAGGTAATAAACTGACCATCCAGCTGGAAAACGGGAAACAAAGGATCATGGCCAATAACAACAACGACGGCGAAGATTATATCGGCTATACCTATGCAGGCAGTTATCCCTCCATTAAAAGAAAAGGATTTTTTGTTACCTATTACGAAGGCAGCGCCTTTGAGCTGGTAAATATCCTGAATGGCGATTCTATGGTAACCTGGTCTGCACCGGCCATTTCACCGGATAAAAAATATATCATCACTGCCTCGATGGACCTGGTAGCAGCTTTTGACCCCAATGGGTTTCAACTGTTTTCCGTAAATGGCAACGAAATAAAAGCGGTGGGAGAAGCCAGTCTCGACGACTGGGGGCCGGGCATGGTGCATTGGATTAATAACAAAACCATTCTATCTGAATACATTACAATCGACGAGGAAGGAAATACACAAATACGCTACGTAAAAATGGTAATGCAATAACAGTATTTAGTATATTTAGTGAGAGATAGAACGTCAAATCCACGCTTCATGAAAAAACTGTTCACCGTTGGTTTATTAATGGCACTCGCCTGTTGCTATACCGCTTTTGCCGCACCTTCACCAGCTAATACGGAATTTCAGGCGCCCACCATGAACATAGAGGGAACTGCCAGTTCAATCGTCAGCAAACTGGATAAATCGCTGATCCTGACAGAAGCGCAAAAACCTAAACTGCTCAATATTGTGACTAATTACTTACGGCAAAAAGTCAATATCCAGCCGCTGCAACAAAGCAATCTGAAAGCTTATACTACCAAAATGAACAGTATGCAAAATGGATTGCATGCCAAACTGAAACCCTTGCTGACACTCACACAGTACACAGAGTTCCTGGGGTTAAAGCCTAAGTCGTTCGACGATACCAATGTTTTATCGCAATTATATTACTGAGCTGCCAATAAACAGAAAAGCTATTTAAGTGAATGATTTCAATCACTTAAATAGCTTTTCTGTTTTTATTTTTTTTAGATGATAATCTGCCGGTCGCGCGCTATAATACGCCAGTTGGCGATTACCGCATTACGCTCTGCCACATAAGCTTTTTCATACAACGCCACAGTAGGACAAATATGTTTTGGCACACCATACAACACCGTGCCCACGGGATACTGCGCAGCATCCGCCACTTTCAATACCAGGTGTTCTTCACTCTGTGATACCGGTTCTGCCGCCGGTGCATTCAGGAATTGTACCCGAGGCTGGGGATTCTCTGCTGCCACTGATTTATGCCCGAGATCAACACAAATATGCTGTTCATCAATAACAGAAATCACACGGCTGATCACCAGCGCTGCCCATTGAAACGGCTGCTCCGGCAGATTGGCGGCGTACCCTGCATCCCAGAATATGAATGTACCCGGACTACAGGTAATGCCTTCCCTTGCTGCATGCACCGGGAAAGTAGGTGTGCCGCCTGCCACAATTTCCGGCTGCGGAAGACCACTATTTGTTATGGCTGCCGCCAGTGCGGCAACAGGAGCGTATGCTGCATCACAACGTTCTTTTCGTATAGCCATATCCGTATCATGGAGATGTCCATCGTATGCGTGTAATCCCACCGGAACCACTCCCGGTAGCGTATTGAGATATTGATACAACACCAGTGCTTCAAGCCCCGGCTTAATACCGGTGCGGTTCATTCCTACATTAAGATCCACATATACCGGCAGGCGACGGCCCTGCCCGGCGAAAATATTACTGATAGCCAGTGCGGCCTCAGCATTGTCAGTAACACACGAAAAAGCTGTGTGCGGGTACTTCTGTACCAACTCCAGCAAACGCACAATCTTCGGTCCTACCGGCTGATAAGCCATCAAAGCATCCGCCGCATTCACCATTCCCAACATCTCTCCTTCTGCGATGGTGGCAAATTTAAAACGTGTAATTCCCGCCTCCATGATCAGCTGTATTACTTCGGCGGTCTTACTCGTTTTTACGTGTGGGCGTAACCGTTGTATGTCACCGATCATTGTTTTTAGCAATGAGATGTTATCTATTATCCTGTCTTTATAAATAACAATCGCCGGAGAATCAATCTGCGCTGCATTTGTAAGCTGATACCATTCCATGCGGATACTTTTTTTAATCAATATTATACAAACAAACTTAAGATCAAACATCCGATCAACCCCGTCACAGATACAATAGTTTCCATCACCGACCAGGTTTTAATCGTGTCTTTTACAGACAAGTTAAAGTATTCCTTGAACATCCAGAAACCGGCATCATTTACATGGGAAAACATCAGGCTACCCGCGCCGGTGGCCAGTACCATCAGGTTGGCATTTACACCGGAAGCAGCAATCATTGGCGCCACAATCCCTGCGGTGGTAAGTCCGGCTACCGTGGCAGATCCTATACACACCCGGATGATAGCAGCAATACCCCACGCCAGGATCAACTGATGCAGGTGCATATTCTGAAGCGTAGTAGCAATGTAACTGCTAACCTTGCTGTCGTGCAGTAATTGTGTAAGCGCACCGGAGCCGCCTATTACCAGGATAATAACAGCGACATCGCGCACAGCATCGTCCATTACCACCATCACTTTTTTTGCGGGCATCCCCCGTTTCAATCCTAATAAATACATGCCGTTTAATACGGCCAGCAACATTACTATCAGTGGTTCTCCCAGCCAGGTGGCCAGCCTGAAAAGGAAAGTATCTTCAGGCACCCATAACTTCACCAAAGCCGTCACCGCCAGTAAAAATACAGGTAACAACGCTGCGAAGAGACTCACAAACATACCCGGCAACTGCTCCTCCGGAATCGGCGGCGCCACAAACATTTTCCCCGGGGGATTGGTGTAGTGTTTCAGGAAACGCGAAAATACCGGTCCAGCCAGCACAATGGCCGGAATAGCTACCATAATGCCGTACAACAACGTAAGCCCCATATTAGCATGAAACTGCTGTATCAATGCAGTTGGAGAAGGATGCGGCGGCAGGTATCCATGCGTTACAGATAAAGACGCCAACATAGGAATACCGAGATATACTACCGGCAATTTTGTACGCGCCGCCACCGTAAAAATCAGGGGTACCATCAGTACAAAGCCGATATTATAAAACAAGGGAATACCCACTATAAAGCCCGTGAGCATCAGCGACCACTGTACATACTTTGGCCCGAACAGGTTCATTAAACCTCCGGCAATTTTTTGCCCGGCTCCGCTTTCCGCCACCAGCTTTCCAAGCATACTGCCGAAAACAATCACCACAATCAGGGACCCTAACGTTTTACCAATACCGGTTTGAATAGACTGCGTAATGTCTGTTACGTTCATATGCAACGCCAGTCCCATCAGCAACGAAACAATAAGGAAAGAGAGGAAAGTATTTAAACGCCACCAGGTGACCAGCATTACCAGCAAAAGGATGGCCGCAATAACAATTAATAAGGGCATACAGCTGTTGTTTTACATGAACATGGAAAACAACAAGATAATAAAATATTATTCGTATCTCAAGGCTATAATAGGATCTAATTTAGAAGCCTTATAGGCAGGATATAAACCGGAAACGAGCCCTACTGCAGCACAGATAGTTACCCCGATGATGATCCAGATCCACGGTACAATGAAGGCAGACTTCAGTAACACGGAAACAATATTTCCCAGGAGCATTCCCATAATTACTCCTATCAATCCGCCCATTAGACTGATAATAATGGATTCATAGAGGAATTGGGTACGCACTACGTGACTGGTAGCTCCCAATGCTTTGGTAACGCCTATTTCGCGGGTCCGTTCCGCTACAGATACCAGCATAATATTCATCAGCCCAATGGCAGAACCAAAGAGCGTAATAAAGGCAATAACAATAGCAAAGAGGTTTACTTTACCCAAACTGGAAAAAAGCATCTCTGCAATACTATCACTCTTACTGATCTCAAAATTATCTTCTTCATTGATATTCAGTCCGCGTATAACACGGAACAGCCCTGTGGCCTCTCCCTGTGCGGCATCCATCTGTTTTATATCTTTCACGGCTACCGCTATCTGGTAACTGGCATTGGGCCGGTTAAACACCCTGCGGGTATTATTCACCGTGGTGATCACCACATTATCAGCACTCATCATTTTACTGCTGCCTTTCGACGCCAGCACCCCTACTACCCGGTACCGGATATCTCCCACCCGGATTGTGCTGTTCACTATATTTTTGAGCTGCTTACCAAATAGTTTCTCCGCCACATCAATACCAAGAATAGCCACATTTCTGCCGGACTGTACATCCAGCTGGTTAAAATCCCTTCCCTGTGAAATCTCATAATTGGAAATCTGCAGGTAGTGTTCATCTCCCCCAATCACCTGTACATTGGGATTCGTTTTCTTATCATCTTTGTATACCGTGGCAATACCGGTGGCCTGGAAAGACACGCTCACCACAGCCGGAAAATGATAACGGTCGCGGAAGGCCACTGCTTCCTGGTAACGGATAATTTTATTGCTGTTGGATTTTTTTACCTTCTTTACATTCTTGTTCCCCTTGGAAGCTTTATTTCCATCATCGCCGATATGTACCTGCATCCCCCGGTTACGGATAGAGAAACTGTTGGCACCCATACTTGCGAAGCTGCTGTAGATACTGCTCTTCATACTGTCGATCGCCGTAAGAATACCTACCAGTACCGTAATACCCAGGGCAATGATAGACACAGTAAGACCTGTGCGCAACTTGTTGCTGGTTACAGAACGGTATGCCAGGGAAAAAATATCTCTTGATTGCATAATGACGGGTTACCTATAAAGTTAATGTAATATAGCTATTTAATCCATTCAATTTGGGATGAACGGCGATCAGTATAAAGGAGAAGACCGAAGCGGATCATGTAAATCGCTTCGGTCTTCTCCCTGTATTTTATAAGCTAACAGCTTTTACATCCAGCATAACAAGAGGTTCGGGAACAGGCCCAATACCAGTACCAGCGCAATAGCCAGGATCAGGGCAGCTTTAAAACCACCTGAAACAGGTTCAACTTCCGGTTCGCCCTGTTTGAAATACATGGCAATGATCACACGGAAGTAATAGTATACGCTGATGGCGGCACACAATACCGCTATGATTACCAGCCATAAAATATGACCATGTTCGATAGCCGCAGATAAAACAAAGTATTTTGCAAAGAAACCTGCCGTAATAGGAATACCGGCCAGGGAAAACAGGAACACGGCTACCACAGCGGCCAGCAAAGGCTCCTTGCGGGCCAGGCCGTTGAATCCTTCAAAAGTATAGTCTTTCAGCTTCATCAGTACTGCAAACACCCCGATGGTGGCAATGCTGTAAGCGGCGGAATACAGGATAATTCCCTGTGTGCCCATGTTATTCATCGCCACTACGGCAAACAGCATAAAGCCTGCCTGCGCAATACTGGAGTAAGCCAGCATCCGTTTTACACTTTGCTGGAAAACCGCGCTGAAGTTACCAAGTATCAGGGTAGCTGCTGTAATAATAGAAAGGATCAGTGTCCAGTGTCCGCTGATGCTGCCACCGGCAAAGCTGGTGTGGAACATCCGCAGGAAAGCTACAAAGCCGCCTGCTTTCACCACTGTGGACATAAAAGAAGTGAATACAGTGGGTGAACCATCGTATACGTCTGGTGTCCAGAAGTGGAACGGTACCGCCGATACTTTAAAAGACAAGGCAAATACCATCAGGATGATACCGCATAACGCCAACGGATGTACGCTTTCTGCGCCAAGTCCTAACGCTGAGATGTCAAAAGTGCCGGCAGCGCCATAGATCAGGGTAATACCCATGAGCAGGATACCGGTAGAGAAAGAACCCATCAGGAAATACTTCAGGGATGCTTCATTACTTTTCAGGCTTTTCTTATCCGCGCCCGCAAGAATATACTGCGGAATAGACATGATTTCAATAGCCAGGAATAACATCAGCAGGTTGCTGAAAGAAGTAGCCAGCGAAATACCCGCCAGGATAAAGAATATCAGGGCGAAATAATCTGCTACATGTTCTCCCACCTTTTCAAACTCACTGCCTGATAACAGGAAATATAACAAGGTGGCGCCCAATGCTACGGCATTGAACAACACACCAAATTTGGTCACTTCAATCATGCCATACATGATATACCCGCCTTGCTCTACAGACGGATATTGCGCCAGATTAGCAATAAATGCTATGAGGATGGCCGCGATGGCAAAAAATTTAATATGCTGCTTATTGCGTACAAATAAACCAACAAACATCAGTACAACGCCCGATAAAGCAGTAGAAATTAGTGCATTCATATTTTTGCGTTACAAAACCCCGTTACAAATTTTTCCATTCCGGTATTCAGCTTTTGGCTGAAGATCAGAATAATTTACTTACCACATCAGATGTGCCGCTCACCAGATCCAGCATAGGTTTGGGATAAACGCCCAACACTATGATCATGATCACCACCAGGCTTAAAGCCAGTGTTTCACCCGGCCGCAGATCTGTAGTAGTTTCGGTTAATTCATTTCCCTCGCCAAATATCACCTTCTGAATCATACCCAGGGTATATACAGCAGAAAGGATGATACCTAATCCGGCAAATGCCATAAACCAGTGATTATATTGGAACAATCCGCTGAACATCAGGAACTCACCAATGAAACCATTGGTCAGTGGTAAACCGATGTTAGCCAAACTGATAATAACGAGGAAAATAGCCATGCGTGGCGCTTTCTGCGCCATGCCACCCATCTGGTCCAGATTTTTGATCCCTAAACGGTTTTGAATTACTTCCACGATGATCCACAAACCAATGATATTGATACCGTGGTTAAACATCTGTACCATTACCCCCTGCAGGCTTTGTTCGTTATTAGCGAAAATAGCGGCGCACATCAAACCGATGTGGGCAATGGAAGAGTAAGCAATCAACCGTTTCAGATCATTCTGTACCATCGCAATGCAGGAAGCATAGATAATACCGATGATGCACAATACAATGGCCACATCAGACCACATAGCAGCGCCCTGTGGCACTACCGGCAACAGCCAGCGGATCACGCCAAATAAACCCATTTTCACCATTACCCCGGAAAGGATCATGGTAACAGGGGTAGGCGACTGCTCATAAGTATCGGGCTGCCAGGTGTGAAACGGAAATACCGGCATCTTGATGGCGAAAGCCACAAAGAACAGCCAGAACAGCCATTTCTGATCATCCGGATTCAGCGCGGCACTTGTAAAGGAAGCCCAGCTGAAGGAATGATCCGGTGTTTGAAAGTAGATGTAGATAATACCCACCAACATCAACAACGAACCCAGGAACGTGTACACAAAGAATTTAAAGGTAACGGCGATCCGTTTTTCACCACCCCATAAAGAGCAGAGGAAGTAAACAGGTATCAGGGCCAGTTCCCAGAATATGTAAAACTGCAGGGCGTCGAAAGCGGTGAATACACCGGTTAAGCCAGCCTGCGATAATAACATCAGACCATAAAAGGCATTTGCCTTTTCGTAGTTGCGGTTATAAATAGTAATGAAAACAAGCAGGGAAGCAATCGCTGTAAGTAAGCAAAGCATCACACCCATTCCATCTAATCCAACACGGAATTGACTTCCCAGCTGCGGAATCCAGTTGGCAACAAAGTTCAGACTGTCAGGAGCAGTACGAAAGCGGCACCACGATCCAATTGCTAACACCACTGTTGCCAGCGACGAGATCATGCCCAGCACTTTTGGCCCGGACCCCTTCAGACCAAATGCAATAAGGCCCGCTATGAAAGGAATCAATATTAATAAAACTGTCAACATAATTTATCTGCGCTTGTAACTTCTGCTATTGGTTTATAATAAGAATCCGATCACAAATAATACGATCATACCGATGACCATTGCAAAGATGTAGAAACCTACCTGTCCGTTTTGTACCAGGCGGATCTGCTGACCTCCCCATTGTACACCACGGCCCACACCGTTCACCAGCTTGTCGATACCCGCCTTTTCCACCGTATCACGGAAGAAACGGGACAATTCATACAATGGTTTTACGATAATAGTATCATACAGTTCATCTATATACCATTTGTTTTCGAGCACTTTTGTCAAACCAGTACTTTCTGTACCCGCATCTTCAAACTTCGTAAATTTCTGACGCGCCAGCAGGATAAATACAATCACCAGCACACTGCTCACACCCATCAGCAGCCATTCTGTACTATGCGACAGGTGATGTTCCACTGCGAAAGGTGCAGAAGGTGCAAACACCGGCGCCAGGTATTCGGCCAGCATATTCTTCGTTCCAAATACTTCCGGTAAACCAACGTAACCGCCAATCACGGAAAGCACTGCCAGGATAACCAATGGAATAGTGATCGCAGAAGGACTTTCATGCAGGTGATGTTCCTGTTCGTGTGTGCCACGGAATTTACCGGTGAAAGTGATGTAGTATAAACGGAACATGTAGAAGGCGGTCATCAGCGCACCAATCAGGCCCAGTACATATAATACCGGGTTGTTGGCAAATGCCTGCGCGAGGATTTCATCTTTGGAAAAGAAACCGGAGAAACCGGGAATACCCGCAATCGCCAGGCATCCTACCAGGAATGTCCATGCAGTAGTGGGCATGAATTTTTTGAGGCCCCCCATCTTCCTGATATCCTGTTCGCCACCCATTGCGTGGATTACGGAACCGGAACCGAGGAACAGGAGGGCTTTGAAGAAGGCGTGCGTCATTACGTGAAACACGGCAGCTCCGTAAGCGCCTACACCCAGGGCGAGGAACATATAACCTAACTGGCTCACTGTGGAATAAGCCAGTACCTTTTTAATATCGTTTTGTTTTAAAGCAATAGAAGCTGCAAACAGGGCAGTAGCCAGTCCAATGATAGCGATCACTGTTTGGACGTGCGGCGCCAGTGTATAGATCACGTTGCTGCGTGCAATCATATAGATACCGGCGGTAACCATCGTTGCGGCGTGGATCAGGGCGGACACCGGAGTAGGACCCGCCATCGCATCCGGCAACCAGGTGTATAAAGGAATCTGTGCAGATTTACCCATTGCACCTACAAACATCAGCATGGCAATAGCGGTGATCACACCATTGTTCATTCCCAGCGGCGCTGCTTTGGCAAACACTTCCGGGAAAGTAACCGTACCAAACTGCAGGATCATGAAGAAGATCGCGATCAGGAAACCGAGGTCACCGATGCGGTTCATCACGAATGCTTTTTTAGCAGCATTGTTATAGCTGGTATTTTTAAACCAGAAACCGATGAGGAGATAAGAACAAAGACCAACACCTTCCCAGCCAATGAACATCATCACGTAGTTGGCGCCCAGCACCAGTATCAACATGGAAAACACGAAGAGGTTGAGATAAGCGAAATATCTTGCGAAGCTCTCATCGCTCTCGTCGTGCATGTAAGAAGTAGAGTAGATATGGATCAGGGTACCTACGCCGGTGATCACCAGCAGGAACAAGGCACTTAACTGATCTACCTGGAAGGCGAAAGGAATCTGCAGGGAGCCTACAGATATGAAATCAAACAGACGTACTGTCTGAGCAGAAAATCCCGGGGCTTTAACTTCCAGGAATATTAATAAGCTAATCACAAAGGACGCCAGTACGGCGCCACTTCCAACAAATCCTACCAGGGACTTGGATAAAAATCTGCGTCCCAATCCATTCACCAGGAAACCCAATAATGGTAAAAATGGTACCAGCCAAACTAGATTAATCATTTATCAATTCTATTTACGACGTCGAAAAATTTAATAATTAAGAAAGCAGAATTATTAATTTTTCAGCCTGTTAAGAATGTTAATATCTACTGAGTGTGTATTTCTGTAGACCATAGTAATTATAGCCAGTCCTACTGCTACTTCCGCAGCCGCTACCACCATAATAAAGAATACAAAGAGTTGTGCAGAACCGGCATCTACCCTGCCTGCATCTGCCCACATTTTGGAAAATGACACCATTAACAGGTTTACTGCATTCAGCATCAGCTCTATGCACATAAAAATAATAATCGCATTTCTGCGCATCAGTACACCCATCACACCTATGCAAAACAAGGCGATACTCAGGAATATGTAATATTGAACAGGCATAAAATAAATTACGGGTTAGAAATTACGAATCACGATGAGCAATCCGTATTGCTATTCTTTTTTACCAATTACCACGGCGCCGATCATTGCACTGAGGAACAGGATACTGCTCACTTCAAACGGCACCACATATTGTTTGAACAGGACCATACCGAGGTTTTTGATTAACCCGATATCAGTAGGATTAGTGCTCAATGCCGGCATGCTGGCATCGCGCAATGCGGCTACCAGTACCACCAGTAAAGCGCCCCCGCTGATAGCGCCGGCATATTTTAGCCAGTTGCGTTTCTGCGGTTCCAGATCAGCATTCAGATTCATGAGCATCAGCACGTACAGGAACAATACCATGATAGCGCCGGCATATACAATGATATGCACTACTGCCAGGAACTGGGCATTCATCATAATATAGTGCCCTGCTATGGTAAAGAATGTTACGATCAGGCACAACACGCTCGTCACAGGATTTTTACTCAATACCACGCCCAACGCTGATACCAGCGCCACGACCGACAGCACCATGAAAATTATTTGTTGTATACTCATTCCCATCTCTGCTATGTTTGACTATTGTATTTTTAGCTAAATGTGCGCTGTGAATAATATTATTTGCCTTCTTTCGGATGAGGAATCAGCAGGTCATCTTTTCCGTAGATGAAGCCTTTACGCTGATAGTTTGCAGGAGCAAATGTTTCAGACATATACACTGCATCTTTCGGACAAGCTTCTTCACAGAAACCACAGAAAATGCAACGGAGCATGTTGATCTCATATTTCGCTGCATACTTTTCTTCCCTGTACAGGTTTTCTTCTCCCTCTTTTCTTTCCGCTGCTTCCATTGTAATGGCTTCAGCAGGACAGGCAACTGCGCACAATCCGCAGGCAGTGCATCTTTCACGGCCCTCTTCATCCCGGTTCAGTACATGTAATCCGCGGAATACGGGACTGAAATCACGTGTTTTTTCAGGAAAACTAACCGTAGCTTTCTTCTGAAAAAGATGCTTGAAAGTGATCCCCATGCCTTTGGCAATAGCAGGGATGTACATCTTCTCGGCGAGTGTCATCGGCCGGCGGTCTACTGCTTTTGCCCTGTTAGTTAATGCTTGCATAATGAATGCTTTATTTAATCCACACGTTCTGTGTGTATTTAATCAGATAATAATTAATGTTGACGAGCTAATACCAATGCCCCGGTGATCAGCATATTTACCAGTGCCAGCGGAATCATGATCTTCCAGCCCAGGCGCATCAGCTGATCGTAACGGAATCTCGGAACGGTCCAGCGCACCCACATAAAGAAGAAAATGAAAAACAGTGTTTTCAGGAACAGGGCCACAAATCCGAGGATGGTAACCATGTTTGGATCCAGTCCCAGTTTATCCATATACGGGAAGGCATATCCGCCGAAGTACATGGTAGCAATGAGAGCCGAGCTGATAAACATGTTGATATATTCCGCAAACAGGAAGAAACCGAGTTTCATGGAAGAATACTCCAGGTGATAACCACCATTCAATTCATTTTCTGCTTCCGGTAAATCGAAGGGAGCGCGGTTACATTCTGCAAAAGCGCATACCAGGAAGATGAAAAAGCCTAATGGCTGATACACCACGTTCCATAAACCATGACGCTGTTGTTCCACGATATCCTTTAAGCTCAGGGAGCCGGTGAGCATCAGTAATGCGATCAGTGCCAGTCCCATTGGCAGTTCGTAGGAGATGATCTGCGAAGCGGCACGTACAGATGCCAGCAAAGAGTATTTGTTATTGGAAGCCCAGCCGCCGATCATAATACCGTATACACCCATACTCACTACCCCGAAGATGAAGAGGATCCCGATGTTTACATCTGCGATCTGCAGGGAAACAGGCCGTCCGGCAATTACCAGGGTATCGCCCCAGGGGATAACGGCGCTGGTCATACAGGCCACTAACATGGCGATGGATGGGCCCAGCACGAAGAGAAAGCGGTTGGCATTGGTAGGAATAATTTCTTCTTTGAAGAAGAGTTTACCACCATCTGCCAGCGGTTGCAGCAATCCCATAAAACCGGCGCGGTTTGGACCTAAACGGTCCTGGATCCAGGCTGCCACCTTTCTTTCACCCCAGGTAGAATACATGGCCACTACCAATGAAAGTACCAGCACCCCTGATATCAGGAGTACTTTCTCAATTATAAAAAACCAATCTATGCTTAATAAGGTCATACTTACACGTAATTACGATTGTTACTTCTTAAAATCATCAGAGTGAGCAGGGCCGTTGATCTTCGACAGATCAATATCCGGTCTGTTTACCTTGCTTTCAGAGTGGATGTCAAACAACAGTTTGGGTTGTCTTCCGTCCAATACATCTACCAGCGGATCTTTAGGTTTTACGGTATTCACGTAATGACCCTGGGAAATAACGCTGTTACGTTCTATTTTGCGTGGACCTTCAATGATCCAGTCTTTTGCTTCCTTTTTATCAAAGCGGCAGGTATCGCAGATAAAGGCTTCCACTTCGCCGTATTTATCTTTACGGGCAGTTACGCGGAATACTTCATCACCGCGCATCCACAGTACGGTTTTACCGCAGCATTTTGGATTTTCGCAATCGCGGTGTGCATCTACCGGTTTCAGGAACCATACACGGTTTTTGAACCGGAAGGTTTGATCGGTTAAGGCGCCTACCGGGCAAACGTCGATGACGTTACCGATGAAGTCATTATCGAGCGACTGGGAGATGTAGGTGCTGATTTCAGAAGCATCGCCACGGCCCAGGATGCCATGTTCGCGTTTTTCGGTGAGCTGATCGGCCGTGTACACGCAGCGGTAGCAAAGGATGCAGCGCGTCATGTGCAGTTTGATATGATCGCCGAGATCCACTTTATCAAAGGTTCTGCGTTTGAATTCGTAACGGGTGCTGTCGGCGCCGTGTTCGTAGCTCAGATCCTGCAGGTGACATTCCCCGGCCTGATCACATACCGGGCAATCCAGCGGGTGATTGAGCAACAGGAATTCCACTACACCTTTACGTGCGTCCAGTACTTCCGGGGAAGTGATGTTGGCTACTTCCATACCATCCATTACAGTAGTACGGCAGCTGGCCACCAGTTTAGGCATCGGGCGCGGATCGGCATCAGAACCTTTTGATACTTTTACCAGGCAGGTACGGCATTTACCACCGCTGCCCTGCAGTTTGGAATAGTAACACATGGCCGGCGGCACTACTTCTCCTCCTATCTTCCGGGCCGCATTCAGTATGGTTGTACCGGGTTCCACCTCTACAGAGATGTTATCGATTTTAACCTTAAATAATTTTATTTCCTCCGCCATCTTAATATCTTTTGTGCTCGCGGGGAGCAACGTTTATTTATATATTGATTCCTTATTTCAGTATATGCATACCCGTTATACAGCAGCTGGTGTTGGCGCCGGCAATGGGTCTGCGTAATGAGCCAACCCAAAGTTACGGGTCTGTGATTCCTGTGGATTTGCCACATGCCATTCAAATTCATCGCGGAAGTGACGGATCGCTGCTGCTACCGGCCATGCTGCTGCATCGCCGAGCGGGCAGATCGTGTTCCCTTCAATTTTGCGTTGAATATCCCACAGTAAATCGATGTCGCTCATTTTGCCTTTACCATACTCGATGTTCTGCAGTACTTTCTTCATCCAGCCGGTGCCTTCGCGGCAAGGGCTGCACTGACCACAGCTTTCGTGGTGGTAAAAGCGTGCGAAGGTAAGGGTATTGCGCACAATACACTGGTCTTCGTCCATTACAATAAATCCGCCGGAACCCAGCATGGAGCCTGTTGCAAAGCCGCCATCCGCTAAGCTTTCATAGGTCATCATACGGGTTTCGCCTTTTGCTGTTTTCAGCAGCAGGTTGGCCGGTAACACCGGAACGGAAGAACCGCCGGGGATACAGGCTTTCAGGCGTTTGTTATTTTTGATGCCACCGCAGTATTCGTCTGAATAGATGAATTCTTCTACGGAGATATTCATTTCGATTTCATAAACGCCGGGTTTGTTGATATTACCGCAGGCGGAGATGAGTTTGGTGCCGGTAGATTTGCCGGTGCCGTATTTAATGTATTCGTCGCCGCCGATGTTGATAATAGGCACTACTGCAGCGAGTGTTTCCACGTTATTTACTACGGTAGGCGATTGCCATAATCCTTTTACCGCCGGGAATGGTGGTTTGATGCGTGGATTACCGCGTTTGCCTTCCAGGGATTCTATCAGGGCAGTTTCTTCACCGCAGATATAGGCGCCTGCACCGCGTTGTACATATATTTCGAGATCGAAGCCGGTGCCCTGGATATTTTTACCCAGCCAGCCTTTGTTTTTTGCTTCTGCGATAGCCTGTTCCAGGATATCCGGAATCCAGGCGTATTCACCGCGGATGTAAATGTAGCAACTGTTAGCGCCGAGAGCAAAGCTGGAGATCAGTAATCCTTCAATGAGGAGGTGGGGGATGAATTCCATGAGGTAGCGGTCTTTAAACGTACCTGGTTCCGACTCATCGGCATTACAAACCAGGTAGCGCGGAACGCCTTCCGGTTTGGCGATGAAACTCCACTTCAGGCCGGTAGGGAAACCCGCACCGCCACGGCCTCTCAGGCCACTCTTCTTCACTTCATCCAGTACGCCGTCCGGCCCCAGGGTTTTCAGCGCTTTTTCAGCTGCAGCATAACCGCCGTTGCTCCGGTAGGTGTCATAGTACCGGATGCCTTCAATATGTGCTTTATCTAACAGTAATTTGCGTCCCATTGTCTTCCTTATGGTGTAATGTTACCGGTATTCCCGGCGCCATTATCAGATTTGTGTATATCTTTTATGCCTTACGTATGCCGTGTTGCGAAATGCGTTCTGCCAGCCTGTAAAACAGGAGTCCCGCGCTTACGCCACAGATAACGGAAACAAACCAGTTATCGATCCGCCATAATGCGGTGAGTAACGCCATCAGCAGTATTGCTTCCACTACCTGTAATTTGTGGCGCTGATACATTTCCTTAAAACGCATGATCAGGTTATTTTTCGGATGCATCAGTTGGCGTTTGCTTTAGATCTGCATTCTGCAATGATTTCATCTACTTTGGCCGGAGTAAGGTGTTCCCGGTAATGTTTACCCAACTGCATCATGGGAGCATAACCGCAGGCGCCGAGGCACTCTACCGTTTTAAGGGTAAACAGCCCGTCGGCGGTAGTTTCACCTACGCCGATACCCAGCTTGTTTTTAATGTAATCAATGATCTGATCAGAACCACTTACCATGCACGGACCTGTTTGACACACCTCAAATAAATAGGTGCCTACCGGTTTCAGGTTAAACATGCTATAGAAAGTAGCTACCTCATACACTTCAATTGATTGCAGTTGCAGTAAAGTTGCAACGTAGTCCATTGTTTCTGCACTCAGCCATCCACCAAATGCTTCCTGAGCCAGGTGCAACACCGGTATCAACGCACTTTTCTGCTTCCCTTCCGGGTAGCGTGCAATGATTTCTTTTACTTTATTCAGTTTCTCTTCAGAAAATTGAACCACAGCCATTATTTTATTCAGCTTTAATCTTCGAAATATTCAATAGCGCACTACTACGCATCCAGTTCACCTGCAATCAGGTTCAGGCTACTCATACAAACGATCGCATCGCTCAGCATGGAACCCTGCACCAGTTCGGCATACGCCTGGTAGTAAATGAAGCATGGACGACGGAAGTGCAGCCTGTAAGGACTACGGCCACCATCGCTGATCAGGTAAAAACCAAGTTCGCCATTGGCGCCTTCTACTGCGTTGTACACTTCACCGGGAAGCATGTCTGCTTCTCCCATCACAATTTTAAAGTGATAGATGAGCGCTTCCATTTTTGTATAAACATCCTGTTTTTCAGGCAGGTAATAAGCAGGTACATCTGCGTGGAATACATCTGCCGGCAGGCTTTTCACTTTATCCATTGCCTGGCGGATGATGCTGAGACTTTCCCACATTTCGGCATTACGTACCTGGAAACGGTCGTAGCTGTCGCCGGTAGTACCTACCGGTATGGAGAAGTCGAAATCCTGGTAAGAGCTGTAAGGGTTAGCCACGCGTACATCGTAATCCACACCTGCTGCACGCAGGTTAGGACCGGTGAAACCGTAGCTGAGCGCCCTTTCTGCAGTGATAGCACCTACGCCCTGTGTACGTTCCATGAAGATACGGTTACGGGTAAGCAGGGTTTCAAATTCCTTCAGTACAGCAGGATATTCGTTCAGGAAGCGTTCTATTTTTGCGAAAGCTGCGGGCGTGAAATTTCTTTCAAAGCCACCGATACGACCAATGTTGGTGGTCAACCGGGAACCGCAGATTTCTTCATATATTTCGTATATCAGTTCACGGTAGGTCATCACGTAAACGAAACCGGTTAATGCGCCGGTATCCACTCCCATTACGGAGCTACAGATCAGGTGATCTGCAATACGTGCCAGCTCCATGATTATAACACGCAGGTAATCCACTCTTTTAGGCGTTTCAATGCCCAGGAGTTTCTCTACGGTCAGTAACCAGCCCATATTGTTAATAGGGGCAGAGCAGTAGTTCAAACGGTCTGTCAGCGGCGTAATCTGGTAATAGGGACGGCGTTCTGCGATCTTCTCAAACGCGCGGTGGATGTACCCTACGGTAGAAACAGCGCTCACAATGCGTTCGCCATCGATTTCCAGAATGTTCTGAAATACGCCATGTGTAGCCGGGTGGGTAGGACCCAGGTTGAGCGTGGTCGTATCTTTTTCTATAGAGCCTTCCGGCAGTTTAATATGTTGTTTCTGATCTAACATAACCTCGTTGTATTAAAGATTTCCTCCCCTTCCAAACATCTCATCATCTTTATCGATACGCATGGAGTCTTCCAGCGGAAATTCCTTTCTCATGGGGAAATAGGTCATTTCGTCCACATTCAGCACACGGATCAGGTTAGGATGTCCTACAAAGTTGATCCCGTAGAAGTCGTAAGTTTCACGTTCCATCCAGTTGGCGGATGCGTACAGCTGGGTAGCTGTAAACACGTCCGGTTTGGCTACGGGTGTGAATACTTTCAGACGGAGCCTGATGTTGTCCTGCAGGTTGTGCAGGTGATATACTACTGCCAGTTCTTCGTTTTTCCTGTCGGGATAATGCACTGCGGTGATATCCGTTAAAAAACGAAAACGCAATTCCTCATCATCAAACAGGAATTGCATTACTTTCAGATTATAATCTTTCTGTGCGGTGAGGGTTAGCAGCCCAAACGGCTCTTCAAAGCCGGTTAGCACATCTCCAAACTTCTCCGTCAGGCGTTGCTGTATGCGTTCGTTTGTTAAAGACATTAACAATTTGAAATTTACGATTTACAATTAACCATTCCCCTCTCCTTACTTGATACCGTAAGACTCCATCAGTTCTCTATACCTGTCGGAGTTACGGCGGCGGAGACTTTCCTGACCTACCAGGGCCTGTATTTTCATGAAACCATCGATGATACCTTCCGGTCTTGGAGGGCATCCCGGCACATATACGTCTACCGGAATCACCTGGTCGATCCCCTGTAATACAGAGTAAGTATCAAATATACCACCGCTGGAAGCGCAGGCGCCTACAGCCATTACCCAGCGAGGTTCTGCCATTTGCAGGTATACCTGGCGCACAATAGGTCCCATTTTTTTGGAAATGGTGCCCATTACCATGAGTAAATCGCACTGGCGTGGCGTAAAGGCCATACGTTCTGCCCCGAAACGGGCCATATCGTAGGTAGCCGCCATTGTAGCCATGAATTCGATTCCACAGCAGGAGGTAGCAAATGGTAAAGGCCAGATGGAGTTTTTACGCGCCAGACCTATTACCTTGTCAAAAGAGGTGGCATAAAATCCTTCACCGGAATATCCCTCAGGGATTTCCACCATCTTCACCTTGTTATTATATTGAACCGGACGAGCCATTGGTTTTAATTTAAAGAGTTAATTAATCTTCCCATTTCAGTGCACCCTTCTTCGTGATGTAGATAAATCCACACAAAAAGAAGCCCACAAACATCAGCACAGCGGTAAAGCCTTCCCATCCCAGTTCCCTGAAATTAACCGCATAAGGGTAGAAAAAGATTACTTCCACATCAAATAACACGAAAAGAATAGCGGTCAGAAAGTACTTGATGGCCACCGGCTGCCGGGCATTCCCCTTTTGCTCGATACCACTTTCAAAGTTAATAAGCTTATCGCTGGTTTTGCGTTTAGGACCTAAAAAGTGAGTAGCTAACATCGTGATCCCAACGAAACCTAAAGCAGCAATTAATTGCAGTACTATAGGGAAATAGCTAAAAGGAGTAGTCGTTGCTGACAAAAATACAGTTTCTGTATACATAAGCTTCCCGATAAAAACATTGTCCGAATGCGCAAAAATACTGTAAGTTGACCAAATATCAAATCTATTAGGATTTAAAATATTATCTTTTTTCACCAACCGGAAACTAAAAAACCTCCTGCGGGTACAGGAGGTTTTTAGTTTTATATGCAATTAATGCTTATTTCTTGTTCTGACCTTGCTTTGCAGCTGGTTTAGCAGCTGGTTTATCGCGGGCAGCCATGTTTTCGTTGATCTGTTTAACAGCCGTGTTGTTCGGATCTAATGCAGACAGTTTATCGGCATAAACCTTAACATTGGCTTTATCTTCCTTAAAGTAGTAGTACAACAGCTCATAAGTGTAAGCGTTGATCAGGGTACCCCTGTTTTTAGCAGGATCTACTTCAGAAATTTCTATGTATTTGTCGTAGAAAGGCTTTGCAACACCAGCCTGGGCCTGAGGATCTTTGGCAAAATTGCTCTGGCCTCTCCAGTAGTAACCGGTACCCAGTTCAGGTTTTGCCTCAATTACCTTCTGGAAAGCAGAATCAGCTTTAGCCAGCAGGGTAGTATCGAAAGGCTTAACATTTACAGCGCCGTAGTAGTAGTTGATACCTACGTTGAAGTAATCGATCGCCTGCAGTTGCTCTTTATTGGCAAGAGACAATTCGTTTGCTTTTGCATACCATTCAGCAGCAGCAGTGTAGTTTCTGGCTCCTTTCAGCTGTTCTGCGATCTGGATAAAGGTTTCCGGATCTTTAGCAGTGATAGAACCTGCATATTTTTCCAGGTAAGCCAGTGCTTTGGTATTGTACTGGTTCTGGGTAGCAGAATCGCTGGATTTCAGACGCATGTAAATGGTGCTCAACAATTTGTAGTCGTTAGAGTCCAGTTTGGCGTCGCCAACTTTTGCTGCATACCCGTCCATTACTTTTTGTGCATTCAGGGAGTCACCTTTCTGCAGGTAAGCATCACCGATGAGCAGGCTCAGTTTATTCTGATAGAATTCGTTAGCGCCTGGCAGGGTAGCCTGACCTTTGCTGATTGCGTTATCATAATCTTTCTTGAAGAAAGAGATGTAAGCAGACAGGTACTGTGTTTTGGTTTTATCTGCCGGATCTGCTACAGCCATGTATTTTTCCAGGTAAGTAGCGGCGTTATCCCAGGATAACTGATCTTTTTTAGGCGTGATATAGAAGTTGAACAGTTCGTAGAAAGCGGGACCATAGTTAGGATCCATGTTGGTCGCCTTGGTATAGTCGGCCACTGCTTCTGCTTTCAGTCTGGCGTTATAGTTCACCAAACCCTGTTTCATTACTGCTTCAGCGTTGTTAGGATCGAGTTCCAATGCTTTTTCATAAGTGGTGATAGCTTTACCGCCATTTTCACCACCGAGGAAACGGTAAGCATCTCCCAGCTCAATATAATCGGCTGCAACAGGAGTATATTGTTCTTTTTTCTTACGGCCTTCGTTGTTCAGGAGTTTCTCCATTACGGTGAGAGCATAAGCGCGGTCGCCACCTTTGATTTCGCTGTTTGCGTCGGCAATGGCACGGGCAACATCCCCATCGCGGCCCTGTGTGGCAGCGCTGGCGGCATCAAATTTCTGTTTAGCGGCGGCGGCGTTACCATTGATCAGATCAATACGGCCCATACCAGCCTGCAGTAAAGCAGATGTGGGTACTGCCTGTAAGCCTTTCTGGAAGGTAGCAGCAGCACCTGCAGCATCATCCATTCCGAGTTGGGCTATACCGAGGTAATAATACGCTTTGTCTTCCGTAGGCTTTGCTGCGATCACTTTCTCTAAATTCTGCTTGGCAGACAGGTACTTACCATAATACAGGTCTTTAAGTCCGTCCTCCACAGATTGGGCCATCACACCGCTTGAGGCGGCGCAAAGCAATGCTACGATTAAACTTTTCCGTTTGTTCATGCAATCTGGTTTTTTAGTTTTAGTTGTGTTTTTCTACTACTTAAGGTTGGCTTCCCTGAATACTACATTCAATCTCGCCGGGAATAAACGGAACTGCTTCATTACCAGCTGTCCCTCATAACTACCGAGAAAGGTTGCAAATCCACTGCCAAGTCCATGATATGGTTCTTTCAGGCAATAGAAGAAGCCGCGTTTTAACGGATAGGTGCCAATACCAATATAGGCCTGGTATGGCTTAACAAATTCCGAACCATTATCTGCTCTTAGTCTTACTACAGATACTTCACGTGTAAAAGCCATAGACAATGAATCGTTCGGATCAGAGATCCAGCTAACACCTATAACACCAATCGCGTCTTTGTTTTTTGTCACATAGTCCACCACCTCCGGGTTTGTTTTCGCAGCCATTGTATTTGTTGGCAGAGGTTTTCCCTTATTGATGGAATCCATGATGTACCGCACAGTGCTTGAGTTGGCATTATCAAACACCAGTTGCCACTTCCTGTCTTTATTGGTGCCATCCATGATCCCCCGTACCTGTTCCATATTCAGTACAGAATCAGGATTATCTTTATTTACCACAAGCGCAAGAGCGTCCCAGGCAAGTAAAAGGCTGTTAGGCGTAATTTTAATTTGCTTGAAGTAATCGCGTTCCTGCTGGTTGAAATCGCGGGTAACGATTACCAAACGGGCACTATCATTTAAAAGATCTTTAAAGCAATCAGCCTCCGGTTTATAGGTAGGGATGATATGTGCTTTTGGATACAGCGATTGAAAAACCTTTATTTCCGAATCTATCAGCGGCTTATATGTCTCATCCACACTTATATGGATGGTGCCTTCTGTAGCTGTATCTAATTTTTTCGCATTTGGATTCTGCCCGCAAGCGGCCATCATCAATGTAATAGCTGTTAAATATACAGCATTCATTCTTTCTAAACTGAAAAACATATCACACCTCTTTAGTTCCTGTTAAAAAAAAGTTTTCTCACTCCGTTATAAACCCTAAAGAGGCCGTAGACTATTAAAACCGCACCAACAATACTCATCATCTGCGGCGATATTCTGAATTCCCCGAATCCCAGTCTCTCCGCAAAAATTGCGAACAAACCAAAAAGGATAAAGAATATTCCCCTGATCAGCTCACCCATTGGCCGATACCTGTTTTCCTGCCGTCTGCTTGTTTGTTCTTCGTGTGTTTCCATGTTGCGAATTACAATTATACAAAAAATAATTTTTTAATCGGGTATAGAGAATTTTAGAGGAATGTTAAAAAACTGACTTAAAACCGCACTCTTTTGCTTGTCCAGCCGCAATTTGAGGCATTTTTTCAACATGTTGTTATTTTTTGATTTAAAATATGATCATTTACTGCTTATTACAATTTGCAGCAAATACTTCTTTATAAGTCAAAAATCCGCTCTTTTTTCTTCTTATTCCCGTTAAAAGATGCAAATACACGCACATTTCCATAATATCTTGTAGGTTTGCGGCCTGATATTCAAATATTCATCCGCATGAAGATATTGATGGTTTGCCTGGGTAATATTTGCCGCTCCCCCCTTGCAGAAGGGATTATGCGACACCTGGCAGCAACAAGGGGACTGGACTGGGAAATTGATTCTGCCGGAACCGGCAACTGGCACGTAGGCCACTCACCGGATCACCGCTCCATAAAGGAAGCCCGGAAAAACGGTGTGGATATCACCGGATTACGGGGCAGGCAGTTCCAGACCGCCGATTTTGATACCTTTGACCGCATCTATGTTATGGACAGGAATAATTATGCCGATGTGTTACGCAAAGCCCGTAACGACTCGGATAAAGCAAAAGTAGCCTTCCTCCTGCCGGATCAGCAGGATGTACCAGACCCCTGGTTTGATGACGCCCTGTTTGCACCTGTTTATAAAATGATCTACGAGGCATGCGAAAACATCGCAGACCAGCAACCATAAAACTTTTAATATTTTTTAGAGATGATAAAGCCCGGTATTCCTAAAGGCACCCGTGATTTTGGCCCGGTGGTAGTGAGAAAACGTAATTATATTTTCCAGACCATCCGCGAAACCTTTGAGGTATTCGGTTTCCAGCCGCTGGAAACACCCGCGATGGAGAATTTATCCACCCTCACCGGGAAGTACGGAGAGGAAGGAGATAAACTGATCTTTAAAATTCTGGATAACGGCGAGATCTTTGAGCGCGCCCAACAAGCGAAAGACAGCCGTGAACTGGCCTCACTGATAAGCGAAAAAGCACTTCGCTATGATCTGACCATTCCTTTTGCAAGATATGTTGTCATGAACCAACATGAATTGGCACTGCCTTTTAAAAGATATCAGATGCAACCGGTTTGGAGAGGTGATCGTCCCGCAAAAGGCCGCTATCGTGAATTCTATCAGTGCGACGCAGATGTGGTGGGTAGTAATTCCTTACTCAATGAAGTAGAATTATTGCTGATCTACGATACTGTTTTTACCAAGTTAGGTATGCAAGGATATGAACTTCGTATCAACAACCGGAAGATACTGGCCGCTTTAGCGGAATTGGTTGGCAAGCCCGAATTACTTACCGATATCACTATTTCCATCGACAAACTGGATAAAATTGGAATGGACGGTGTAAAAGGGGAACTGAGTGACCGGGGATTATCTGAAGCAGATATTACAATCATTGAGAACTTCCTGGGTATTCAGGGAGATAATAAATCGGTTCTGGAGCAGCTTCGGAGCCTGTTTGCCAATTCTGATACTGGCAAAAAAGGTATTGAAGAATTGGATTTCGTGCTACACTCCGGATACACAGCATTTAATACTACACCTATATTAGATCTTACACTCGCACGTGGTCTAAATTATTATACCGGATTAATCGTGGAAGTAAAAGCCCCTGCTACCGTGAAAATGGGCAGTATCGGCGGCGGCGGCAGATATGATGACCTCACCGGCCTCTTTGGCCTGCCAGGCATTTCCGGCGTAGGAATTTCCTTTGGCGTTGACCGTATTTATGACGTGCTGGAAGAACTGAAACTATTCCCGCAAACGGCACAGCAATCTACCAAAGTATTATTTCTGAACCTCGGAGAAGCCAGTTCCCGCGCAGCTTTCAGCTATATGATGCAGTTACGCCAGCAGGGTGTTGCCGCGGAATTATTCCATGAACCGGCCAAGATGGATAAACAAATGAAGTATGCAGATAAAAGAGCAATTCCCTATGTGATCATCCTCGGGGAATCTGAACTGCAGGACAACCTGGTGAGCGTGAAAAACCTTACCACCGGCCAACAGGAGAAGATCAGCGGCGCCGAGTTAATCAGCTACGCATTCTGATATAAGTTATAAAAAGAAGAAGGCCGTTTGTACGATACAAACGGCCTTCTTCTTTTTATAACAACTTACTTATTTCGCATGACGTTTTGCAAACTCCGCTTTTGCATCTTCAAGATATTTTACGAAGGCGTCTACATTTTCTTTCGGATCATAGCCATAACCAATGTTCAGCAGCGCGTTACCTTCCAGGTCTACCGGAATGTAGTATGGCTGTGAGTTACGGTTAAACTTGGTGATCTGGATATCCTGGTTCTTCAACCCAACATCCTTTACATTCAACCCGGAAGTTTTAGACTCATATCTTTCCTCATCGGAAAGTTTGGTCTTTTCATCGGTGTATAAAGAGGCCACGATAAAATCGTTGCGCAGGATCTTCATCACCGCCGGGTTGGACAATACAGACTTTTCAAACTTACGGCAGTTTACGCACGTGTGTCCGGTAAAGTCGATCATCAGTGGCTTGTTAGCCACTTTAGCTGCGGCCAGCGCTTCTTCATAATCAAAGAAAACGTGTTCCACACCGGGGATTTCAGAATGCAGCACATCTACCAGCTTTTTAGGCTTTACGGTATTGGCATTGTTGCCACCACTGGTACCGCCGCCTTCGCCGCTTTCCAGCGCTGCCTGAATATTTACCAGTGATTTATTAAGATTAAAATCCTGGGAGCCTTCATGCGGCAGGAATCCGCTGATTCCTTTCAGCGGGGCGCCCCACATACCAGGCACCATGTACACCGTGAATGTAAACGCCGCAATGGCAAAACAGAGACGGGTTACCGTGAGGAAAGGCACATCGCTGTCGTGGCTCAGCTTCAGCTTACCAACCAGGTACAGCGTGAGCAATGCAAAGATGGCAATCCACAGGGCGAGGAATATTTCCCGGTCCAGCAGATTCCAGTGATAAGCCATATCCACATTAGACAGGAACTTCAGCGCCAGCGCCAGTTCCAGGAAGCCCAATGTCACCTTCACCGCATTCAGCCAGCCGCCGGATTTGCCGATCTTATTCAGCAAACTCGGGAACAACGCAAATAAGGAGAAGGGTATAGCCAGTGCCAGCGAGAAACCGAACATCCCTACCAGCGGACCGGAGTTCCCTCCTTTTGCAGCCAGTACCAGCAGGTTCCCTAAAATAGGACCCGTGCAGGAGAAAGACACGATGGCCAGGGTAAGCGCCATGAAGAAAATACCCACCATACTGCTCATGCCCGCTTTGGAATCGGACACATTGGCCCAGGAGCTGGGTAAACTGATTTCAAAAGCGCCCAGGAACGAGAACCCGAACAACAGGAAGATCACAAAGAAGATCATGTTGGCGATACCATTACTGGCCAGTGAATTCAGCGCACTTGCACCAAATATTTTGGTGATCAGGAAGCCCAGCAGCGTATAGATAACGATGATAGACAGGGAATAGGTAAATGCGTTCCTGATACCCTGCGCCCTTGTTTGGCTACGCTTGGTGAAGAAGCTTACTGTGATGGGAATCATGGAGAATACGCAGGGCGTAATCAGCGCAATGAATCCACCACCAAAGCTGGCGATAAAGATCCACCACAACGATTTGTTGGACGCATCATCGTCCGCTACGCCACCTTTTACAGCAGCTCCCACCGTAGTGGTATCAGCGCCTGCTTTCGCGGCCGCAGGCTCTCCTGTTGGCACCTCGAATGTAGTTTCTTCCGGCACGGCATCTTCTCCTTTCAGCACCATATAAGTAATGGTTCCGGAAAGTTTGGAAACGGGTCCGGTGGCTTTTACTGCCGCTACCAGTTCCACTTCGTTCTCAAAATATTTGATCTCGAGATTATCGAATAAAGGTTCTTTGCGGTTTTCCAGTTTACCATTTTCTGTGATACCTGTAATAGTGGCTTTTACGCTGCTATCCAGTACTACCCTGGTATTGGGATCATCGTTTCCCATTGTGGTGGAAAAAAGCTGCCAGCCTTTCTCTACGGCGCCCTTCAGATGCAGCACATATTCCTGGTCACTTTTCTTTTCTGCAGAGAACTGCCATTTAACAGGCTTCGGGCTTGCGTCCTGCGCGTTTGCACTAAGTGCGAACAGGGCAAAGACAGGTATTAGAAATGAAAGCAAATGCTTCATATAGTCAATAGGCTTTAAATAATATAAATCTGAGAAAACAAGAAACGAGTTCCTTTTGAGGAACTCGTTTTGCGAGTATTGTTATCAGTTACCGGATTCAATTTATTTTCCTCCAACACTTACTGCAAATTCCACTTCTTTCGGTGGTAAACACTGATGGTCGTCACATACCATGTACTCTACGGATCCTTTTACTTTGGTAGCGGCTTTACCTTTTACCGTTACTTTTTGTACGAAGTCTACAGAGTTTTCGTAGAATTTCAGTTCTGAGTTAAAGTTTTTGTCGAATGACTTATGCAGTTTACCTACTTCTTCCACTTTACCTACAGAAGCGGCCAGTGGGTTTTTAGTAAACTTAAACGAGGTAGCTACCGGACCTTCTCCTGCTTCCTGTGCGTACAGATGCCAGCCGGCATCGATAGTGGCAGTAGCGTGTACTTCGTAGGTAGTGGCATTCACCTTCTTCGCTGTAAAGCTCCATTTTACCGGGTTCTCTATCTGTGCGCTTGCCAGGATGGGCAAGGCAAATAAAGCCAGTGCTGTTAATAATTTTTTCATGCTTTTCTTTTTAATTGGTTGGTTGATTTAATCTATCTAGTTGTTATTGATCAGACTTTGTAAAATCAGCTGCCCGTCTGTATTACCCAGGGCCAGGCTGGTAGCCCTTTCCGGGTGAGGCATCATTCCAAAAACATTTCTTGCTTTGTTACAGATGCCTGCTATGTTACGGATGGCGCCGTTGTGGTTAGCAGATTCAATAATGTTGCCAAACTCATCGCAGTAACGGAATAACACCTGGTTGTTCTTAAACAGTTCATCCAGGGTAGCGTCGTCGGCATAGTAACGGCCTTCTCCGTGTGCGATCGGAATCATTAATGGTCTGCCGGCTACATCTTTGGTAAGGGATGCAGTGGTATTTTCGCTTTTCAGGTATACATTTTTGCAGATGAACTGCTGGTGCTGGTTCTGTAATAATACGCCCGGCAGCAAACCTGCTTCGCATAATACCTGGAAACCGTTACAAACACCGATTACACGGCCACCTTTATTGGCAAATTCAATCACACTCTGCATCATCGGACTAAACTTCGCAATAGCGCCGCAACGCAGGTAGTCGCCAAAGGAAAAACCGCCTGGTAATACGATACAATCTTCTGTGCTGAATGCGCTCAGGTCTTTATCCTTATGCCACAGTTCTATAACTTCCTGTCCCAGGTCATTACGCAGGGAATCAATCATATCATGATCACAATTAGAACCGGGAAAGGTGACAACGCCAAATTTCATCTGAAAATGTTTTGTGTTTATGTGTAAATAATGCTTTTAAAAAACGTTTTTCCCCACGTTTTTGCCATCATTTTCACGAATGACAAAACTAATGGGAAAGGACAAAATTACTTCGCCGTTCGCAATTTTCCATTGCCGTTTGTCCTGATTTAACAAATTACTGGTAATCAGGCCCTTAAAATGGGGAAATCAGCTGAAATATTGCATAACAATCACATATGCCAGTGCAATGAAGTGGATAATGTTGGCAAAAGTATCGTTGGTAACCGACCAGAATACGTTACCGGCAAACATGGAGATCGGCAAAACTGCCAGTACCCAGTAGGCAGCTGAAAAGTGAACATTAAAGAACGGTACCATCATGGCTACCAGTACATATATGACTAATGCCGCCCATATTTTACGGCCCTGTATCAGCATTTTTTTAAGCGGGCGCTGCAACAGCACCCATCCGATCACAAAAAAGAGCAAACATGCAATCATGGCTCCCCATACCTTATAATCAGTGATCATGGGCAGGGAGGCCCCCATATTAGGGATCTTCCAGAGCAGGGTCATCTGACCGGTGAGGAACAGGTAGGTACCCATCAGGTATAATGGACAGATCAGGCCCAGCAGGGCAATGATCCACTCCGCCAGCCGGAAAGCACGCATAATGAGCATACTGGACAGCAGCAAAGAACAAAATATAACAGAGGGGAAGTAAAAGAGTCCGCTTATTCCCAGGGCAAACCCGATATTAAATACCACATCACGGGCGGAAGTACGTGTATACAGCTCCGTTATACTGGTAAATACCCATAACATAATGAGGTTCACAATGAGTGCCGGCGAAAATACGTTCCAGCTTTGCAGCATGGAGGTAAACAGCAGGTAACACATGGCCGGCAGGTAAGTAGGCCGCGGAAATAACCGGTGGTGATTAATGATACGGGTAAAAAGCAGTGATTGCAAAAACAGCAGTAACACGGCCATTGACGTAAAAACCAACGGACTGCCACCGGTAAATGTCTGCATCCATTTCACCAGCAGGTGATACAAAAGCCCTTCCGATCCGTCTGCCATGTAGGTTGATGGATGGATCAGATAGTAAAACTTAACAACCAGCGTGTATATTAACAACAGCAATACCGTTAGCGGATTGCCTGAGCGAAAAAATTTTATCACAGTGCAAAGGTGTGATTAAAAGTCAATTTTAGCAAAGCAAATATAATTCCTGTAAATACATGGTATCACCACGGTGCGGCCACTGATTTGTTTGCCATACCGGGGCATCCAGGTGAAACCCTTATCCAGGTTACGCAGCGTAGGCATGCGGTTCACTTTACCTCCCGGGGCCAGACTTACATCTGTTAACATATAATTTCTTCTGTCCAGTTCATTATACAGAAAACGTAATTCGCTGCCCACATTTACCATCAGGTAAGACAGGTACAGGTCGGCGTTATCATCATACTGGCTCTTATGTACAAAGTTATTCCACTGCATGTTTCCCTCATCGTCGAACGACAATACCGCTACATTATCATAATGATAACGTAATCCCTGTGAATTGTTCCAGTAGTAAGGATTGTAGTACATGGAAGAATAAGGGGAATAATAGTAAGGGGCATACATACCACCGTAAGGGCTGCCATACATGTAATTCCACCGGTTCCAGGGCTGGTAGCGGGAAGAAGTGGAAAAAGATTCTGCGGTGAGCAGGAATCCGCCATTGCTGGTATTAATCACCTTACGGATGAAGTAATCGTTAAAGGCCGCGCTGGTGCTCGATTCGCCACGGGCATTCACTTTCAGGTCGTCGGGGAATACCTGTGATTTCTCATACACCGTTTTATGATTGGCGTAATCGTATTTATACAGGTATAATCCTTCTACATTTCCTCTTTTCTGTTTATAATAAAAAGCAGTGACCAGGGCCGTTTGCTTATTGTTATCAAGTTTCATCTTTACCTCATCCAGCAATTGTGCTTTGAAAGCCATTGTGGAAGTTTCAAAGCTGTCTACCAGTGAACGTTTCACTACCATGCTGCCGCTCACCACATAGTCGCGGTTGGAGGTGCGTTCCAGTTTATTAAAGATCAGATCGCCGGTATTGGTGAGGTTAAAGTTGCTGAGGAACTGCTTCTTCTGCATGGGCATGGACAGGCGGCTGTTATTCACCAGGCTCATGGCACTGTCGTACAGGAAGGTATAAAATACGTTGTTGTTTTCGTTATCCTGGTTGATCTTATACACCATGATGCGGTTCTTATCTTCCGATACCTCAACAGAATATACTTTGTTCTCTTTAGAATAGATACCGATGCGGGTGGAATCGATCAGGATGGGCGCATCTGCAAACTTAGCTTCCGGCGACATGGTGGCGCAGAAGCTGTACACCGCATCCTTGCGCTGGAACTGGTAAATCATCAGCACCTTATCAGGATAGGCTACAAAGTCCATGCTGATCACTTTACGGGGCAGGAAGTCCAGTTTAACCCTTTCTTTCAGCTGCATCGCATTATCATATACAGACACTACAAAGTCGCCGCGGTCTGTTTTATACACCAGTATATTCCCTGCTACCTTACCAATGATTTCAAATTCGGTGCTTTTATAATCATCTTTCTCCGGTTCAGAATAGGTTATTTTCTGTGCCATTGCTGCTGTGCCGGCGAAAAGCAGCAACAATAATAACTGTAGGCGGTATAGCGTATGCATGCGGTAATATAGATTTCAGATATTTTTGTGATAATGCAGATGGCCCATTTGTATGTGCCATTTTCAAACTTACATTAAAATTCAGAAATTAAGTTGTCAATTTAAAGCTGGTAAGCCCTGCTTTTACATAAATTCCAAAAGGCCCGATTTATTGTGTATTTTTAATAAATTATTTTAAAAAAGCAGCTATTATTGAATGGAGACCGTTATTATAACCGGTGGAACAGGACTCATAGGGACGGCATTAACCCGGCTGCTGCTGGAGCGCGGCTACAAGGTGATTATCCTCAGCAGACGCCCCGATAAGCGCAGCATTAAGGATGTAACATACGCCCACTGGAACGTGGAAACGCAAACCATAGATAAAGAAGCCGTTCAACAGGCGGACTATATAGTGCACCTGGCTGGCGCCAATGTGGGCGAGAAACGCTGGACTGCTGCACGTAAACAGGAGATTATTGATAGTCGCACCAAAAGCAGTGATTTAATTTTCACCTCCCTGAAAAACTTCCCCAATAAAGTAAAGAAGGTGATCAGCGCTTCGGCAACGGGGTACTACGGCGAGTTTACAGACCATGTATTCACCGAAACGGATCCCCCGGCTACCGACTACCTGGCTACCACTACCCTCGCCTGGGAACAAAGCATTTCCAAAGTAACGACGCTTGGCAAAAAGCTGGTGATTTTCCGGACGGGGATTGTATTAAGTCCGGATGGCGGCGCTTTAAAGGAATTCTACAAACCGCTGCGGTTTGGATTTGCCACAGTGCTCGGATCAGGCGAACAGTTTGTTCCCTGGATACATATTCATGATATTGTACGCCTGTACTTCAATGCCATTGTGAACGACAAGCTGGAAGGCATCTACAATGCCGTGGCCCCCACCCCTGTTACCAACCGTGAACTGATACTGAGCATGGCCCGGCAGGCAAAAGGCGGCAGCTTTATGACTACCTATGTACCTACCTTTGCCCTGAAACTGGCATTGGGGGAAATGAGTGTGGAAGTATTGAAAAGTGTAAAGGCTTCTGCCGACAAAATACAACAAACCGGTTTCCAGTATTCTTATCCTACCATTAACGAGGCGATGGAGCAGCTGTTTAGCCGATAACGGTTTTCTCCATAGCGGCGGCTTTCAGCAGGCACTCTTCCCATTCTTTTTCGGGATCACTGTAAAAAGTGATGGCTGATCCGGTCTGGAAAGAGAGGTAGCGGTTTTCTGCGTTGTACAGCATGCTGCGGATTACTACATTAAAGTCGAAATCACCTGCCGGCGTAATATACCCAACGGCTCCGGAGTAAAGTCCGCGGCGGGTTTGCTCATATTGCTCAATGAGTTGCATCACCCTTATTTTTGGCGCACCCGTCATAGACCCCATCGGGAAGGCATTACGCAATACTTCCGTGAAGGGTGTTTCAGGAGACAGCTGTGCAGAAACAGTAGAGATCATGTGGTGCACATGCGCAAAGGAATAGATACCAAAAAGCTCCGTTACTTCCACCGTACCCTGCAATGCCGTGTGGGATAAATCGTTACGTACAAGATCTACCACCATTACATTTTCCGCGCGTTCTTTGGCGCTGTTCAGCAGTTCTTGTTGCAATTGCCGGTCTGTTTCCGGATTGGCATCTTTGCGGCTGGTACCTTTTATCGGCTGGGAGATAACGGTATTGCCTTTCTTTTGTACAAAGCGTTCCGGGCTGGAGCAGGCGAGGTAACGGTGATGCAGGCGGTAATAGGCCGCAAAAGGCGATGGCGACAAGGCATTTAACCGGGTAAATAAAGCCGGTGGATGTATGCTGATATTTTCCATGAAGTTTTCGCGGCAGAAATTCACTTCATAGCAGTCGCCCTGCAGGATGTGCTGTTGCAGGCTTTTCACTGCGGCAATATAGCGTTGATGATCCAGGCGGCTTTGCAATGGTTGCACCGGGGAAGTAACCACGGGCATAGTATCCACGGGCATCTGCAAAACGGCTGTCAGGATTTCCTGCGCCTCTTCTTTGCTGAAGGCTTCTCCGCCGATATGTACCTGTTCCTTTTGCAGTTGTATGATTACGCGGGGCACAAAGAAGTGCATATCCGGGAAACCGATACCATCGTGGTGTTGTGATTGAAGACCTGGTACCGTTTCATTTTTCAGATCGTAGGCGAGGTGGCCAAAGAGCCAGCCGGCGTGTGTTTGATGAAATTGCTGTAAGGCGGGGAAAGCGTTTCCGGCGTTTACTTCGAGGGTATGCAGCGCATCTGCAGCGAGTATGGCTTCATACTCATGCCAGGGAGAATCATAATTATTATTGTCTAAAAAACAACAAATGTTGAACTGGTTTCCCCAATCCAACATTTGTTGCTTAAATATTTTCTGATTATCAACCGGAAAAGTGTGGAATATCCTGATAACAATCGTGTTTTAGTGCTTAAAAATCATCATCGTCATCATCAAAACGATCGTTGAACAGATCCATGTCTTTGAATTCATCATCGATACCCAGGTCGTCGTCATCATCGGCTTTTTTGCTGCCAGTGCTGGGACGGCCGCGTTTACCTTTTGACTTAGGCATGTCAAATTCTTCAAAATCAGGATCATAATCATCATCTTCTCCTTTTTCCCACGCATCATCCACATCATCTTCCTCATCTGCGTCGTCTTCATCCTCATCATCATCTTTACGTTTTGATTTGGATGCAGACTTATCTGATTTCTTTGAGGCAGATTTGGAAGGTTTCACATCTTCATCATCATCTTCCTCATCATCATCATCCACCTCTTTCTTAGGCTTGGCCGCAGCTTTGGGAGCTTCTTTTGCAGTCTTAGGAGAAGTAGTTTTTTTGGTCTCTTTCTCTTTATCAGATTTTGATTTCATAATAGGTTACCTTATTTCTTTGCCGTAAAGTTTTAATAGTTTTTTTTATTCGCCAAATTTTTTTTGCTGTTTTTTTTCCTTACTTTTTGGTTCTACTTTTCAAGGATCTGATCGCGTCCGGGTCCGTTGGAAACGTATTTCACGGGAACACCCAGATACGAGTCTACTGCTGTAACAAATGCTTTCATCTCCGCCGGTAACTCGTTGAACTGCTGACAAGTAGAAGTTTTATCACTCCATCCTTTAAATGTTTCCCAGACAGGTTTAATGTCCAGACCGTTAATCTGGAAGGGCAATTGCTTTGTTTGCTTTCCGTCAATTTCGTAGGCGGTGCAGGCGAGTACTTCGTCGAATTCGTCGAGTACGTCGCTTTTTGTCATTACCAGTTGGGTAACGCCGCTCAGCATGCAGGTATAATTCAGTGCCACCAGGTCGATCCAGCCGCAACGGCGTGGACGGCCGGTTACCGCACCAAATTCGTGACCTGCGGAACGCAGCTTTTCACCGGTTGCATCATGCAGCTCGGTAGGGAAAGGACCGCTACCAACGCGGGTGCAATAGGCTTTGGTAACACCAATTACTTCTTTGATCCACTGCGGAGCAATACCTAAACCAGTACATACGCCGGCAGAGATAGTGTTGGAAGAAGTAACAAAAGGATAAGTACCAAAATCCACGTCCAGCATACTTCCCTGGGCGCCTTCAGCCAATACTTTTTTACCGGCTTTCAGTTTCTCATTCAGGAAATATTCGCCGCTTACCACGTTCATTTTCTGCAGGAAAGGAATGGCTTCGAAGAACTCAGCTTCCCAGTTGGCAATATCTTCTGAAAATTCATTTATATCATACTGACACAACAGCTGCAGGTGTTTCTGCTTCAGTTTTTCGTACAGTGTTTTAAAATCGGGAGATAAAACATCACCTACGCGCAAACCATTTCTGCCGGTTTTATCCATGTAGGCAGGGCCGATACCTTTTAAAGTGGAGCCTATTTTATCATTTCCTTTCGCTATTTCAGACGCTTTGTCCAGCGCGCGGTGTGTAGGAACAATGATATGGGTTTTTTCAGCAATAAACAGATTTTTTGTCAGATCTACTCCCAGGGCTGAAATATCTTCACTTTCTTTTTTGAAAGCTACAGGATCCAGCACCACACCGTTACCGATCAGGTTGATGGTTTTATCATGAAATACACCGGATGGAATGGTGCGCAATACTACTTTCTGACCGTTTACATACAAAGTGTGACCAGCGTTTGGTCCACCCTGGAAACGGGCAATCACGTCGTACCTGCCGGCAAAATAGTCCACAATCTTACCCTTGCCTTCGTCGCCCCATTGCAGGCCTAACAAAACGTCTACCATAATGATTTAATTAAATATCGGAGGTTTGTTGCTTTAAAAGAAGTCGCAAAATTAAGGCGAATATTAAGAATTACAAACAAATTACTAATTACACACCGGAATTGCGGATAAAAGGGAAGATTTCATCAAGATATTCTGAAACCTTCCCTTTTACCCGCCCTTCTTTATTTGCTGTTTGTATTTTTTTCTTTAAGATTCTTCGAGGCGCTGGATAGATTGTATTCCATCGAGCGTTTTAAGCCTATCCACGAGCTCGTCCAGTTCTTCCTTGTCGTGGACATATACTTTGATCAACCCCTCAAATAAGCCTTCTTTTGACTCAATGCTGAGGGCGGAGATATTAATCTTCAATTCACCGGAAATAATGTTTGTAATCTTATGGATCACGCCCACATCATCCATCCCGATAATGCGTAAGCCGGTGAGGAAGGAAATTTCGCGGTTCTTCACCCATTTGGTCTTTACCACGCGGTGACCATAGTTAGCCAGCAGCTGCGCAGCATTGGGGCAGTTGGTACGGTGTATCTTCAACCCTTCACTGGCGGTAATAAAGCCAAATACGTCGTCTCCCGGGATCGGGCGGCAGCAGTTAGCCAGTTTGTAGGCAATCTTGTCGGAGCTTTCTCCGAAGATGATCAGTTCTGCGTCTTTCTTGGAAGGCAGCTGATGCTTTACATGTTCTTCCGGTACGTGTTCCGGCACCTTCACCGGTTTTGGGGGTTCCAGTTTATCGCCCAGTACAGAAAACTGTTTCAGTTCTTTCAGATCGATATTGCGGACCGCCACCTGGTAATATAAATCCAGCGGGGACGGCTGTTTGTAGAACTGTACCAGTTCATTGATATTATGCTGACTGAAAGAAATATTCATGTGCGACAACTTACGCTCCAGCGCCGCTTTCCCGTCCATCGCCACTTTGCGCTTTTCTTCCTTCAGCGCATCCTTGATCTTGGATTTGGCTTTGGCCGTGAGCACAAAGTTCAGCCAGTCCTCCGAAGGCTTTTGTTTATTGGAGGTAATGATCTCTACCTGGTCGCCACTGCGCAGTTTATGGCTCAGGGGCACCAGTTTGTAATTCACTTTGGCGCCGATACACTTGTTCCCCACCGCACTGTGGATGGAGTAGGCAAAGTCGAGCGCAGTAGAGTTTACCGGCAATATTTTCAGATCCCCTTTGGGGGTATACACATAAATTTCTTCCGTAAAGAGGTTACTCTTAAAATCGGCCAGGAAGTCGAGCGTATTGGAATCGGGGTTGTTCAGGATTTCCCGGATCTGGGTGAACCACTGATCAAATTTAGATTCCTGCTGGGCAGAGGCATTGCTGCCTTCCTTGTACCGCCAGTGGGCGGCCACGCCTTTTTCCGCATAATCGTTCATGCGTTTGGAGCGGATCTGCACTTCCACCCATTTACCGCTGGGGCCCATTACCGTTACGTGCAACGCCTCATACCCGTTGGATTTGGGGTTGCTGAGCCAGTCGCGGGTCCTTTCCGGGCTTGGATGGTAAAAGTCGGTGATGATGGAATACACTTTCCAGCAATCTGCCTTTTCCTTATCTATCGAGGAATCCAGGATGATACGGATGGCAAAAAGGTCGTATACTTCTTCAAAGGCAACGCCTTTTGTTTTGATCTTGTTATGGATGGAATGGATTGATTTCGGGCGGCCATAGATCTCGAATTCAAATCCTTCTTCCTGCAGCACTTCCTTGATAGGCTTGATAAACTCGTTGATATAGCGGGTGCGTTCCCGTTTGGTTTCTTTGAGGCGCTTGGCTATTTCACGGTAAGTTTGCTGCTCCGTATATTTCATGGCCAGGTCTTCCATTTCGGATTTGATATTGTATAATCCGAGGCGGTGAGCCAGAGGCGCATAAATGAATACGGTTTCAGAAGCTATTTTCAGCTGTTTTTCGCGGCTCATGCTATCGAGCGTACGCATATTGTGCAGCCTGTCGGCCAGCTTGATCAGGATAACCCGGGGGTCATCTGCCAGCGTCAGTAATATTTTCTTGAAGTTTTCTGCCTGTGCGGTGCTGGTACTGGAGTCTATTACGGTAGATATTTTTGTGAGACCGTCTACAATATGAGCGATCTCATTCCCGAACTCGCGGGACACATCTTCCAGTGTTACTTCGGTATCTTCCACGGTATCGTGGAGCAGGGCACATATGGCGGAACGTACGCCAAGACCAATTTCTTCCACGCAAATCTGCGCCACGGCCAGCGGATGCAATATATAAGGCTCCCCGGATTTACGCCGCATTTCCTTGTGTGCATCTGCTGCCATTTCAAAAGCAGTACGTACCAGCTCCCTGTCGCCTTTTTTTAAACGGGGCTTCAACGCCCTCAATAAAGCACGGTAATGCCGAACGATTTCCTTCTTTTCCTGCTCTTCGTCTAAATTATATTTTTGTACAACCACTGTTTCCATTGGAATAAAGTTACGATTTAATATAATCTGAAAGAAAAAAGCAGGTTTTGACATAAAAACACCCATCCTTTGCCGGCGATAAAACCGGAAAGGATGGGGAGGTTGATTATTCGGCGGGAAAGAAAAATGTAAATCAGTGGATGGGTACGGTGATCTTCACCGGCAGGATGTCTTCCGGCACATTCAGCCGGAGACCTACGTTGTAAACGGTTTCCAGCTCTACACGGGGTACCAGTTTGAGTAACCGGCGCACACGGCCAATAAATACGTCCATACTGCGACTTGCGTAAAAATCTTCTTTTCCCCAAACCCGCAGCAGTACCTCGTCTTTTTGTACAATGATATTAGGCCTGCTGAGGAAATAACGCAGCATTTTTGCTTCAATGGGAGAAATTCTTCCTTTGGCCAGTTTGCTGCTGGTTTCAAAGATTTTGAGCTTCCGGTAATGGAAGGTGTAATTGGCTACCGTATGCCCTACCAGCAACTCTGTTCTGTTGGGGCGGGTCCACTTCAGGATCACCTTCATTCTTTTTACCAGTTCCTCAAAACTGAATGGCTTTACGAGGTAACCATCCCCTCCCAGCTGAAATCCGCTGATACGGTCTGTTTCTTCCGTCTTTTCAGCCGACAGGAAAAAGATGGGCGTCAGCATCGTAACATTCCGGATTTCCTTTGCCAGTTCAAATCCATTCATTTTTGGAAGAACGATGTCGATAAGACAAATGTCATACTTGGACCTTGAATAAAGGTTCCAGGCATCTACGCCGTCGAAACAATGCTCCACACTGTAGCCGGCCTGCTCCAGGTGCTGTTTGACGATACCGCCGAATGCCTTATCATCGTCAACAAGCAAGACTTTTGGGTTTCTGTTCATATAGCTACCATTTGTGATCAGTTTGACTATAAAACAAAAAAGAGATGACCACGGGTAAGCGTCCATCTCTTTTTTTTATTTATCAACACTAATTCACATTAATTCACACTACAATCACAACTTTTCCACAGCCGGTATTTTAATAGCTATTGCATGCTCAAATCCTTTATCACGGATAGATGCAGGAATCTGCACTTCTACCCCGGCGGCTGTAGTTTTCCACACCAGCTTATTATTGGTTCCCAGCACCTGTAAACGGGCGCCTTTCACCGGCGTTAATCCTTTAAATGAAATTACTGCAGGCAATTTCTCATTCTGATCCAACAGATAGATCGCATATACGCTGCCATCCTTTTTACGGGTGAAACACACTTTCCCGTCTTTGTAAGGAGCCACCGCACGGGTGCCATAAATAGCGTCCCCGTTAATATGAATCCATTCACCGATATGCTTCATGGTGGTGTAGGCATCATTATGCAGCTCGCCATCAGGGCCGGGGGCCACATTCAGCAGGTAGTTGCCGCCTTTGGCCACAATATCCACCAGGTTGTGGATCAGCACATTTACGGATTTGTATTTATCGTCCGGTACATACGACCAGGAGCTGCCCATTGTCATGCAGGTTTCCCAGGGATAGCTGAGCGGCTTATCAGGGATCTGCTGTTCAGGGGTGCGGTAGTTTTCGTAAGGGCCGTGTACACTGCGGTCCACTACAATCAGTCCGGGTTGGTGGCTGCGGGCCATCGTGGCAATTTTGCCCATATCTATATCCTGATCCTGCGGAGCCGTTTGGCTCCAGGAAAGGGATTCCTTTGTTTGTTGCTTCAACGGGCGCACCCAGCCGCCATCCAGCCAGAGGATATCCAGTTTACCGTAGCCGGTCATCAGCTCTTCAATCTGGTTATAGGTGTATTGTTTGAACTGGTTCCATCTTTCCGGATATTTCTTCAGGTCGTAGTTCGGGTTACGGTCCTTTGGCGGAAAGTAGCTCCACCAGTAGTATTCAGTGTGCCAGTCGGGCTTGGAAAAGTAAGCCCCTGCGTGTATACCTTCCTCACGGAAAGCCTGGAATACTTCCTTCGCCAGGTTGGCGCGCGGGTTCTTGCTGAAAGCGCCATCAGCGGCGGTTATCTTGTAGTCGGTTTGTTTGGTATCAAACATACAAAAGCCATCGTGGTGCTTGGTGGTAAACACCAGGTACTTCATCCCCGCGTCCTTTGCGGCTTTCGCCCATTTTTCCGGGTTGAAGTGAACGGGGTTAAAAGTTTTCCCCAGCGCCTCATACTTTTTCAGGTAATCGTAATAGGGAATACCTGCCGGCTTACGCTGTGTCCAGCCTTCATCTTCCGGGCAAATGCTCCAGGATTCCACCACGCCCCATTGGGAATAAGGGCCCCAGTGCATGATCATCCCAAATTTCCAGTCCTGCCACTCGTCCAGCTTCTTTACCACCGCCTGATCTGTTTCAGGCACATAAGGTGGTTCTTCATTCTGTGCGTGGAGGCCATTAAAGCCCAGCAACGCAAATCCCAATAAGATCAGGTATTTCTTTTTCATTGTCAGTTTTTATAAGACGATACTAAAGTAGTTACTTTCAATGCCTGGTGTATAAGCTCGGGCAGTTGGCCTGTCTGCAACCGGATGGTCCGGGTTTCTCCCGGCAACAGATCAAAGTAATTGTCTTCAAAATGATCGGTTGCAGTGGCCTTGTCCAGCGACAGGTAAACATTTCTTGCAAGCTTGTCTGTTTTCACGCGGATATAAACAACGCCTTTATCTTTGGCTACCTTGCTGGTTACCACATCCAGGTGTGGTACTTCCAGGTTCATATCCTTCGCAGGAGCAAAGTAAAAGATATTCCGCTCCATATCCTTACTGTCTATTCGCAGTTGCGCATAGAATATTACCCTTGCCGGGTTATTTCCCTGTAAAACAGCAGCGGTATCGATGGCGTGTAGTTTTTCACTGGTATTTGCTTTTACAGAGATATCCGTTAATTCCTTTTGCCAGATCACCTTACCGTTCAAATCCACTGCTTTCATCAGCAGGTCGGCTTTGCCCTGGTATTCGTCTGTTACGAGGTAGGTACACAGCTGTCCGTTTTCAATGACGCTGGATACCAGCCGTGGCCTGAATGCGTCCTTTACATAATACTGCAATGCTTTCCAGCGGCCGTCGTAATCCCGGCCCGACCAGGAAGCACCCGGCCAGCAGTCGTTCAGCTGCCAGTAGAGGGAGCCCATGCAATAAGGCATTGCCCTGCGATGGGCTTCTATAGCTACTTTCATGCCTTCTGCCTGTAACACCTGGCTGAGATAAACAAAAGAGGGAAAGTCTTTCGGCTCACGGTAGTAATGCAGCATGTATGTTTTGATGGCTGTATTTCCTTTAGCCGGACTTTTCTGGTGTGCCTGCATCACATTGGAAAAGATATCGTAGTCTTCTTTCGCAGCAAATGTGCGGATTGTTTCCATAGATGGGAAGGACTGGAAACCATATTCACTCATGAACCGTGGCACATGTGTATTGAATGCTTCAAACCATTCCATGCCATGCCATACGCCCCAGTAGTGATTATCTCCTTTGGTAAAATCTTCCGGTTTGCCCCAGTTGCTGATGGGGGAAGAATGAAAATAGAAAGCGCCCGGCTGATAAGCGGCTACCTGTTGTGGCAACACTTCTTTAAACAATTTATCATACCCCTGCTGCAAACTTTCCCACTGGGTATTCGTATAGGCGTAACCGCTTTGCCAGCCCCAGTTTTTAATGGCTACCGCTACTTCATTATTCCCGCACCACAGCGCCAGTGAAGGATGATTGCGCAAACGTTTTATATTATCTGCAGCTTCCGTTTTTACATTTTCCAGGAATGCCGGATCGGAAGGATAAAGGGTACAGGCAAACATAAAGTCCTGCCAAACCAGGATCCCGTGCTGATCTGCCAGCCTGTAAAAATTATCATCTTCATAAATACCTCCGCCCCATACACGTACCATGTTAAAGTTGGAAGTCACCATATCGTCAAACAGCTTTTCCTGTTTTTCTTTAGTTACGCGCGGCAGAAAATTATCCTGGGGAATATAGTTGGCGCCTTTCATAAACACGGGACGGCCGTTTACTTTTACATAAAACGACTCCCCGAGGCTGTCGGGTTTATTCACTACTTCAATAGTGCGTAACCCTATCTTACTGCTTTGAGTAGCCACTACCTTTTTATTGCTGAGCAGGTTGGCCTGCAGTTCGTAACAGAAAGGAGTGCCTATACCGGCAGGCCACCACAATACGGGCTTTTTTATAGAGAAGGGTACTTTTATTACATTGATGCCCGCCTGCAGGCTTACCGGTAATTTTGCCAGTTCAGGAGTAGATTTTGCGGGCAGCACCTGTAAGGTATATTCT
Source organism: Chitinophaga sp. CCNWYY40 (assembly GCF_037483205.1). Taxonomy (NCBI): domain Bacteria; kingdom Pseudomonadati; phylum Bacteroidota; class Chitinophagia; order Chitinophagales; family Chitinophagaceae; genus Chitinophaga; species Chitinophaga sp. CCNWYY40. The sequence continues at coordinate 805,026 of NZ_JBBHLF010000004.1, forward strand.
CCCGCGGCTGCGGCTTCAATGGTCACTTCCGCCTGCATGTCTGCTTTGGTGGAATCCAGTTGCAGCTGTTGCCAGTATACATCGCGGATCACCGCTTTATTCCAGCTCCGCAATACAACGGGACGGTAGATACCGGACGTAACCAGCCGTGGGCCCCAATCCCAGCCGTAGTGATAGGGCGCTTTACGTGCATAAATACTGAGTGGAATATCGCTGGCATCGTTACCGGCGGGATAGATGATGCTGTCCTGCAAAAATTTGGGCATGTCTGTTTTGATGGGACTTTTAAACAGGATGCGCAGTTCATTGTCGCCCGCTACCAGCCATTCTTTTACACTGACCGTATGCGAAACAAACATGTTTGCCGACTGTAGTATTAAATGGTTATTGAGATACACATCTGCATAGGTATCCAAACCTTTAAACTCCAGTTCTATCACCTCTGCATTTAGTTCCTGCTTTTTGATGTGCCATCTTTTCCGGTATTGCCAGTCTTTCTTATCTACCCACTGCACGGCTTTTTCATTGGTTCCCACAAAAGGATCGGGGATTAAATGCTGTGCCAGCAAATCGGTGTGAACCGTTCCGGGTACGGTGGCCGGCCGCCAGATGCCTTCATCCACGCGGGAAAATTCCCAGCCGGTAAGCATAGGGTTGTTCTGTGCTATTCCATTGGTAAACAGGGTAAAAAACAGTCCCACTGTTAACAGTAAATATTTCATGTCCTATTTTTTCAGAAGGACCAAAAATAGCACTGATTTACGATCTTTGGGAGATGAAAAGTATCTGGCAACAAATATTGAGGTATCTGTATATCGGTAAGAAGGATCCCAATGCACCAAAAACACGTTACGTGGCGATGATGCATGGGATGAACAGAATTTCTTTGTTACTTTTTATAATCGCCATTATTATCATGGTGATCAGGCTGATCAGGCGTCACTAGGCGATGGCGTATTCGTAGATCACTTCTGCTGCGCGGCGGGAAGCATCCTTTTCTCCCAGCTTATGCCACAGCTCTGCATAGTCTTTCATCACGCGGCTTCTGGCGGCTTCATTATTCAGTAACGAGTTTAATTCCTTCAACAGGTTTTCTTCTGTGAGGTCGTGCTGAATCAATTCTTTCACTACCAGTTTATCCATCACCAGGTTTACCAGGGAGATATATTTTACTTTGATGAGATGTTTGGCAAAGAAGTACGAAATAGGATTTCCTTTATAGCACACTACTTCCGGCACTCCAAACAAAGCTGTTTCCAGCGTGGCTGTTCCGGAGGTTACCAATGCGGCTTTTGCCTGGCGCAGTAACTTATAGGTTTGTCCTTTTACCATCGACACGTTGGGATGCTGACCGGTAAGGCTTTCCAGGAAATGATCGTCCAGGCTGGGGGCCTGCGCCACTACAAACTGGTATTGCGGAAAGTGTTTCGCCATAGTGAGCATGATAGGCAGCTTTACGCTCACCTCCTGCTTACGGCTGCCCGGTAATACGGCGATCACGGGTTTATCTGATAACGGCGCATCAGCAGGCTGTTCTTTGGCAGCTTTAATTACTTCCACCAAAGGATGTCCTACGTATTCCGTTTCATAATTCCATTTATGATAAAATTCGGGTTCAAACGGGAGGATGCACAACATTTTATCTACATACTGCCGGAGTTTTTTCACCCTGTTCTCTTTCCAGGCCCATACCTGCGGGGAAATATAATACACTATTTTAAATCCCTGTTGTTTGCCCCATTCGGCAATGCGCATGTTAAAGCCGGGATAATCTACCAGCACCAGTACATCCGGTTTAAAGGCAGCGATATCTTTCTTACAAATTTCTATATTCTTTAAAATAGTGCGGAGGTTCATCACCACTTCCACAAAACCCATAAAGGCCAGTTCTTTGTAATGCTTTACCACATGGGCGCCGGCGGCTTCCATCAGGTCGCCTCCCCAGCTACGTATATCCGCAGACGTATCTAGCTGTCTTATTTGTTTTACAAGATTGCTGCCATGCAAATCACCTGACGCTTCTCCTGCAATAATGTAATATTTCAATATTCTTTGATTAAAAATTATCTGATCAGTTTGAGTAATAATATGCCAATGGCATACAGCATGGTCATCAGGAAAATGCCTTTGGCAGTGATATCCAGCCGTTTTCTTGTATACAGGAAAAACACCAGTCCGTTTAGTAACAGGCAGATGCTGGTGAGCTTCGGAATCATTTGTTTATTGTCTTTCAGGATACCGAGGAACTGTCCCAGTCCCACGTTGTTATGTGGCTTGATAACAAAAAAGTAATACAGGAAAAACGCAAACAGGGGTGTTAAAAACCCCAGTAAAATTCCTAACGGAAGATTGTCTTTTTTTAACATACTGTAATTATGATGGCGATATAACGAATGTTTACAGGTCTTTCCAATCTTCTTCCAGCTTCTTTTTCAATGAATAATTTGTGAGATCAAACTGCACCGGTACAATAGAGGCGTAATTATTTTCCAGTGCCCACACATCTGTATCCTGTCCGTTATCGCGGTTTTTAAATTCTCCTGTGAGCCAGTAGTATTTTTTACCGTGCGGGTCGCGGCGTTCATCAAATTCTTCCACCCATTTGGCATCTGCCTGCCGGCTGATTTTCAGTCCCCTGAAATTCTTTTCATCCACTATCGGAATATTTACGTTGAACAGGGTACCAGGTGGCAGATCGGATTCCAGCATTCTTTTGGTAACATTGTGCGCTACTTTTTTGGGCAGCGAAAAATCAGCATCATAGCTGTATTCCAGAAACGAGAAGCCTACGGAAGGAATGCCTTCTATGGCCGCTTCCATGGCGGCCGACATAGTGCCGGAATAAATCACGTTGATAGAATGATTGGCGCCATGATTGATACCGCTCACGCAGATATCCGGTTTACCATGCAGGATTTTATCGCGGGCCAGCTTTACACAGTCTACCGGTGTACCGGAGCACTGCCAGGCTTCTATTCCTTCAAAGATATCCACCTTTTCCAATCGCAAAGGAACACCGATGGTAATGGCGTGTCCTTTGCCCGACTGCGGACTATCCGGCGCTACCACCACTACTTTACCCAAAGGCTTCACTGCTTCTATCAGCGCCCGGATGCCCGGCGCCGTGATGCCGTCGTCGTTTGTTACCAGTATAACCCGCTCTTGTTTTGCCATAGTTCGCCTTTTTTCTTTGCTCAACAAATTTAAGCTCTCTGCCAAACATTTCGCTTTAAAAGAATGTGAAATATATGGATATTTCTACAGATCGGATTTTAATATTTTCCTGAAAACCAGGTAGATGCCCAGTGCGATATAGGCTATCATGGCTGTTACATACACATAGGCTTCGTACTGATCGCCGGTGGATACCATTTTACCCACCAGTGGAAATGGCAGCAGCTCGTCGCCGCTCTGCAGCGGCAGCAGGCCGCCAATAGCTCCGGCATTTCTTTTTACGATAAACGACAACAGCTGATCCAGCATCATATTGTAAGCCACAAAAAGCACGATGGCCAGCCCGGCCCGTTTCACCAACACACCTATCAGCAGGGCGATGGTAAGCATCACATTAAACTGCAGGAAGTAGTACAGCATGTAATGATATCCTTCCAGGCTGAAGGGTTTGTTGCCATAAATGATTCCCACCAGGGCGCCGCTGATAGTGGCCACCACCAATGTAAGCACGGAAATAGCCACCAGCCAGAATAATTTGGCGTATACAAACTGGCGTCTTTCCCAGCCGTCGATTACGTTCTGGCGGTTGGTACGGTACGTATATTCATTGGTAACCAGGATAATCAGGAGTAGTCCGAACAGCGCGGAGATATAGCTGTTCAGCGAAGCCATTGTGAGCCATACGTCCGGGAAGCTGAAGGGATTGCCAAGCATTTTGCTTATCTGTTCCAGGTTTCCGCTGAGTTTGTCGGCCACCATGAAATTGCCTGCGGGAATAATCACCAGCGCCAGCAGGAGCATTACCCAAAAGGTGCGGTAGTTCCTTACTTTGAGCCATTCGGTATAGATGATCTGTTTCATGATGCGGCGATATTGGTGATTTCCAGGAATGCGGTTTCAAGACTTTTCTTACGGAGTTGCAGGTAGCTGAGCCAGATGCCCTGTTGGGCACAGTAACTGTTGATGGCCGCCGCATCGGGAGATTCAGCGAAAAAAGCCCTCACGATGTTGCCCTGTATTTCGGCGCCGGTGCAACCGGGATACCGGAGCATGGCCGCCTGTAACTGCGTGTTGTCTGCTGCGGAGAGTTCCACAAAATCGTTGCGACTGATCACCGTGTGTACCGGGCCTGACAGCAATAACTGCCCGCTTCTCAAAATAGCCACATGTGTACATACCTTTTCTACTTCATCGAGCAGGTGGCTGGCGAGGATAATGGTTTTGCCGCTGTCTGCCAGTTTACGCACCAGCTCCCGCACTTCCGCGATACCGGAGGGATCGAGGCCATTGGTAGGCTCGTCCAGGATGAGTACATCGGGGTCGCCGAGTAAAACGGCGGCAATGGCCAGCCGTTGCTTCATGCCGAGTGAATACGTTTTAAAGGCCGAGTGCTGGCGTTGCGTAAGGCCACAGATCTCCAGTACTCTTGCGATGTCATCTTTCCCGCGCTGTTTGATAGCAGCGGAGATTTCCAGGTTTTTGTATGCACTGAGATAATGATAGAAATTGGGCGTTTCCAGCAAAGTACCTATTTGCCGGCGTTCCGCGGCGGAAGGCGCTTTATCAAAAAGGGTGAAGCTGCCGGTATCTGCTTTGAGTACATCGGTAACAATGCCGAGCAGGGTTGTTTTGCCGCTGCCGTTAGGCCCCAATACGCCGAACACGCTACCGGCCGGCACATCAAAGGAAACACCTGACAATGCCTGCACCGTTCCGTATTTTTTGGAAATGTTTTGTAAGGATAGAATTGGCACGGGAGTAAAATCTAAAGGATGAAAATAAAAAGGGAAATGCAGCGAATGATCTTATGGCTAATCTTCACTACATTTCCCATACATTAAAATAACAGTTTCTAATTTCGTACGGGTTTGCCCGTTTTAATCACGCTTTGTAAGCGTTCCAGCGTTTTGCGTTCGCCGCATAAACTCAGGAAGGCTTCCCTTTCGAGATCCAGCAGGTATTGTTCGCTTACAAAGGAGGCTTCTGTAAGATCGCCACCGCACATCACATAAGCGAGTTTATTTGCAACTTTCTGATCATGTTCTGAAATATAGTTACCAAACTTCATGGCGTATACGCCTGCCAGTAAGGCACCCAGTGCGCCGCGACCCATCACTTTGATATCTGTTCTTTCCACGGGGCGGGTATATCCTTCATCTGCCAATGCTATTACGCTGCGTTTGGCATCAGCAATAAGGCGGCTGAGGTTCATGGTAATTTCGTCATGTCCTTTCTTCAGCACGCCCATATCAAATCCTTCAAAGCCGGAGGTGGCCACTTTTGCGGTGGCTACGGTCATGAAGTAATCTTTCAGGGGTTCTTCCTCGATGCGGCCTTCCTTGTATTCCAGGCTGGCGCGGAGCGTCATTTCCTTGGTACCGCCGCCGCCGGGGATAAGCCCTACGCCCAGTTCCACCAGCCCGATATATGTTTCGGCTGCTGCCTGTACTTTATCGGCGTGTAAACACATTTCGCAGCCACCACCCAATGTGAGGGCGTGTGGCGCCACCACTACGGGTACCGATGAATAACGCAGGCGCATGGTGCTGCGCTGGAAAAGGCGTACTGCCATGTCCAGCTCATCAAACTCCTGTTCTGCTGCGAGCATGAAAATCATACCCACGTTGGCGCCTGCGGAAAAGTTGGTGCCTTCGTTGCCTACTACCAGTCCGCGGAAGTCTTTTTCAGCGCGGTCTATCGCCTTATTCAATCCTTCCAGCACTTCCCCGCCGATGGTATTCATTTTTGTTTTCCAGTCGAAACACACCACGCCGTCGCCGATATCAATCAGGTTGCAGGCGCTGTTTTTCCAGACTACATTATTGGAGAAGTTTTCCAGGATAATGAACTGTCCTTCTCCTGGTAATGGTTTGTAGGTTTGGGTACTTACGTCGTAATATAATTTCTTGCCGTTGTCTACTTTGTAGAAGCTGGTGATACCTTTTGCCAGCATATCTTTTACCCATTGGGCAACGGTGAGTCCTTTTTCTTCGATGAGTTTTACGGATGCTTCCACGCCGAGCAGGTCCCACGTTTCAAACGGCCCGATTTCCCATCCGAAGCCGGCTTTCATGGCGTCGTCTACTTTATACAGGTCGTCTGCTATTTCAGGAATGCGGTGCGATACGTAGGAGAAGAGGAATGCGTGGAATTGTTTGTAGAATTCGCCGGCCTTGTCGGAAGCTCCTGCCAGCGCTTTGATGCGTTGTTTCAGGTCTTCGATAGGTTTGGCCGCATCGATGCTGGCAAACTTTGCTCTTTGTTTGGGCCCGTATTCCATTGACTGCAGGTTCAGCGTAAGGATTTCCTTGCTGCCGCCGTCTCCTTTGGTTTTCTTGTAGAAGCCCTGCCCGGTTTTATCGCCGAGCCAGTTGTTTTCCACTACTTTCTGGAGGAAGGGAGGTATTTTAAAGATACCGATGGCTTCGTCCTGCGGGCAGTTTTCCATGACACCTTTGGCTACTTTCACCAGGGTATCTATCCCTACCACATCGGCGGTACGGAAGGTAGCTGATTTAGGACGGCCGATTACGGGACCGGTGAGTGCATCAATTTCGTCGATGCCCAGGCCCATTTCCTGCATGATGTGAAAGATGGCCATGATAGAGAACACGCCTACCCTGTTGGCAATAAATGCCGGGGTATCTTTACACAATACGGTTGTTTTGCCGAGGAAAAGATCGCCGTAGTGCATGAGAAAATCGATGACGGCGGGATCTGTATGTGGTGTTGGAATTATTTCGAGTAAACGGAGATAGCGGGGCGGGTTAAAGAAGTGGGTACCGCAGAAGTGTTTCTGAAAATCTTCGCTGCGGCCTTCAGTCATGAGGTGGATCGGGATGCCGGAGGTGTTGGAGGTGATGAGTGTTCCGGGTTTCCGGAATTGTTCCACCTGCGTAAACACGCTTTTCTTCACATCCAGGTTTTCCACTACTACTTCAATGATCCAGTCCACATCCGCGAGACGTTTCATATCATCCGTAAAGTTGCCTGTTTTAATGCGTTTGATCACATCTTTGGTAAAAACGGGCGATGGGTTGGATTTTATGGCGGCCTGCAGGGCGTCGTTCACAATCCGGTTTTTCACAGCGGGACTATCCAGTGGCAGGTTCTTTTTCTTTTCTGCCTCATTGAGTTCCTTTGGCGCTATGTCCAGCAGTAAAACCTGTACACCTATTCCTGCAAAATGACAGGCAATCCTTGATCCCATTACCCCCGAACCTAAAACGGCTACTTTGTTGATGTGTCTCATTGCTTTGGCTTTTAGCTGTCAGCTTTTTATTCATTACGCGGAGCTTCCAGCATTTGTAACTTAAATTTACCGATCCTTGAATTTAGCATTTTTTGGAGTTCCATCATCAGGGGGCACACGATTTCTGTAATACTTTTTTGTAAAGAGAGATAAAATTGGCTGGAGCTTAACAATTTGGGGATATTTCAGATGCAGCCAGATAAACATATATTAATCTACATATAAAAATAAAGCCGATACAAAATTGTATCGGCTTTATAAAGTGTTCTGAATGGTTTCGCACCTGCCCCCTATCCGCTGTACACCTGCTTCGCACCTGCTTTACATATGCTTTGCACATGCTTTACACACGGAGTATCCGTGGAGTGTACATGGAGGTGACGTGGAGGGGATGTGGACTTGATCTGGAAACCCTCTACCCTGGCTGATTTCAGCTCACTCCGCTACCCGGCGTTATCGCCTCCGCAGGGTTTACGAAAACGAGCTTACCCTTGTCTTCCGCCATGAGGATCATGCCCTGGCTTTCGATTCCGCGCATTTTGCGGGGAGCCAGGTTGGCCACCAGTGTCACCTGTTTGCCTACAATGTCTTCCGGGTTGAAGTGCATAGCGATGCCGGAAACGACGGTACGTTGTTCAGTACCTATGTCTACCAGCAGTTTCAGTAATTTATCGGCTTTGGCTACTTTTTCTGCCTGCAGGATGGTGCCTACGCGCAGGTCCAGCTTAGCGAAATCGTCGTATTGAATTTCAGGTTTTGCAGGGGCGGGCGGGGCTTCTTCCTCGGCGGGCGCGGCTGCCGCGGCGGCATCCATCGCCTGTTTTAAGCCTGCATGGAGTTTTTCCACCTGGGCAGTTACCTGCTCATTTTCCACCTGTTTGAACAGCAACTCCGGCGGACGCAGGGAATAGCCTACGTTCACCAGTTTATCGCTGCCGGCGTTTTCCCAATCCAGCATACGGTCCACCACTTTCAGCATGTGGCAGATCTTTTTAGCCGTAAACGGCAGGAACGGGTGGGAGAAGATCGCCAGGTTGGCCGTCATCTGCAATGCGATGTGCAGGCAAATATCGATCCGGCCCTGTAAAAAGGCGATGTCCTTTTCTTCGTACTGCGGGTATTTGGCGTGCTGTTCTCCACTCTTCAGCTTTTCGAGTACACTGGCCAGGATCCAGGGTTCATTCTTCTGGAGGTATTGATTGCCTTTCCGGGCAAATTCAATCACTTCAGACAATGCTTCCCGGAAGCGGTATGTTTCGAGGCTGGTTTCAATCTTCTCTTTTGCAAGGCCGAACTCTTTTAGTATTTCGGTGTCGCCGTCGTTCATGAACTCAGGATGCAACGGGGGTACTTTTCCGCCGCACAGCTTATGCATGAGCACCATCGCGCGGTTTACAAAGTTACCGAAAACGGCCACCAGCTCGCTGTTATTACGATCCTGGAAATCTTTCCAGGTGAAGTCGTTGTCTTTTGTTTCCGGCGCGGTAGCGCAGAGTACATAACGGAGTACATCCTGCTGATCAGGGAAGTCCTCGATATAATCGTTTACCCACACGGCCCAGTTACGGGAGGTGGATACTTTTTCGCCTTCTATATTCAGGAATTCGTTGGCAGGTACGTTGTCCGGCAATACAAATCCGCCGTGTGCCTTCAACATGGCCGGGAAAATGATACAGTGGAAAACGATGTTATCCTTACCGATGAAGTGCACCAGTTTGGTATCGTCTTTACACCAGTAGTCTGCCCAGTTGTCGGTCAGTTCCTTTGTAGCGGAGATATAACCGATAGGTGCATCGAACCATACGTACAATACTTTGCCTTCTGCATCAGGCAGCGGCACTTTAATGCCCCAGTTGCTGTCGCGGGTCATGGCGCGGCTTTGCAGGCCACTATCCAGCCAGCTTTTGCACTGACCGTATACGTTGTTCTTCCACTCTTTATGACCATCAATGATATATTCTTTCAGCCACGGTTCGTAGTTCTGCAGCGGCATGTACCAGTGTTTGGTTTTCTTTTTCACCAGTGGTGCATTGCTCAGTGCGGAATGCGGGTTGATCAGTTCATCGGGGCTCAGGGTTCTGCCACAGCGTTCGCATTGGTCGCCATAGGCTTTATCGTTGCCACAGTTAGGACAGGTGCCGATAATATACCTGTCTGCCAGGAACATTTCTTTCTCCGGATCAAAAAACTGTTCGCTTTCTTTTTCTTCAAACAGGCCATCGTTGTACATCTTCAGGAAAAAGTCCTGCGAGGTTTGGTGGTGTATGGGAGCGCTGGTGCGGGCAAAAATATCGAAAGAGATCCCCATTGCAGCAAAGCTGTCGCCGATGATCTTATGGTATTTATCTACCACATCCTGCGGGCTCACGCCTTCCTTCATTGCTTTGATGGTGATGGGAACACCGTGTTCATCTGTGCCGCAAACAAATTTTACATCTGCCTTTTTTGCACGTAAATAACGTACATAAATATCTGCAGGCAGGTAGCAGCCGGCGAGGTGTCCGATGTGCACCGGGCCATTGGCATACGGTAATGCCGCAGTTATTAAATATCTATTAAATTTTGCCATATTCTCTTAAAGAATGCTTAAATAAACTTTAAATCAGTGATTGTTTTTGGAATCACCATAACAATTTATCACCTTAGTCAGCGAATAAAGAATGAATTTACGCTAACTAATCTGCAAAGGTAAACAAAAGGAACAATGGTAAAAATTCCGCCATATTTGAAAAAAGGTGATCTGATCGGAATTACCTGCTCCAGCAGCAAAATGGATCTGCAGGCAGCGGAGTATGCACGTGGCGTGCTCACTTCCTGGGGGTACCGTGTACACCTCGGTATTACTGTAGGAACCAGCTTTCATAATTTCTCTGCGCCGGATGAACTGCGGCTGGAAGAATTGCAGGATATGCTGAATGATCCGGAGATAAAAGCAATTGTATTTGGCCGTGGTGGTTACGGCATGGTGTGTATCATTGATAAACTGGATTTTACCCGTTTCCGGAAACAGCCGAAATGGCTTTGCGGCTACAGTGATATTACCACCCTGCACTCGCATGTGCAGCGGCACTTTGGCATTGCCACGCTGCATTCCGTGATGTGCAGCGGTATTACGCCCGAGACGTTTGATAATGAATATACAGAAAGCCTGGCAGCAGCGCTGAGAGGGAAAGCTTACCGCTATTCCGCGCCGGCGCATCCGCTGAACAAGGAAGGGAAAACCACCGGGATACTGGTAGGCGGTAATTTATCGATCCTGGCCAACCTTTCGGGTACGCCTTCACAAATCAATACCAAAGGAAAGATCCTGCTGCTGGAAGATATCGGTGAATACCGGTATAACATAGACCGGATGATGTATAACCTGAAACGCGCCGGGTGGCTCGACAAACTGGCCGGGCTGGTAGTGGGCGCCTTCACAGATGGCAAGGAAACGGATACTCCTTTCGGACAGTCTGAATATGAAATTATCAGCAATATGGTAAAAGACTACGAATTCCCTGTTTGTTTTGGTTTCCCGAGCGGGCACCAGGCGGCGAACTACTCGCTTAAACTGGGTGTGAAGCATGAACTGAAGATAGGGGCTAAAACAGTGTTGTCCGAGATATAACGGAAACGGACTAACGTAATTAAAGTAAAAGGGGAAGGCCGGTGGTCTTCCCCTTTTGCTTTAATTTCTAATCTTCCACATCCGGAACGATCTCCAGGCCGTATTCCTCTGCGGAGAGGACTCCGGCTGCGCGGATGCTTTCTATCGTTGCTGTATCCGGTTGCAGGTCGTGTACCTGGGTTTGGTTATGCAGGTAATCGATGCCATAAAATTTACCGGCGATGCCTGCAGGAACACCGATCAGGTATTTCACTACTTCACAAACGATTTGGGTGCCGAGGGCGCCGTGGGTAGCGCCAATGGCTCCTGCATCAAAATTGCGGTATTCTTCTGTGAGCGGCAATGCGCAACGGTAAGAAGCGGAGGTGGTACCATCCGGCATGGGCATATTGAAGCCGGCGAACCAGGCCATCCAGTTATGTACTTCCCCGGTGATGTAAGGTTTGTTGTGTACCAGGCAGGCATCGTTGATCACCAGGTGGGTGGGCAGATGCTGGGTACAGTCTATCACAAGATCGAACCCTACCAGCATCATATTGATGGTATCGGGTTTTACCTGCATGAGAATAGGATAATGTTTTGTATATGGATTTACTGCCCAGAGGCGGCTGGCAGCCATTTTTGCTTTGTGTTTGCGGATATCCTGCATCTGGTAGATGGGCTGACGGTGCATGTCTTCATCATTGATCACACCATAGTCCGCGATGCCGATTACGCCTACTCCGCTGGCGCTGAGGTATTGTATCACCGGGCTTCCGAGGCCGCCGGCGCCTACTACCAGTACGCGGGCTTCCTTCAGTTTTTCCTGCATGCTGATGCCCATACCCGGCACTGCAATAGGATTCTTGAAATGCTGTATTTCTTTTTCACTCAGTATCATATGCTTTATCCTTTATCCAGTTCCTGCGGAAACTCGAGAGTAAATTTACTTCCTTTACCGACTACGCTTTCCACTTTAATTTTTCCTTTATGCGCGTCTACAATGGCCTTTACATAAGTGAGTCCGAGACCGAAGCCTTTTACGTTATGTACGTTGCCGGTATGTGCGCGGTAGAACTTTTCAAAGATACGTGAAATAGTATCGCGGCTCATACCGATACCGTTGTCGGCAATCACGATGAACAGGCTTTTGCGGGTATTATAAGTTTGTATTCTTATCTCCAGCTGATCGTTGGAATATTTGATGGCATTATCCATCAGGTTGAAGATGAGATTGGAGAAGTGTACATCATCTGCCATGATGATGGGGTTGATGGCATCCAGCTGAAGATCTACCACGCCATTTTTGGTGGCCAGCTGCAGCTGGAGGTTATCCGCGGTGCTTTGGATAACGTTATGCACATCGGTAGCCTGGAGCTTCAGCGTTATTTCGTCTTTTTCCAGGAGGGCGGATTGCAGGATGCTTTCCACCTGTTTGTTCATGCGTTTATTTTCTTCTTTGATGATGCCGGAGAAATACTGGATTTTTTCCGGTTTTGACATCACTTTCTCATTCCTGATCGCATCGATGGCCAGGGAAATAGTGGCCAGGGGTGTTTTCAGTTCATGGGTCATATTGTTGATGAAGTCCGATTTTATTTCCGAGAGTTTTTTCTGGTTCAGCAGGGTGCGGATGGTGAGTGCAAATGCCGTGATGATGATCATGGTAAACAGCACGCCACCCGAGATCATGATCCCTAATTGTTTGGCTACCGAATCATCGTTGGGCATGATGATGTAAAGCTTTTCCGCCCGTGGATTAAAATCGTTGGATTCCGAGAGGAGGATTACCTGTACCCGGTAGTCTTTCTTTTCCTTGATGCTGTCTGCTTCATTTTGCTGGAACATCTTTTCAAAGCCGGCAGACTGCATCCGGATGGTACCGAATTCTGATCCTGGTACGGTGCCGATGATAGCAAATTCGAAGCTGGAGCTATCGAGGTGATTTTTCCTCATATTGTTCTGAATACACCGTTTCACTTCCTGCACAGTAAAGAAGTCGCTAACGGAGGGCACGCTGTATTGGGGTACGCGGTTGATATCCAGGTTAAACCCTTTTGTGGCGGTTCCTTCCTTGTTGTCGAGCTTAAACATGATAGCAGCCTGGCGGCGGTACATCATATCGTTGTATACGTCTCTTGACATACTCACGGCGCGCTGGAAGAGCTGATCCTGTTTGATATGCACGGCGCTGATAATCCAGCTGACCTGGATATAGATGATTCCGAGCAGGGACAAAGTGATCAGGATAACGATGACGGGGAAAATCTTCTTCAGTGGTATCATGTAAGTTTTTGTCAGGCTTTAATTATCTCAAAGATAAGCGCATAGAAATATTAAAATATGTTAAAAAAGATGTTTGCTATAGCAACTATGATACAAAATTCCAGACGGCATATTGCCTCTGTGCTTATTCTCCGCAATACAACATCACTTTAACGTAATTTTAACTGGGTACTGCTGATTTTATTAATGCTTCTTTCCTCTTCTTCTGCTTCAGAATCTTGGTACTAAATTTGATTAGTTCAGGATCATAACAAAGTAATTAAACTTTCTACATACATCGATGTGGATTCGTTCCATAAGCGATTTAGATTTTGGTTGATAAAATGGTAAGGAGGTTTTCTAGCCTCCTTTTTTTATTTTTCCTACTTTCCTCTTTAATTTTCTTTTTTCTTTACTATTCAATCATTTAGTTAAATTTGAACAGGCTATAAAATTGTTTGTCTATGGTAACTTTGTCGCCCGGCATTTTGCTGATAGCTGATCCATTTTTGAAAGATCCAAATTTTGCGCGCACGGTAGTACTCCTTTGTGATTACCAGGAAAAAGGCAGTTTTGGCTTTGTAATCAATAAGTTGTTTGATCAAACGCTTAGTGATCTTGTGCCTGAGGTATTGATTAGTAATATCCCGGTGTATTATGGCGGTCCTGTACAGATGGATACCATTCATTTTGTGCACCGGCATCCGGAGCTGATCGGCGGCGGGCAGGAGATACTGCCTGGCGTGTTCTGGGGTGGCAGGTTTGACCATGTGGTGGACGCCATCAATAAGGGTTTACTGGAGCCTAATAAGGTAAAATTCTTTATTGGTTATTCCGGCTGGACCGAGGGTCAGCTGGATGAAGAGGTAAAGGAGAAATCCTGGATCCTGTCTGACACCGATACTTCACTGATATTTGAGCGCAGGGAGCAGCAAATATGGCAGCAATCCCTTAAAAATCTTGGCAGTACCTTTGCCATGATGGCAAATTATCCAATTGATCCTTCCTTAAATTAATGGTAATATTCTGACACAGAAGGAGATGGGCTGGGCTTGGTATTTAAAGTGAAAAATGAACAGGGTGAATGCTGTTTATTTAAAACAAATTAAATATCTTGCTAAAGTAATTGGTGAATCAAACCAGCTACATAGCCCGTTTTCAGGTAATTTAATAACCGATAAGATACACCTATGAAGGCAAAACCTATGAAAATTGTTTGCTCCTTCTATAGACCGATACCAGCATTTACCTGATCACTAACTGATTATCGTCAAAGGCATATTCATTAGGTAATATAAACAGCCTTGATGAGGCTGTCTATTAATGTACATGTAGTTACTGCGGCTATCCCGTATAGCCGTGCAGGTAATGTATTGTACATAATGAATAGGAGGAAATCCCGGTGGACAGTCCTGTCCTTAACCGGGTCATCTAAGATTGGAATAGTTAGGACAAAACGAAGGCCGGGTATTCTTACCCGGCCTGGTTATTATATTTTGCTGGTATGCTTATTTTTCCACTGCTACAGCGCCTTCTACGAGTACGGTAGCCTTATTGCGCAACACTTCCACGAATCCGCCGCTGATGGTATAGAACTCTGCATGAGCTTTATCTTTCAGCACTTTCATTTTACCATTTCCGAGGGCTGCAATTAATGGCGCATGTTTATCCAGTATTTCAAAAGAACCGTCAATGCCCGGCAGTTGTACTCCGTACACTTCTCCGGCATATATTTTTCTTTCAGGTGTTAATACTTCTAATAGCATGTTGATGATCGTAAATGGTGAAGGGTAATGATCCCGGCGGAACCGGGATCATTGACTTAATTAGTTATTCGCTGCTTCCAGTAATTTCTTACCTTTTTCAATAGCTGCTTCGATGTTACCTACGAGGTTGAAGGCTGCTTCAGGATACTCATCTACTTCACCGTCCATGATCATGTTAAAGCCACGGATAGTTTCTTCGATAGGAACCAGTACGCCTTTCAGACCGGTGAACTGTTCTGCTACGTGGAAAGGCTGGGACAGGAAACGTTGTACACGACGTGCACGGGATACTGTCAGCTTATCTTCGTCGCTCAATTCATCCAGACCGAGGATGGCGATGATATCCTGGAGTTCTTTATAGCGTTGCAGGATCATTTTCACGCGCTGTGCACAGTTATAGTGAGCTTCACCCACGATAGCCGGAGACAGGATACGGGAAGTAGAGTCCAGCGGGCTCACAGCCGGGTAGATACCGAGATCGGAGATCTTACGATCCAATACGGTGGTAGCATCCAGGTGGGAGAAGGTTGTAGCCGGAGCCGGATCCGTTAAGTCATCCGCAGGTACGTAAACGGCCTGTACGGAAGTGATGGAACCATTTTTAGTGGAGGTGATACGTTCCTGCATCAGACCCATTTCAGTAGCCAGTGTTGGCTGGTAACCCACCGCAGAAGGCATACGGCCTAACAGTGCGGATACTTCAGAACCTGCCTGGGTGAAACGGAAGATGTTATCTACGAAGAAGAGGATGTCTTTACCACCACCTGCAGTGCCATCTCCATCACGGAAATATTCTGCCAGTGTTAAACCGGACAAGGCTACACGCGCACGTGCTCCCGGTGGTTCGTTCATCTGACCAAACACAAACGTAGCCTGTGATTGTTTCAGTAATTCTTTATCTACAGCGGCAACATCCCAGTCGCCGTGTTCCATTGATTCTTTAAACTTGTCACCGTATTTAACGATGTTTGCTTCGATCATTTCACGCATCAGATCGTTCCCTTCACGGGTACGTTCACCAACACCGGCGAATACGGATAAACCTTCGTAACCTTTTGCGATGTTATTGATCAGTTCCTGGATCAATACAGTTTTACCCACACCGGCACCACCGAACAAACCGATTTTACCACCTTTTGCATAGGGTTCGATCAGGTCAATTACTTTAATACCAGTGAACAGTACTTCTGTTTCGGTAGCCAGATCCTCAAATTTAGGCGGCTCACGGTGAATAGGGTAACCGTTTGAAGCATCGATATCACCCAAACCGTCAATCGCCTCACCTACCACATTGAACAAACGTCCTTTCACCTGGTCGCCAACCGGCATTTTAATAGGCGCGCCTTTATCAACTACAGCCATGCCACGAACCATACCGTCGGTGGAGTCCATCGCCACTGTACGAACACTGTCTTCACCCAGGTGCTGCTGTACTTCCAATACTACCTTCTGACCATTTTCGCGGGTAATTTCCAATGCGCTGTAGATTTCGGGCAATTTGTCATCAAAGTGCACGTCCACCACGGGACCGATAATTTGTTTGATCTTACCTGTGTTAGGCATATTTTTAAAGAGGTTTATAAAAATACTAAAATGTTACTGTTCCAAAAACCGCACACAATTGCATTGTATACAGTTTCCAAAATTTGCCGCAAAGGTAAGAGTTAATGGGTGAAAATCAAAACGCTAATGATGAAAAAAAACCTTTTCCCACCGCATTTTTCGCCGATTTTATCATTAATAAAGTTTTATACCCCGGCAATGTAAAGCGCAGCCTATCAAATTATACTTTTTCATTATTCATAAATAACGTGTACAGACAGGCGCCATTCATATAAAAATACCTTCCTTTTCTTAATTCCTTTGCTATTTTTAAATCGCTATCCTGATATATACAATATATAAATATGATAAAATCAAACAGTGAACAATCCCGAAGGTCATTCCTCGGCAACCTTTCCAAAGCAGGATTACTTGGCATCACCGGAATTGTACCGTCCGCCGCCAAAGCTGGCATCCTGTCAGCAACATCACCCACAGCAGCACCAGAACACACTTTTCTCTGCAAACCTTATCTCCAGTATCCCGGCCCGCACACCATTTCCGTGATGTGGCTCACCAGCCGCCCCTGCTACAGCTGGGTGGAATATGGAACAGATGGCCAGCTGAACAAAAAAGCACACCGGGTTACCAACGGACTGGTAGACGCCAATAACCGCCTCCACCGCATAGAGCTGGACCAGCTGGAGCCGGGGAAAAAGTATAGTTATAAGGTGTGCTCAAAAGATATTGTTTCCTTTGAACCGTATAAGCTCACCTATGGCGAAACGATAGAAAGCGCTACCTATACTTTTACGGCCCCCGATCCGCAGGCGAAGGAAGTTTCCTGGGTAATCATTAATGATATCCACGACCGGCCGGCTTCTATCCCTCACCTGATGAAGCTGAACGGTGATGATCCGTATGATTTCGTGTTTTTTAACGGAGATGTATTTGACTACCAGGCCGATGAGCAACAGATCATTGACCATATGCTCACTCCCTGCGGCGATACCTTTTCCACACAAACCCCGTTCATGTATGTGCGGGGGAATCACGAAACCCGTGGCAAATATGCCCGGGAATGGCACCAGTATTTTGATAACCCGGGCCACAACAACTATTTCACGTTTAACATAGGCCCTGTGTCGGCTATTGTGCTGGATACAGGAGAAGATAAAGAAGATGAACATCCCGTATATGCAGGCATCGTTGACTTCGACGCCTACCGGGAACAACAGGCCCGCTGGCTGGAACAACAGCTGCAAAGCCCTGCTTTCCGGAAAGCAAAACATAAGGTAGTGATGATGCACATCCCGCACTATCAATCCGGCGAATGGCATGGCGTAAAACATTGCCGCGAAATGTTTGGCGGCCTCTTTAACAAACATAAAATTGATATCCTCATTTGCGGCCATACCCACAAATACGGTGTGTATGCCCCGGCAAAAGGACAGCATGAATACCCGCTTATTATTGGCGGCGGGCCAAAAGATGGGAATCGTACCCTGATAAAGATAAAAGCCGATCAGCAGAAACTGGTATTAACCATGCTGAGAGACGACGGCACAAAAGTGGGTGAGTACACCGTGTAAGTACAAAATGGCGGAGTGGGGACTCCGCCATTTTATTTTAATCCTTTTTAAGAGACAGGATCCAGCCATTCACCAGTTCCCACAATTTCAGTAAAAACCACGCGCCTCCTGCGGTAAAGAAAATTGCCGCTACCAGCACTGCATAGTATTTGATAGTCCATTCCAGCGCTACTTTCACACGGGTAATAAAAGCAATGCCTTTCACGGCAGCGCCTTCATACATGGAGAACTGCACGGTACAAAACTCATTCTCTTCTGCAAAGTTACCCAGTTCTACTCCCAGGCCCTGTAACTCCTTCTCCACTTCATAGATCTGGTTATGCAGCTGGATAAAGTCTTCTATTTTTCCTTCTTTCTTTTTCAGTTCATTAAAATAAACCAATGAATTTTCCAGGGAAACCTTTTGGGCATTGAGTTTACGGTATTCGCTGGTTTTATCTGTTTTGGTTATTTCGGTAGATTTGATTTCACCGATCCCTTGTGTTGCCTGGTAAAACGAGTCGAATTTTTCCGGCGAAACACCTATCAGCATTTGTACCTGGCGGTTCCCGCTGTTGCCGGATTGCTGCTCGTACTGCACAATGGCATCGAATTTTTTGATGGTGCGGTGCAGCAGTTTTTCATCTTCTGAAAACTGTGATGATTTCGCCCGCACGTTGGCTACCTTTTCATACTTCTGATTACCGGAGATCATATCCGGTGCATTATTCTGCGGATTGAACGCTTTTACTTTTTCAGACGCATAATTCTTCCGGTGTTTCATTACGCCGGATAAAAAATCACCACCACCGGATTCCTCGTACTGGCGGCTTTTATACAGGTAGCCATACGTGATCCTGCACAGGAACATTACTACAAAAACGGCTATAAACGTAAGGGTTACACGACGGAGCTTTTGTTTAAAAGTAAGCATAGGGTTATTTATTGATGAGTTGTTGTTGGTATGTTTTCCACCACTTTGCCAGTCCCATAGCGGCAATGATGAACAAAATAAAGTACTCTATTCCAAGAAACTTTACATCTTTCTGAAAATAAATAAAGGTAGCTATAGCATCTACCGTTACCCATAGCAGCCAGTTTTCCCAGATCCTTTTAGCCAGCAGGATATTGGCGATCACGCTTAAAACGGCCACCAGTGAATCGGTATAAGGCCATGCCGCTGGATGTTCGAATACGCGCGGCCACCACAGGTGCAGCCGGCTGATAATATAACCCGTAGCGGCAGACAACAGCAGCGCAGCGATTCCCAGCCACCAGCGGGAACGGTTTGACAGTGCATACACGGGTTCATTTTCCGGTTGCTTCCTGTACCAGAAGATCCATCCGTACACGCCGGTGGCAAAGAAGTATACCTGCAGGAACATATCTGCATACAACTGCAACTGCCAGAACAGTACAAAGAAACAACTCACATTGATCAATCCTACCGGCCAGGTGAGGATATGATCTCTTGCAGCCAGCCATACACACAATAAGCCGGTAACGGTACCTATAAACTCCACATAACTGACGGAATACCCCAGCGTTGTAAAGAAAATATGATGAATACTGAAAAAGGAAGCCATCTTTGAATTTAAGTGAGCTGTTGCAATATTACAGGAATGTTTTATTATTCCGTATATGCTTCTGTTATCCGCTGTAATGCAAGCTCTTACAGCGGTTACGAAATTGGAATCATTTTTGTCTTATACTGTATATAGCGCGGTAACTGCAGAAAAGCGTTATAAAAATTTTAACATAATCCTTTAACAATTTAAAATGATTCCGCCTTCTATACTTTATTCACAGACCATAAAAAAATGCTTGTCGATATAAATACAATTTTACCACAGCATTCATTACATCTCCAGAGTCTTACAAACAACAACACCTCTCAGGACTAAAAAACAGGAGTTATGAACAGTTTATTAAAACACACAGGAATATCACTTTTATTTATAGGCTTTTTCGTCAGCAGTTGTGCATCTACATATGCACCCGGATATGATGATCAATATGGCTCTTCCTATTCCAGCGGACCGCAGGTACAGGTGAGCGGATCTATTTCCTTTTATGATGAATTGAGTCCTTACGGCCGCTGGGTAAGCTATCCCGGATATGACAGGGTATGGATCCCTAATGCAGGCCCAGACTTCCGCCCTTACTATACAAACGGACACTGGGTATACACCGACTACGGCTGGACCTGGGTATCTGATTACTCATGGGGTTGGGCAGCCTTCCACTATGGCCGCTGGTTATACGACGACTTCCAGGGCTGGATGTGGGTACCAGGTTACGACTGGGGTCCGGCATGGGTTAGCTGGAGAACAGGTGGCGACTATTATGGATGGGCGCCAATGGGACCGCAATATTCATACAATGCGCCGGCCAGCTATTGGGCATTTGTACCACGGCAGTACATCAACAGCCCGCGGATCAATAATTACTATGTTAATAACAGCAGAAACGTTACCATTATTAACAATACCACTGTTATCAACAACACCAACAATTACGGAGGAAGAAGAGTATATGCCGGCCCGAGCGCCAATGAGGTGCAACGTTATTCAGGCCAGGCAGTACGACCAGTAAGAGTGGAAAACACCAACAGACCGGGTACAGGAGGAAGACTGGAAAATAATCAATTGCGTATTTACCGCCCGGATGCCGCAGCTATTCAGCGGGGACGTGAAGTGGACCGTACAAGACCGGTACAGTCGGTAGATAACAATAACAACAACCGTCCAGGCCGTGTTACACCGGGTAATACTACCCAACCAGGGAATTATAACCCGGGGAATAATAACAACGGTGGTAACCGGGTACGCCCTGGTGAAGTGAATCAGCCGGCGAATAATAACACCGGGAATATACCTCCGTATAACAATGGAGGAAGGGTAAGACAGGGAACTACCACCCAACCGGTGAATCCAACAAATCCGGCGAATAATAATACGCCGGGCAACTTTAACAGACCATCAAGGGTAACGCCTGACAGGACTGCTGATCAACAGCAACAACAAAGGATACAACAGCAGCAGATACAGCAACAACAGCAACAGCAAAGGGTTCAACAGCAACAGCAGCAGCAACAACAGCAGAGGATACAGAGAGATCAACAACAGCAACAGCAAAGGGTACAACAGCAGCAACAACAACAGCAGATACAGCAACAGCAGAGAGTACAGCGGGAACAACAGCAACAACAGCAAAGGGCTCAACAACAGCAACAACAACAGCAGCAACAGCAACAGCAGAGGGTACAGCGGGAACAACAGCAACAACAGCAACAGCAGCAAAGACAACAGCAGCAGGAACAGCAAAGGATTCAAAGGGAACAACAGCAGCAGCAACAACCCCAACGGCAACAGGAACAGCCCAGACAACAGGGGGAACGTCCTTCACGTGTAGGATAAACCTCCTTTGATATAATGAAAGTACGAATGATAACAGCGGCAAAGATGTTTGTGAGATTACATCATT
Organism: Chitinophaga sp. CCNWYY40; assembly: GCF_037483205.1. Taxonomy (NCBI): domain Bacteria; kingdom Pseudomonadati; phylum Bacteroidota; class Chitinophagia; order Chitinophagales; family Chitinophagaceae; genus Chitinophaga; species Chitinophaga sp. CCNWYY40. Next base: position 826,671 of record NZ_JBBHLF010000004.1, read on the forward strand.
AATGCCCTGTATATCATTCGTACTTTTTTTATTTGTTGTAAACGTATTTATATAACTGGTTCTTAATATCAGGAAACGTTGCCGCGGCCGGCAGTAATCCTTTCTGCATCAGGCGCAGTTCCAGCGGCGGATAGTGGGGATAATACGGGGGCTGGTAATAGGATTCAGCAAAAGTCTGGTAACCCAGGCGTTCATAAAATTTAATTCTACGTATAGCCTGCTCCGTTACAGGCGGTTCTACTTCCAGCACAATTCCGTTCAGTTGTGCTTCCATCAGTTGCATTACCTGTGTACCGGCGCCTCCTCCCCTTGCAGCGGGATGGATAGCGAAATGTTCTATAAAGCTGAATGCAGGAAGGTTCCAGTAAAATATAAAACCCGCAAAAGCATCTTCACGGACAATACGCAATAGCTGCAGCTTTCCGGATGCTACCAGTGATAACTGCTGGTTCCAGGGTCTTCTTTCCTCTTCGGGAAAGGCTTCTTCATATAGATTTTTTATCGCTTCATCGGCGATGGTGGTAGGTACTAGCCGGATCATGCGGCTAAGTTACTGATTATCCTGTGCCGGTGGTGCGGGTACATTTTTAGCGGACGGCACACATTCGAACGGATCGGGGTTGCCGGCAGGAGCGGGTTTATCGGCTGCCCAGCAGAAGTTCATCGGCTGACTGGTAATGCTGATCAGCTTTACGGCTACCTTGCTTCCCTTGCGGCTGTTGGAGGCTGCAATGCTGCGGGTACCTTTCTCCGGAATATTACTGATGGTATATCGTTCTGTTTTAAATACTTCATTATTATTGCGCATGTAGGAAACGCTGACTACTACATTGTCCAGCGGATATTCTGTTTGATTTCTCACGATTATATCCAGGTCTTTTATACCTCCCAGCAACCCGGTGCGGTAATCGCCGGCGGTAACGGCAATGAACTGCTGCCAGTTTCGCCGGTAATAAGCCCTGCGTTCTATAAACTGGCCGGCTACCCTTTGGCGGAGTTCCTGGTGATTGGTGATTTGTTGGGACACGGCCCCGGATTGATCAAGACTTTTACGCAGATCACGGTTTTCGTTCCACAGGCGCTGGTTTTCAGACAGCACTTTGCGCACGTAGCGTTGTTGCTGACAGTAGCCCAGGGTAAATACCACAATGAGCAACAGGAGTATGGCGGGATAAACGTAAGTTCTTTTCATACCGGGGAAAGAGAAAAAATAATGCCAATGCATTTTTATTACATTTGTACAAATGGTTTCAATGCAGCTGATTATTGTAAACAATGAACAGACAGCCCGGCAATTTATCGACGTGCATGTGAATTTAAATAAAAATGTACCTGGTTGGATAAGGCCGCTGGATAAAGATATTAACGGAGTTTTTGATCCGGAAAAAAACAAGGCATTCCGTCACGGGGAGTGTATCAGATGGATTTTAAAAGATGAGCAGGGCCGTTTAGCCGGCAGGATTGCTGCTTTTGTGAATAAGAAATATAAAACAAAGGGAGATGAGTGCCTGGTGGGCGGAGTGGGTTTCTTTGATTGTATAGATCAGCAGGAAGCTGCCAACCTGCTTTTTGATACGGCCAAACAGTGGTTGCAGGAAAGAGGTATGGGCGCAATGGATGGCCCTATTAATTTCGGGGAGCGCAACAACTGGTGGGGATTGCTTACAGAAGGATTTCATGAACCATTATACTGTATGAATTTCAATCCTCCTTATTATATCCGTTTATTTGAACAGTATGGTTTTCAACTTTTCTTTAACCAGCTTTGTTATGGAATGAAGGTAAGTGATCAGCTGCTGCCCAAATTTTTTAGCCGGCATGCTGCTATTGAGGCTGATCCGGCATTCAGGGCAGTGCATATCCGGAAGGATGATCTGCCACGGTTTGCCGAGGCATTCAGCATTGTGTATAACAAGGCATGGGCGCAGCATATGGGTGGTAAAGAAATGGGGAAAGCACAGGTACTGGCGTTGTTTAAGCAGATGAAGCCCCTGATGGATGAAAAGATTGCCTGGTTTGTTTATCACAATGATGATCCTATTGCTATTTGGCTGAACCTGCCGGACCTGAACCAGTATATAAAACATATGAACGGGAAATTTGGTTTGTTGCAAAAGCTGAAGTTCCTGTGGTTAAAGCAAACCGGCTATTGCAAAAAAATGGTGGGGATTATATTTGGTATCGTACCTGAATTTCAGGGGAAGGGGGTAGATGCGTATATGATTGTGGAGGGAGCGAAATTAATACAAAGCGGTATGTCGCCATATGAGGATTATGAAATGCAGTGGATTGGCGATTTTAACCCGAGGATGCAGAATGTGGCGGAGGGTCTTGGCGCCACTCCCACCAGACGGCTGGCCACGTATCGTTACTTATTTGACCGCTCTGTTCCTTTTAAAAGGCACCCGATCCTGGGATAACAATAATCCGCCACAGCGGGGGTATATACCTCTCATATGAGTATATGAGAGGTATCGTGGGTACGTAAGTTTATGAATATTGTATAACATTTAGATCCCTTTTACTGTTACGATCGTATCTAACCTGATGTTTTGTTATGACCAACTTATACCCTGAGTGTCCTGATAACGCGGATCTGGCACTTATTGAGCCCACGTTACTATTTAGGCAACAGATAATGAAAGCCATCAGCTGCGTTGTGTTGTTCTTTATTCTTTACGTGGTGTTATTGTTTGCAGCTGTTGCCCTGGCTGTAGCCTGTGTGTCGGGAGGGATCATGTTATTCCGCACTTATCCGGGCTGGAGCACTGGCATCATCGCACTCAGTTTCATTTTACTGGGAGGGATGGTATTATTTTTTCTCATAAAATTTCTTTTTAACAAACGTCCTGCAGACAACCCTTACCGTACACAGATCTTCCCGGATCATCATCCCCGTTTATTTGATTTTATTACGCAACTGGTGAAGGATACGCGCATCAGTTTTCCGAAGAAGGTATTTATTGTGCCGGATATGCACACCGCAATATTTTATCATTCCAGCTTTCTCAGTTTATTCTGGCCGGCGGGAAAAAACCTGGAGATCGGGTTAGGGTTGATCAACAGCGTAAATGTGAGCGAGTTTAAGATGTTACTGGCATATGAGTTTGCGCATTTCTCGCAGCGTAGTATGAAACTTGGCAGCTACATCTATGCGTTGAACAAGATGTTGTATAATATGCTGTATGAAAATGACCGGTGGAATGAAATAGAGGTACGCTGGAGCAGTGGCAGCAGCCTGTTAAGTTTTTTTGCCCATATTACTACGCGGATTCTGAACGGGATGCAATATGTATTACGGAAAATATATGCGATCATTAACCGCCAGTACCTGGAACTAAGCCGCGAAATGGAATATCAGGCAGATACGGTGGCGGTAGGGCTTACCAGTACTGAAACGGCCGTGAGCAGTTTACGCCGGCTGGAAATGGGTGGTTACTGCCTGGATCATTGTTTTCATAAATTACCTGACCTGGCGGAAAGAACGCTGCGGTTTGCCAATATTTTCACAGCGCAGCGTGCCATGATCCGTTACTATGCCACGCAAAACCACCTGGCAGTGGATGCCGCCGGGCTACCTGTTATCACCGACAGTTATTTCCATACTTTTCTTAAAAGCCGGGTGCAGCTGCGCGAGCAATGGACTTCGCATCTTTCGCGGGAAGCCAGGGAGGCGCATTATTCAGCCGCAAATGTTTCCTGTAAGCCGATCGCCATCAGTGCCTGGAACCTGTTTAATGAGCCGGAAAACGTGCAGGAGTACATGACTGCGCTGGTATATAATTTCACGGTACATAACAGTGAGGAACCATTTACGGAAATTACTCCTGCTGCTTATATTGAAGAGCTTTCACAACGCCACCGGTTATACGAATACCCCAAAACATTTAATGATTACTATGACAACCGGCCATTTCCCGGCATTAACGGGGAGTTTACCCGGCTGTTGCCACCGGAAGATATGGAAGCCGGTAGTTTACAGGAGTTGTATCATCCGGATAATATTATGAGGATGCGGGCTTTTTACCGTGACCGCCAGGATGCCGAAACATTGCAGGCTATCAGCAGCGGGCAGTTTCAGACCAGTCATTTCGAGTTTGACGGGCAAAAATACAGTGCGGCGCGGGCAAAGCAGCTGGCCCGGATGTTATCTGCGCAGGTGGCCTCTGAAGAGGCGTGGCTGCAATTGCATGACCAGCAAGCCTTCCGGTATCATTATACCGTGGCGATGCGGCAAAGTCCGGCAACGGCGGCCCTGCTCCGGGAAAAATACACCCAGATCCTGCAGTATCAGCAAACCGGCCACCAGCTGAATGAGCAGGTGATCAGGATTATTCATTGTATCAGCCTGTTGTTTAATTCCGGCGAGCAGGATATGGAATCGCTGCCGGCGCTTTTTGATGAACTATCGGCCGAATGCTGGAGCTTCCGGATGATGACGGAAAATATTCAGCAGGGGGCGTTGTTCAAAACTTTCCCGGAAAGTATGGAGGAAAAACTGAAGCGGTTCAGGGAACATGATTGTACTTTTATACAGGATATGATCCCCGACTATGTGGCTATCCAGGAATTGCATGAGATCAGTTCCGCCATGATGGAACATTTTAACAACGGCGTCATATTATTAAAAAAGGCATATCTGGAATTTATTTTAACTTTAGAACCGGGGAATAACACCCGTTGAAGCGCCGTTCCTGTTGTGCATTTTTCTCTTACTGAATTTGTGCGTATTTTCGGCGCTCGCGAAAGCGTAGCAGTCATATGGAGAATTTTATCGTTTCAGCCCGTAAATACCGTCCACAGAACTTTTCAACTGTAGTAGGACAGGCACATATTACCACCACTCTCAAAAATGCCATCCGCAATAACCAGCTGGCGCATGCCTTCCTGTTTTGCGGGCCCCGCGGAGTTGGGAAAACCACGTGTGCGCGTATCCTGGCTAAAACCATTAACTGCGAAAATCTGCAGCCGGATGGGGAAGCCTGTAATGAATGTCACTCCTGTAAGTCGTTTAATGAGGGCAGTTCGTTCAACATTCACGAGCTGGATGCTGCGTCCAACAACTCGGTAGATGATATCCGTACCCTGGTGGAACAGGTGCGTTTTGCTCCACAGGCAGGGAAATACAAGATCTATATCATAGATGAGGTACACATGCTCAGTTCCTCGGCTTTCAATGCGTTTCTGAAAACCCTGGAGGAGCCGCCGTCCTATGCGATTTTTATCCTGGCCACCACGGAGAAGCATAAAATATTGCCTACGATCCTGAGCCGTTGCCAGATCTTCGACTTCAAACGTATTACCATACAGGATACCGTGGACCATTTGCAGGAGATATGCACCAAAGAGCATATCCAGGCGGAAACAGATGCCCTGCACCTGGTAGCACAGAAAACAGATGGGTGTATGCGGGATTCCCTGAGTACGCTGGATAAGATCGTGAGCTTTACAAGCGGGCATCTTACCTACCAGAATACGCTGGAACACCTGAACATTCTTGACTACGATTATTTTTTCCGGGTAATGGCCTCCGTGCTTCAACAGGACGTAGCCAATGCCCTGCTCATATTTGACGAAATTTTACAGAAAGGTTTTGAAGGAGATAACTTCCTGAACGGTTGGGCGGAGTTTTTACGTAACCTGTTGTTATGTAAAGAAGACAAGGCCCTTCACCTGGTGGAGGTTTCCGGCAACCTGAAGGAACGATATAAACAGCTGTCGGGCCAGGTGAGTCCTGCTTACCTGATCACCGCCCTTCACCTGCTGAATGAAACTGAGATCAATTACCGCATGGCGCGCAACAAGCGTTTGCATGTGGAGATGGCGCTGATCAAGCTGTGTTTTCTGCAACAGGCAGTAACCCTGGTAAGCGACGACAGCAACGGGGAAGTGTCAAAAAAAAAGCTGGTAGCTGATGGATCTCCCCCGCAGAAGCTGCGGGCGCCTGTGGCCCAGCCGGTAACGGCTAAAACCATTACCGGGAACCCGGCTACAACGGAGAGTATCGGCACGGTGCCGGGGCCCCGTTTAACGGTAGACACGCCGGTTCCGCCGACACAGGTTCCGCCTGCACCGCAGCAAGCGGCTTCTGCTCCCGTGGCAGCACCGGTTACAGCTCCTGTACCGGCTCCCTCAGCGCCTACGCCATCTGTACCTTCCAACGGACATACCGCCGTTACCGGCGGGCCGGCAACGGCTCCTGTAACGACAACGCCTGTTGGCAGTCAGCCGGCTGCCACAGCTACCGCACCTGCACCTGTTGCTACGCCTCCGGCTGGTGGCGCAACTACCACGACCGCTGCTCCGGCCAGCAAGCTGACAGGGCTTGCCGCCATGAAAGAAGCGATGGCCGCCAAACAGCAGGGTACTACCCAGGTACAGTCCACCCCACTTACGATGGGAGCGATCCATGTGTACTGGGAAGAATTTATTGATCTGTACCGGCAGGCCAACAAAATGACGGTAGTAAGTAATTTACAGCTGGCGCAACTGAAACTGCTGGGTACTACAGAGGTGGGAATTGTGAGCCGGAACATTGTACAATTCCGGTTTATGGAAGAAGAAAAGCTGGTAATTGCTGAATTTCTGAAGAAGAAATTTAACAACCCTACCATTGTGCTTACCCTCCAGCTGGATGAGAGTCAGCAGACGCAGGACATAGGTCCGGCGCCACTTTCCAGCCGGGAGCAATTCCAGCAGATGGCGGAAAAATACCCGCTGGTGAAAGAGCTGAAAGACCGGCTGAACATGGAGTTAGATTTCTAGCGTATTGCGCTGATTAAATATTAACGATAGACAGACATTTTTAAACAGTTTACAATTCCTTCTTTGCGTTTTTGCGCAAAAACATGTAGGTTTGAACAAAATTTTGAATAAAGCACTATGGCAGAAGTTATCAGAATGCCCCTTTTGAGTGATACGATGACGGAAGGGGTGATTGCGGAATGGCATAAAAAGGTGGGCGATACAGTAAAGGCAGACGATGTAATAGCTGAAGTGGAAACGGATAAAGCCACTATGGAAGTGATGGGTTACGTAGAAGGCACCCTCCTTTATATAGGTGTTGAAAAAGGAAAAGCAGCTAAAGTAAACGGAATTATTGCCATTGTAGGTAAACCGGGAGAAGATTACAGTTCTCTGCTGGAAGGTGAAGGCAAAAAAGAGGCTGCTGCTCCGGCTCCTGCCGCTAATGCTGCACCTGCTGCTGCCGCACCTGCACCACAGGCTGCTCCGGCTGCTCCGGCTGCTGCCGCGCCTGCTGATGACGCTGCTTTAAAAGAAGCGCTGAAAAATGCTACTGTTATCCGTATGCCGCTCCTGAGCGATACCATGACAGAAGGTAAAATAGTTGCCTGGAATAAGAAAGTAGGCGACGTTGTGAAGAATGACGATGTACTGGCAGAAGTGGAAACAGATAAAGCCACTATGGAAGTGATGGGTTATGCTGACGGTACCTTATTATATATAGGTGTGAAAGAAGGCGAAGCGGCCAAAGTAAACGGTATTATTGCCATTGTAGGTAAACCGGGTACTAATGTAGATGCGATCCTGGCAGGCGAAGGCGCTGCTCCGGCTGCATCTGCTCCATCCGCCCCAGCTGCGGCTCCTTCACAAAATGGCACTACTGCTGCTCCGGCGGCTCCTGCAGCCACCACCACCGGCGGCGATGGCCGTGTGAAAGCTTCCCCGCTGGCCAAGAAGCTGGCAGAAGAAAAAGGCATCGACATCAGCCAGGTTCCCGGCTCAGGTGATGGTGGCCGTATTATCAAGAAAGACGTAGATAGCTATGTTCCTGCAGCCAAAGCGGCTCCGGCAGCACAAAGCAGCGCAACTCCTGCTGCTCCTGCCTTTGTACCAGCCGGCCAGGAAGGCTTCACTGATATCCCGCTGACCAAAATGCGCCAGGTAATTGCCAGACGCCTCAGCGAAAGCAAATTCAGCGCTCCTCACTTCTACCTGAAAATAGATGTGAATATGGATAAGGCGATGGAAGCACGTAAATCCATCAACGAAATTTCCCCTGTTAAGATTTCCTTCAATGATATGGTGATCAAAGCTTCTGCTATGGCACTGCGTCAGCATCCGGCGGTGAACAGCAGCTGGATGGGCGACTTTATCCGTCAGAACCAGCACATACACATCGGTTCTGCGGTAGCTATTGAAGATGGTTTGATTGTACCGGTGATCCGCTTTGCAGATCAGAAAACACTGAGCCAGATTGCCAGTGATGCAAAAGGCCTGTACGACAAAGCCAAAAACAAAAAACTGCAGCCACAGGAATTCAGCGGCAATACCTTCAGCGTTTCCAACCTGGGTATGCTGGGTATCGACGAATTCACTGCGATCATTAACCCACCGGATTCAGCAATCCTGGCGGTAGGTAATATCACAGAAACTGCAGTGGTAGAGAAAGGCCAGGTGAAAATAGCCAACATCATGAAACTGACCCTGAGCTGCGACCACAGAAGCGTGGATGGAGCCGTAGGCGCACGTTTCCTGGCTACCCTGAAAGGGTTCCTGGAAAACCCGGTAACTATGCTGGTATAAACTAAATGTAATAGCTATACAACGAAGCCGTCTCTCATACAAGAGACGGCTTCGTTATTTATGGTTACTGACAGATCAGAATTTCAATGCAATGCTGCCGCTGAAATTACGTGGCATCTGCGGAATAGTGGTACTCCATCCTATCCAATAGTCCTGGTTACTGATATTATTGACCTTGAAAGCAACCGCAAACCGGGGCTTGTCATAGGAAATGCCTGCATTTACTATGGTATATGCGGGTAACGCATACTCACTCGTGGTACTCAGGATCACTTTATTATCGGAGGCATAATTACCACCAAAGCCAAAGCCCAGCCCTTTCAAGGCTCCGTGGAACAGGCGGTAACTGAGCCATGCATTCAGCGTATGCGCAGGACCCGCATTGATGGGGCGCAAACCATCCAATGTAGGATTACTCTTTTCTATCTTGCTGTCGTTATACGCATAACCCGCCACAATATTGAATCCTCTCAGTGGTACAGCAGTAATTTCTGCCTCTATCCCCTTACTATATTGGGTACCATTTTGCACTGTGTATGCAGGACGCTCCGGCAGATCCGCACGGGTAATATCACTGACATTGATGCGGTAGTAACTGATGCTTCCATTCAGTTTACCATCCAGCAGGTTGGCTTTGATACCACCCTCCCACTGGTTTGCCTGGCTGGGTTTGAAGCTGGTGAAAGTACCGTCTGGTTGCAGTACCGGCGCAATGTTCTGGAATCCGTTCATGTAGTTGGCAAACAGGGAGAGCTGATCTTTCACGATCTGGTACACGAGTCCAAATTTAGGCGACACCGCTGTTTGCGCATATTTCCCGGTTGTAGTATCGCGGGTAATATTTTTGGTGCCGCGGTTATCAAACCGGTCGATGCGTACAGATGCCATTACCAGGAAGCGATCAGTGATATTCAGCACATCCTGTACATAGGCGCTGTAAATATTTTGCTGCGCGATAGATTTGTTGAAGGGCAATCCTTTAAAGCGGTCCAGCAGCGCGAGCCTGGTCAATTGGGTATATGCAGCTCCCGGGTTTGATGCACTGACCACATCGAATGTAATGCCGGGCGCGCCACTGCTTTTAGTGGTTACGCTGTAAATGTCGATACCGGCTACCAAACGATTCCGCATATGGCCAATATTAAAATCACCGTTAAAATTCTGCTGGAAATCAATCGCATTGGCATTGTTGTATTCCGTGTAATTCATGGTGCGGATCAGCGAATCATTGCCCGGTTTCATGCTCAGGTATCCGCTCAAACCATTGGCGGTAGAGCTGAGGTAAGTAAAGTTGGTATGACTGCTCCATTGTCCGGAGAGTTGCCGGTCCAGTGTGAGGTACAGGTTCGCCGCTGTATTGGCGTTGGTAATATCATCGCCGCTAAAGCGTTTCCGGAAATCCAGCCGGAGGTCTTTGGGGCTACGCACACCGGTAGCATAAGAGCCGTCTGCGAACATGCGGTAAAAGCTGTTGCCTTTTTCGTTGCGGTATTCAGCATCTACGGTCAGTGTGGTTTTATCATCCATTTTATAAGTGAGCGTAGGCGCCAGGAAAACATAGGACTTAAAGCCCGCATCCTGGAAACTGCCTTCATTGTGTTTGGCGGCATTCACACGCAGCAACAGTGTTTTTTCCTTATTCAGTGGTGTGTTGACATCTGTGGTAAAGCGACTGAGGCCATAGCTGCCGGCGGTATACGCCACTTCTCCTTTGAAATGATCGAATGGCTTTTTGGTAACCCTGTTAAATAACCCGCCGAAAGAAACAAAGCTGCTACCATACAGGGTTCCCGACGGTCCTTTGATGGCTTCCAGCGTTTCAATATTTGAGGGGTCGATAGTACCGCTGCCAATAATGCCCGGTACACCGTTGCGCAGAAACGATTGTGTAGAAAAGCCCCTGGAGGTAACGGTGCCGCCTGCACTGTTATTTTCCAGCTGCATTACCACGCCTGGTATATTTTTGATAGCATCTGCGTAGCTGACCACCACTTGTTCCTGCAGCAATTCTTTAGTAACGGAGGTGTATACTTGTGGGTTTTCTACGTTCTTCAGCGGCATCTTTGCCACATACTCACTGCTGATCCTGGTGAGGCGTTGTTTATTAGCGGTAATAGTCACCGCCTGTAACGCTTTCACAGGAATGCTGAGTGCAATGGTAACATTTGCGGAGCGACCTTTTTCTACAGTTACTTCCTGCACCACTGCCTGGTAGCCTGTCAGTGATATTTCCAGTTGGTAATGACCGGCTTCCATGTTGCGGAATATGAAATTGCCTGATTCATTGGTAGTAGCGCTGCGGTGGCTGTTTTTGAGCGTTATGGTTACAGCGGGAGCCGGCTGTCCGTCGGAGGTGGTTACCTGTCCTGTAATGTTTGCTTTTTCCTGTGCATACAGCCATGATCCTTGTAGCAGGATGCATAGTATCAATAATAAATGTTTGTGCATATCTCTTGGTTGGATTATAGCGGGCAAAGCTATGGCGCTACTGTACTGCCTATTTACAGGATCAGGAAATTCATTTACGGGATCCGGAAATATTATCAAACACTGTTGGGGCGTCTTACAAAAATGGGGCGACCTTTTGTGAGGCAATAATGAAACAAAGCGGGGATACCGGGGCCTGTATCCCCCGTCATTCACCGGTAAAATGTTTCATTAGCTTTTGAAAGTTCAAAAACTTGGTATACATTTGGCCTTGTAAATTGTTAAACGCTATAAAATAATAACCTACATGAACTTAGTGGAAGCAAAAGCGCAGTTTATCCAAACATGGGGCTCTTTGGGCGCCCAGTGGGGCATTAACCGTACAATGGCTCAGATTCACGCTTTACTGCTGGTAATGCCTGACCCGTTGAGTGCCGATGATATCATGGAGGAACTGAACATTTCCCGCGGAAATACCAACATGAATGTGCGGGAACTCATTAACTGGGGATTGGTAGAACGTATCCTGATTCCCGGAGAAAGAAAAGAATTTTTTGTAGCAGAGAAAGATATCTGGAAAGTAGCTACCTACATCGCCCGTGAAAGAAAGAAGCGTGAACTGGATCCTATCATGAAAGTGCTGTTACAGCTGCAACAGGCGGAAGGTGATCCGAAAGACAAGGAAATGAAAGCTTTCAAGGATTCTATCTCCAATATCACCAAGTTTGCCCAACAAACGGATAAAACAATCAGCGCATTTATTAAATCAGAAGAAAACTGGTTTTACAGCAGCCTGATCAAACTCATTAAATAATTTTTTTTGGACTATACTTTCATTTATTTCTGAAAATTCCGAATAAATAAAAAAAGAAAGATGAGGTCATATTATATAGCAGATGGTATTATCCAGGGGATCCTGACTGTTATTTGTGCGATTGATATTACACATCTTGTTATTTTCTCCGAATCCTGGACAGTGTATCTTCTTTACATGCTGTTGATCTGGCAGCTCTCCGCTGGTGTTATCAATTTTATACTAAGAAAAAAAGCCCCCCGTGATAAAGTGCTGCGGGTACTCCAGTACATACAGTTGTGTGTTGCAGGCATCATATTTCTCATGGTACAGGCAGACAAGTGGCTGGATCCCATATCTACCGTTTGGAGCAGCATCTTTACAGGGTTTGTTTACGCCAGTTTTTTTCTGCTGCTGCCGGCGCTGATACTGTCTATAACGGCATTAACTATACGGAGAAGTATTGTTACCCTCCGGCATAGTACCACTCCTCCCCGGGTTTAAGTTCACTTCTATGCAAAATAAACGTATTGTTATTGCTGCAGGCACCGGCTTTATAGGCAGCAGTTTTGTGGAGTACTTTGGTGAAAGTAACGACATCATTATCCTTACGCGGCATGCACGTCCTTCTTCCGGGCGTATCCGCTATGAGCAATGGGATGGAGCGCATCAGGGGAACTGGATTCATGCGCTGGAAGATGCCGATTTGCTCATGAACCTCACCGGCAAGAGTGTGAACTGCCGGTATAACGCATCCAATAAACAGGCGATTGTGAACAGCAGGGTTAATGCCACCAGGGCATTGGGCGCGGCCATACTTACGCTGAAAAATCCACCCAAAGTATGGATCAATGCCGGCAGTGCCACCATATACCGGCACGCGGAAGATCGCCCGATGGATGAATTTAACGGGGAGATAGAAAATGATTTCTCTGTACAGGTATGTAAACTATGGGAGCAATCGTTCAACAGCATTACGCTTCCACGTACGCGAAAAATAATATTACGTATAGGCATTACGCTTGGCTGGAAACCCGGCGGCGTGATGCAACCCTACCTGAACCTCATAAAAGCCGGTTTAGGAGGCCACCAGGGCAGCGGAAAGCAGATGTACACCTGGATCCACATCACCGATGTTTGCCGGATGGTGGCATGGCTATACGAAAATGATGCTTTAAGCGGTGTATTTAATTGTACAGCGCCCCATCCGGTCACCAATAAGGTATTCATGAAAACGCTGCGTCACGCTGCAGGTTACCGGTTTGGATTGCCGGCACCTGTTCCTTTACTCAAAGCAGGCGCAATGCTGATAGGCACAGAAGCGGAACTTTTACTGAAAAGCAGGTGGGTGCTGCCTGCCAGGGCTACCAGGGAGGGCTTTACGTTTCAATTCCCGGAACTTGCCGGGGCATGCAGCGATATACTGGCGCATCTGCCCCGGAGCGCTTATCACTTGTTTTGAATTCCGTAAATTAGCTGTATGGAAACCAACAATGATAAAAAGCTCACCGTGGTACTGGGCGCATCGCCTAACCCGGAAAGATACAGCAACCTGGCCGTGAACCGGCTTATTGCCAAAGGACATCCGGTAGTGGCGATCGGTAAACGCGCTGCCGCCATTGGTGATACACCGGTGATTACAGAACATCCGCCGCTCGAGAAAGTAGATACGGTGACCATGTACCTGAATCCGGCGGCGCAGAAAGAATATTATGATTATATCCTGCAGTTGCAACCCCGCCGCATCATCTTTAATCCGGGTGCAGAAAATCCTGAACTGGAAGATATTGCCAGGGAACATAATATTCAGCCGGTAGAAGCATGTACCCTTGTAATGCTTAGTACGGGTCAGTTCTAGCCGTTTTATTTTCTGAATCTTCTTATTTTTTTAATGTACAGCTGTTGGCTATTGCTAACAGCTTTTTCGTATATTCGTAAATATTGCTGTTATCCCCAAATGAACGCATCCCATATTGTTGACCCAATTAGCGCATGGAATTACTTCAACAGGCAGGCATTATAGCATAACCCAATTACGCATGTTCACCCTTAATTATACATGTATGCAATGGAGAAGATTTAATGGAGAGGTTATCCACCTTCCGGTAAAGGAAGAAGTACGACAAGCCATCGTTCGTGAAACCGCAAAGGGGTTTCGCCTGAAAGTGTGCATTGGTACTGATTCCCAGGTAAAAGGAGTAGATACCGAATTCGCTACAGTGATTGTATTCCTCCGGGAAGGTCACGGCGGATTTATGTTTATTCACAATGAAAAAACCAAAGACCGCTATTCTATCAAAGAACGTATGCTGGTAGAAGTAGCGAAGAGTATTGAAATTGCGTATGAACTGTGCGACCTGTTTACAGAATATGATGTAGACATGGAAGTGCATGCAGACATCAATACGAACCCTCAGTTCAAAAGCAACCTGGCTTTGCGGGAAGCAATGGGCTATATCCTGGGTATGGGCTTTGCCTTTAAAGCCAAACCGGAAGCCTTTGCCAGCAGCAGCTGCGCTAATAAAATAGTGAACTAAGGCGCCTCGATTTTTTGTACCTCTCTCAGATTTTTCTGACGTGTTACCACGTCAGGTGGCTTTTTCTCCCCTTATCGAGCTATACTCTCCCCTCCCAACGCTGTAACTTTTTCCCCGGTTTCTACGCTATACATTCAATAAAACACGCTTTTTGTATGACACTACCAAAATCATTGGCAGCCGTATTGCTGCTGGCATCTCTCTGCGTTCTTTCCTGCAAAAAAGATAAAGATAAAACTCCCGACACTACTTCGCTGTTTGTGTTTAACGGAGGAGGCAATATGGCTATGACTGAATTCAAAAAGCTTCAGATCACCCCAGACGCCAGTTATGTAATCACCTATAAGAATAATGATAGCAGCACCGTGAAATTGTCCGGCAATATCCACGACAGCCTGAAGCCTTATCTCAGCAGCTTTCCCCGTGCAGCTATAAAAGCGGATCCCAATATATTAAAGTACTCCGCCCGTGGTGCGCTCGATGGCACCTTCCAGGCATTTATCTATGTACAAAAAAATCCAACAGACAGCACCAGCATCTATTTAGATATAGCCCCTTACTGGCGTGGCCCCTCCTACTTCGTGGATTTCCTTGAAAAGATCAATCAGACGATCGCCAACAATAAAATATTTAACTGATCATAAAGCTTATTTACCCCGTGCAATAACAAATAAAAATTCCCGCTATGAAGATTCATTACCCCCTCATTATGCTATTTTCATTGATTGTTTTTTCTGCCTGTAAGAAGAAAGATGCGCCACTCCTTACTTCTGTAGAAGGGCGATGGAAACCAGCAACGCCATGTTCTTCGAAAACAGAAACCCCGACGCCTGCTCCCCTACCTACGCAAAAGTATATTGATAAACATCTTTATAAAATAAAAATAGCGGACTGAAAAAACAGCCCGCTATTTTTATTGCAGATTAATCTTTCAACAACCACATCACACTATTCACATTGTCGCTGCCGCTAAACTGCCGCTGTATGGCCTCGTTGAGATTAGTGTTGTTATAGCTCAGCTCATTATCGGGATAAAGCCATCTTACCGGGAACTGCGTAGCAGGCGTATTCAGATTGGTGGTGGCATTCAATTTGAATACCGGATAGCCCGTTCTTCTCTGCTCATACCAGGCGTTATAGTTAGAGCCCTGCAGGAATCCCGCGAGATACTTCTGTGTAATGATCTGCAACAACTGCTGCTGCATACTGCCGGTGAGTGCTACTGCCGTTACATACGACTGAATATAGCTATCATCTATTTTCATATTGTGATGATAATCTTCTACATCCGGCGTATACGTAGCGGTGAATTTCATGGAATTGGTGATACCTGCAGCATAATAATTTTGCGCCGGAGTACCGGTGATCCATCCCCGCAGCGCTGCTTCTGCCAATACAAACTGTAATTCAGGATAACTGAAAACACTTACCGGTTCTGCATTTACCAGGTTTACATACCGGCTGTTCAGATCGGAATAATCTTTCGACAGGCGGATAGATTGCAGTGCAGGGAATGCGTCAGATGGCTCTGCACCTACATACGCATCATAGTCATCTGCTGTTTTACCGGCTGCAATTTTCACCGGCGATGGCTTTGCATAATAAAACAAACGGCGGTCGTGCAATGCTTTCAGCGGATCTATCAGCGTGGCAGACAGCATGGTATAATTTGATTTTACAAAGGAGTTACCTGAACCGGCCGGCACATCGGACCAGGGATAATTTTGTCCTGCTGCAGCCGTATAGGTAAGCGCAAAGTTATCGGCATACGAACGCATTAAAGGTCTGTTGGCAACGATCTCTTTAAACCGCTCCACCACTTTCAGATCCGCGTCACCTGTTTTCTTATAGAGGTTCATCAGCACATGCAATTCAAAACTGTTGGTCAGCCGGCGCCAGTTATCCACTTTACCGTTATACACCGGATCGCCGGTGAAGTCTTTCCCTGCTGCAAAAAGAAGATTGGCGCTGTCGAGTTCATTGAGGATACCGAGAAACACTGCTTTCTGTGTATCATATCCCGGTTGGATCACATTTTCTGATTCTCCTTTCACCGCCTGTGAATAGGGAATATCGCCTACCTGTATGGTTGTTTGAAAAAATTGCCAGGCCCTGATAAAATGTCCTAATGCGCTATACGATTTCCGGAGTTCTTCATCAGGTGCATAACCTATCATGGGCGGCACATTACGCAATAACGCGATCCTGTTAAAATTGGTTCTTCCAAATTTATTATACTGGAAATTTTCCTGGCCTTCTCCCCAGGTAAGATATTTCCCCAACAGGTATGGCTGCATAAAGCTTTTGGCAGAACTGATATCCGACCTGGTAATACTCAGGATCATGTTGGTAGCCAGCATGGCAGAACTTACCTGCGTGGTTTTATTCGGGTTGGTATTGATCTTATCAAATTTGGAGCAGCCGGTTACCATTGCAGCGGTAAGGGATACGGACAATATATATTTCAGTGATTTGTGTTTCATGAGATTTTCTTTGATGGTGAAAGATATCAGAACCCTACTTTGAAATTAATCCCCACCAACCGTTGAGATGGCGAGTTCAGGTTTTCATCATCCACATCGGGATCTGAAAATTTGAAATCTGTAAACAGGAACAGGTTCTGTGCAGTTAAGGAAACGGAGGCGTTTTTTATACCGCTCTTTGCAAGCATGGTTGCCGGGAACCGGTATCCAACGGATATTTCACGCACCTTTACAAAGGTTTTCTTTTGTACGCCATAATCGCCTCCCCTGAAGTTCTGCGCATAGTTCTGGTAAGATACCTTTGTATCATTCACCGCATATTTGCGGGTATCGCTGGTAATATTTCCAAAGTTGTCGTAAGAAACGCTCCCGGAGAGTACTTTCACGCCCTTGCCTACATAATTGGTTAACCCATTCACTACTTCATCGTAGCGGTATTCATTATCAGATTCAGGATTGGTACCGGAGTCCCACATTTTATCGTAGATGTAATTATACATCAATCCGCCAACGCGGCCATCGATATTGAGTGATGCGGTAAAATTTTTATAGGAGAAGGTATTGATAAAACCGAAGCTGAAACTGGGATCACTGTAACCATACTTTTGTTTGTAATCGCTTTCCACGGGGTAGCCGTTATTGTGGATCACGTTACCATCGGGATCCCGCAGCCAGTAATAATCTGTATAGGTATCGAGTCTTTCTTTTTTCTTCACCCAGGGGCTTTGCGCAGAGTACACCGGATCGAGGTTTACATAGTAGCGGTGCTGGTTGGACCAGTTGATAGTCGATCCCCATTGGAAATCTTTTTTCTTCAGTACTGTACCGCTGAGGGTAATTTCCAGTCCTTTTCTCACATAGGTTTCGGCAGTATTTACCAGGGTGCTCAGGAATCCGGAGGAGCCTGGAATAGACACAGAAGTTTGCTGGTTATAATAGTATTTGTTGAAGTAAGCGACGTCTATATTCAAACGTTTTTTAAACAGGTAGGCGGCAGTACCAATTTCCCAGGTGCGTTGTGAACTGGGCAGCAGGTTAACGCCCAACAAGCTGCTGGGGTAACTGGCAGAGTTAGCGCCGTTCCATGCGCCGGTGGTGGTGGTATAGAGACGGTTGATATCATACACACCTGCGGGCGTTTTGAAGGTAGCCCAGGAACCGCGTATTTTCCACATGTCTGTAAATGCGGGCATTTTGAATAATTCAGACAATACCACGCTGGAACCGATGGAGGGATAAAAATAGGCCCTGTTTTCTTCCGGTTGTGCAGAGTTCCAGTCGTTACGGCCGGTAGCGTCAATAAATACGGTATTTCTCCAGCTTACAGCGGCTCTTCCATACAAACTGTTTACCTGCCTGCTGCTATAAGCTGGTGTGAATGTAGGCGGTTCAACGGAGCCATTGAGCGAAAAGAAAGTAGGACTTGTTAACCCGTTTTTAGTAGAAGCTTTCAGTCCTTCGTCTACCCAATAATAAATAGTTCCGCCCACCATTGCTTCAAAGTTCCAGTCGCCCGCTTTTTTATTATAGCTCAGCATGGCGTCATCATTGGTACTCCAGCCCCAGGTGTTGTTGATGCTGTATAACCCCCTGGCATTCCATCCGCCGCGGGTAGAGTAGATATTAGCCGTTGGGTTGGTAAAGGTTTCTTTATTGTTATATACATCATAGCCGATACGCACCAGCAGGCTAAGATCCGGGGAGAATTTATAGTTGGCGGTCAAACTGGCGTTGGTGGTATTCTGCTGGATCGCATTTAATTTTTCGTAGGCAATCAGGTAGGGATTATCATACCAGTTGGTGTACATCCAGTTTTGTGTTTGATTGGGTGTTTTCCAGTAATCGCGGTACTGGCGGATATCGTATTCGGGGCCTGTCCACATGGTTAGCTGATAAATGTAGCCCTGGTTACCGTAGCCGGTGCCCCATACCTGTGGCGCCATTCTTTTGCTTACGCCCATATGTCCTTCGAGGCTGAATTTCTCTGTTGCTTTCAGTTCGCCGCCGAGGGTGAAGTTGTACATGTTCAGTTTGGCATTGGGAAACTGTCCTTTGTTGTAAACGTGGTTGAGGGAAGCACGGAAGCTGCCGTATTTTCCACTCTGTGATACGTTGATGTTGTTATTGGTCACTATGCCCAGTTCCATAAAATTCTTCAGGTTATTTTTACCTACCGAATTCAGTGGTCTGTTGTCTTCAAACTGTTTCGTGACCGGGTTCCAGTCCCTCGCTGTGTTACCTGCATCCAGCCTGGGGCCCCATACATAGTCGTTATCGATTTTTCCGTTTTGACCGCGGCCGTAAGAAGTTTGTGTTTTGGGAATGGCCAGGAAGCCACTCTGGATCATGGTGTTGCTGTTCACGTTTACAGACAGCCCGGTGCCGGTTCCTTTTTTCGTAGTGATGAGGATAACGCCGCCGGCAGCCCTGGAGCCGTATAATGCTGATGCAGTGGGGCCTTTCAGGATATCCAGGCTTTCTATATCATCGGTAGGGATATCGCGTAAAGACATGTTACCATAGGGAACGCCATCTACCACGAGTAAGGTACTTTCTCCTCTTAACTCAATAGTGGGTTTCGCAAAAAACTCCGTGGAGTTTTTAATTACAAGACCGGATACCTGGCCGGTAAGGGAAGTAGCCATATCCACTCCTTTCACCGTTTGTACGGCCTCGCCTTTTACTCTTTGTACTGCGTACCCCAGTGCTTTTTCCTGCCGTTTGATACCGAGGGCGGTTACTACTACCTGGTCGATACTGATGGCCTGATCGCTGAGAACGATGTTAATGGTTTGTTCTCCTTTTATGATGTATTCTTTTGGTGTGTAGCCGATGAAGCTGAATAACAGGACATCGCCATCTTTTACATTATTGATGGAGAAATTCCCGTCTTTGTCCGTCGTCACGGCTTTGGAGGTACCTTTCACCTGCACAATTACACCTGGTAATGCATTACCTGTAGAATCCTTTACCGAGCCTTTCACATTTTGCTGTGGTGCGATGTTACTGCCGGCAGCTACCACCGACCTGGTATCGGCGGCATCTTCTGCTTTTACCACGTAAAGCTTTCCGTTGATTTTCCGGCATACCAATCCTAATGGTGCAATACATTTGTTGAGATTACTCTCAATGTTATCTGCCTGAAAGATGGCCGTATTCGGCAGGAGAATATTTTTCCCTTTCAGCAGGTTGGTGTTGTAACTGAAGCGTACATCGAACTTTGCTTCCAGTTCGTTGATCACTGAAATAAGTGGTACGGCAGTTACCTTGTTTTCGCGGGTTGATGCTTTTAGTATCTGTGCTTTTGACCATTGCAAACAGCATAGCAAAGCAGTAACCATTATCAGTTGGGTACTGATTGATTTAACTTTTTTCATAACTAAATTTTGGTTGTCTCTAAAGGATTTTTTTGTTGTTCACCCGAATAGTCTTGTGTTGTAAAATGAATTTTAAATTAAAGGACTGTTCTATTGTAATAATGGCCTGCTGCAGGTTATCGGACGGAAGATATCCTGTAAACAGCAGTTCTCCTGTTCCTTCCTGATCGAATACTATTTCATAATCATATTGTTCGCCGAGTTTTTGCATCACTATTTTTAATGGTTCTTCTTTGAATGCGAGCAGGTTATATTTCCAGGATGTCTGGAACAGCGTATCCACCTTTTGCCTGGTGAGCATTTTAGTGTCTGCATTGTAACTGGCCATTTCGCCGGGATTCAGCGTCAGGGCGTGACCGGCGCCGGTATTGATTTTCACGCGGCCTTCGTTCAGCACTACCACTGCGTGGCCATTAGCTGTGTTCACATTAAAAGCGGTACCCAGTACGTTTACATCCACGCCGTTGCCGGTGTGTACAACAAAAGGATTTGCTGCCTGGTGGATCACTGTAAAAAAAGCTTCTCCTTTCAGCCATGCTTCCCTGGGCCGGTTTTTATGGGGAGATGTGTTTACGGTGAGGCTGCTGCGTTGATTGAGACTGATCACCGTACCATCTTCCAGCCGGAAGGTTTGTACCTGGCGGGTGTTGTTTACAAAATGGCGCTTATCATTTTTATCTCTGTAAAAAAACAATAACAAAGTAGCCAGGCCAATAAGTGGTACCAGGGCTGCTGCCACCCTGAAACCGGTTCTTTTCCATAGCGGGATCACCGGTTTGGATGGTGTATGCTGCAGGATGGCCGTAAAAATCTGACCGGCAGTATCTGCCGGCATGGCTGGCCAGGGTTGCTGCTGCAGCAAATCTTCCACCGCAGGTAAATATTCCGGCAACGGGTTTTCCTGTAACCAGGCGAGGAGCTCCAAACGCTCTTCCTGTGTACATTTCCTTTCCGTTAATTTAATAAAGAGAGAAGTGATCCGTTCCTTATTTTCTTCCATTATTCCTGGTTGACATGACAATAGTACGATCGGGCGAACCTAAAAGACGACCGGACCTAAAAATATTTTTTCCTCAGCGGAGGATATGGCAAAAGGCGGCAATAATAATGGAGATATCGGCATGTTGATAGAGGTAATGCCTTACAAAGCGGGAAGCTTTTACCAGCTGGTCTCTCACGGTATTGACGGAGATGCCCAGCTGATCGGCTATTTCCTGGTTGGAGCAGCCCTGTACTTTACTCATTCTGAAGATCAGCTGCCGTTGCGCCGGCAATTGGGCGATGGCATTCATTTTAATGGTTTCCAGCTGCCTGGTGTAGAGTATGTCGTCCATAGCGCCGGTATCTTCTGTATACATCTGCAGAAAATATTCGCGGAATTTCTGGTCGTGTACCGCTTTTCTGAGGTAATCGAATACATAGTTGCGGGTGGTGGTATACAGGTAAGCTTTGACCGATAATCCGGGATTCAGGGTTTCCCTTTTTACCCATATCTTCATAAATACTTCCTGCACCGCGTCGGATGCTACTTCCGGCAGGCCGCAGAGTTTCAGGGTATAGCCATAAATATGATCCCGGTATTTTTCATACAGTACCCGGAACGCTTCCTCATCCTGCGCTATTATCTTTTTACACAGTATTTCATCTGTTGCATCCGGCATTCCAACAAGTATTTGAGTAAAAAAATACCATCACTGATTAAGATAAACAAATAAAAATAAAAAATTACCTCAGATTACTGAGGTAATAATAATGTGTATAAAAGAAGATTCAGGTGATCAGGCGATGGCGCGGAATTGTGCATTCAGTTCATCGATATAGGTGAGGATCGCATCCCGGCCGGATTTCTTTACAGTGGAGGTAACGAAGTTGGGGGGCAGGAATTGCCAGGTTTCTCTCATTTTGTTGAGAAAAGCTTTTACGTTTTTGCTGACCTCTGCCTGGGTGCTTTTATCTGCTTTGGTGAATACCAGGCTGAAAGGAACATTCCATTCTCCCAGTTTTGTGATAAAATCGATGTCGATTTTCTGTGGCTGGTGGCGGCTGTCGATGAGCACAAATACGCTGACGAGGTTGGGCCGTTTGCGCAGGTAGTTTTCTATCATCTGTTCCCACTGGCGGCGCTGCGACAGGCTTCTTTTAGCGAATCCGTAGCCGGGCAGATCTACCAGGTACCAGGCGTTATTGATGGCAAAATGATTAATCAGCTGTGTTTTACCGGGGGTACCGGAAGTTTTGGCTAATTTTTCATTATTAGCCAGAATATTGATCAAAGAAGACTTACCTACGTTAGACCGGCCGATGAACGCATATTCCGGCCATATGGGATTGGGGCATTTTTCCCAATCGGGACTACTGATAAGATATTCTGCTGACTTAATAACCATAATGATATTGCTTTGTTCCATTAAAAATCCCGTATCCCTGTTTTTGCATACTGTCACATGACTACATTTCTTTAACTTTGCGCACTATGTCAGAAAATGCAAATGTTCAGAAGATCGTTCCCTTTGAAGGGTCAAAATTAAGCAAGAAGGAGCAGATAGCGACCATGTTTGATGATATTGCTTACCGCTACGACTTTCTTAATCACTTTATGTCGCTGGGAATCGACATCATATGGCGTAAAAAAGCCCTGGGGTATTTGAAATCGCTTCAGCCCAAACTCATGTTGGACGTGGCTACCGGCACGGGCGACTTTGCTATAATGGCAGAAAAGCGTCTTCATCCCGACAAAATTGTGGGCATTGATATTTCTGAAGGGATGCTGAGTCATGGCCGGGAAAAGATTCAGAAAGCGGGGTTAAGCGACAAAATTACCCTGCAATCCGGCGATAGTGAGACAATAAGTTTTCCCGACCAAACGTTTGATGCCATAACGGTGGCATTCGGTGTGCGCAATTTTGAAAACCTGGAAAAGGGGCTGTCTGAGATGTATCGTGTGTTGAAGCCCGGGGGTAAATTGGTGATCCTTGAATTTTCGAATCCCACAGTTTTTCCTATTAAACAATTATATAATTCGTATTTTCGTTATATCACACCTCTGATCGGGAAATGGATAGCCAAAAGCCAGGCGGCCTATAGTTATCTGCCGGAATCTGTGAAAGCGTTTCCGCAGGGTGAAGCAATGCGAACTATTTTAACCAACACCCGTTTCCAGGCCGTTACATGCAAAACGCTAACATTCGGCATATGTTCCATTTACTGCGCTACGCGCTGATATTCATCGTATTCGGGGTACTTCCCGCACGGGCGCAAACCCAGATGAATATGTTGGAACACGATGCAAAACCCTATTATTTTGGTATTACGCTGGCCGCAAATCAGTCGTATTTCAAACTGGAGCATTCTCCTGCCTTCCTGGCCGATGACTCTATTATGGTAGCGGAACCGCTGAAAACCATGGGATTTAACCTGGGACTGCTGGCCAATGCCAGGCTCAGTGAGCATTTTGACCTGCGCTTTAACCCGCAGCTCATTTTTGCCTCTAAGAACCTCTACTACCGCGATACCTATCCCAAACCACAGGATACAGAAAAAAAGATCGAGTCGATATTACTGAGCTTCCCCCTGCAGATTAAATTTAAATCGGACCGCATCGGCAACATGCGCGTTTATACCATCGCCGGCCTTAAATACGACTACGACCTTGCCTCCAATGCCCGTCTGCGCAGAGCAGAAGACCTTGTAAAG
The DNA here is from genome assembly GCF_037483205.1 of Chitinophaga sp. CCNWYY40. Taxonomy (NCBI): domain Bacteria; kingdom Pseudomonadati; phylum Bacteroidota; class Chitinophagia; order Chitinophagales; family Chitinophagaceae; genus Chitinophaga; species Chitinophaga sp. CCNWYY40. The sequence goes on from NZ_JBBHLF010000004.1 coordinate 850,528, forward strand.
ATCAAAAAGAGCGACTACGGCTATGAAGCCGGCGCCGGGTTTGAATTCTATTTCGAGAGCTTCATTTTTGCCCCGGAATTCAAGATCAGTAATGGTTTTGGCAATGTGCATGTGAAAGATCCGAACCTGCGGTATTCCAATGTGGTAGAGAAATTACAATCGAGGATGATTGTGTTTTCGATTCATTTGGAAGGGTAAGGGTGGATCAACCCTTTTAAGTTTAAAGTGAACATTATTTTCCCAACATTCTCACGGAAATAAATTTGAGATACCTGGTACTTTCTTCTGCTACCGGTGTATTTAAATTGTGCAGGCCGGTACCCACCGGCTTGTTTAGCATAAAGTCTTCTCCTGTTATGCCTTCGCATTAATTGCAATATATTAATTATTGTAAACTATATCAATGGAATCCATTCTTTCATTGAGCTATCTGAAGGATTGCCAGATTTACACTAATTCTGAAAGAATGATCAGGAATATTAATAACTTTGAATTAACTTAAAAGTGAATTGTTACAAAGGAAGGTTAATAGAATATTTAGAGACGCCTGAATTGACTATCTACACTTTTAAGCCCAAAGGAGAGGAGTGCTTATTTGATCAGTTCATTGGCAAGTTTGAAACAGACGCTGTTTATCGGAATGATTTAAATATAATACTGGCGGCGATAAAAGAACTTACCAAAAGAGGAATAGATCACTGGAGATTTTTCAGAAAAAAAGGAGAAGGACCTATTGACGCTATACCTCCGGGTAATAACGAACTTAGACTTTACTGTGTGCCCTATAGAAGAAATACCATAATTATAGGAAACGGTGGTGTAAAAAAAGCGCTCAGGGTGCAGGACTGCCCAAATTGCAGACCACATTGGGAATTTTTAATACAATTGGATGCTAAGATACAGGACCGCATCAGATCCGGAGACATTGTTTGGCTGGAGACGAACGGAAAGCAGAAACTCGTTGGTGAATTATATTTTGAAATTGGTAATTGCGAATAATTTATACTTATGGCTACTAAATTTGAAAAGCTATTAAATGAAGTCCCGGCTGAAACCAGTTTAATGGTTTCCAAATCTTTTGATGTTACTGAAAGGATATTGAACATACTCGATGAAAAAGGGATGACTCAGAAAGATTTTGCCCGGCTGATGGGTAAAAAAGAGTCGGAGATCTGTAAATGGATGAAAGGTACTCACAATTTTACATTGGAAACTATTTCCAAAATCGAATTGGTACTTGGTGAAACAATTTTACAGGTTCCCAAAGCAGTATACCCCGTTGAAAGTGACCCTGCTTCAATAAAGGAGGTATATTTTGATGCAAAATTACAGGGAGGCTCTCCTATCTCACCAAAAGAACTTGCATCTCATAAAAATATAATTATTAATAGATTTAGCTTCTCATTAGAGATTTGATCATTACGATATGGACACAGGAATAAGAATTGCTGATTTAAAAATACTGGATTATCATGCTGCTGACCCCGAAAATTTAAAGAAGGCGACTACCTATCATGGTAAAATAACCCTCGAAGCCGGAGTGAATATCGGCGCCAAAGAAAAACAGGTTACAATAGAATTAAAAGCAACCTTGTTTATTCAAAATGAATCTAAAGATTTAATTAACGTAGGATATATTGTAAGTCAAACCATATTTAATTTATTGGTGTGGGACAAATTCGTTAAAAAAGACGGCAATAAATATGCAATAGATCAGAGATTGGATTCCTTTTTAATCGGGGTATCGTACGATTCACTAAGAGGGCTTTTGCGGGAAAGAGGTAAAAATCATATCGTTGGCAAGATTATTCTGCCGGTTGTTGATCCCGCAGATATTACCAGGGTCAACATCGCCAGGAAGGCGGGAAAGGAGAAAAATAAAGACTGATCCTCTGCAATACCTTTTTCAGGATCACACTGATTCACCTCGATTACGCCGATTTTTTTACCTTTGCGGCATGCAAAATTACCTCATCAGGAATATAGCCGTGGTAAACGAAGGGCGCACCACGGTACAGGATGTATGGATCAAAGACCACCGCATTGAAAAAATAGCGCCCAATATCACTATCAGCGGTAATTACACGGAAATTAACGGGGAAGGCAAACACCTGCTTCCGGGCGTTATAGACGACCAGGTCCACTTCCGGGAACCGGGACTAACCCATAAAGCCACCATCTATTCAGAAGCACGCGCCGCAGTAGCCGGCGGTACCACCAGCTTTATGGAAATGCCCAATACCAAACCAGCCGCGCTCACCCAGGAACTCCTCGAAGACAAATATACCATCGCACAACACCACTCACTGGCCAATTACTCCTTCTTTATGGGGGCTGCCAATGATAATGTGGAAGAAATACTGAAAACAAACGCCAAAAAGGAAAGTGTTTGCGGCGTAAAAATATTCATGGGATCTTCTACCGGGAATATGCTGGTAGATAACTATCTCACCCTGGAAACCGTGTTTTCCAACAGTGAGCTGCTGATTGCCACACATTGTGAAGATGAAAAGATCATCCGCGCCAATATGGAAGCCTTTCAACGGGAAAAAGGGGATCGCCTCACTGCTGCGGATCACCCGCTGATACGCGATGTAGAAGCCTGCTTTGAATCTTCGCTGGTGGCTATACAGTTTGCACAGAAACACAATGCCCGCCTGCATATTCTCCACATCTCCACGGCGAGGGAGTTACAGCTGTTCAGCAATATGCTGCCGCTGGCGGAAAAAAGGATTACGGCAGAAGTATGTGTACACCACCTTCATTTCACGGCAGACGATTATGCGCAATACGGCAACCTGATCAAGTGCAACCCGGCCATTAAAGCGCCGGAAAATAAAACCGCACTCTGGCAGGGACTCCTGGACGACCGGCTGGATATCATTGCCACTGATCACGCCCCACACACCTGGGAAGAAAAACAACTACCCTACCTGCAGGCCCCATCCGGCGTTCCGCTGGTGCAACACAGCCTGCTGCTGATGCTCGAATATGTAAAGAAGGGAAACATTACCCTGGAAAAAGTAGTGGAGAAGATGAGCCATGCTCCCGCTATCTGTTTCCAGATAAAGGAAAGAGGATTTTTGAGAGAAGGGTATTATGCCGACTGCGTAATAGTGGATCTGCAGCACCAGACGAATGTAAATAAAGAAAATATTCATTATAAATGCGCCTGGAGCCCTTTTGAAGGCCATACCTTCCCGGCGGCAGTTACGCATACCTTTGTAAGCGGCCATGTCGCTTATGCCGACGGTGTTTTTAATGAGAACGTATTGGGCCAGCGACTGGCTTTCAGCCGATAGTTTTTGTTTCCGTAAATGCAGCGGCTCCTGCTGCATTTACGGAAATGCCGGCACAGCCTTTCAATTCTTATGGAATTTTTCTATCCTTGCATCTTCCACCGTATATTCACCAAAAAAGATGCTGCATGCAACTGGACAAAACATCCTACTACGACCTGTCTATTTTTAACCGCGACGAAGAATTTTCCCTGTTCCACCGCCTCGACTTCACCACCACTGCCGGTGGCCGCGAGTATCTCCGCCAGCTATACAGCAATCCTTTATCTGATATCAATACCATTAAAAACAGACAGCGTGCCTTACAATATATCCTGGAACAGGAAGCCAACTGGCCTTCCATTATTTCCAATGGTACTATCGTAGTGGTGGAGAATTACATGGATGCCCAGATTGAGCCGATTTCCAGTACCGAAGGACTTGCCCTGTATCTTCATGCGGCACTCAATAAAACTTTGTATGCGCCTGATTATGGCTATATCAAATTTTCGTTTACACAACTGGTGATATTACTGAAGGGGTTCCGTACGTTTATCAATGCCTTCAATTCAGACGAAACCCCAATGGTGCTGAAAGTGTTGCTGGACAGGGCGCAACAGCTACTTACCAAAAAGGAATTCTACGAAATTTTAAAAGCAGATGAAGAAGGGAAACTGAATTTTGTGGAGATCCTCCGTTATGATAATTATATCAGGAAACGGCACCGGAAGGTGATCCAGGAGCTGGTAGTCCTTTATCAGCAGCTGGATGCATACTATGCAATGGCTAAAGCCATAAAGCATTACAACCTGCAGTTCCCGGTTTTCTCCGGCAGCAACAGACCTGTTATTAAAGCCAAACAACTCTATCATATCATTCTTTCTGAGCCGGTGGCTTACGATGTTCAACTGGATGAAGCAGCTCATTTCATGTTCCTTACCGGCGCCAATATGGCTGGCAAAACCACCTTTATCAAGGCGGTGGGTGTGGCCGTATTCCTGTCGCATATAGGCATGGGCGTACCCGCTGAAAATATGGAGCTGAGCTTCTTTCACGGCATCTTCAGTAACATCCAGGTACAGGATAATATATTTAAGGGAGAAAGTTATTTCTACAGTGAAGTACAGCGTATCAAAAATACCATCCTGCAAATCAGTAATGGTAAAAACTGGCTGGTGCTGATCGATGAAATGTTTAAAGGCACCAATGTGGAAGACGCCAGAAACTGTTCCCTGGCTGTGATCAGGGGATTTCTGCAAAGTACCAACTGCTTGTTTATTCTCTCCACTCACCTCTATGAAGTAGCAGATGAACTGAGTTCAGAGAAACGTATCCAGTTTAAATATTTTGAGTCGACCGTTATTGACGATGACCTGCATTTCACCTACTTACTTAAAGATGGAATTGCCAAAGAAAAAATAGGTTACCTGATCCTGAAAAGAGAAAAGGTACTGGATCTGCTTACGCAGATAAAATAAGCGGGAAGCATTTAACTGCGGGCCATGTAACGATGTTTCCAGCAGTTAAATGCTTATATTCGTATCTGTTAACCCAGATATCGATATGATTGTTAAAACCTACGGCAGCGCCATCCTCGGCGTAAATGCCATCACCATTACCATAGAGGTAAATGTATCTTCCAAAGGCAACAAATTATTCATAGTAGGACTACCGGACAATGCGGTAAAGGAAAGCGAACGGCGTATTGAATCCACCATCCAATGCATGGGATTACGCATGCCAAGAACACGCACCGTGGTAAACATGGCGCCCGCCGCTATCCGCAAGGCCGGAGCCGCATACGACCTGCCCATTGCCGCCGGTATTATTGCCGCTTCCGGCCAGGCGTCTCCCATTCATCTTGAGCATTATCTCATGATGGGAGAGCTGTCGCTGGATGGTACCATCCAGCCTATCAAAGGTGCATTACCAATGGCTATGCAGGCGCTGAAAGATGGTTTCCGGGGCTTTATACTCCCCAGACAGAATGCCCTGGAAGCCGCGATGGTAAATAGTTTGAAAGTCTATGGCATCTCTCACATTTCAGAAGCCATCAACTTTTTAAATGATCCGGATAGCCTCACACCTGTTACCGCCGCCCGCGATGAATTCTATTCCACGCAGGACAACTGGGGGATTGATTTCAGCGAAGTAAAAGGGCAGCAGCATATTAAGCGGGCCCTTGAAATAGCCGCTGCCGGCGGGCATAATGCTATATTGATCGGGCCGCCGGGCGCAGGGAAAACCATGCTGGCAAAACGTTTGCCCACCATCCTTCCGCCGCTTACATTGCAGGAAGCGCTGGAAACCACTAAAATCCATTCTGTGGCCGGGAAGTTGCCGGAGCATACTTCGCTGATCACGCACCGCCCGTTCCGCTCTCCACATCATACCATCAGTGATGCCGCGCTGGTGGGTGGTGGCAGCATTCCGCAACCGGGAGAAATTTCGCTGGCGCATCACGGCGTATTATTCCTGGATGAACTCCCGGAGTTTAAACGCAAAGTGCTGGAGGTAATGCGGCAGCCGGTGGAAGAAAGAAGAGTGACCATTTCCCGCGCCAGAACCGCCATCGATTTCCCTGCCAGCTTTATGTTGCTGGCGTCTATGAATCCGTGCCCCTGCGGGTATTTCAATCATCCGGAGAAGGAATGCTCCTGCGCGCCGGGGCAGGTACAGGAATACCTGAATAAGGTGTCTGGTCCGTTGCTGGATCGTATAGACCTGCACGTAGAGGTAACGCCGGTAAAATTTGCGGACCTGTCTTCTACCGGCGCAGCGGAGAAAAGTACGTATATACGTGACCGTGTGATTGCTGCAAGAGCCATCCAGGCCAGGAGGTTTGCCGGTCACGACGGGGTGTATTGCAACGCACAAATGCATAGCCGGCTACTGGCTACCGTATGCGTTATCAGTGATAAGTGCAGGGAACAACTGGGGCAGGCCATGCAAAAATTAAAGCTCTCTGCCCGTGCATACGACCGGATACTGAAGGTAAGCAGAACTATTGCCGACCTGGAAGGGAGTCATAGTGTAGAACCGGCGCACATGGCGGAGGCTATTCAGTTCAGGAGCCTCGACAGGGAAAACTGGGGGAACTGAACATGGAGCAATGCCAGGCTTGGCACTCTGGCAGCAACGGTTGTGCTGAAAACACACTTCTTCCGTTAAACGCCCAGGTCTTCCTTATAACTTTCGCTCAGTTTCCGCTGCATCTCTGCAGGAACGGGGGCGTATTCCGCAAACTGTGATTTCAGCTTGGCTTTGCCCTGGGTAACATTGCGCAGCGCGGCAAACAGCTTATCTATTTCAGCCTGTGGGGTGCGTGCTTTGATCACCTGGTAGCCATTCAGTGTATCCATTCCCGTTATGATGCTGCGATGGGTCTGGAGTTCGCTCATGATATCGCCCATCATTACATCGGGGGCTACTGCTTCCAGGTCGTACACCGGCTCCAGCAGCTGCGGGGCGGCCTGGTGGAACGCCTCGCGGAAAGCCATCATACCGGCTATTTTGAAGGAGATGTCGTTACTGTCTACCGGGTGCATTTTACCATCGTATACGCTTACACGTATATCGCGTACGTATGATCCGGTTAGCGGGCCTTCCTGCATTTTTTCCATCACTCCTTTAAGGATAGATGGCAGGAAACGGTTGTCGATAGCGCCGCCTACGATACAATTGTTGAATACCAGTTTGCCGCCCCAGTTCAGCGCTATTTCTTCCGATTCGCGCACGGTATGTTCCTTATAGGGCGGCATTCCCTCATACCAGGGTTCTATTTTCATGTATACCTCGCCGAACTGCCCGGCGCCACCGGATTGTTTTTTGTGGCGATAGGAAGCCTGGGCAGGCTTCTGGATGGTTTCGCGGTAAGGAATTTTGGCGGCGTGAAAAGCCACCTGCATTTTATAAATATTTTCGAGCCGCCATTTGGTAACCAGCAGGTGCAGTTCTCCCTGTCCGTGGAGGATCACCTGTTTCAGTTCGCGGTTGAACTCCACGATGAGGGTAGGATCTTCCATATGGATTTCCGCGAGCACTTCGCTGAGTTTTTCATCGTCGCCTTTGTTCTTTGCTTCAATGGCTACTCTTACTTTGGGGGCGGGAAAATCGATGGGGGCTATTTGCCCGGGGAAATTCTTTTCTGCCAGGGTCTGATTGGTGAGGGTACTTTTCATTTTAAGTGTGCAGCCGATATCCCCGGCCTGCAGGCGTTCTATATTATTGCGGTTTTTCCCGTCTGCGATAAACAGCTGGCTGATACGCTCAGTGGTGTTGCCCTGTTCGTTGATAAACTCCATACCGCCTTTTACTTCTCCCGACATTACCTTAAAATAAGTGAGCCTGCCAATATGCGGCTCCTGTAAAGTTTTAAAAACAAATAATCCTGCCGGACCAGCAGGATTACAGGGAACAGGTTTGCCTCCGGTGGTAACTTCGGCGGGCATTTCCGCTGCGCCGGGAGCTACATTATCGATAAATCCCATCAGGCGGCCACTGCCCATATTATTTTTGGCGGATAAGCAGAACAGGGGGAACACATGGTGATTGAGCATCCCTATTTTGATGCCTTGCCGGAGCTCATCTTCATCCAGGCTGCCTTTTTCAAAATACAGCTCCATGAGGGTATCATCATTTTCTGCGGCTTTTTCCACCAGTTCGTTGTGGAGCTGGTCGGCTCTTTCCTTTTCACTGTCGGGGATGGGAAGTTTTTCAGGTTTACCTCCGTTTTCGGGAAAACGGTACATGGTCATTTTCAGGAGATCGATGATGGCATTGAATCCGGGGCCGGCGTTTACCGGGTACTGCATAATAGTAACGGGCTGACCGAATACCCGTTTTGCATCTTCCACTGTTTTATTAAAATTGGCCAGTTCGGCGTCCAGCTGGTTAACGGCTAATATGGTAGGTTTTTGGTATTTATCCACATAATCCCATACCAGTTCTGTACCTACTTCCACTCCATATTGGGCATTGAGCAGGAGAACAGCGGTGTCGGATACACGGATGGCGGCAATTACTTCCCCGATAAAATCTTCCAGTCCGGGTGTGTCTATAATATTGATCTTATAATCTTTCCATTCGGTGTGCATCAGGGTGGCATATACGGAGTTTCCCCGCTCATGCTCAATATCGTGGTAGTCGGACACGGTATTTTTCTCTTCAATTGAGCCTCGTTTACTGATGATGCCGGCTTCAAATAACATGGTTTCAGAGAGGGTAGTTTTGCCGCTTTTGGGTGCACCTAACAGTACGATGTTTTTGATGTGTTTTTCATCATACGTCTTCATATGTGGAGATTTATTTAGATAATAGATACTCACCTGTGTCTTTACAAAGAACTTACTATTAAGTTAACGTTTTTTGACTAAAATAGCCAGTACTTTTCCCCGGAATATGTGGCAACATACAGTAACTTTGCACCTCAGGAAAACGGACATATGAAACTATTACTGCATTATTTGAAGAGATATAAATGGTTGGTCGTATTAGCAATGGCTCTGGCCAGTATTAACCAGCTTTTCTCACTGATGGACCCTATGATCTTCGGATGGATCATTGACAGGTTCGCTTCTCATCCAAAAACTTTTAAGGGTGGCACTATATTCCGGCCGGAGAACGAGTACCTCACGGGGGTACTGCTGCTGGTTGGCGCTGCGATAGGCGTAGCGATGGTATCCAGGATCGCCAAAGCGTTCCAGGACTATTTTGTGAACGTAATTGTTCAGAAATTTGGCGCGCAGGTGTATACAGATGGCCTTAAACACTCGCTCCGGCTGCCTTACCAGCAATTTGAAGACCAGCGCAGCGGTGAAACGCTGGCTATTCTCCAGAAAGTGCGGGTTGACTGTGAAAAATTCATCACCGCCTTTGTGAACGTGCTTTTTGTATCATTGATCGGTGTGTTGTTTGTGATGGTATATGCCACCACCGTACACTGGAGCCTTCCCTTTGTGTATCTTACCGGGTGTATTTTACTGACTATCCTGATGAGTTTACTGAGCAGGAAAATTAAGGTGATACAGAAGACGATCGTAAAAGAAACCACCGCACTGGCAGGATCTACTACAGAATCTCTCCGGAACATTGAGCTGGTAAAGAGTTTGGGCTTATCCAACCAGGAAATCAGGCGTTTAAACTCCACTACCATGAAGATCCTGCTGCTGGAACTGAAAAAAGTGCGGAGCATCCGCAGTATCAGTTTTGTGCAGGGTACTTTTGTGAACCTCATGCGCTCTGCCATCCTGTTCCTGCTGCTGTTTTACATTTACCGCGATGTAGTGAGCATCGGACAGCTGATGACCTTACAGCTGTATTCCTTCTTCATTTTCGGACCATTACAGGAGCTTGGTAACATTATCCTGAATTACCGCGAAGCGCAGGTGTCGCTGTTAAATTTCCAGAGCATCCTGAATACGCCGGTAGAGGAAATGCCCGCTAATCCTATCAAGGTAACGCATATCGATGAACTGCAGTTTAAACAGGTAGGGTTCAAGCACCTCACAGCAGCCACCAAAGCACTTGATAAAGTGAACTTCTCCGTAAATGTAGGGGAAACCATTGCTTTTGTAGGACCATCGGGTTCTGGCAAAACCACGCTGGTAAAGCTACTCGTAGGATTATACAAACCCAATGAAGGACATATCTACTACAATGGCATTGATGCCAACGAGGTGGATATGGAAGATCTGCGTCACCAGGTAGGTTTTGTTACACAGGATACCCAGCTCTTTTCGGGCACCATCCGTGAAAACCTGCTGTTTGTAAATCCCGGCGCCAGTGATGCGGATGTAATGGAAGCGCTGGATAAAGCGTCGTGCTATTCATTACTGGCCAGGGCCGACAAAGGTCTTGAAACAGTGATTGGTGAAGGCGGTATTAAAATTTCCGGTGGGGAGAAACAACGTTTATCCATTGCCAGGGCGTTGCTCCGCAGGCCGCGCTTACTGGTATTTGATGAAGCTACATCTGCACTGGACTCAATTACAGAAGAAGAAATTACTAAAACCGTGCGCGAAGTAACGGCCAGCAAACAACATATTACCGTGATGATTGCCCACCGTTTGAGCACTATTATGCATGCCGACCGTATTTACGTACTGGAAAAAGGCCAGATCGTGGAAATGGGCAGACATGCGGACCTGGTAGCTGAAAAAGGGCTTTACTACGCGATGTGGAGACAACAGATCGGCGAGCGTAAAACGGAAGCCGTGTAAGCCACCGCTTTCGGTTGCTAAAAAGTAATTGATTAATTTTGTAAGATGAGTACACAGAAGCCCAGGCGCCCTAACTATTTTGTCAGCATGCTGACTATGAAATGTCCAAGATGCAGGAAAGGAGATATGTTCAGAGATCAGAATCCGTTTCATCTCAGGTTTTCGAAGATCTTCAACATGTATGATAACTGCCCTGTATGCGGACAAAAATATGAGTTGGAAACCGGCTTCTGGTTTGGAACAGGCTATGTGAGTTATGCTTTATCAGTAGCATTCAGTGTGTTTAACCTGATCTGGTTCTGGTTATTTTTTGGATTAACCTGGAGAGATAACAGCATTTTTATCTGGCTTGCCGTGAATGGCGTGCTGCTGGTATTGATACAACCATGGCTGATGCGGCTGTCGAGGGCCATTTATCTTTATTTCTTTGTGTATTATGATGAGGATACGGCGAAGCTGGAAAAGACCACACATCAACATTAAAAAATAACTGAAAAAATATGGGGCTGTAAAGACAGCCCCTTTCTTTTTCAACCAAAATCTGAACCAATGGTGGTCAGAAAAGTCTTAATTACAAAAACCAATTTTTGAAAACTGAGGGAACTGTTCCTCCTGGCAGGACATTCAATCTTACACTTACATAACTAACGATCCCCTAAACTACAAAATCTATCAATATTTCAATTAAATATTTACATCAATGGTAAAACCAGCGTGTATTTGTACTGTAAAAACGATTTTACTTATCAAGCCCGCCTGTACCGGGTTTACCGCCGGTACAACAAATTTATATAAATTAGAAAATACTATAACGTTATTACTATAAATAATATATAAGTAACATGTATATATTAACCGCGGATCATGATCAGTTCCATAAAATTTAATAGCTTTATCTTTTCAAACAGCTATTCATCGTGCAAAGAACCTTATTACTGCTCCCTGTTTTAATACTGAGCTGCAAGCAGCCGGCCACCAAAACCCCGCAGGAAGCTGCTTCCGTTACCGAAACCCAGGCAGTACCAGTACCCTTTACCGTTATAAGCGGAAACATAAACAGCGACAGCGCCGTGTTTGAGGCAGCCGGTATTACTGCCGTCATCGCCAATTCGGGAACAGGCATGCAAACCATTCATATTACCCGGGAGGGCAAACGGCTGATCAATTATATGCGGGCAATTGATTCTACAGCTAAGGCTATACCGGTGCCTCAGCTGATTATAACGGGAACGGATACTGTGGTTGGATTGAGTACAGCACCCGCAGCCGCCCGGAACATCTTCTTCAAAATAAAAAACAACAAGGCAACCTATATCAAAACGGGAAACTCCTCAAAAGAAACGGCGCCTGATACCATAAAAAAAGCCCCTGCTGACGCAGGAGCCTTATAAAAGAAACATCCACACTATTTGAAATCAATCGGAATTGCAAGCTTCACGCTGAAATTCCGGCCAACGTTATATACGCCTGATCTGCCGGTTACTTCATTGATGGGCGCATATTTCAACCTGCTCAGGTGATTCTGGTAAGCCACATCTGTTAAGTTATTGACAGCGAAATGCAGAGAGAACAATGTTTTATTTTTCTTATTCACAAAATCACTGCCTAATCCCGCGTTAAACAAGGTATAACCGGGAGTAGCCGTTTCTGTTTCATAAGCAGAAAACACATCATTCTGCGCAAAGTTCAGATCCATTTGCACGCCGATGTAAGCATTCTGCAACGGACTTTTTCCTACTTTTTTAAATCTTCCTTTCAATTCAGACAACCAGTGTGCCGCCGGAATATTGGGCAGATATTTCGTAGAGTCGCTACCGTTACTGGTAGTGGCCCTTACATACGAGAATGTATTTTCAAAATGGAGCCAGTCGATCGGATGCGGGTGAATATCCACCATCAACTCTCCGCCGTACAGGTTGGCATCCGTTTGCTGGTATTTAAATGCGGCATATCCTTCATCATTATCCGTAGCAGGGATAGAGTCTGTACCGGCAGCATTGAACAGCTTACGGGAGAAAATGAAGTTATTGATATGATTGTAAAACAGGCTGGCCGACAATGAAACGTGCTGGGTGTTGAAATCCACGCCTGCATCCACCTGTGTACTTACTTCCGGTTTCAGCTCCTGGTTACCGTATTCATATTTGATGGTTCCTTCATGCACGCCGTTAGCAGATAACTCTGCGATATTTGGCGCCCGGAAACCTCTTGCTACATTGAGTTTCAGCACTACCTGCTCGCTGGCTTCGTAGCTGAGTCCTACACTACCGGATACATTGTTGAAGTTGCGTTTGAAGGCATCAAATTTTGAGTCGCCGGTATTGGCCGGCTTGCCATCTGCATCCAGGAACAATGATTTGGAGTTCATGGAGCGGTTATCAAAACGCAGCCCACCGCTTAGTGTGAGTTTGTTGAAGGTTTTGCTGGTTACTGCAAACGCGCCAAAGTCGAACAGATCGTATGCAGGGATCAGGAACTCTTCTCCTTTATTCTGATTGGTTTGCTGCATCCCGTTCACGCCTACGGTTGTTTGCCAGCCGTTCATTTCAGGCAGGTAATATTTCAGTGCGTAGTTGAAGGTTTGCAGGTGCAGGTACAATTCCGGTGTGGAAGGTTCCAGCACGTTACCGAATTCGCGGCGTTGGTTCAGCTGATAGCCCAGTGTAAGACCAATACGGCCACCATTATGCAGATACAGGCTGTTGTCCCATACTATTTTCTGGTGATTGATCTGTTGTTTGGGGACCGTCATGCTATACGATTTATTATCGCTGCTGGTGGCGGGTACTTCTTCTTCCGTGCCGTTGTTGTTGATCAGTTTCAGGAAATCGCCGTTGCTGTCGCGGTCACCTTCTACCAGCCCGAGGTGCTGGTTAAAGGAGCTGAAGCTCAGGTGAGAGTATCCCCATTGTTTATTGATGCCAATGTTAGCGCCAAAGTTGGTGTTATTAAAGCGGGAGTTAAATACGTAGTCGTCGTATTTATTTTTGTAATCGTGCGCTTGTTTTTGTGTTACGAAAGCGCCCCAGCTAAAGCCGTTGTTATTACCGGCAATATCAGCGTGATAGGCCATCAGTCCGTTGTTGGTTTGATAGTTGGCTTCCACGTTGCCTTTTATTTTTCCCAAAGGCAGTGGTGCAGGCGGAACAATGTTCACCACACCGGCCAATGCGTCTGAACCGTAAATGAGGGAGGCAGGGCCTTTCAGCACTTCTATCCTGCTTACATTATAGTCGTCGATTTCAATGCCGTGTTCATCGCCCCATTGCTGGCCTTCCTGGCGCACACCGTCGCCCACTACTACCACGCGGTTGTAGCCAAGTCCGCGGATAAAAGGTTTGGAGATAGCCGGACCGGTAGAGAGTTGTGTAACACCGGGCACTTTTGCAATGGCATCTATGATATTGGTAGAGATATTATCATCGAGATAGTCGCGGCGGATCACGCTGATGGGCGTAGGTGTTTTCCTGGCGGATGTTGCCAGGTTGGCGCCGGTGATCACGATTTCATTTTTTTCTATCAGTGTTTCCCCGAGTTCAAAATCCCGGGTGGTAGCGCCGGAAATAGCTACCGGAGCGCTGAATGCGGCATAACCGATGTAGTGTACATCTACCACATATTTTCCTTTTGGAAGATTTTTGATGATATAATTTCCCTGTGCATCTGCAGCAGCGCCTACGCGGAGATCCGGCAGGTAAACAGTGGCGCCGGGTAACGGTGTATGGGTTAATTTATCCACCACTTTACCGGTTAATGAGTTTGAGTATTCCCCTTCTTCGGGGTTAGTGCCGGCATAGGCGGCAGGTAATGCCAGTAACATTACACTCCAAAGCCCGAGTATAAATACACGCAAATAATGCATATCTGAAAAATATAGAATCAGTAATAAAGAATAAACAACGTGTACAGATGGTGCACGCTGCAATAAAAATGAAGTTATACCTGCTGTGTAGGCGGCGCTCTGGGGGTGAGGTTAAAATAAGGGACGTGCGTGGTTTCCGGCAACGTAAGCGGAGAAAATACCCAGATTACTTTTTGAACCGGCGCTATATATAAAGTAACAAATGACTCGTAAGGTTCTACACCTATCTGCAAAAAATCACAGTGCCGGTGATGTTCGGATATGGTGAGTCCATCGTGTTGATGAAGGACATCTGCCGTATCGTGGTGACCGGCAAATTCGTGTATAAATTCTCTCGGGATGGTATTTATAGAAAATACACCCAGGAGAATAATAGCTAATATTTTATGCAGATAGCTCTTGTACACGGAGGCAAAGGTAGCAAAATCCATCTATTTGCAACGGCGTTGCACGAATATTAATTAAATTATAAGGTCAGTTTACTTTGAGCATAGGTCTTACCTGTTGCACGGGGCCATTCTGGAAGCGGGCATAGTAAATACCATTGGGCAAACTATGCGCGTCAAAAGTGAACGTATAGGTGCCGGGGGTATGTACTTTATTGACTGGTACGCTAACGAGGCGGCCGGTGGTATCAAAGATCTGTACCAATGTGTTGCCGCTGCCGGTGATATAGGTAATGGTGGTATAGTTTGAAAATGGATTTGGAGAGTTGGTAATCAGTTTCTTATCGTCAGTATTCAGGTCGGGCAAACCGGTAATGGTGCCACAGGCCACGCCACTGATGAGGGGCAGGCGCTGGTAGTCTTCCCGGAGAATAGTTTTCAGCACGGTTTGGTCCACGCAAAACCATTGTTCCAGGATAGATGCGTAGATAGAGCGGAAGTCGTACTGCATGGGGATATTATCAATTACGGAGGAAGCGTCCGGCAGTGCGGGAGAATTTCCGAGCACGCCCTGGTTCACATAATCTCCAAAAATGATAATG
Organism: Chitinophaga sp. CCNWYY40; assembly: GCF_037483205.1. NCBI lineage: Bacteria > Pseudomonadati > Bacteroidota > Chitinophagia > Chitinophagales > Chitinophagaceae > Chitinophaga > Chitinophaga sp. CCNWYY40. Next base: position 865,876 of record NZ_JBBHLF010000004.1, read on the forward strand.
GGAGCTGCAGCGCCGTGATCCGTACCCATGCTGTAGTTTGATTTGATGCGGCGGCCAAATTCGGAGAAAGTCATGCCTACCACCCTGCGGGAAGCGTGCAATCCTTTCAGGTCGTCCATAAAAGCTTTGATGGCATCGGAAACGCCTCCCAGCAGGTTAGCGTGACCGCCTTTACTGGTATCGCCGCCTTCTGTTTGGTTGGCATGTGTATCAAAACCGCCGGTGCTCACCATATAGAGCTTTGTTTTCAGTCCGCCGGCTACCAGGCGGGCTACTATCTTCAGTTGCTCCGCCAGGCTGTTATTGGCCGGGTAAGCGCCCTGTGAGGTCACTTTTTTCGCGGCAGCGGTAATAGCCTGTTCGTAGCTGTTGGTTTGTTTGGCGATGAGGCGGATATACTCCAGTTCTTTGCCCCATTTGGTATTGGGAACGGGATCCGTTACACCATCGATCAGGTTATAGAAATCGGTGGCGCTGGTGATGGCGATACCCATGCTGGCATTGGGTCCCTGGAAGGCGGGCGATACGATAGAACCTATCTGTACTGCCAGCGGATCTGGGTTCTCTGCATTGGGGTATCCATCCGGGAAACCGTCGTATTGCGTATCCAGGTAGCGGCCTGCCCAACCGGTAGTAAGCACCTCGTTGGAATTAGACCCGGTGAGCCAGATGTCGGTAGCACGGAAATGCGAGAAGTTGGGTGAAGGGTATCCTACGCTTTGCACGATACTTACTTTTCCATCGTTATACAATTTCTGTATCCCTGTCATGGCAGGGTGCAGGCCCGATTTAATATAATTATCGAGGCGGAGTACTTTTCCTTCCTGGATAGCGATATTGGCGCGTGCGGCCTGGTATTTACCGTATACATCCAGTGGGATGACCATGTTAAGACCATCGTTACCGCCGGTCATTTGTATCATGACGAGTACATGATCATTGTCTGCCGAGGCGGTGCTTAATGCGTCCAGCATCGGAGATGAACCGAAGGCTTTAATAGAGAAGCCATTGATTAAAGTTGGCAGGATAGCAGCTGGCGCTGTATATTTCAGGAAGTCTCTTCTTTTCATAAAAAGGTTTTTCTGCTATCAGGATAATTGATATTCAGACAAGTCCATAATGTATTTATACAGGGCCTGGAGGCGGCTTTCCACATTATCTTTCAGGGTAGCATCTGTGGGCGATGCTTTCCATGCGTTCCAGGCTTGCGTCCAGTAGTAGTTGCTATCGGGGCTTTGGTCGCTCAGGAGGATCTTATTTTTCAGGAATCCTTTCACAGTATCGGAAACGCCTACACGATATAGGATATCCAGTGAGTCGTTGACCAGTGCCACCGGGTCTTCCGGATGAGGAAGGCGGCTGGCAAAAGCGAGGGTATCAATGCGGAGGCCGTTGAAACCGCCGCTGCTGACGAGGCCATCGCTGAAGCGGTTACGTTTGGGCAGCGTATCTGTATTGATCCACAGTTCATGAAACGAAGGCGCCTGGTAGTATGCGTCCCATCCGGCAACCAGCGGGGGATCACCAAGGTTTTGCAACATGGAAGCGGCCCTGTCGTGGACTACAGCCCATGCTTTATATTGATTGGTATAATCTGTAGGGATGGTGATGCCGTATTCGCGGCAGATACCGATGCAGAAGTCGGCCGGACTTTTAATCAGGCAGGCCATGTTAAGCGGATCGAAGAAATGTTCGCTGGTAAACAGGGCGTTGAGCGTGACTTTAATATCATAGCCGCTGCTGCGGAAAATATCTGCCAATGGTGTAATTACGTTTTGTTCTGTAGCTGCATCAATATCATAATACACAAAGAAGCGGTATAGTTTACGGCAGATAAATTTTGCGACTTCCGGTTGCAGGAAGATGATCGACAGGAGTTCGTCCAGCTCTTTAGCGCCATCCTGGCCTGTTTTTCCGGAGATTACTTTATTGAGATAGAATCCTGAAAATTCTTTATTGGTAAGATCGTGTTGCGTGGTATCGAATAAGCTGACGATGTTGGTTCTATCTACCCGGAAGCCGGTGAGTACACGTGCGGTGGCTCTTACATCATCTTCTGTATAATGGGAATCGGGGCCTTTTCCTACTGTAAAAAGTTCGTGCAGTTCTCTTGCATAGTTTTCATCAGCAGCGCCTTTGGAGTTGAGGTATCCGTTGAGATACACCAGCATGGCGGGATCCAGCGTTATTGCTTTGGTAAGGTCTTTAAAATTACCGAGAGCATGTTTACGCAGGGTGAGGTTATATTGGTAGATAAACCGGCTATCTCCTACCATGCCTGTTTCTGTAACGAAATGATTGTGCCAGAAGAGCACCATTTTTTCGTGTATGCTTGACTGTTGGTTAATCATTTGACCTGTCCACCATGCCTTATAGGAGGCGATCCTTTTCCTTTCCAGCATTTCATCGCCGAGCGGGGCTTTTACCCATGTGGCGCCGGGTGTAACGCCGGTGTCATCGATGCCGTAGTTGTTGACGGGAGGTGCGGGATCCGGCTGCGCGGTGAGCAAGGTATCTACCGCCTGCTGCATATTCAGGCTGTTGAAGGCATTGATGTTTGCGGGTGTAACCCCGAACAGGGTGCGTTTCAGCAGGTGAATGCGTTGTAGCGTGTCCCAGGCGCCGGTGTACGGCGTTATGCCGGTGGCGGTACGGGCGATAGCGGTGGCAGTCCGCGATTGCTGGCGGTCAGATGATAAGGTTAGGAATTGTCTGCGATCCATAAGGCGATATGGTTGATGGCTTAGGGGCCGATTATAGCGCCAAATTAACAAAAAGTTTAATCTAATTAAAAAGAAAGTGATATTATCTTAATAAGAAGTATCAAAATGATATTTTTCATATCATCCTGATATATAAATTATCATTTTAATAATATCTATTCATTTTAATATCAACTACTTATAAAACAATTTATTTGTTTGCTGCACTAAAATCCACTACATTTGAAAAGTGTATATAGCCAAAAGAGAGCTGCCCGTTCCTCGAAAGAAAGACAGCTCCTTTGGTTTTTGTCTTACAACAAAAAAGTTTTATGATGGATTTTTTTAGAGATCCGGCGATTGGCCATTTGTTACATCAATCAGTTTTCCCTCCCCTTCTTCTTCCTGCTTCTTCATCTGACTATTTTAACAGCTGTTAGTATCCACTATTAAAATGATTGCATCTCCACCACTTTTTTACCGGTACGCCGGTAACGGGTGTTTTATGTTCATAATGAAAATCTATTTATCAAAAATTCGCTGCTCATCTCAATTCAACACTATTAGGATCAGCGATTTATACATTATGATACAAATATAGTTAATAATTGTTACAGTGGCACATTTTTGTAACATTTTTAAAATTACCCAATGCTATTATATAATAAACGGGCTATCAAAATAATCCGTAAATCGCTAAAACTCACCCAACAGGAAATGGGCAATTTATTAGGTGTGTCGCGCGCCTGCTATGTTACTTATGAAAATGGAAGATCAAAAGGAAAGCGCACTTTCTTTTTTGAGAGAATGCTGACGGAATTTGGTATTGATCTGCGACAGCCGGAGGATTTGCGTCGTATAGTATTTACAGATACGAGTAAAATTGCGCAGCCGGTATACCAGTATTTGAGTGAGCTGGAAATAGAAGAGGAATAAAAAAAGAAAGGAGCCAATGGCTCCTTTTTTAGTATAAAGGTGAGTTGACCGGTATTATCAGTTGATATTTTCAATGATACCTGCAATGCCTTGTCCGCCGCCAACACAGGCCGTGACAATGCCATATTTTTTATTCAGTCTTTTTAAATCGCCTAATATCTGCACCGTTAATTTTGCGCCGGTACATCCCAGCGGATGTCCTAATGCAATAGCGCCGCCATTGATATTTACGATATCCGGATTGATGCCCAGCTCGCGGATAACCGCGATAGACTGTGAAGCAAATGCCTCGTTCAATTCAACCAGGTCGATATCCTGCAGCGATTTTCCGGTACGCTGTAACACTTTTGGTATGGCAGCTACAGGCCCTACTCCCATGATACGGGGATGCACCCCTGCAGAAACACAACCTACCAAACGCCCGATAGGCTTCAGTCCCAGCTCATTCACCATCCGCTCGCTCATCACCACCACAAAGGCAGCGCCGTCGGAAGTTTGTGAAGAGTTGCCCGCTGTAACGGAACCACCGGCAGCGAAAACAGGTTTCAACTTTGCAAGCGCCTCCAGTGAAGTATCTGCACGCGGTCCTTCATCGGTATCTACGATATAGGAACGTTTCTGTTTCTTTCCCTTCTCATCTACATATACTTCTTCAACAGACACCGGGAGTATGCCCGGTTTGAAATAGCCGTTCTGAATAGCGTTTAACGCTTTCTGATGTGATTTATAAGAGAACTCATCCTGGTCCTGGCGGCTTACCTTGAATTCATTAGCCACTGCTTCAGCGGTGAGTCCCATGCCAATATAATAATCGGGATTGGTGCTGGCCACGGTGTAGTTGGGTACTGTTTTCCAACCTGCTACCGGCACCAGGCTCATACTTTCTGTACCGCCGGCAATAATACAATCGGCCATACCGGTTTGTATTTTGGCGGTGGCAATCGCAATTGTTTCCAGGCCGGAAGCGCAATAGCGGTTCACCGTCATTCCCGGTACATCAATGCCTAAAGCCCGTACAGAGATCATACGGCCAATCTGTAAACCCTGTTCTGCCTCCGGTACCGCATTTCCTACAATCAGATCATCTACCCGCTTAGGATCCAGCTGTGGCAAGGATTTCAGCAATCCGGTGATTACGTCTACAGCCAGATCATCTGGTCTGTAAAAGCGAAATCCGCCTCTTTTGGATTTTCCCACCGCAGTGCGGTATCCGGCTACTATGTACGCTTCTTGCATGAAAAAAAATTTTATAATGAGCTAACGGTTAGATTATCAACATAATGGGTATTTATCCACATTTCGTCCTTATTATCAAATTTAATTAAATAAAGTACACAAATATTCAGAAGATCCGTTAAATTTGCGCTCACGTTTTTTAACAAAGACGGTGGAAAGACTCCCTAGCTCAGTTGGTTAGAGCTACTGACTCTTAATCAGTAGGTCCTGGGTTCGAGCCCCAGGGGGGTCACTTGAAACCCAGCTTCAAATAGAAGTTGGGTTTTTTGTTTGGATAAATTGTTCATCACATCTGTGTTAAGACCTAATGAAGATCTGGCTTTGAATCAAGTTAAAATTTTGTGGATTGAAATTTATAGCCTCGTCTCATATTGGCTTTGATAGATGTCAATATTACACCCCATAATATTCTGGCGATGTCCTGTCAGGCAACATTCTTGCAATTTTTAACTCTTTATGTGAAGCTTTGTATCTACTATTTCTAAATAAGAAAAGTGCCATTGGGGTAAATTATTTATCAGCTGTGGGATAAAATACATGATCCTTGTCAAGGAATACAATATAAAAAACATCCTCTTCAAAAAAGCCAGCAACAACTTCTTTGCTTTTTTTAGTGATGTGCATTGAACCCCAATTTTTATGTGGTAAATGTATGGGCTCTGTAAACTCTGAATGTTCGGGCCATTTGCCATACTGTTTGATACTTCCATCACGTAATGCTTCTTCACAGGTATATTTATTTAAATGACGCATCATTTCGATCATTGACGCAAGAAAGCCCAATCTTTGCCATTCTGCGCTGGTCTGGCCTACTACGGTGTTATCAATGAAATATTCCAGAGAAAAAAGGAGTTTTCGTTTCTTTTTCGGTTGAGGCCCTTTGTTACCCTGTTCCCTTTGATAAGCAGGCACTTTCTTTTCCTTCTTATTCGCCATACAAGAGATCAGTTAATTTGCCAGTAATCTCTAAAGTATCTGCGGCACCAAAGGTGTTATCAAGGTATTTTTTTGCAAAATCCGATGTGTTCCTTACTGTTTTGGCGTTAAATTCAGATAATGAATAAATAGATGACGCACCGAATTGGTCTTTATTAGTAAACCAAATTTGATCTCTCCTCAATAGCTTTTTATCTAACAAGCTGGTATCTTGGGCAGTAAATATGAACTGCGCATTTCTTCTATTGAATTTTTGAAATAGCGCCAAAAGTTTTTTAGAAAGGTTAGGATGCAGCTTACAGTCAAATTCATCGATAAACAACACCCCTCCAAAACGAAGCGTGTAATATATCGGGCCCAAAAGATGAATCAATTTTCGTGTTCCATCCGATTCCATAAATGTGTTAAATGGAATCGCCTCAACGATTAAATTGTTTTCGTCATATTTTCTATGATATGTAATGATTTCACCATCTTTTTCTCCCGCCTCTATGTTTGAAATCTCCAAATACTTTAGAACAATCGTTGCCCACTCTTTAAATTTGATATTTGATCTTAACAGATCTATGGTATATCTAGAATAGTGGTTTTCATCTATGCCATCTATCGACGCCGTAGTCATAAACCATGAAAGTATTTCTTTGGTAACGGGTTGATTATACTGTCCAAGGTGGCTCAGTAACAATACATTTTCGTTTACCTCCTCATGATACTTTAAACCTTCGGCAAAAGACTCTTGGTTTATTTCAAAATGTTGCTCCGCACGACTAAATAATAGGTTTTCTCTATCAAGTTTACGATAAAGCCATTCTCTTTTCACAACATTTCCAAAAAGTTCATATCCATACCGGTAAATGTACTTTCCATGCAGGAAAGACACTTCAAACATGGTATTTTCCTTATCAGATACCGTATTTAGTCTAAAATGATTGTTACGAATTTTTCGTTCAGTTTCTTTATTCAGTGAATCCCGAAATGAGTTGAAGATAAAGTTGCAAAAAAAACCATAAGCCTTTATGAAGTTGCTTTTCCCACTTCCATTTGCGCCATAAATAGCCGCAACCTTAAGTAAATTTAGGTCTTTATTGGTTTTGATAATATTGGTTTTTACTAATTCCTTAAACGACTTAACTGGAGTCATCAGAAAATTTACTTCATCCTTAAAAGATAATAGGTTACGAAATTTGAATTCTATTAGCATATCAATGGTTAATGTCTAGCAAATTTACGACATTAAATTTAAAAATTACCAAAAAATGGCAATTTTTAAATTTAATGTCAATTCAGTTTTCATGCAGGTAATCCATCTAACTTGAAAGTACCTTTGCCATAAACCAATAAAAAGCTGAAGAAGATGTATCAGGTTCATATTAGTGGATACAGAGAAGGTAAATGGCCGTTTATCCTCTTACTACAATTGTTACTGAAGTATAAAAAGATGTCATTTGCAGACGCCCGCGCAATTGTGGACAATGTATGGGCAGGAAATACTGTTGAAGTGGAATTCCCGGATTTAAACACTGCCCAGGAGTTTTCAAAAAGTGTCGATGAAGCAGGTTTGAATTGTATAGTTTGGCAATAGCCAACGTCACAACTAATATATATTCTAATCATGTAATACAATTTTCAGGTTCACAAATGATACAGAAAAGGCCCGCAGGCAGGCGGTTTACTAAACAGCCATGCTTGCGAGCCTCTTTAAATCTTCCATAAAAAAGTTCGAAAAACGTACCGAAGGGGTCACTAAATGTGATACAATTCTTTAAAAAGAATGTATCACATTTTTTGTTTTAAGCCCCCTTTAAGTCTGCGGGTTAGGATTATCAGGATCAATCCCAAATAACATCGAATCAAAATTCTTCCTGATGTCCGGATAAATTTTTGCCGGCTCGTTATAAAAATGCTGATCGTCCAGTGTCCAAGCTTCAAATGGATCATTGCCTGAATTGCACTTTTCGAAACTTGGTGGAGCGATTTTATTCTTATTAAAAAAGCCCGAACCTTACTGTACTCCGGAGCGGCCAATTCAGAATGTCCCTTTTTTTGCCACAAAAAGACTTCCCAGACCGCCCTGTACCAAACAATTAGGATAAGAAACGGCAGCATCCAGTAGAAACGAAGAGATGAACTCCAAATCCAGCTGCCTCCCTCCAGGGCTACCCAATGGTTGACTATAAGGTGAATGTGCCGCAATGCCCGGCAAGAGCGCATTGTTTCTATCAGATAACATGATAACGTTATAAAAGATTAAGCCTGATCCGGCTCAATTGCACTTAGATATTTTTTCCTGAAGCCGGAAGGTGGCTCGCCGGTCTTTATAAAAAATAGTCTGCTGAAGTAGGCGGGATCGTCGTAGCCCAGGGCATGGGCAATCTCTTTTGCCGTCCAGTCGGTATGTACCAATAGTCGCTTTGCCTCCAGGATGATCCTGTTCTTGATAATATCATTTGGCTGGGGGAGACTTAGTCGTTTGAACCTGTGCGTGAGGGTTTTTGGCGCAAGAAAAAGCATGTCAGCGTAGTCGGCAACATTGTGCTTTTCCTTGTAGTTCGCTTCAACGAGTTGGGTAAACTTCCTGAAGAATTCAAGGTCGGTGCTGGGCCTTGAGGCCATTGTCCCGTTCAGGTGCTGCACCTTCCATAACCGTGTCGACTTGATCAAGAGCTGTTTGAGATAGGTCCTTATCATTTCTTCCAGCGAGCTGTCCCTCAGTTCAAACTCATCCTGTATCCTGGAGAAGAGGTACTCAATGAAACTGGCATCCTGCCCGGGTATGGTTGTCATGGGCATGTTATTGATGTTATTGAACAGCAGCCCGTCACAGGCAACCTCCTCATCGTGCAGCTGGATGCAATAAAAGTCACGGTTGTAGAACACAAGAAGTCCCGGCTGTCCGCCCAGTTGATCAATGCTGAGAACCTGGTTTGGGCTTATGAAGAATAGCGTAGGACCGTCTGTGCTGTATATCTTGAAGTCCACCTTTATCTCAAACCCCTCATTGAGGTAGAGCACCTTGATATAGGATTTATAGGTTTCAGAATTGATATCTTCAACACTGTCCGAATCGATATGAACCATGCCAATGGTCTTAAGGTTTATATCAAAGATGCGCTGTTTCATGATGGGGCCGGTTAATAAGTACCAAAAATAAAATTACCATTCTTGTTGATAAATTCAATTTGTGGTTAAAACAAAAATTACCTGCAGCCCTAGTTTGAGAACATGCAGGTAGCTCCTGCTTTTATTTCCTTGCAAATTTTTCAAGTTCTGAGTTGAACTTGTCCATCTCCTCCACAAATAGTGCATGTCCGCTTTTCTCGAACCTCACGATGTAGGAGTTTTTCAGGCCCTTGTGCAACTGTTCTGCCTGGGCATACTCGATCAATTTATCCTTCACACCCTGGAATATGGCAACGGGAATTGTGATATCCTTGAGCACCGGACGAAGATCAAGTTCTCCCAGGGAGGTGATGGATTCGGTAACCGCATATGGACTTGCCGACAGGTTGATGCTCTCCAGCCATTTTTCGGTATTTGGAGGAAGTGTGGTACCCTCGGCCGCGAATGCTGCTCCCAGACCTGCGATCAGATCCTCCCGGCTGGTCATGGTCTGTTTGATCAGTCCGGCAGCATTCTCCTCAGATATTCCGTAGCTGTAGCCGGGGCGCTGTTTCCAGGATGGCGCCGCCGCTCCAAAAAGGGCCAGTTTGCTAATATGAGCCGATTTATATTTGTTTACATAATGGATGCTTGCAGCTCCGCCCATTGAAAATCCACCCAGTACGGCATTCTCAATCTTTAGCGTGTGAAGGACGGCATAGATATCATCCGAAAAAACGTCAAAGTTGTACTTTCCATAGGGTTTGTCAGATTTACCGAAACCACGTAGGGAAATCCCGATCACCCTGAAGCCCTTCCTCACCAGGTACTGGTATTGGTATTGGTACATTTCATCGCTCAATGGCCATCCGTGGATCAACACAATCGGCTGTCCATCTCCAAGGTCTGTTACGTGAAGTTTTACCCCAGGCTCAACCTCAACATATTCTGCTCTTCCGGCAGAAGCTGGAACCCTTTTGGTTTGTGAAAATACCGATTGGCTGGTTATTAATGTCATGATCAGGCTGGTTATTAGAATAAGAGTTTTCATTTTTTTTATTTTTTATTTTTTTTAAATGGTTTTAAATATTTGTTGTTGTTGACAATACAAAGGTGGGGAGAATGCTGGGCCTAAAGAATGGACATACGAATAACTGTCTTGTACATTTTTCCCATAATTAAGATTTACATTCCATTTCCGCAGTTCTCAATCGATCAACCCTTGTATTTATAGCAGATCGGCAATACTCCATCTGTCCACCTTTGTCCAAATGTTTGGGCAAATATGTGGCGCCAATTCAATTTTCGCAATATTGGAAATACGAATTGCATAGGGATAAATCAGCCCCTATCCGAATCGTAATGCCGTACTTGTGTGTTGCTGTTGCATCGCTGAATTTGTATTCCATCCAGGGCAAACTGCCATTATACGACAGCACGCTTCCCTATGCAGCGGCTAAGGCGGAACTGATCAACTACAGTAAAAGTCTGTCTAACGAAGTTGCCCCGAAAGAGGTCAGGGTGCTGACGGTTTCTCCGGGCTGGATCATGACCGATAGTTCCAAGAGAATGATGGAGCGAATTTCTGAGAACCGGGATATTACAAGCTACCTAAAGCGTGATGGACTCACTTGGGGGCATTCCCTATGGACGTGCAGCTATGCCGGAAGAAGTTGCCGAACTGGTTGGCTTCCTGGTATCCCCAAGGGCCGGTTATCTGAGCGGAACAGAATTTGTGACCGACGGAGGCACCATACCTACCATATAAATATTGATTTTCCACCCCAGACTGCTGCCGGGAATGAAATACGCGCTGAAATAACCTAAATCACATGGTCTTTCAATTAAACCGCATTTGATTGAACATGGTCTGGATATCCCTTTAATATTACCTGCTTTAACCTGTCCTGATGCTCATCTCCCCACAGTCCGATGGAGGTAAGCACGGGTATCAGAGTTTTGCCGAAATCGGTGAGTGTATACTCGACTTTTGGAGGCATTACCGGGTAGATCATCCTGGTCACAAGCTCATGCTCCTCTAGTTCCTTTAACTGGATGTTGATGACCCGGCGGCTTGCATCTGGTATCTTCCTTTGCAGTTCGCTCGGACGCACGTAGCCTTCGTTGATGAACCACAATAGCCTGATCTTCCACTTGCCGTAAAGCACCTCACCGACCAGGTCCAGTCCGCAGTTGAGGTTGGGAAAAGTTTTTTTCTCATACATGTATCAAAGATACGCGTAGGCTCCCTGACAATCAATAGGGATAAATTATTCCCTATCCGAATCGTAATACCCTTATTGCAGGTTATGCAGGTACGACCGAAATTTGTACATCAATAAGTTAATCTAAAAATAAATATCATGAACTTACCAAAATTAATAACCGACCTGGTTGAAGCACAGAACAGCCACGATGGCGCAGCCTATGCTTCCCTCTTTTCAGAAAATGCCGTAGTATTCGACGAGGGAAAGACGCACACGGGAAAAGAGGCAATCCAAAACTGGATCGAAAAATCAAATGAGGAATATCAGAGCGTGCTAAAACCGATCAGCTATAAAAACAGTGACAATGGCTCGGTACTTGAAGCCGAGGTTTCGGGAACATTTCCCGGTAGCCCGACAGTCCTGCGCTTTAATTTCACGTTTCAGCACGGCCTGGTCGGATCGCTGAAGATTACCGGATAGACACTAACTCAGGTCAATAACCTGCCAAAACAAAAATCACGAACCGATCAGTCCATAGTAATGCTGCAATATGAATTGTCCATATCCAGCAGCATTACTATTTTTGTTTTTAACCCCTGCCCAGATGTCAATTAAAATAAATACCTACATCACAATACTGATGCTATCCAGCGCAGCTTTCATTTCTCCCTTGATCACCAAGGGACAATCGACAAGCCTTGATTCAAGTCAGCAGGAAACAGTTGTCCAAAAGAAATACGGGCTTGATCCATCCAAACCATTGGCCAAACGGATCGGTAACACCCCACCTGAAATAATCCAAAAATTTCGCGATGCAGGCATGTCCCCGACCCTCCACAGACTCAGCAAAACCGACAGCCTTAAAGTGGTGAGGGCCTTTCAGATGCTTCCACCTCTTCACCAACATATTCTAAAAGAACACCTATTGGGTATCAGTTTTCTGGACAATATGCCCAATACAGCGCTGACTGCAACGGTAAACCCCGAGGACCAGTTCCCTGTTTTCACCATCACTTTCAGGGCAGAGATTCTAAAACAGGATGTATCCCAGTGGCTTACCGAAAAGGAAATGAGCTATTTTACAAAAGACTTTCCAGGGTTTCGGATAGCCATTGAAGCAGGCAAGCTTGATGCAATACTCTATGTACTATTGCACGAAGCGACGCATGTGGTAGATGGCTCCCTTGGTATATTGGCCATGGATCAAAACAAGGGAACTTCTGGAATGGCGGTAAACCTAAAAAGCTTTACCCGGAACATCTGGGTGGACAGGACCAGTATATGTCCCAGCTATACCGATTCCCTCACGTCGCAGAGCCGCTTCCGTGGCGGGGGCAGATTACTGCCAATGGTACTTGCACGACAGATCTATCAATCGGCCGCAAAAGGGCCTTTCGTCTCGCTGTACGCTACCTCCAGTTGGCACGAAGACCTTGCAGAATACCTTACCGTTACCCATTTTACCAAAAGGCTGAAACAGCCCTTCAGGATAATAATCCATGAAGACCAGAAAGAGATCTTCATCTATGAGCCAATGAAATCTGCCACTGTCAGTTCGCGGATTTCTCTCATGAAATATTTTTATGCTAAGGCTGGCTCGTCTGTTTTATATGAAAGGCATGTTAAACCCGGCGGCAGAGGATTCAACGGATAATCCTCTGCCGCATTAGGTGCATTTGCTATAATTCAAAATACTATTTTTGGGTTTTCCATCAAATAGCGCAGTGGTAGATATGAAATGGCAACTAAACATATGGCCACTATTGCATTAAAGAAATCGACGCCTTTTATATCAGCATATTCTTGAACCTGACCAGGCCATCCTGGGTTACTTTTGGCGATTTGGAATTCTGTGCTAAGTTTGGTAGATATTTGATTGGTCAAATCAAAATCATCTCCTGCGGCTGATTGAAATCCTCTGAAGAATGCTACAATTTGTTCTTTCTCGAGCCTGTATAAAAATATTAATGGGCTTTCGAAAAATTTGATTAATATTTTTTGTACTCGCCTTTCATTTTTGCACGATATCAATTGAAAAATTGGTATGTTTTATATTTATTTCTGTCCTCCGGATTTTATAAGATTCAGAAGATTATTAAGCGGATACTTCAAATCATCCTGGTTGCATATATATTCTTTAATTAATCCTATCTGATCATATTTAGAAATATTGAATCCATCCTCAATATCATTATACCAGATTGCATTAGAGCCGATGTTTCAAACTGTAAAATCATGTCTGATAGTTCATCTAATGTTATACTTGACCACATTGTGATGGGTTTTAAGTAAATACAGGAAATTATCAGTCATGGTGTTGTTACTGATTAGTTATGCCCTTTGTCTTCATGAGTAAATGATTTATTTCGTAAACCGATCCCTGAATGGGTTGGGTTGTAACCAAAATGCTTTTTAAAGGCAAAGGAAAAGTGTGAAAGGTCTTCAAAACCGCTTTCTATGTAAACGTCTGATGGCTTTCGTTTCTGCTCGAAAATCTGGTAATGGGCCAGCTCCAATCTTTTCTGCGTTAGCCACCTGCCCGGGGTATTTTTAAAAATGCGCTTAAAATCTTTTTTAAAAGTGGTCAGGCTTCTGCCGGTCAGGTAACCGAATTTTTCCAGCGGTAGGTTGAACATATAATTCTGCTCCATGAATTCGGTCAGGTCCAGTTTACCTGGTTCTTCAAACTGGCCGAGCAATTCGTCTACATCCGGATCAATGGCACGAAGGATACGAACCGCTTCTTCGATCTTAAAAGCGGCGATGTCTTCAGGTAAAGCATCGGCCATTTCAAAATAAGGCTGCAGCGAATTGAAGAGGCTTTTTAATAAGGGGTGCGCTCCGAATTTTTTAAGTTCATTGCTATGCGGCGCTTTTGACTTATGTTCATTAGTTGCATAGTAATGCTGGAGTCTTTCCTTGCGAAACAGCACTGATATAGCGATGCAGGGCTCCCCGTCCAATGGAAGTTTACTCATCCTGCCAAGCTGGTTACGGGGCAACAGTACGGTATCACCTGCAAAGAAATGATAGCTGCGTTCCGCGGTCACGACACGCATTTCACCGGAAACGACATGTACCAACGCTGGTTGCGCCAGGACGAGTTCACGGCTGTAGTGGGCTTCTTTCTTGCAGGCGATAAATACTTCGGCTACTTCCATCTCTGCAAAGTTAACATTATTGGTTAAGCAGTTGTAATCGGATCAGGCTTTGCGCCGAAGCCAGCACGGCCTCCTCAGTAGAACGGGGCGACCAGCCTAACAGGCGCACCGCCTTGGCGCTGGTGACATTCATCACCCTGCCCAGCAGCGGGATCATTGATCTGACCATCGGGTCCTTTAGTGCTGCAATACGAAGTAAGAAATTAGGCAGCTCTTTAACCTTTACCTTGCCGGCAGCAGTGCCCAAGTGCTCCTTGAGTATTCTCGCTACAGCCACCAACCAGATACTTTCTCCGGCAGTGGCAATAAAACGCTGGCCATTTGCAGCAGGATGTTCCATCGCACGCAGATGCAGATCGGCTACATCACGTACATCTACAAAACCGGAATTGATCTTCGGACAGCCAGGCATCTTACCAGTCAGAAGATTTTTGATCAGGTGTATGGAATGAGAATAATCCGGCCCCAGCACCGGCCCCATAACTGTTACAGGGTTAATGGCGGCAAGTTCCAGCCCATTCCCTTCCTTTTCGATAAACTCCCATGCCGCTTTTTCCGCCAGGGTTTTGGATTTCTGATAAGCCGGTGCATTGGCCGTATCTGTCCAGGTCGCCTCATCAAAGGGTGCTGTTTGGTTGGGATGTCCATAAACAACCGCACCTATGGCTGAGGTTAATACTACGCGTTTAACACCGGCATCTCTTGCGGTACGCAGTACCTGCAGCACGCCTTCCCGTGCCGGGATGATCATTTCATCCTCATGTTTGTAATCAAGTTTTGGGGTAGGCGATGCTACATGCAATACGTAGGTACAACCGTTCATGGCTTCTGGCCAATGCGCATCGGAAGAAAGATCGGCCTCGATAAAGGTAAGACGGTCACCGGCTTCTGCACCGCCATTTTTTAGCATCAACCGTACGTCGGATTCACGGCTCAGGGAACGCAAAGTCGCCCTCACCATGAAGCCCGCATTTAATAGTTGAAGGATGCAGTGCACTGCAATAAAACCCGAGCCTCCGGTAACCAACACTAATTTTTCATTATTTGAATTCATGTTCATCATCTTTTATTTTGATGAAACAAAATTCGGTTAATAAAGAATAGCCTGTTTTGTTTAAAAGGCGCAATATGCTTTGTTTAAAAGGCCAGGTTGCCCTCGTACGGTACAATAGTATGTGAAAAATCCACCGTCAAAACTAAAAATTGGTATGCGCGCCTGTGCGTTGGGTGGGAGCTCCTAAGTTTTTGGGATCCTCGCCGGGATCACTTTCTGTTTTGAGGATCGGGATAAATATTTATTTTTACCGCTATGGGACAATTAAGAATGGGATTGGGCATCTGTAAGCCCGTTTCAAACACCGATCATTTCTCGCATGTACACGGCCACTTACAGATCGTAATCGACGAGAAAGTGGTACCTGCTATGGGCTATTTTGGAGAGGAAGATGTGTGCCTGAATGCGTGGTTCAACGTGTTGGGCACGATAGTCCGCAACTTCGAATCAGGAAAAGATACTGAATACACCTATGATGAGGGAGAACAGGGGCAACCGGCCTTTCAATTTGTATTGATCAAACCGAACGAGATAGCCTTTTCCATTGTTGATTCGGCTATCTCAGATGGTGGCGGCATCAAAAAATGGCATAACAAAACCTTTCCCCTGTCTGATCTGAAAAAAGGTTATCAGAAAGTTGCCGAACAGTTTTTGAAAGAAGTAACTGCCAAAGCGCCGGCACAGTTGGCACACTGGAAGAAGATTATTGGGAATGTATAATACTTTAACAAAAAGATATCCTGGTTTACAGATATGCGCAGGATAGCAGATTGCGCTTGATTCGGCATTTGTACCAAGGGCCACACGGAAAAATAAAAAGCTGCCTGAATCTTGTGATTCAGGCAGCTTTTTATTTTGGGATGAACAAATAGCCTATGGCCGAAAACATCCCTCAATAATCCATCCTCAAGCCGCAGGCACGGCTCTACGTACCTCTGCAACAGCCCCGTATTTACAATAGGACAGCCTTTTGCAATTTCTTTTGTTTAAATTTTAATTTTTGAGCGGCAGTAGTGATGAAATCAGCTACCTGTTTGGGTTGTGACACCATAGGCACATGACTGGGTTTTGAAGATTACCTTTCGTTCTTCAGCTGGTAAGTCCTGCGCAAAGTAGGCGTCAAATGAGGTTAGGTGACGGCTATGCTGTTTTTCATATTGCTGCTTTAAAGCGCCGTTACTACTATTCTTCAAGTCCTGCGTTTTCATCCTGGCTGCTCAAAGGATCTTCTTCCAAACGGATTGCGTCATCGAGGAACTCACCGCCCTCACTGGTATTATGCGGTGTTTCATTGGCGACTACCTGCATATCTTCAGGATATCCGTTTTTAGGATCTTTTGTAGACGGATGTGAAAAGAAAAGGTTCATGACGATAGATTTAATTTTTTCAGACAATAGATTCCAGGCGGGTCCCGGGGAGCAGTTAAGCCTTTACAGCCTGGGTTGCCCACCAGCTTTCGAAGTTAATAGCACCCTGCTCCGCTTCTCCGGCAGGTACCAGGGCGCTGTGCGTAACTTCACCGCCGAAGTATGCGGGTTTACCATTTGGTACTACCGTGCGTGGGTCGTTGGCCAGCTGCAGATAACGCTCAACAATTCTGTACATTTCAAACCGTTCAGGTCCGGCAATTTCTACCCTGCCATTCAACGGAGCAGCCAGTGCATATTTAGCTACAAATTTTGCCACATCATCAGAAGCGATAGGTTGGAACAATACATCTGAAAGATGCACTTCATTGCCATCAGTAGCCTGGTTGGCAATACCGGCAATAAATTCAAGGAATTGCGTGCTGCGAACAATAGTATAAGGTACGCCTGACTGCTCAATCAGTTCTTCCTGAACTTTTTTCGCACGCATGTAACCAATGTTTTGCATAATATCGACGCCTACAATAGATAACGCCACATGATGTTTTACACCTGCATTGATTTCTGCAGCTAACAGGTTATGACCCGCTGTCTGGAAAAATTCCATTACTGCTTTATCTTCAAATGAAGGAGAGTTGGCAAGGTCAATAACAATATCCGTTTCCTTCATGGCTTCCGCCAGTCCTTCGCCGGTGAGCGTGTTGATACCCGTTGCA
Source organism: Chitinophaga sp. CCNWYY40 (assembly GCF_037483205.1). Lineage (NCBI taxonomy): Bacteria > Pseudomonadati > Bacteroidota > Chitinophagia > Chitinophagales > Chitinophagaceae > Chitinophaga > Chitinophaga sp. CCNWYY40. The sequence goes on from NZ_JBBHLF010000004.1 coordinate 883,291, forward strand.
GGAGATGCAGCGATAACCTGGTGGCCCGCCTGACGAAGTTGATTTACTACTTTGGTTCCAATGAGACCGGTGCCTCCGATTACTACGATTTTCATAAATTTGATTTTTGTTTTTAGTGATGCTATCTATCAGGCCAACCAAATGCCATCTTTCGCAAATCATTAAAAATCAACCAAATAATAAAAACAGGGTTATCGATTTTTCACTGTATTTAATGAAACCATCAAGCTTCTCACTTTATTAAGGGATTTTCATCATGAGAAATAGTCGCTCTTTGTAATTCCCAGTTTTTTCATTTTAGAATGTAATGTGTTTCCGGGAATTTGTAATACTTCGGCAGCGCTGCCAGTGCCGGAAATCTTGCCTCCACAGCGTTTCAGCGTTTCAATAATATAACCACGCTCCACTTCTTCCAGGGAACGGTTCAGCAGGAAAGCCTGCTCCTGTTTATCTGCGTCAGCATTACGTGGTATAAAAACATCACTCAACGTACTGTCTGTAGCCAATAGTATGCTTCTTTCAATAAGATGTTCCAATTCCCTCACATTACCGGGCCAGGTATAGCTACGTAATTGCTGTATAACCCTGGGTGCTATCTTCCTGATAGTGCGCCCGGTGCTCCTGCTATATTTCTTTACAAAGAAATGAGTGAGTGCTTCTATATCTTCCAACCTGTCCCGCAGAGGCGGGAGGATAATAGGAAATACATTTAACCTGAAATACAGATCGGCGCGGAAACGGCCAGCTTTCACCTCTTCTTCCAGGTTACGGTTGGTAGCCGCAACAAGGCGCACATTGATTTTAATTACCTGTTTCCCACCCACACGTTCCAGTTCACGTTCCTGAATTACACGCAGCAGCTTAGCCTGTGCTTCCAGTGGCAACTCTCCTATTTCATCAAGGAATAAAGTGCTGTTATCTGCCATTTCAAATTTACCGATACGACGATCTGTTGCACCGGTAAATGCACCCCGTTCATGACCAAATAGTTCACTTTCGATAAGGTTGGCAGGCAGCGCCGCACAATTCACTTTCACCATCAGGTTTTCTTTTCGTGGCGATGCATTGTGAATAGCCCTTGCTATCAGTTCTTTACCAGTACCTGTTTCTCCCAATATCAGCACCGTGGTGTTGGATTCAGCCACAAGTCCCATCAGGCGGTATACTTCCTGCATAGATTCGCCGCTACCAATGATTTCAGAGAAGTTGTAAATCGTTTTGATCTGTTCTTTCAAATAATCATTTTCTATTTCCAGTTGCTTTTTATAAGCCAGTAATTTTTCATTGGCTAATATATTTGCCACTGCAACAGTAATCTGCGAACAAATACCTTTTAGTAATAAGGGTCCCAGGAAATCTGCCAACAGCCAAATGGTGCCGATAATCTTATCGCCCATACGCAACGGCAAGCCATACATATTTCTCAGCCCGGTGGTTTTCCAGAGTTTTGCATAGTCATTGCCGTTTCTTAATTCTTCATCTACATTAAATACTATTCCTTCTTTGCTTGCCAGTACCTGCGCGGTATAGGTTTCATCTATTTTAATTTTGTTGGCGGCTAATTTATCAAAATCGGCATGGGCCTTTCCAAATAACCGGCGATCAAACATAAATACGCTCAAATGCACGCCATCATCTTCCAATACGCGTATCATGGCAAGCTGTGTATTCATGATCTTATCCAACACCTCGAAGATGGCCGCCTGCAGCTCATCTTTCGTACGCATTTTAGTGAGCGCGCTACTGAAGTCCAACAGAAATGCCTGTTCTTCCTGTTTTTTGCTAATCTGCTCATTAGCCATAATATTAGCCAGGGCGATAGAGATCTGTGCACAAATTCCCTGTAGTAGTTCTATTTTGATTTCTTCAATGTCGAGCAGTAAAATTCCCAGATTGGTTTCTCCGTTGCGCAGTCGTATACCTACAAAATTTTCGAAACCCATTTTCTTCCAGTATTGCAAATAGGCCGATGTGATCCCTCTTTGTATTTCTCTTTCTACATTGAATAATAAAGGAATGGAACTGTTGAGTACCCGGTTTTGCAAACCATCATTAATAGGGTATTTTGCTTTCACGAGAACGGAGAGTGACTTCTCATCAGCAGCAGCTCCAAGATCATACACATATGCACTCATTGTAGTTTTATCTTCATTGATACACCTGATCACGAAGCCACTTTTCTGATCCAGTTTATGCAGCGCGGTGCGAACAGCACTCATGAGATCTTCCTTTGTTCTTACGGCTGCTATGTTACTGCTAAAATCGAGGAGAAAAGATTTCTCTTTCTCTTTATTCAGTAATTCTTCGTTTTTAATGATATTGGAAACGGCGCCCGACAGCTGTGGTGCAATACCTTTCATTACGCCCCTGAACTCAGGATTAAAGCTGTCTGTCCGGTCGGAGTACATGTGAATAAAGCCCATTGGCTTCCCTTCTTTCATCAGCTTTGTCATCAGGATTTCCCGCACGCCTCCTTCATAATTCACGCGAAGGAAAGGTGGACTTTGGGGCTCGTCCATGATATCTTCCAGGATATAAGAAACCGGTTCGTCTGATGTCAATACAGCCTGTATAAAGGGAGCGTTCAATGAAAACCGGGCTGCTACCATTTCCTGGTACCGTGGATGAGTTCTGATAGGAGATCCTTCATTATCCAGCAGAAACGCATAGTAGGTTTCGTCTTTATGGTCTACTAAAGTAATAATAGTATGAGTGAAGTAGAATAATCCTTTAATCCTGTTTTTAAAGAGTGTGATAAGATCATTCTTCTCTCTCACTTTGGTAATATCGTTGCCGAGATCCAGCAATACTTTTCTTTCCTGTTCAAGTATTGTCTTCGTCGGAGCATGAAGCCCTGACTCATTTTTAATAGTTCTTTTCATATAGAAAAAACCAAATATTTACCCGCCAAAAGATGTGAAATAAATTCTGACAGAAGATACTAAAAAAACCACGATAATTATTGTTAAACAGACAATAAACATGGTTGGGACTTTTACATATTATCTACTTCACATACTCTTTGAAAATCCTGTTCAGCCAGCGTAACATCATAAATATCACGGCGGCCGCTCCTCCCAGCAGCAGAAAATTCACCAGGAAATAGTTCGCCTTGTTATCATACGTGTCCCATAAAGTGGCCAGGATGCCTGAGAGTTTATTACCAATCGACGTAGCCAGGAACCAGCCCCCCATCATCAGCGAAGTAATACGCGCCGGGCTCAGTTTGGACACCAGCGATAACCCCATCGGGCTCAGGAATAATTCCCCTACCGTTATGATACCGTAACTCCCTATCAGCCACCACGGCGATGCCTTTACAGCGCCATTGCTGCACACATATACCGCGCCCACCATCATCAGTGTTGACGCCGCCGATATCAGCAATCCCCATGCAATTTTCGATGGTGTGGAAGGCTCCCTGTTCCGCTTCCGCAGCAATGCAAAGAATACTACAATCAAAGGCGTTAGCGTGATCACAAAAAAGGGATTGACGGATTGAAACAGCTCCGTATTATACAAGCTGATACTTTTTCCTTCCGCCGGCATTTTCTCCGGCGCCACATTCTTGAAGTAGGCTACTTTATCCCATACTTTCGCCGGCTTTCCTGCCGCATCCCGCACTACCCTGAATTCATCATCATAGGCGGTTACTGAATCCGGTTTGTTCTGCACCGTTTCCACCAGGTAAAGACGCTGGGCAGGTTGCTCGATGGCGGCAGGAATTTCCCGGTCGGTATAATATTGCGCCCAGGTAGTCAGTGCAGTACCATTCTGTTTAAACACAGCCCAAAACACAATGGATACGGCAAAAATAGCCAACAGTGCGGATATAGGCTTACGATCCTTCGCATCAGCTTTCATCAGCAGCGATACAAAAAAGAACAATATCGGGATACAGGCAAAGATGAACGCGTCAGTGGAATCAGATCCGAAGACGTTGCCGGGAATAAACCAGGCGCCCAATCCTACTCCAATTGCCGGCAGGAATACTACGGAGAAAATCCTGCTCAACGGCATATCCCCTTCCTGTTCGGGTTTGCGTACATCCGCATGCCGGTAATGTTTCATCCCAATAACGAAAATCAGTACTCCCAGGAACATGCCTACGCCGGCCGCGATGAACGCCGCGCCCCAGCCTACTGTATTTCGCAGGAAGGCAGCAAAAAAGTTACAGATAAAAGCACCGATGTTAATACCCATGTAAAAAATATTATACCCGGTGTCTTTACGGCTGCGGTACTTCTCATCGTTATATACATTCCCCAGTAACGTGGAGATATTGGGTTTAAAGAATCCATTGCCAACACAAATCAGTGCAAGCGACAGGTAGAAAACGGTCAGGTTATGCACCGACAAACCGATATATCCTATCCCCATCAGGATGCCGCCGATAATAATCGACTTACTGTAACCAAGTTTGCGGTCGGCTATCAGTCCGCCCAGGAATGGTGTCAGGTACACGAAAGCGATGAAGGTGCCGAAGATATCTGCTGCGGTGGCACGGTCCATTCCCCAGCCGCCTTTTGAGGTGTCTGTCAGGTACAACTGGAAAATACCAAGAATCAGATAAAAGCCAAATCGTTCCCACATTTCGGAGAGAAACAGGAAAGGCAGTGCTGCAGGATGATTACGTGATTTTTCCATATAGGCCAATGATATATCTGTGATATAAGATTATTTTAGCGCAGTAAAACGATATCACCCGTTAGCGCCAAACCGCTAAAATAAGCTAATTGCTACTAAAAAACAGTTACCACATATGGACAAACCAGTTATTAAAAAAACGATTGACATAAACGCCTCCACAAAAAAAGTATGGAGCGTTTTTACAGATCCTACAATAACAAAACAAATGGGTGGTGAATATGTTTCTGATTGGAAAGTTGGCAGCTCATTTGGATGGAAAGGAAAGGAGAGCAGTGTTTATACGAACGGGAAAATTATCGAATTAGAGCCGGGAAAATTATTGAAGCATAGTTTATTTGACCTCAAAGATAAGGACAGGCTACTTTCTGTAATAACGTATGAGTTTATAAAAAATGGAGACAGCACCATTCTTTCCGCTACAGAAGAAATCAATTATGAAATAACGGATTACCTGTTTAAAGAAGCAAACGAAGGTTGGGATGCTGCACTGCAATTAGTAAAGTATGTAGCCGAGAAATTATAAGTTTAAAAAATAAGGTTGACCAAATTTTACTTTTTGATCAACCCTTTATTGTAAAGTACAATTTAAACAACAACAGGTTTGGTGGTCGCCAATGCTACCGTCAGCTCCGCCAAACGGTTTGAGATACCTACCTCATTATCATACCAGGCCACTACCTTCACCAGGTTTCCGATGGTACGGGTCAAGGTACCATCAATAACAGATGAGTGGGTGTTTCCCAATATATCTGCTGATACCAATGGTTCCTCTGTATACTCCAGCACTCCTTTAAGACTGTTATCTGCGTAGTGTTTGAATAATTGATTGATCTCTTCTGCCGAAGCAGTTTGCTCCAGGTTCAGCGACAACTCCGCGATAGAACCATCTATCACCGGTACCCGGTAAGAGAAGCCATCCAGCTTTCCTTTCATTCCGGGTAATACATCGCCGATCGCTTTAGCTGCGCCGGTTGTAGTTGGAATGATAGACTGCGTAGCCGCACGTGCTCTCCTGAAATCCTTATGTGGTCCATCCTGCAGCATCTGGTCCATTGTAAACGCGTGTATGGTCGTCATAAAACCGGATGTAATACCATATTCCTTTTCCAGTAAAAATAACAACGGCGCAATACAATTTGTTGTACAGGATGCAGTGGAAAGAATTTCATCGTCCTCTGTAATCTGGTCATCATTCACGCCAGCCACAATTGTTTTCACGTTACCGGTTGCGGGAGCAGTAATCAGCACTTTCTTTGCACCGGCCGTGATATGCTGCTGTGCCAGTTCCCGTTGCGTAAAGCGCCCGGTGGATTCAATCACTACATCAATGCCCAACTCTTTCCACGGAAGCTTTTCAGGCGATTTTTCTGTCAACAGTTGTATAGGATGCCCATTTACGATGATATGCTGATCTTTTTGTGTGACGGTGCCCGGAAACTTCCCATGCGAAGTATCATATTTAAACAGGTGTGCCAACAGTTGGATGTCTGTCAGATCATTGATGGCGACTACCTCCACGCCTGCTTTGTGCTGAAGCGCCCTGAGTGTCATTCTGCCGATACGCCCGAATCCATTAATAGCTACTTTCATCGTGATATATTTTTAAGTAATTATTCAATTGTTTGTAAGGATGTTCTGAAAGATCTGCGATACTCACTCGGAGATATCATCATATGCCGCAGGAAAGTCCGCCGCATGGATACTAATCCACCCAACCCGCACTTCTCTGCAATCTGTTCCATACTCAGATCACTATCTTCCAGGTATTTCCTCGCCACTTCTATGCGCAATTTCTCCACGAATCTCGCAGGGGTGACGCCTGTTTCTTTCACAAAAACACGGTTGAAATTGCGTATACTCATATTGCTGCGGGCAGCCAGATGTTCTACCTGTAAATCGTCCTGCAGATGACGGAGCATCCAGGGATGCAGTTTACCTGCAATGGAATTCTCCAGGCTGTATACCTGCAACAGGGAACTGAATTGCGACTGATACCCGATACGCTTCAGATGAAGTACAAGTTTACGCGCCGCTTTCAATGCAAGATCCCTTCCTACATCTTCTTCTACCAATGCCAGCGCCAGGTCTATACCAGAGCTTACGCCACCGGAAGTATATACATTGCCATCACGGATATAAAAAGGATTACTATCCACCTTTATGGTGGGATATCTTTCCTGTAATTGCCGGCTGAATTCCCAGTGCGTAGTCGCTTTTTTCCCGTTCAGGATACCCGCTTCTGCCAATGCATAAGTCCCTACACAGACGGAGGCAATGCGCCGTACTTTCGGGTAAATATCTTTCAGCAATTGAAAGAAAGGATGACCTGGCTGGAATTGCTGCATGGAAAAACCTGCCACAATCAATGTATCTACCGGTCTGTTGATCTCTGCAACCGTTACCGCACAATCAAATTCAATCTCACTCTTTGTTTTAATCTTCCGGTTGTTGGTAGGAGATGCCATCATGATTTCATATTCTTCTTTACCGTTGGCAATCTCTTCTTTGAGTATCTTGTTTACTACCGTGAATACATCCACAGGCCCCGCAATATCCAGCAGGAAAATACCTGGTGAAGGCACTATAACAATGAGTCTTCTTTGCTTCCCTGGCATAAAGGATGTTTAAACGCCATAAAGGTAAGGGGTATTAACGATGGCACAAATGCCATAAATTATACAGTTCCGGCCATTTGAATGTTGCCGGATAATAAAAAAGGGCCGGCCAAAAAGCACTATTTACTTTTTGGCCGGCCCTTTTTCAGGGTATCTTTTCCGCAATAGCCAGGTTTGAATAAAACCGTTTTTGCCGCATTAAAATTTGTAGGTGAGCATAACGCTTAATGCCACACCTGGATTGGCTGATTCTTCTTTTTTTAGTTCTCCATCTACATAAATGCCTACTTTCAGCCTGGAAGTGCTACCAGTGCCCACTCCATTTACAACGATATTGGCGTTGTATGCGCCTGCAGGAGCCGTTAGCTCAGGGCTGGTCCAGGAAGTACCGCTAAGATTGATAGCGCTATGGGCGTCGCCATCTACCCCGTAAGAGGCTCTGTCGATAGTTCCACCTCCGGAAGCTTCTGCTTTAAACACTACTTTGTGCGTAGCGGGAGGGTTGTTATCATCATCATCCTTATCTTTGGAACAGGATGCAGTAAGCATTGCTGCAAACAGGATACTCGCAATGGATAATTTTCTGTACATATGCTATAGTTTGAAAATGGTCTACGCTGAATTAACCCGGCTTTTATGCCAGTACGTGGAACAAAATTACTTATGAAAACAAGGGCAGCCAATGCCGTAAAATGGTCATTTTGCATATAGCTGTTTTCAGTCATTCTCTTGATGTATCTTTATTATTACGATTATATGTAACAACTTGCAAATTGTTATGAAGCTACTTACACTCGTACTTATTCTTATACTGTCGGCAACCCGGAGTTATGCGCAGCAGGCTCCCGGGAGATATGATAAGGACAGTCTCGCCCGTGTTCTTGAACAAGCAACAAATGATAGTGTCAAAGCGCGTGTGAGCTTTCTCCTGGCAGACGAATGGGAAGATAAAGACACGCTGCTGTCTAAAAAATATGTGCAGCTGGGTAAAGGATTCAGCAAAGGTCATCCATTTCTGCAGGGCGTATCCCTTTTCTACGAAGCCCGGAAACTGGCCCCAACAGCACCCGATTCGGCCGCTAAGGTTTTTATGCACGCAGAAAATATCCTGAAGAAATTCCCGGGCAAAGAAGCATTGCTTTTCCGTTCCATGTGCTGGCATGATTACGCACGGGTATTCCACTTTGAAAAAGATGATCCGGAAACCTATGTGAACCTCCTTGTAACCCAGGCAATACCATTGGCACAAAAGTCAGGCGATCAACGCTACCTGGGGAAGAACTACCTGGATCTTGCCTACGGATTTAAAAACCTGAAAGAATATGCCAAAGCAAAAACATACCTGCAGCTGGCAATTGAAACATTAAGAAACGAAAAAGGAAATACCCGGTACCTGGCTACCGCTTATCATACCTTGTCAGAGAACTATTCACTGTCGGGCGACTCCGCAAAAGCCGCCTTGTACCTTGATAGTATGCGGGTGTTACTGACTCCTTACCCCGAAGCAGACGAGTGGCTGGATTACTATGCAGGCGAAAGTATGCGGCTTACCATCGCGGAAAAATTTGACCAGTCCCTTGCGGTTTCAGAGAAAGGTATTGCTTTAGCCCGGAAACTGCATCAACCATATCCCGAACAACGTTTGCTGCTGCAAAAATTTTATGCGTTATACAATAAGAAGGATCTGCCGGAAGCCCGTCGTGTAGCCCTCGACCTGTACAGTAAACTGCCATTTATGAATACTTCAGCTAACAGGCTTTTACTATATTATGGACTGGTAGCAACCAATGAAGACATGAAGAATATTCCGGAAGCCTACCAATGGTTGAAACGTTATAGTTACCTGAGTGACAGCGTTGCACAAAGTAACCTGGAAACAAAAATCAATGCGCTGGAAATAAAATTCAGGAATGCGGAACATCAGCGGAAAATTACGGAACTGAATGCATCCAACGACAAGGCGAACTTCGCATTAAAACGAACCATCTTGTTAAGCTGGTTGCTGGGATTGGTAAGTGTACTTCTATTTATAATCTTACTGCTGGGTTACTTCTTTTATAAAAATAAAAAGAGAACAGCCCTCCAGCAGGAACAGATCAAGGTTTCACACGCCATGCTGCAAGGCCAGGAAGAAGAACGCAAACGGGTAGCGCGGGATCTTCACGACAGCCTGGGAGGCTTACTGGCTTCCACCAAAATCAATCTTTCCAGAATTGCCGGCAGTGGAAGTACCGGTAACCGCCCGGAACTGGAAGGGATAATCGGCCAGATGGATACCTCCGTAACAGAGCTAAGACGGATTGCGCATAATATGATGCCCGAAATGTTGTTACGACTCGGGCTTGAAGCTGCACTGAAAGATCTTTGCGATACATTTGAATCCGAAAAAACAACCGTTCGTTTCCTGTGCTTCGGGATTCAACCAAACATCCCGCAGGGAGAACAGGTGATCATTTATCGCATTGCACAGGAGTTACTGACCAATGCAGTAAAACATGCCGGAGCAAAAAGCATCCTGCTACAGTGCAACCAGCGGGATAACAGATTTTTTATTACTGTTGAAGATGATGGTACCGGTTTCAATAAAGATGTCCTGCATGAAAATCAGGGCATGGGCTTTATCAATATTAAAACCCGGGTGGCCTATCTGAATGGTAAAATAGAGATCCTTTCCAGGGGGAACCAACCTGGTACTTCCATAAATATTGAAGTGTATGTTACAACAGAAATATAAGCTGGCCATTCTTGATGATCACCCGGTGGTGCTTCAGGGGCTGGTCAATGTTCTTTCCAGGGAAGAGGCATTTGAAATTGCAGGTACGTTTACCAACACCGGGGACTTCCTCCAATTTTTCAATGCCAACCCGGTTCATGTGGTACTGCTTGACATTATCCTTCCGGACGGAAACGGGATGGACCTGTGTAAGGAAATCAAAACAACAGCGCCCGATACCATTGTGCTGGCGTTGAGCAACCATGATCAACGCAGCGCCATTATGAAAATGCTTGAAAACGGCGCAAGTGGTTACCTGCTAAAAAACGCCTCTGTGGAAGAACTGGTGCGCTGCATCCACGACGCCCTTCAACACCAGATCGTATTTAGCCATGCCATAAAAGAAATTATCGCCCGGCCGGGATTAAAGGATACAAAAGACGCCCCGGTACTGACCGCCAGGGAACTGGAAATCCTGAAACTTATTGCTTCCGGCATCACCACCAGGCGCATTGCTGAAATGCTTTTTCTAAGCAAGTTCACCGTTGAAAATCATCGTAAAAATCTGCTTCAGAAATTCCAGGTAAAAAACGTTGCAGGGCTTATCAGCTCCGCAAGCCACCAGGGGCTGCTCTGATTGAATTAACAAACTAACTATAGGTCTGCCTACATCACACCTGTAACACCTCCTGGAAGCGCACTACGGATTCTCTACCGTTTTTGTTTCTGCCAGCTCCGCCTCATCGGGTTCTTTTTCCAGGTCACGATCCAGGGCATATAATGCTTCACCGGTAGCCTTTTCACCACCCGCCACTTTGATCTTATCCAACAGATTCAATGCCAGCGTTTCTTCTTCCGTTTGTTCTTTCACAAACCATTGCAGGAAATTCCACGATGCCCAGTCGCCTTCATCAAAGCTCATCTTCACCAGCTTATAAATTCCTGCTGTATTATTAATTTCCTGCTGAAATACCTGTTCGAAACAATTTTGTACACTGACAGGATTTGCCGGTGGCTGCGGAATAGCAGTTATCTCCACTTTTCCTCCTCTTTCCAGGATATATTCCAGGAATTTCATCATATGATTACGCTCTTCGTTGGCGTGACGGAAGAGGAAATTGGCAATTCCACTATATCCTTCACTTGCAGCCCAGGCGCCATAAGATAAATAGATCTGCGCTGCCAGTGCTTCCTGTGTCATTTGATTGTTGAGTCCGGCCTGTAAGCTGGCTGAAAGCCTGTTCTTGTTCATGATAGTAGTTTTTAGGATGAGTGCAGTTCGCTAACAATGAAAGGCCAAATCAAAAACTACACCATAACGGTGTGGGGCTGCTCCTGTGTTTGCTTCACTTCACCTTATCATCCTTATCACTGCCAGATCATCTGTATGATTCAACCCAAACTTATGCTCTATCAATTTCAATTTTCTATTCAGCATTTCTTCATTCCCCCTCCCTGTCTGATCATTTAACAGGAAATCTACGGGGTTTATCACCTCGGAGTTTTCAGGCGCCGCCACCCTGGTGAAGGTTTCTATACCATCAGTAGCAATACTGACATCAATCAATTCATGAAGAAATATTTTCTGCAACTGAGATTCATACCAATGATCAAAATCTTCCGACAGATGATAGCCCAGGTAATCTGGTTTATTATCCTGGTCAAAAGTAATCATGGCGCCGTTAATGTTAACTACTCCATCTCCCACCACCAGCACTACACCTTTATCTGCGCTGGTATCTGCCAGCAAAATAATTAACGTAGTCAGCAACTCTTCTCTTTCCAGTTGCAGTTGATTTTTGAGGATTTTTAATTCTGAGAATAATTCCTGTAAGATGATTTTAAGATAATCATCCAGTGGCATTTCGGGATGTTCTTTGGAATAAAAGAATTTGTAGCTTAGCGACTTACAAATCTTTCTCAGCAGCTTACCTGTCAGCGAAGAAATAAGATAACTATCCTTTCCCATTGTGCAGCCATCCATTACTGCACAGATAATTTTATTACTATCAATATGATCGAAGAAGAGATAATCTTCGCAATGGTTAACATGATAGGCGCCTATCTGGAGGGTAGTGTATATTTCCATACTTAAACATCAAGATAGCAACTTTACCTACTATTTCAAAACGATATTCAGGCTGCCGCGGGGTCGCGGCAACCTGAATATTGCGTTATTAAAATGCGGGATCATCCGGTGTGTTCGGGTTATCATTCCGTTCTACAAACGGATATGGGAAATAGCTCCGCTTCCGTTCTGATACGGGGCGTCCGAACCTGCGGCTATCTGCCAGTTCCTGGGCACCCATAAACAATTCTATTCTGCGATGTTTATAGATCAACGTCAGCAACTCCGCTTCGGTAGCTGCAGCTACTGGTGGCAATGCTGCACCAATACCAAATGCATCTTCAGATGCTTTCTTGGTAACCACCTTGTTCAGGAAAATCAGACCATTCAGGATATCATGCTGACGGGCATATGCTTCTGCTTTAATCAGCAGCATTTCTCCCGGCAGGTAGATAGGCACTGAAGTTTGGGTACTTCTGAAGAAACCGCTGATATTAAACTTAGGTTTAACAGGCCGGGCGATATAAAATGGTACCCGCTGATCGGCCAGATCCGGTTGTATAGGCACTGGTAATCCCATCGTGGAATCTACCACGTTATAGATGTTGTTGGTAGCCGTTACCAATGTAAAGATGGGATTGGTGATCTGCGGATTAAAGGAAAGTGTGGAGCGTACATTCAGGTTCACTTTGTCGGCGGCGGCGATGGCGCCTGGGTAATCGCCGGCATACAGTGCATACCGGGCTTTCAGCGCATACAGGGTATTTACGATATCCACGCTATCCGGGATATTGGCTAAAAAGCTATTTCCTATAGGCGTGGCCGTTACTGTACTGATGGCATTGTCCAGTGCGGCGGCTGCCATTACATAACCCTGCTTTCCGGGAACAAACTTCACTCCGCCGGATGAAAGAACAGGCGTACTGGTATTTTCCGGTACCTGTTCCCAAAAGTTGGCCTGTACTCCGAGAGCGAGGGCTTTAAAAATAGTAGTATAAGCAATGAGGCCGCTGGCAAAGCTTTTATCTGTAACAATGGCGCCGGTACGGCGTATAACACTATCAGCTTCATACCGGATCTTATTGGATACGTTCCACATACCGGTAACCACCACGTTGGTGGTGAGCACTTTACTTCCGCCTGCGCCAAGCTGCGCTTCATCTGTATTACCCGGATTAGTAACAAAGGTTTCTCCAACCAGCAAACTACCGGAAGTTACCGTGGTATATAACAATCCTGTACGATCCTTTGTATACCAGGTTTGCAAACCTACTGCTACATTCGCCAATGTGGCGGGAGAGCTGTAAGCCCCTTCTGATGAAGGCCCCGATGGATCCTGGTAATCTTTCTTACACCCGGTGAAGGTGAAGGTGCAGAACAAAGCGATGGCGAGGATACTATATTGCATATGTCGTTTCATGATAGCTCTTTTTGTGTGATTAAAATTTTGCGCGGACAGACAGGTTATAACTCCGGGGCACCGGCACGGCGCCAAAATCAATTCCACGCAATACGGTACTTTGTCCGGCCGCATTTAATTCCGGATCGTATCCTTTGTAGTTGTCCCAGGAGATCAGGTTCCTGCCACCCAGGCTTACCGTTAAATCGCTGAGTCCTTTCAGCTTACCAAAGCTATAGCTAAAGGCTACTTCCCGCAGCTTCACAAAGGAGCCGTCATCAATTCTCCATTCCTGTATGTTGTAATTACCCGCAATAAAACCACGGGGGAGCAATCCGAGATCTTCCTGTTCAGCTACTTTTCCGTTATCCACACCTTGCCTGGTCCGCCAGTCGGCGTTGAATACATCTCCACCCTGCACAGCATCTATCTGTATATGCAGACCCAGTTTTTTATACTGGAAATCATTGGTAAGGGTACCTGTCCAATCGGGGTTGGGATCACCTATTTTTTTATTCAATGCCGTAGTACCTGCTGGCGGTAAACCGGTAGCCGGATCACGTGCAACCGTATACGTTAGTGGCGTATTTTGTTTACCTGCTTCTGTAACCGGTATGCCGGCAGGCGTTTTCAGCTGGTTACCATTTTCATCCCTGGCGAAGAAGGTACCATAGAAAAAGCCGATCGGCTCTCCGTTGGCAATACCCACAGGAGCGCCGCCCACGGTGTTATAGAGGATCAGCGACTGTCCTATATCCACCGCTTTATTGCGGTTACGGTTATAGATAGCAGTCAGGTTCCAGTTGAAATTTTTGGTCTTCACCGGCATTACATTCAGCACTACTTCCACACCGGTGTTCTCCAGGGTACCGATATTATCCTGGTAAAAGGAGTAGCCTTTGGTGGGAGCAACTGCACGGCTGATCAACAGGTTTTCCACGCGCTTTTTGTAGTAGTTAACGGAGAGGCCTACACGATTATCCCAGAATGCCAGGTCCGTACCTACTTCCAGTTCCTTCTGCTTTTCAGGCTTCACATCGGGATTTGTATAAGTAGAAGGCGACTGGAAAGCAGCAGCTCCTATGAAAGCAGTAGCATCATAGGTATTGTAACGGCCGTATGCCGGGATACCGGTAAGGTTGCCGGATTCACCATAGGCTGCTCTCAGTTTCAGCAGGTTCCACCATTTGGATACGGACGATTTTTCCCAGAAATCTGTACCGGATATCACATAGCTGCCACTCAGTTTGGCGTACAGCTGGTTCCTTTCATCTACCCCAAATACGGAGGATCCATCCACGCGCAGGGCGCCTGTAATAAACAGCTGATTACGGTATTTAAAATTCTGTTGGATATATTCCCCGGAAATAGATAGCTCGGTGCGTTGATCCGCGCCGGGAATAATAGTAGTGGCTTTGTCTGCTGTTTGTACAAAAGGAGGCAGCCCTCTTCCCTGTTCCAGGGTGTAGTGCATTTTCTGATACTGTACAGAGTAACCTACCTGTGTTACCGAACTGAGTTTATCGCTGATATCCCAGTTGTAGGTAGCATTGAGGTCGTGGTTGATCAAAAAGGAATTGTTATTACCTGCGCTGGCATAACCATTCTGTGCAGGGTCCAGGTCTGGGCCGCCGCCAAAAAAACCAGGACTTACAAAATAGGCGAATGCAGGCATGAAGGTGGTACCTTCCTGGTTATAGTTGTCGATACCCAGCCGGTAATCAACCGTAAGATTTTTGATTGGGCGCAGCTTGATGCCGGCGCCGGCAATCACCCTGCCTACATGTTGCTGCTGTTTAAAGTCTTCCATGATAGACACGGGGTTTACGCGGCCGCGTTCTCCCACTTTCATCAGCTGACCTAAGGCATTCCGTTTTTGTATATCGTAGTAGTTACCGATGATGGTTACGCCATTCATGGGAGAATAGAACGTGTTACCATCGGGTTTTTCATTTGCTTTGCTGTAAACATAGTTTAGACTGGCACTGAAGCTCACCCAGCTGGCCAGCTCCTGGTCCAGGTTCAAGCGGAAACTGAACCGGCTGAAATCTGTTTTATTGATAATTCCCTGGTTATAAAAGTAACTGCCGGATGCGTAGTATTTTGTTTTGTCTTTTCCACCGGCTACGGATATATTATTATCCGTTCCTACGCCGGTACGGAAAATATAATCCTGGTAGTCGTACCTGTTTACGGGTGTAGTACTCACTATAGCAGGCGACAGGATATTTTGCGTAGAGTCGTCCGGGGAGCCGCCAAACTTTACCGGGGCGCGGTTCACATCCAGTTTTTTGCGTAGCTGGTTCACCGAAAAAGTGGTGGAGAAATTAACCACCGGCGCACCGGCGCTGCCTCTTTTGGTGAAAATCTGTACCACGCCGGCGTTGGCGCGGGAACCATAGATAGCTGCGGCAGCTGCGCCGTTCAGCACTTCTATGCGTTCAATATCTGCCGGGTTAATATCAGAAATACGGCTTTGTCCTACGTTACCTACAAATTTGTTTCCTGCACCACCGGCCGGATCGGCTGCTCCGCCAACACCGTAGCTCGGATCGGCATTGGTTACGCGCGTAGTAGAGTTATCAATGATTACTCCGTCGATGATATACAGAGGTTCTGTAGAACCCGATATCGTACTGATACCACGGAGTTTTACAGAGATGCCGCCCGCAGGGTCCCCGGAGTTCTGGGAAATCTGTGCACCGGCAGTTTTGCCTTGCAGGGCTCCCAGCACGTTACCCGAGCCGCTTTTGCTCAGCTCATCCGCTTTTACGGTGCTGATGTAGTTACCCAACTGCCGGCGTGTGGTACCTTCGGAGGTACCCGTTACCACGATCTCATCCAGTTTGGATACTTCTGCAGACAGCTGAATATTTTGCGTGTAGGTGTTGGTGCCGGCACTTACTACCAGCACCCGCTCACCGGCGGCAAAACCAATACCTGAATACCCCAGTGTGTAATTACCCGGCTGCAGGTTGCCACTGATGGTATAACGTCCATCAACATCTGTTTGGGCGCCCAGTTTTGTATTCTTCACCACCACCGTGATTCCGGGAATAGGGGATTGCTGGTTATCCGTTACCTGGCCTGAAATTTTCACCTGCGCATAGGTAGCAATGGCCAGCACGTTCATGAACAGGAATAGCAAAAAGGACCGGCCTTTAGCCATCTTCAATAGAAACAAGCTCATAGAAAAAATTTAGCGGGTTTAAGTTTGGTCGATTACAGTCATGGGTAGTATACTAACTACCCGTCTTAATTTTGGTTGTCTTTGTTTTTATTCACATTCATCCGTTTAAGTTCGCTAAAAATTGGCAGGTCACCAAAAGGACCATGATTGTTATTGCAGCACCTGTTCCAATGTATTGAAATGATATCCGCGCTGCTTCAGCGTGATGATCAATGTACCCAGCCGGCGATAAAATTTATCCGTTCTGCGGGGATCAGTGCCTATATGCGTCAGCAACAGGAAGCCGTTCAAACCGGCGGGGCGGGAGGCTTCATATTGCAGAATGGACTGATAAATTTCCGCCGAGGTACGGTATTGTTTTCCCAGCGCCGGATAAGTATAATCAGCATTGGAACGGGTGCCGGGTGTAAAGTTAATCAGCTGTAACCCCGCTGTGGTAGTCCATGCCACGATGCTGTCGTTATACCATTCATACGCAGGCAAAAACCAGGGAGCAGCTTCTTTTGAAATCCCTGCTGCCGCCATTTTTGTATAGTTGGCCTGCAGATCGTCGAGGAACTGTTTTTTTGTAACCAGCAAACTATCCCTGTTTTGCCAGTCGCAATACAACAGGTGCTGATCACCGTGCGCACCTAAGTAATGCCCGTCTGCTTTCAGCTGCCGGATGAGCGCCTGGTGAGCGGGTTGCTGATAAAACTTACCGGTAAAAAAGAATGCGGCTTTTACGTGCTGTTGTTGCAATGTATGGCGGATTACTTGTGCGCCGTCCGCATATTCATCTCCTGTAAAAACAAGTGTCAGTTGTTTTTTACTACTATCTCCCCGGATTAATCCTCCATGATCATATTGCCGCTTTCCGGCCCCTTCCTGCGCTTTGGCGGCCAGCAGGTATACCAGGGAGGCCGTACCATCCATTGTAGGCTCATTGGTGCTGTAATCGCCCATATCGTCGTGATACACGGCGAGGTCGCTTTGAAACGCGGCGTATTCATCCGGGTTTGACAAGCGGATGCCGATGAGATTTTTGTAGATGTTGGTATATACAGGTCCGTCTACCAGTCCGCCATCTACCGGGTAGTGACCAATAGCGGAAAAGGCGGCATGTGGATCTGTGGGTGTATCTCCATCTGCCGGCAGCCCGTAAACCATGCTGGTGCCCCAGGGATTACAGCCAAAGAGCCAGTCGATGTTTGCCTGTTCCAGTGCTGCAAAAGTATTTTTATTGCTGAGTTGCCGGTACCAGTAACACTGGATGGCAAAAGCGGCGGTCAGGTTATTACTGCACCAGATAAATGGTATACCGCGATAAAATGCGTTATGCTTCGCTTTATTCCACACCTGTTGGATACCGGTTTCATAATAACCGGTAAGCCGTTCCCTTTCTGCGCCGGTGCTTTGCTGCGCCAACGCATAATGCCCGAGGTTGATGAACGGATACCACTGGTAATGGTTGGCGGTATCGGCGCCCAGCCACGGCGTTACTTTTTCCTGCGCGGCATAGCCTGCGGCGGCCTGGCGGTATTGCGTTTCTTTGGTGATGTGGTACAGTTGTGCAGCAGCCAGTTCCATGTCATCGGTCCAGTTGTCTTCTGCATAAATGTAGGGCGATAATACAGATGCCGTTTGACATACGCCGGGTTGTTTTTGTCCCATCTGCCAGGCGGATAGTGCCCGCGTTTTCAATAACTGTGCATATGCCGGCGCTGCTGTTTTCAGTAAATCATATCCGAGTGCGAAAGCGCTGGAAAACTTTCCTGCCGTAGATGCTACACCGGTGCTTTTGTTTTTGTATTTACCGAGTCCCTGCGGTTTCCCGGTGCAAAAATATACGGGGCGTTCAAAGCCTTTGCCATAAAAATTATCTTCACCGGGTAAGCGGAGCCCGTGATGATCGCGGTCGTCGGCTACCTGGTTAAACATCACGTTATCCGACGGATGCATTTTCAACAGCCAGTCGAGGCCCCATTTTGCTTCATCCAGCACATCGCTGATATGATTGCTACCGGGAAGGCCATTGGCCGAATATCGATCTTCAAAAACACCCGGAAAATCGCGGTAAGCTGCCAGCAGGTGAAAGGCTGCATTGGCGGAAGTAGTTACATACTGGAGGTAATCGGTGGCATCATGCCAGCCGCCAACCACGTCGATATGCGTACTGTCGGGCATGGGGCCGTACATGGTGTAGCCGTCGTGCGTATGACAGGAATCTTTAAGTGTCGGATTAAACCCGCTTCGCTGCTGCCGCATGTAACGCAACAAAAAACCGGGTGTGCCTGCATATACGTTATCGCCTATACGAAAAGCAGGAGAAGTGATGCTGTCTGTTTTCAGGTAATATTTTCCGGGAGATGAATAAGCGGAAAAGTCCAGCCGGCAGGTTTGATCAAATGGGCCGTAGGCGCCGAAAGGCGTACCTGTACTTCCTGTAAAAACAACTTTACCGGTAGCTGCTGACACCAGTTGAAACGTGCGGGGTTGTGTAATTCCTTTGCTGCCCCATACTGCTACTTTAACCCCACCGGGAAGATATCCGAGCTGGTTGATACGTATCCATGCAGCAGGCGCCTGTGCATAGCTGCCGGCAGCTATGCACAGTAAGAATAACAGGTATGCAGCAAACAGCCGGATGTTTTTCATTATTCAATGCGGGTTGAGGATATTCAATAAAAATACCTTTTTTACCGCACAGGGAAAAGAAAAATTATTCTGCCCGCAGGCTCTTCACCGGGTTAGCCAGTGCTGCTTTTGCAGCCTGGTAGCTTACGGTGAGCAGCGCTATCAGCAGGGCGCCCATCATGGTAAAGGCAAATATCTGCCATACAATGGTGGTGTGGTATTCGTATTGTAACAACCATTTGTTTAAGCAATACCATGCTATGGGAATCGCAATACAGCAGGAAATGGTGACCAGGATCACGAAATCTTTCGACAACATTTTCCACAACTGGTATACGGAGGCGCCCATTACTTTGCGGATGCCTATTTCTTTGGTACGTTGTTCCGCGAGATAAGAAGCGAGGCCAAATAGACCTAAACAGCTGATCATGATAGCCAGCACCGCAAAGAAGGTAGAGAGCTGCCCGATGCGTTCTTCTTCACTGAATTTCTTTGCATATTCTTCGTCGGCAAATTTATATTCAAAAGGTGCAGCCGGATTATATTTCTGCATCACGCTCTGGATAGCAGCCATCGCTTTACCAGTGGTCACGTCCGGGTTGATCCGGATGTTTACAAAATTGCCGGGTTCACTCAACAGGTAATAAATAGCCGGTCTTACTTCCTCATAAGGCGAGGCCATGATCATATTATGCACCACGCCAAGCACGTGATAATCCAGGCTATCCTTGCGGATAATTTCACCCACCGGGTTATCAAATCCCATGTACTTCGCAGCCGCTTCATTCAAAATAAGTCCCATTGAATCAGAAGCAAACTGCTCTGAGAAATCACGGCCTGCAATAAACTGCCAGTCTACCGCTTTTCCATAATCCATTCTGCCGCCAATCACAACAAAACCTGTTTCCTGGTCAGATCGCTGCCCTCTCCATTTATAATTGCCCGCGCTGGCCCATATGTCTGTGAGCGGCCCCTGCGACTCCGATACGGCGGTAACCAGGCCAGAGCCTAACAATTCATTCTTGATCACTTTATAGTTGCGGTATATTTCCGGGGTGGTCATTTGTATGGAAAGCAGGCCGCTGCGGGTATATCCTACCGGGCGGTTTTTCGCAAACTGGATCTGCCGGTAAATAACAATGGTGCCGATGATTAAAATAATGGATACGGTGAACTGTACTACGATCAGCGCTTTGCGCGGCACGGCGGCGAAACGGCCGGCGCGGAAAGTGCCTTTCAATACTTTCAGCGGCTGAAAGGAAGATAGATAAAGCGCCGGGTAGCTGCCTGCCAGTAAGCCGGTGAACAAACTAAACCCGAGGCCAATCAGCCAGAACACCGGGCTGCCCCATAAGATGCCAATATGTTTATTGGCTACCTGGTTAAACCAGGGCAGCACTATTAATACAATCAATATGGATAACACAAAAGAAAAGAATGCCACCAGCACAGATTCGCTCAGGAACTGCCAGATCAGCTGCCGGCGCATGGAACCAATGGCCTTACGGATGCCTACTTCTTTTGCGCGCTTTTCCGACCGGGCGGTGCTCAGGTTCATAAAGTTGATACAGGCCAGCATTAATACAAACAGTCCTATCATTCCAAACAGTTTCACATAACGTATTTGTCCGCCGGTGTTCACGCCATTTTCAAAAGAGGAATACAAATGCCACTTCCGCATCGGGTGCAGGAATATTTCTCCTTTCACGCCGGGGTCGAGGGTTACGTGCGGTGCTAATACCTGGTTTATTTTTACAGATACTTTATCCATATCCGCATTGTCTGCCAGCTGTACAAATAATTTCGTGATGTTGAAGTTCCAGTTGTCTTTCATATCGCCTATCCAGGTCCAGTTGCTTATAAACAACGACCACGGCGCAATATAATCGGTGTTGCTAAAGGAAGTATTTTCGGGCAGGTCTTCATATACACCGGTTACTTTCAGTACGAGGTTACGGTTGTTATCCATCTTCACCAGCTGGTCCATTGGATCTTTGTCGCCAAACAAAGCGGTGGCCAGGCGGGCAGACAGTAGTATCGACGCCTGTTCTTTCAGGCCGTTGCGGGTGCCTTTCAGCATCTTCAAAGAAAGCATTTCAGGAGTTCCGGGTTCTGCAAAAGCACCGTTGCGGGTAAATTTTTTCTCTCCTGCGGCAAGGGTATGTGTGCCATCTGCAATCATGACTACCTGTTTAAAGTCGTCGGGATAGGTGCTACGCAAAGCCGCTGCCAGGGGAATGGGCAGGGAATTAAAAGCGCCCGCCTCGTCGCCCTTCGACATCCGTTGCCATACGTTTGCAATACGGTCGTAGTTGGCATGGTACTTATCGTACGACAATTCATTCCAGATCCATAGCCCTATGAGCATGGTCACCGCCATGCCGGCAGATAAGCCGAAGATGTTGATAAAGGAGGTACCCTTGTTCTTCAACAGGTTCCTGAAAGCTATTTTCAAATAATTTCTGATCATGGCAAGGCGGATTTGATAGACGCCCCTAAAGACACAAGAAAACCGCCATAGTTGCATGGCCTTATCCACAAAGGATTACAGGGGAAGCGCCGTTCGTTTTTTGTCCGGAAATGGACGATAAATGCCCGGAAATGAACAATCACGAAGGCTGCTGAAGGATCACGCACACGTCTTCTGCATCTCTCAGGGCAAATTCCAGCGCACCCCAGGGCTGAAGCCTTATTTCCGGTAAATTGGGATGCAGTAATTCAGGGTGACTTCCTTTCACCAACGCATATGCCGCTTCTATATCATCGGTTTCCAGCCTTATTTCGGGTCTGTCTTTGATAGCCCATTCATGACTTTCAATGAGGTGGATCACCAGGTTATCCCGCTTGATGATGCAAAACGGCTGTTCCCCGCTGTCATCACGGTAAGCCTCCGAAAAGCCCAGCGTATCCACAAATAGCTGCAAACCCACATTCATATCCGAATAAAAGATATTCGGGATCAGTTTGGTTAGTTGCATATGCTCAATTTTTACAGAAAAGTAAATAATAATTCATCAATTCAGTAGCTTTGAAACCATGAAAGATTACAAAAAACATTTTATACTCGCTGCCCCGCCTGAAGAAGTATATGCGGCACTCACCAATCCCGCCACCATTCAGCTGTGGACAGGCGAAGTAGCTGAAATGTCGACAGAGCCGGGTTCTGAATTCGCGTTATGGGAAGGAAGTATTGTAGGTAAAAACCTGGAATTTGAGCAGGACAAAAAGATTGTACAGCAATGGTATTTTATGGATGATGAAGAGGAAGAAGAAGAAAATCCATCGATCGTCACCATCAAACTGCATCCATCTCCAAAGGGTACAGATGTGGAGCTGAAGCATGTTAATATTCCGGATGAAGCTTATGAAGATATTATTGCCGGCTGGAATGAGCAGTACTTCGGCTCGCTGATAGATTTTTATAAAGACTAAAATAAATGGCGCCGGCTAAAAATGTGAGCTTACATTTTTAGCCGGTTTATTATCCTCTTGTCTGGTAAGGGAAGCTGCTATCCAGCCATTCAAAGTTCATTTCTTTCTCTACAATTTCGTGCAGGGCCACGTTGGTCAGTCTCCCAAAATTATATACCGCTTCTATGATCCCCGCCTGGTGTGGTGTCAGGTAAGGCGCATGTGTGCGCAGGAAGTTGCTGCAGTTTTCTTTCATATTACCATGCGCAATCAGCGAAGGGTTCCTGGGATCCAGGTCTGTTACTGCTTCCAGCATTTGTAAGAAGATAAAGTCCTGCAGGTTTTTAGCCAGGATACAGGCTTCATTGGAATCATGAAACACCTGTACAATGGGCACATCGTCGCCATTTTGCAGGTTGTAGTAAAAAGCGAACCAGTCGCCGGCGCCGCTCATGGCAAAGGGAACAAACTGGTGTACGGGATCTGCGAAGAGCAGTCCTTCATCCATTTCTTCGTCCACCGTGGTCAGGTCCATTATTTCAAGATCGTTGGCATATAACAGTAAAGGCGGTGCGGTTTTGATAGCAGGGTATACTTTATCCAGCCAGTCTTCCCCAAACTCCCCCCAGTTCAGCATACCATCCTTATATAATTGTTTATAGAGCGTTGGATAGGTAAATCCGTAGTCTTTTTCAAGTTCCTCCAGCATAGATTTTCTTTTTGCATCCCGATTGGACCAGCAAAATAGCTAAACTTTCGGAAAAACCCGTTCGTTCTGTCTTTTCAGTGGGTTCATAATAAAAGAGAGCAGGCTGCCATCTTCTTTTAACTCCACTACCCGGAAGCCGTGATAGCCAACTCCCCAGCTGCCGCCTACGTGCCCGTCGAACAGGAAGGGGATGGGGCAGTTGTCGAGCATTTTAACGCTGTCCTGGTCATGGTCATGTCCGTTAAAGATGGCCCTGATATTAGGATATTTCCGGATCAGTGTTTGGAATTCCTGGCAATCCAGCCCGTTATCCGTCCATTTTACCGGGGTAATATGTATGAAGATGAATATGTTTTGCGCCGTTTTGTATTGTTCCAGTTTTTGTGCGAACCAGTCGACATCAGGGCAGATATATTTTCCTTTTTCATCGGCGGTGTTGCCGAGGAGGATTACGTGGTTGCCCATTACAATGTCGTGATTGAGCGGCATTCCCCATGCCTGTTCCCAGGCGGCAGCGGGCACCATGTCGTGATTTCCGTGGGTAACCAGCAGTTTGGGATGCAATTGTTTCAGTTTGGCGGCGGCGGGCAGCAACAGGGCGGGATCATTGTGGATGATATCTCCGTTGAGCGTAAAAAATTCGCAGGGATACTGGTGCTGGTATTGGTTAAAGGCCGTTTGCAGGTCCAGGAAGTATTGGTCGTAATTGGTTTTAGGTTCTCCATAGTGCCAGTCGGACCCAACCGCAAAGCGGAAAATGGTTTTACTGTCGAAATGCCGTGGCGTTACGGCGTTTACGATTTTACCACAGGCAGAAATTACTACTGCTGCGGATACTCCTTTTAAAAACAGGCGTCTGTTCATCATAAAATAAAAATAAACTTTCCGGGCAGTCAATTATTTCATTGCCAAATGCTTAACCAAAATATAAAATTATATATACGCCGTGACAAATTCAAAACTTTCAATCCGTTCAGAAAGAATTGTAATAATATTGTTAAAGTGTAGTAAACGAGCAATTTATTCTCCCTGCATAAGTGTTTTGATTGTAACTTTGCACCTCGAATAAAAATGGGGTTATGTTTAGAAGCAAGAGTACAGCTGGAACAGGTCCGGATGTGGTTTTAATCGGCGCCGGGATCATGAGCGCAACACTTGGAATGCTCCTGAAAGAGCTGGAACCTGAGTTAACCATTGCAATTTTTGAACGACTGGACGTGGCAGCTGCAGAAAGTTCCGATGCATGGAACAATGCCGGCACAGGACACTCCGCATTTTGCGAGTTGAACTACACGCCACAGAAACAGGATGGATCAGTAGACATAAAAAAAGCGGTGAACATTGCAGAGCAATTTGAAGTGTCCCGTCAGTTTTGGTCCTACCTGGTAGAAAATAACATCATTTCCAATCCTC
This sequence comes from Chitinophaga sp. CCNWYY40, assembly GCF_037483205.1. Lineage (NCBI taxonomy): Bacteria > Pseudomonadati > Bacteroidota > Chitinophagia > Chitinophagales > Chitinophagaceae > Chitinophaga > Chitinophaga sp. CCNWYY40. The sequence continues at coordinate 908,075 of NZ_JBBHLF010000004.1, forward strand.
ACAACTTTATACAGGCTGTTCCCCACATGAGTTTTGTTTGGGGAGAAGAGAATGTGGACTACCTCAGAAAGCGCTACAATGCGCTTCAGCAGTGCCATCTGTTTAAAACGATGGAGTATTCAGAAGATCCGGAAAAGCTGAAAAACTGGATGCCCCTGGTTATGAAAGGCCGCGATGCCTCCCAGAAAGTAGCGGCTACCCACATGGAAATGGGTACAGACGTGAACTTTGGCGCTTTAACCCGTGCCTTGTTTAACCACCTCGAAAAAATGGATGGTGTGAGCATGCACTTCAACCATGATGTGCGTGACTTTAAAAAAGAAGACGACGGCAGCTGGACCATCAAGGTGAAAAACCGTGGTACCCGCGAAAAACAATCCATCAACACAAAATTCGTATTCATTGGCGCCGGCGGCGGTTCCCTGCCGTTACTGGAAAAGTCGGACATTCCGGAAGGAAAGGGTTTCGGCGGTTTCCCGGTAAGCGGACAATGGCTGCGTTGCAATAATCCTGAAATAATTGAACAGCACCGTGCAAAAGTATATGGCAAAGCCTCTGTGGGCGCGCCTCCTATGTCGGTGCCGCATCTCGATACCCGCATGATCGACGGACAAAGAGCTTTGCTGTTTGGCCCTTATGCCGGGTTCTCCACCAAGTTCCTGAAAAATGGTTCCTTCATGGACCTGCCTTTATCCATCAAAGCCAACAACATCGTTCCAATGGTGTCTGCCGGTTTGGATAATATTCCGCTGACCAAATACCTGATTGCACAGGTAAGGCAAAAGCCGGAAGACAGGCTGGAAGCGCTGAGGGAATATTTCCCCGAAGCCAAAATGGAAGACTGGGAACTGGAAATTGCCGGACAACGTGTACAGGTGATTAAAAAAGATCCTGAACATGGCGGCATCCTGGAATTTGGTACCGAAGTAGTAAGTGCTGCCGATGGCTCCATTGCGGCCCTGCTGGGTGCTTCTCCGGGCGCTTCTACCGCAGTATCCATCATGCTGAACCTGCTGAAACGCTGCTTTAATGAAGACGTGCAAACAGAGGCATGGCAGATCAAACTGAAAAAAATGATCCCTTCCTACGGACAGTCGCTCCTGAACAATCCTGCCCTCTGCGATGAGCTGCGTACCTGGACCACCCAGGTGCTGGAACTCCGCGAAATGGAAATGGCGCAATAATATTCCTTAGTTGGATATTTTATTCCTCCCCCGGGAATAAAATATCCAACTAAAAAAATACCAGCTTCCGGTAAAATCAGCCCATTCCAGACCAGTTTTTTTACAGACATTTATGTGAATTCAACAAGATCAGCGCGTTAAGCGCTTATTTTTATACCTGTTTTGCAATCGTTTGCATAACCGTAATAACTTCCACATATGTTTATGAAAAAACTCACGTTATTCCTGATGGTGCTGTTATCTGCAGCAGCTCTTCACGCACAGAACACCCTCACCCGCGACCAGCGCATGCAATGGTGGCGGGATGCCCGCTTTGGAATGTTTATCCACTGGGGCGACTATGCCCTCCTGGCGGGCAACTACAAAGGACACCAGGTAGGCCGCGGCGGCGAATGGATCATGAACCGCGGCAAAATACCCTTACTGGAATATCAACAATTCGCCAAACAATTCAATCCCGTTAAATACGACGCCGACGCCTGGGTAAAAACCGCCCGGGATGCAGGTATGAAGTACATCGTGATCACCGCCAAGCACCACGATGGTTTCGCTATGTTCAAATCTGCCGCCAGCAAATGGAATATTGTGGATGCCACGCCCTACGGTAAAGATGTACTGATCCCGCTGGCAGCAGCCTGTAAGAAATACGGCATCAAACTGGGCTTCTACTATTCACAGGCGCAGGACTGGAACAATCCCGGCGGCGCCGCCGCCCGCAAAGTGGCCACCGAAGGCTGGCCCAACCCCGATTCCGCTAAATTAGATGCCTACACCCAGGCTAATACCGGCCACTGGGACCCGCTGCAAACCTCCGCTACCATGTCGGACTACATCGATAAAGTAGCCGTGCCACAGGTAAAGGAACTCCTCACCAACTACGGCGAAGTAGCTGTGCTGTGGTGGGATACCCCTACCAATATGACGGATGAATACGCACAAAAATTACAGGATGTGCTGAAGCTGCAACCCAATATCATTACCAACGACCGATTAAAAAGACCCAACTTCCCCGGCGATTATAAAACGCCGGAACAAAAGATCCCGAATCAGTCGGAGCTGGATGGCCGGGACTGGGAAACCTGCATGACCATGAACGGCACCTGGGGCTATAAAGACTACGACCATAAATGGAAAAGCACGGAAACGCTTATACGCAACCTGGCAGACATCGCCTCTAAAAACGGCAACTACCTCCTGAACGTAGGCCCTGATGCGCTGGGGCAGTTCCCGGAAGGCAGCCTTACCGCCCTGAAAGGAATCGGCCAATGGATGAAAGTAAACGGCGCCTCCATATATGGCACGCAGGGAAGTCCGCTGCCAGCCCTGGAGTGGGGACGCTGCACCCAAAAAATAAAAGGAGCTAACACCACGCTGTACCTCCACGTTTTCAACTGGCCTGCCGATGGTAAACTGCATGTTCCCGGTGTGAAAGGGACAGTGAACAGCGCCCGCCTACTGGCAAACGGAAAACAACTCACCACTACCCGCAACGGGGAAGAGCTGGTGATCAATGTGCCTGCAACGGCTCCGGACAGCATGGACACGGTAATAGCGGTGACGCTCTGATATTGCCTGGGAAATGCTTTATTTATACTTAGCAGATACTTAGCACATGCTTAATACATGGAGATTCCCCGGAGGGGACGTGGAGGGGACGTGGACTTGATCATGGAACCCTTTACCACAGGGATTTACAGGCGAAAAGGTGCAGGGTGTTTATGCAGGCACTGCCATATAAGCGAAACGGAGTACCGACGTACCAGAAAAAATACGTGAGCGGCATTAATCAATGTTATTGAATGCCGCTCACCTTTTTTAATTATTTAAGGAATAGCGATGGTAAAAGCTTCTTAATTTCACTGAATCTTCCAAAAAACCTATAAAAAGCTAAAAATAAAGAGAAAATACTGGATACTAAATTAAAATCTGGTCAACATCTATCTTCCAAAAATCCATCCAAAATCACAAAAAGTAAATCAGCAAAATCAGTGTAATCCTGAGAAAGACAACCTCCGCTAAAATCCGCTACCCTACCACTCCACCCAGCATACTGAACAAAATAATACCCAGTACCAGTAGTGTAATACCCACATAGAGGTAATCTTTCTCTATTAAAAAAGCGATCACTGAAAAGGCTATACGAATAATGGGGGTGGCAATTAATAACACAATCCCCAGCTGGATAATATTCATGCCCTTGTTTTCCATCACGCCCTGCCAGATCCCCGGCAGGTTGGTCAGTCCTTCCCTGACACCGGTGAAGTCGCCATAGGAAGGCTGTTCATGACCATGACGAACGAGGTAAATCACACCGCCAACAAATACGATGATACTGGAAACAATAACGCCTATACGTAGTTGTTTGCCTATAAGCTGCTGGATATCTTTATCCCGGAAATACTTTGAGAGTGCCTGTTTCATGGTTTATAATTTTCCGGTTATGCCGTTATAGATCATCTGTAAAGCCAGGAAGCCTATTACTACGCTAAAGACTATACGCAGCCATTTCACATTGGCGCGTGTCAGCAAACGGGAGCCGGCAAAAGCGCCTGCCAGCACGCCCAATACTACCGGCATGCATAATCCCGGGGAAATATATCCCCGTTGCAGGTATACCACGGCGCTGGCCGCGGCAGTAACGCCGATCATAAAGTTGCTGGTGGTAGTAGACACTTTGAAAGGAATACGCATGATATTATCCATTGCCATCACTTTCAGTGCGCCGGAACCGATGCCGAGCAAGCCTGACATAACGCCCGCGAAGGTCATCATAAAATAGCCACCGGGTACGTGATGCACCTTATAGTTGACCACACCGCCGGCAGATGGATAGCTCCCGTTGAGCCGTAGCTGCTCCGCCGCTTTACTGTCGCCCTGATCTGCGGGGAACTCCATTTTTTTCCGGAAAGACATCACGGACGAAAAAATGAGGACCAGTCCGAAAATAATGGCTACTACATTGGTGGGCATATACACGGCTATCAGCGCGCCCACTACGGCCCCGGTGGTGGTGGCAATTTCCAGGAACATGCCCAGCCGGATATTGGTGATGCCCTCCTTAACATACGCTGAGGCCGAGCCGGAAGAAGTGGCGATGGAGGCTACCAAAGCGGCGCCTATGGCATACCGGATATCGACGTGAAATACCAGGGTTAGCAGGGGAATGATCACAACGCCGCCGCCTAAACCGGTCAACGATCCCAGCAGGCCAGCCAAAAAGGCCCCGCCGAGGAGGATCAGGGTGAATGATAAAATCGTCATAAGATGGTTTGGTTGGTTTTAGACCGGATATCCGGGAATTACAAGTACTGCCTGATATCTGATGTTTACAAAAGTAAGCAGAATATGATTCTCGCAATCCGGCAATCTATAAGTAACTTGCAGCCTGACAATTAATCGTTTTTTATGATAAAGGTGGGTGAATACAACCTGTTAAGGGTGAAAAAAGAAGCTGATTTTGGTGTGTACCTCGAAGGCGTGGATCAGGAAATCCTGCTGCCAACAAGGTTTGTACCCGACGGTACCCGTATAGGTGATGAACTGGAAGTATTTCTTTACCACGATTCTGAAAACCGCCTGATTGCCACTACCCAGCGCCCGTACGGGATTGCAGGGGATATTGTGATGCTGAAAGCCGTGAGTGTTACCAAACAGGGCGCTTTCCTGGACTGGGGACTGATGAAAGACTTGTTTGTGGCCTCGTCGCAACAGCTTACCCGCATGGTGCCCGGACAGGAATACCTCGTGAAAATATACATCGATGAACTCACCGGCCGCCTTGCTGCTACAGAAAAAATCGACCGTTACCTCAGCAACGAAAACCTCACCGTTCAGGAAAAGGACCAGGTAAACCTGGTGATCTACCGCCGTACCGATATCGGTTACGTGGTAATCATCAACAACCTGCATACCGGTATCCTGCATCACAACGAAATATTCCGCACCGTTGAAATCGGGGATAAAATACCAGGCTTCATCCGCCAGATCAAAGGCGATAAAATAGATGTGATCCTGGGTAAACCCGGATTTAATAAAGTAGAAGACGAGTCAGAAAAAATTCTGCGGCTGCTGCAGGAAAACAATGGCTACCTGCCATATCATGATAAATCAACGCCGGAAGAGATACAGGAATTTTTTGGAATGAGTAAGAAAACATTCAAAATGACCATTGGCAACCTGTACAAACAACGGAAGATCGTGTTTACACAAACAGGTATTAAAGCAGAAGAAGAGGATAAATAATATCAGCCGCCGGTAAATACTTTACGGTATTTACCGGCAACAGGCATTTACTCAACGCCGTTCGATCCTGCTATAGGGAAACCTATCAGGAAAGTAGTTCCTTCTCCCAATGTACTATCTACCGCAATGGTGCCCTTATGCTGAAGGATAATATTCTGGGTAGCCGTTAACCCAAGCCCGGTTCCTTTTGTTTTATTGGTAAAAAAGGGTTCAAACAGTTTCGCCAGGTTCTGCGCAGAAATACCACTACCGTTATCGGTTATACGAACAAATACTTTTTCTGCTTCCTGCCATGTTCTGACAGTAAGCTTTCCCTCACCGGCTTTCATAGCTTCAATACCATTGATAATAATATTCAGGAAGGCAATGAGGATCTTATCTTCATCTGCCAGGATCATACAATCCGGTTCGCACATTTCTTCTATCACGGTGATGGTGCTCAGCTGCATCCTGTCGGCCGCAAGCTGCAGCGCTTTTTCCACCAGCACATTCAGCCCCAGTGGCAGCATATTCAGCTCAGACATCCGGGTGGACTGGAGCAGTTCAGTTACCAGCTGATTGATACGATGACAGTTGCGCTCCATGATATCCAGGTATAGGGTGGCATCTTCTGTTTCGGCCACGGGCTCCGTTTTAAGCTGGGACACCGCCAGCAGGATATTTGTCAGCGGATTACGGACCTCATGCGCTATCAGGCGGGCAATGCGCCCGGTGATGGCAAATTTTTCCTGTTGCTGTTTTTCCCTTTCCTTCCGTTTGCGGGCCGTAATATCCTGGATGATACACAGGTATAGCTGCTTTTTTTCATCCAGCAGCGAGGCATTGATCATTACATCGAGCTGCTGCCCCGATTTGCTGCGGAATACATACTCCTTCTGCACTACCCCTTCATCGCTGCAAAGCTGTTCGAGGAAAGAACTGATCACTGCGTCCTCTGCAAACAGGCGCTGTAAATGGCTGCTGTACAGTTCCGTTTCCTCATATTTCAATACATTGAGTGCAGCCGGGTTGGCGGCCACAATTTTGTGTTCACAATCTGCCAGGAGGATAAGATCATTGGATTTTTCGAAGATGCTGAAATAGCGTTTCTCGCTTTTTTCAACGGCCAGGAGGTGACTGAATTTATCGAGGGTATAACGGATGGCCCTCTCCAGCAAGGCGGCATTGATCTCGCTTTTCACGAGATAATCGGACGCACCGGCCAGCATCGCTTCCTTATCTATGTGATAGTCGCCCTTCCCGGTAAATAAAATAACCGGGGCTTTATATCCCAGGTTGCGGAAATGATGCAACACATCAATACCTGTATAAGCGCCAAGACGATAATCGACCAGGTAAAGATCGTGCGCGCGGGCTTCAATGGCCAACAACCCTTCTTTGTAGGAAGAAACCCACTGTAAAACGTATTGATCGGGCGAAATGTCCTGTAATAAAGAGTTTACAAGGAAAAAGTCATCTTCGTCGTCGTCGATCATCAATATATGCTTCTTACCATTTGTTGTCATAAGTGCCACAAAAGTTAACCTATCTTCACCAATAATCATGCACTAAAAAAGTCAGGTATCTATGTGGGCATCTGTATCCTTCAAAGCCACATTCCGCCGGGGAAGAAACCAGGCGGGGATCAGGGTGATGAGCAGGATAAACAGGGAAATATGAAAACCCTGCTTCAGGGCGAGGTGGTGTGCATAATGGCCTTCCAGCCCCAGCAGCACATGTTTATTATACGCAGCCTGGGTAACAATGGCCAGCACCGCAATACCAATAGCTCCGCCCACCTGTTGCATCAGGGTACTGATGGAAGACGCCATCGTTACTTCGCTGGGGCGTACTGCGCTCAGTGTGGCGGCATTCAGCGGTGCCAGTAAAAGACCCATGCCCAGCCCTCTCACCGTCATGGTTATGATCACGCTGGAAAGACTACTGCTTTTATCCAGCAGGGCAAACAGGTACATAGATACTGCCAGCAACGCAATGCCCAGCATGGATATTTCCCTGGAGCCGTGTTTATCGGACCAGCGCCCTGCAAAAGGCATCATTGCCGCCATGAACACGGAATTGGGAAGGATCAGCAACCCCGACATTCCTTCTGAAAAGCCCATTTGCTCCTGCAACAGGAACGGCATGAGGAATAGTCCGCCAAACAGCGCCGCCGACCTCGAAATAGTGACGAGGATACAACTCACAAAAGAATAATTGGCAAACAGGTCCAGGTTAATGATAGGCTCTTTTTTATGTTTGTCTATCCAGATAAAAACAGCAAATGCGATCAGCGCCACACCCAGTGTAGCCAGTATTTCGGGAGAAGTGATCCCTACTACTTCCGCCCGTGCCACCCCGTATTGCAGGCAAACCAGGAATATGGTAAGCGCCACAAAACCGGTAAGATCAAAAGGCAGTTTCAGCTTGGGCTGCTTACGCAGTACATCCAGGTAGCGGAAAGCGAGGATCACTGTAATGATGCCAATAGGAATGTTGATATAGAAGATAGAAGGCCAGCCAAACTTTTCAGTAAGGATTCCTCCCAGTGTGGGTCCCATAGCAGGCCCCACCAGGTTGCCGAGGCCCCACCATCCCAGCACGGTACCACGTACCCTGGCCGGGAACACGTAAGAGATAATGGCCATAGAGGTAGGCGCCATCGCCCCGCCTCCCAGTGCCTGGATCACCCTCGCGGTAAGCAGGCTATCCAGGCTGGTAGACAAAGCGCACATCAAAGATCCCAAAGTAAAAAGGGAGATGGCGCCGATATAAAGATTGAAAAAGCCAATCCTGTTTTTCAGCCAGTTGGTAAGTGGCATCAATACGGAAAAACTGAGCATGTATACCGTAATTACCCATTCAATTTCGTCGAGCGTACAGTTAAACTGCTTGCTCATAACGGGAAGGGATATATTAACGATGCTGGAGTCTATCCCGGCCATAGTGGTGCCCATAATTACCACGATGAGGATGCCCGTCCGGTTGATATCTCTCATACCTGGTCTTTCAAAGGTTTAAGCATGGCCATCCTCATTTAATTGTGAGAGTTGCTGAAACAATTCTTTTTCCTTGTCGGAAAGCTTTGCCGGTATATGTACAATTGCTTTGATGTATAGATCCCCGGCTGTTCCGCTGTTGTCGTATGCGGGCATTCCTTTGCCTTTCAAACGAAAAACCTTGCCACTGTCTGTTCCTGCCGGAATATTCATATTCAGGGAAGCGCCCGGTGTGTTTACGGTTAGTTTGCCTCCCAGTACGGCGGTATACAGCGGCACTGCCAGATCGGTATAAATATCTTTTCCTTTCAGTTCGTATTGCGGATGTGGCGCCAGGTGCACGGTAATGAGGAGGTCGCCGTTTTCGCCTCCTTTGCGGCCGGGGTTTCCTTTTCCTTTCAGGCGGATCACCTGGCCCTCATACAGTCCCGGCTTCAGCTTGATATTGAGCCTGCTGCCACCTACTTCCACCTGCCGGGTAGCGCCGGTATAAGCATCTTCCAGGGACACATCCATTGTTGCCTGTACATCGCGGCCCCTGCCGGGTCCCTGCTGTTGGCGGCGGCCGCCGCCTGCGCCTGAAAACCGGCTGCCAAAAAGCTGTTCGAAGAAATCGGAGAAATTGCCTTCGCCGCCGCCGAACATATCACCCATATCGCCGCTGCCATAAGAGTAGGTGCGGCGCTGTCCGCCCCCACCACCAAACTGCGACCAGTCGTAGTCTTCCGGCCGGCCTCCGTGCTGTTCATAATGTTTGTAGTTTTCGCCAAACTGGTCATATTTCTTGCGCTTGCCGGCATCACTCAGCACTTCATAGGCTTCATTGATCTCTTTAAATTTATCTTCAGCGGCTTTATCACCGGGATTTTTATCGGGATGATATTTTACCGCCAGTTTACGGTAGGCTTTTTTAATCTGTTCAGCTGTTGCCGTTTTCTCTACTCCCAGAATCTTATAATAATCCTTTACATCCATAGCTCTAAAACATGTTAATATGATAACTTGTTTTATGAATTTACGAATTAACCCGGAAAAAATAATTGGTGAACAGCTACGGCATAGCCGTTACCGTTCACCATTACGTTTCAGGCGCTGCTGGTTATTTACCGGAGTAGATGTTGGCGTTCAGCTTACCGGAAATATACTGGATGGCTTTCTGCGCACGTACGCTGTTGCCGGCTTTATCCAGCGGCGGTGAAAAAACAGCGATGGCATACCTGCCGGGTACCACGGATATAATACCGCCGCCCACGCCGCTTTTGCTGGGCAGCCCTACTTTAAACATCCATTCGCCCGTGGTTTCATATAACCCCGTGGTACCCATAATAGCCAGCACTTTAGGTACATATTCCTCTTTTATCAATCTTTCTTTGGTAATGGGATTTACGCCGCCGTTTGCCAGTGTGCCGGCCATAATGCCCAGATCGCGGGTAGTTACGCCATAAGAACATTGCTTTGTATAAAAATCGCAGGCATATAACGGATCGTCATACATATAACCGTATGACTTCAGCAACATAGCAATAGCCTGGTTGTGCTGGTTGTTGGCCGCCTCCGATTTATACAGCTCATCGAGGATAGTAAGTTGACGGCCCGCAAATTTTGCGAAGTATGCATCCACTTTTTCCCAGGCACCGCTGTGGCCAAAATGGCCGGTAAGCAGGCTGGTGGTGGCCATTGCGCCGGCATTTACGAGGGGATTGGATGGTTTTTTGTCATCCAGCTCAATAGCCGGTACAGAATTAAAAGGCAGCCCGGTTTGACTGGCGCCTACTTTCTCCAGGATCACGCTGTCGCCAAAAATCTCCATCGCCATACACAGGGTGAATACTTTTTCTACTGATTCAATTCCAAATTCAAATTTAGTTTCTCCCACCTGGTATACCTGTCCTTCTTTGGTAACAATCACAATACCATACATTGCTGCATTTGCCCTGTCGAGAAAAGGGATATAGTCTGCATTCTTACCCGATTGCTCATTTTTGAATAAGTTGTAGGCTTCATTAATAACCGCGTTATAATCAACCGGCTTTGTATGCTTCTGGGAATAAGCGCTGGTAACATTCAGGGTGAGCAACAGGAGAAGCGCAACGATAACTTTCATGAGTATTTATTTTTATGCAGATGATCAGAATTTGAAGAATGCACTGAACTGGGCGCGGACATCATCACCGGATGTATCATCCGTATTTACCCGTTTCCCATACAACACTTCACCAGCTATTTTAAAGAAGGAAGTGAAATAATAAGTAGTATTAAAAGAACCGTAGTGCGTTGCTTTCAGTGTGCCCACGGGCATATTGAGATCCGGTGTATTCAGTTGCAGGTAACCATACCCGATAGTAGATCCCAGGCTCTTTGTCCAGAAGTGATCGAAGTACAGCCAGGTGGCCAGCATACTGATATTGCTGATGCTTTTATCATTGGCGGCAGCGTATCCATCGTATCCCTGCCCGCTGATGTCTTCACTGTATTTCGCATAGCCGCTGCCGTAGGCAAACTGGAATTTCACATCATCGTTTTTAGAGAGGTTAATATTTCCGGAGATATTAAAGGCGCCGCCTATGCTTGTTTTCGTATCTGCGTCACCGTTTTTATAATCGATTGGATGCAGCAGGCCGGATAACCGCACATGGCTGGCGTTTTTTACGCCAAAGGTTTTCTGAAAGGCAGCTGTTACATCCGGATAAATGGTTTTACTGCTCCAGGTGGAGGGAATGGAAATATCGCCACCGGGTTGTTCGGCAGAAACGGAGAACATCATTGATTCAGACAATGCCTGTGTAAAGCGCAGCTGTACCTGGCGTGTCCATATGTAGGAGTTGGGCCCCCAGTAGTCCATGATATTCGGCCAGTTGTCGCCATCCATAAAGTTGCTCCAATACTGGCCGAAAGTCCATTTACCATGTTGGATATAAGCATGGCGTAATCTTGGAGCGCCGGACAAATTACCCCACAGATCAAATTCCAGCACGGCTTTGAGCGCGCGTCCTTTAGCGTCCGGGGCGCCAAAGGCGGTAAAAGCAAAACGGGACTGTCTGATTGTAAAGGCCGTGTTACCATCACTCACCGTGGGAACGGTTATCGTAGATGGCTGCATGGCGTGTATGTTACCTATCTCACTGAAGTCGTGGATAAAATCTGCCTGCACATATCCGCTGAACTGTAGCCGGATACCCTTTACATCTGTAAAAAGAAACCCCTGCATTTTGCCGCCTTCAATCATGTTACGGGTCAGCCCCTTACCGTTTTCAGCCGTATCTGATTGTGCATGCACCTGCACCGACCAGGTGAATACAGCTATAACGCAAACGGGTAAACGCAAAGACAAACAGAAGCAACGGGTAAATGTATCTGTCACAGGATATTTCATTTATGATGAATAGTTATTCACAACGTCAGGTCATCAGCAGCACAATCACCACGCCCCAGATAATGAGCAGGGTATTGCCCACCGCATATGTAATCGTATAGCCCAATGCGGGCAGGTTACTCTGTACTTCCTCCTGTATAGCAGAAAGCGCGGCGGTAGTGGTTCTGGCCCCGGCAGTGCAACCAAGTATCAGCGCCGGATGGAATTTGAAAATATACCTGGCCATCAGCACGCCCGATAACAACGGGATAGCGGTAGCGGCAATACCTACTAAAAAGAGTCCCCATCCCACTTCCTTGAAACCCGCTACAAAGCTGGGCCCTGCGGTGATTCCCACCACCGCGATGAAAGTATTTAAACCCACGTTGTTCATTACCCATAAAGCAGGCTCCGGAATTCTGCCGAAGGCAGGATGCTGTGAACGTAACCAGCCAAATACCAGTCCTGCTATAAGCGCGCCGCCACTGGTACTCAAACTGAGCGGCACCCCGCCCACATGAATGCTCATGGCGCCTACGAGGCCACCCAACACAATACCAAGCCCGACAAAGATCATATCCGTTTTATCGGTAGGAATATCCGCGTAGCCAATTTCTTTGGCAGCCTTATCCATATTTTTTTTATATCCTACCAGCTCCACATGATCCCCTCTTTCCAATACTGCCTCCGGGTACACCGGCATCGCTATTCCTGCGCGCCTGATACTCTGCACCGGGATACCATGCATGTAATCCATCGCCCGTAGTGCTTTCACTGTTTTTCCAACTACGTTCTTATTCATCACAAATACCTGTACATTTTCCACGGGGAAGTTCAACAACTCCACGTCTACGATTTCTGTACCGATACCATGTTCTTCTCCGAGAATAAACTCCCTTCGGCCGCTGAGTACAATTTCATCACCGGAATTAATTACATAATCCGGCGTGGCTTCCACCAGCTTCTTATCTTTCTGGCGGATACGTTCCACAAACAGGCGGTGATTGCGTTGCAGCAATTCAGCCTCCAGTTGTTTTACAGATTTTCCTGCGGCAGTTGATTGCGCATCTATCGTATAAGCGCGGAATGTAACGGGGATGAAGGCGGAGCGCATACCGGGGTCCTGCGTGGGATCACCGGCGCCCATTGTTTTCTCCAGCTCTTTACAGGCAGCCCTTACTTTTTCAATTCCTCCCAGCATCATAGGCGCAATGCTGGATAATAACCACGCGGAACCTGCTGTTCCGAAAATATAGGTTACTGCATAACATACCGGCATGGAGTTGATCCATGCAGCTTTTTGTTCTGCAGATACATTTAACTGGTTAATAGTATCTGAAGCCACTCCCATGGTAGCAGAAATAGTTTGCGAGCCGGAGATCAAACCAGCGGCCTGTCCTACGTTATAGCCGCAGGCCAGTGCCAGCAACCAGGGCGCCACCAGGCAAACCACGCACATGAGCACGGCAAACAATACCTGTGGCAATCCATCTTTTTTCAAACCACGAAAAAATTGCGGTCCAACACTATAGCCTACCGCAAAAAGAAACATAAGGAAAAAGACCGACTTCACATTGGCAGATACCTGTATATCCATCTGCCCAACAATTACTCCCATCAACAAAACACCAGTTACGGATCCTAACGAAAATTTTCCGACCCGTATGCTACCTATAAAAAATCCCGCCGACAACGTAAGGAAAACGGCCAGTTCAGGATATTCCTGGAATGTATGCTGTAACCAACTCATTTATATGTGGATTATAAGAAGAAGAATATGGTCATAATTTCAATCGTAATAGGTAACACAAGTCATTCCCTATTTGTTCAGATAAAATCAATTTTGATGATGGCTGAACAAGTTGCTGCTCTTGTTGTTAAACTTCAAAACGAATTTTCTAACAATTAAGCCCACATTGTTATGCCACTATTTATTAAGAAGAAGGAAAATGAAAATTCCCGTTTAGGTTTATACGCATCTGCAGACAGTAAAGAAAGTATTCCTAAATATAAAATGCCTGAAGAGGCGCAGGACATGCGCACCGTGTATCACCTGGTGCATGATGAATTAATGCTGGATGGCAATTCGAGGATGAACCTTGCCACATTCTGTCAAACATGGCTGGATGAATATGTGCATAAGCTCATGGATGAATGCCTGGATAAAAATATGATCGATAAAGATGAATATCCGCAGACGGCTGAAATTGAAAACAGGTGTGTGCATATCCTCGCTGATCTGTTTAATTCACCGGGAAGCGCCAGTACAATGGGCTGCAGCACTACGGGTTCCAGCGAAGCGGCCATGCTGGGTGGTTTGGCGCTGAAATGGCAATGGCGTAAAAAAAGACAGCAGGCCGGTAAATCCACCGATAAACCCAATTTAATATGTGGCGCGGTACAGGTGTGCTGGCATAAATTTGCCAGGTATTTTGATGTGGAGTTGCGTGAAGTAGGTATGGAACACGGCAGATATAATTTAACGCCGGAGAAAGTACTGGAGCTGGCAGATGAAAACACTATCGGCGTGGTGCCTACCTTTGGCGTTACTTTCACACTGATGTATGAACCGGTTGCGGAAATAGCAAAGGCACTGGATAAACTGCAAAAAGAAAAAGGCTGGGATATTCCTATTCACGTGGATGCCGCCAGCGGTGCGTTTATTGCCCCCTTTGTTTCACCGGAACTGGTATGGGACTTCCGTATTCCACGGGTAAAATCCATTAATGCCTCCGGCCATAAATACGGGCTGAGTCCATTAGGTGTGGGGTGGGTAGTATGGCGTGAGAAAGAAGACCTGCCGGAAGAACTGATTTTCCGGGTAGATTACCTGGGAGGAGATATGCCCACCTTTGCATTAAATTTTTCCAGGCCCGGCGGACAAATTGTAGCGCAATATTATAACCTGCTGCGGCATGGCAGGGAAGGATATGCGAAGTTGCAACAGGCATGCCTGGATCACGCGCAATATATTTCAGCGGCCATCGAAAAACTGGGACACTTTGAGATCCTTTACAATGGTAAAGGCGGTCTTCCCGGCGCCTGCTGGACATTGAAGCCGGGCGATCATGGCTTTACATTGTACGACATCTCTGATAAAATCCGTTCCCGCGGCTGGCAGATCGCATCTTATCCACTCACCGGAAGCGCCAGCGACATTGTAGTACAGCGCATATTGATACGTCACGGTTTCAGCCGGGATATGGCTGATATGCTGATCCAGGATTATACGCGCGCTGTAAAATATTTTGAAGAAAACCCGGTAAGAACACCCCTTTCACAAAAAGAAGGCGGAGGCTTTCATCACTAGCCGGCAGACTCGCATCCGGAGGACGTTTCCAGGATGTCGTATGCATCGATCAATGCCTGTACTTCCGCTGTTATATTTGCCAGCGCAGTTATTTCAGCGGGGGTTACCAACATCATTACATGATCGGCCGGCAGGGGTAAACAAATCATCTTCTCATTTTCTGAGGTATGGTAATGGTCATCCGATAGCCGGTTGACCATTTTTTTGAAGCATTCAAATTCGGTGATATCAAGGTTAACAACCGTTGTACCAAAAGCTAACTGAATGCCTTTGCAGTGCGGGCAGCGGATCACATATCCTGCAGCGCCGTGGTATAATGTCTGGTAATTACACATGGGCCTATGGGTTTGTGCCTCCAGCGGCCGGTCAGGGCCGCTGTCAGGACTTAATTCATCACTCTTTACCTTAGAAAATGGTGGTGGCAAACAACGGATGTATTGACTATGTATGGCTAATAACTCCGGGGTATTATTTACATCTCACAAAAGTACAGCAGGAAATTGGGGGTGAATGCTCGGATCAGGAAAACGACTTACGCAAAAGGGAAAAAGCGGTATTTCCTTGCCCGGAGGCAGGAAAATACCGCTTTAAACAGCTTGTATCAGTTGTAGTTATTAGTAGCCTGGATTCTGCACCAGCTTTGGATTCAACGTGATTTCATCTACAGGTATAGGGTAAATACGGTGTAAGATATTTGCATCTGATTTAAAACCCCAGGCGCTTTCAAATACACCAAAACGGATCATGTCATTCCTGCGCCACGCTTCCCAGGCGAATTCCCGGGCGCGTTCTTCCAGCAGGCCGCTGAGGTTGATGCCGCTTACCAATGGCGCATGTGCCCGGGTGCGGATCTTATTCACCAATACATCGGCATCCTGCAATTCTCCTTTTACCGCTGTGGGAGCAGCTCCCCTCAGAATGGCTTCTGCCTTCATGAGCATCACATCTGCCAGCCTGAAAACGGGCACATCGTTATTGGAGTTCCGCTCAGAAGGTTCTGTGTTTTTATCAGGATAGTACTTAATGGAACGCACACCGGAGGCTTTTGCCAGTTCGTCATTACCAATATCCATGGTGGTATCTACACGTAAGGTCATGGTTTTAGAGAAGGTGAGCTGCCATTTGATTTCCTTCGTAGGTTCGGAGCCGGTATACTTATCGTTTAGCCCTTTATTAGTAGTGGTGATCATGATGGGGGCGCCGTCCGGGTTGAACTGCGGTCCTTCCAGCCAGGTATTGTTACGGACATCTCCTGTTAAATTGAATTTATCATAGAAGGAACCGATGGTACTCATAGCAATACTTGGACGGAAAGGCAATGAGTATTTTGCGACCAGGTTTGGATGTAATCCGAAACGGGAAAACTGGTTGCCTTTGATCACATATCCATCATAAGGAATAGCAAAAATGGTTTCCATGATAGCGGGTCCGTTATCAGGCATAAAAATGCTGGTGTAGTTATCATCGAGCACATACTTACTGCCGGTCAGGATACTATCTGCCATTGCCACCACTTCATTATACCGGGGTTTGCCTGTATATACCATTGAATTGAGGTACATTTTTTCCAGCAGTGTAAAAGCAAACCATGCTGTAGGTTTGGAATAGGTAACTTGTCCTCTTTCCCTTCTCAGCAATGGCAATACATCTTTCAATTCCTTCTCTATAAAATTAAATACCTCTTCACGGGTAGATTGTTCGGGTGGTGTTGGATTACCAAAAGTAGTGATGATGGGCACTTTACCATAAAGGTCCATCAGGTAAAAGTAATACAACGCACGCATCGCCCGGGCCTCGGCCATTGCCAGCGGTTTGGAATCACTGTCGGGCGCCTTTTCAAAAAGCGCGAGAATACGGTTGCAGGTGTTCACTCCGCCGAAAGCCCAGCTCCACACATTTTTCACTGTGGTATGATCTTTTGTCCAGGAGTGCCTGTGCAGCTGCGCATACACCCCTCCATCCACGTAGTTGCCACCACGGGCGGGGATAATGGCTTCATCGGTAGAGAGTTCCTGCATGCGCCAGTAGTCCACAGCGTATCCACCACTCAGCTGTGTATAAATAGGTCCGGATGCGGCGATAAAGCCATCGGGCGTGGTGGGGAAATTTTCCTTTACATATTCAGATTCCACATTTACATCCAGCTTTGTACAGGCGGAAAGTAATGTAAAACTGAGTGCTATTCCTGTGATAAAAATATTTTTCATGTCGCTATTTTTAACCGTCAGTTTTTAGAATGTTGCGTTTAAACCAAAGAGGAAAGAACGTGTCTTGGGATAAAAATTGCTGTTGTCAATTCCCGGCGTAAGTCCGCCCATATTGATTTCCGGATCAATACCGGAATAATCGGTAATGACGAACAGGTTATTACCGGAAACGTATAAACGTAGTTTCCTGAGATACTTATTATGCATGGGAACCGTGTAGCCAATAGTAGCATTATCGAGCCGGAGATAAGAACCATTTTCCAGGTAGCGGGAAGAAATGTAAGGTGCATTCACATCACCTGGCGACTCCTGTTTGGAATACTGCGGGATGTTGATAATACCGGCTTCATAAGGCGCGTTCAGGTTAGCCAGTGTAGCGTTGAGTATCTTGTTTCCTGATACGCCACGTAAAAAGATGTTGGCATCAAAATTACGCCAGGTAAAGCTGTTGCTCCAGCCGTAGGTAAACGCTGGCTGTGCATCCCCGGTGTATACGCGGTCGGTGGAAGTGGGGCCGGTAACGAGATTGCCTTTGGCATCACGGAATTGTGAAAGACCCGCAGCGTTTTTATCCACGTATTGCCAGAGGTAGAAAGAACCCAGTGCATATCCGCCTTCCACCCGCTGTGATTTATTGCCTGATTGTCCTCTTCCGCCCAGTTCTGCGGTTTCAATATATTTCACGGAGAAAATATCGTTGGAGAGGGAGAGCACCCGGTTTTTATTATGCGCAATATTGGCGGAGGTAGTCCAGTTGAAACTGGCCGTTTTCACCGGTACTGCGTTCACCTGGAACTCAATCCCCTTATTGCTCATAGAGCCTACGTTTGCCAGCATGTTACCAACAAAATACTGGGTAGCGGGTACATTGTAAGAGTAGATCAGGTCGGTGGTACGTTTGTCGTAATAGTCCACAGCAAAGCCCAGGCGTCCTCTCAATGTGGTGAAATCCATTCCTATATTAGCCATCCCGGTGCGTTCCCATTTCAGGTTGGGGTTATCGTTCTGTACCGGTCCGATGGCGTTGATCAGTTTACCATTGTTGTAAAATTTACCGGTGATATCGTAGCGGAGCGTGGCTATCAACGGATCGAAGCCAAGTGAGTTACCGGTAACGCCATAGCCTGCACGCAGTTTAAGATCTTCTATCCAGGACACGCCGGAGAGGAAGCTTTCCTTATTCATTTTCCAGGCGGCAGATACAGCCGGGAAATATCCCCAGCGGTTATTTGCGCCAAAGGCAGAAGAACCATCTCTTCTTACGGAAGCCATCAACAGGTACTTTTCATTAAACTGGTAATTGGCTCTTGCATAAAAGGAGATGAAGCGCAGGGTTTGAATGCGGGTAGCGCCAAAGTTAGGCTGGAAGGCGCCATCGGGGCTTCCGAGGCCCAGGTTATCACCTTGTGTGGCATCAGATACAAAGCCCTGGTTAGAGGTCTGGAATCCATCGCCGCGGCGATCTTCCTGCCAGGAGTAACCGGCCAGTAAACGCAGGTCGTGTTTACCAAAAAGCACATCGTAGTTGAAATAGGTTTCCAGCACTTTACGTGTATTCGTATAGGCGCTGCGGGTAGCTCTTCCGTTAACGCCCTGTGCAAGACCGGATGCGCGGTTATTATAAATATCCCGGTTGATCTGCTCGTCCTGCATAGACAGGTTCAGTGTGTAACGCAAGCCTGGCAACAGGTTCAGTTCAGCACGGGCATTGCCCAGCATGATCTTGTCTTTGGTGCGGTCGCTGTTGTTTTTGATGAGAGATACCGGGTTCAGGTAGTTGCGCGTACGCGAGAAATCTTCTTTATAAGTACCATCCGGGTTAAAGATATTCACGGTAGGCATATAGTTCAGCATGTTCATAAACACCGCTTCCGGGATCTGGTTTTGTGTGCTTAAGCTGTTGCTGATGGAGAGGTTCAGCTTCAACAGGTCGTTGAACGCACGTTGTTCCAGGTTGGCTCTTACGTTTAGCCGTTCCAGTGATGACGATTGCATGATACCATTATTCTGCAGGTAGTTTACGCTTCCGTCGAATACTGTTTTCTCATTGCCGCCGCCAAACGAAATGTTATGGCTGTGCGACAAACCATTGCGGGTAACGAGTTTCTGCCAGTCGTTGTTGGCCTTATCATCATAAGCCGGTGTGATGCTTTTGCCATTGTCCTGCAGGTATTTCGTAAGCTCTTCGCTGGACATCATGTCGATGGAATTGGAGATGCGCTCATTGGCCACATAGGCGTTGTAGCTGATCCAGCTTTGACCGGATTTCGCGCGGCGGGTAGTGATCATAATTACGCCGTTTGCAGCGCGTGCGCCATAAATAGCAGTAGATGCCGCATCTTTCAGCACGTCCATTGATACGATATCCGAAGGAGATACGAGCTGGATATTGGCGCCCGGTACTCCATCAATTACATAGAAAGGTTGCTGTGCTTCTCCGTCGCGGAAAGTAGACGGACCGCGCAGGATCACCGCCGGTGTAGCGTTTGGATCGCCGCTGCGGGTAATGTTCAGACCAGGTACCTTTCCCTGTAACAGCTGTTCGGGGGAACTGAATACGCCGCTGTTAAAGTTTTCGGCGCCTACATGGGAAACGGCCCCGGTAAGATCGCCTTTGGTGGTGGAACCATAACCTACCACTACCACGCTGCTTAACAGGCTGGCATCGGATTTCAGTTTTATAGCTACCCGTTGCTGCCCGTTTAATACCAAACGGGTAGATTTATATCCGAGGGAAGTAAATAACAGGGTGTCGCTGGTGTGGTCTGCCTGTAAAGAGAAAGCGCCGTTTGGATCAGTGATGCTGCCCTGTGTATTTCCTTTTACCAGGACGCTTACACCGGGTAAACCTACACCGGTTTCTTCATCGGTAACTTTACCGGTTACGGTTGTTTTGTTCTTTTCTTTTTTAATGATGTACACGCCTTCTGTGGCGGAGAACTGGAACCCGCTTCCTTTCAGCAAAGTGCGCAGCACTTCTTCTATAGGCTGTGAACGGAAGTCCTGTGTTTTTACCGTCAGGTTCTTTAATAAAGCGGCATCGTAAACAATGTCGGCGCCGCTTTGTTTTTGCAGCATTTTCAACGCATCTGCAAGCGGGCCTGCTGTGATATGCAGCTCCTGCACGATGGCTGTTTTTTGCTGGGACATGACGCTGCCGCATAGCGACAGCATAAGCGCTACAAGAAATATCTGTTTCACAGAAATCCTTGTACGCAAGTGAGTACTACGTACATTCATAACCGGTGTTTTAATTTCAGTTCAGGGAATAAATATTTATTGATCTATAGTATAATTTCCTGCGCCGGCAGGTGTTATTTTCAGCTGATGATCCGTAAGATCTTCCAGTACATTTATGATCTGCGCAATCGTTAAGTGCATATTGAGCGATCCGCTAATTTGCCTGTCAATTGCCCTTTTAACGTGGAATTTTACCGGATAATAATTCTCCAGTAATAGCAGTGCATCCATAACGGGCATATTATCGAACACTATTTTATCCTGCTTCCAGCCGTTGATATCCGGTGAGGATACAGACAGCTGAGAGAAAGTATAATTATTTCTGTTAACCTGCAGTAATTGATTAGCTGTTAAGATGCCCATTACCTGGCCGCCTTTGTTAACGCTCACTTTCCCGGTACTCACCCCTATTTCCAGCAGCTGCCGGGGATAGGCCCTGATGTGAAACGAGGTGCCCAATACCTGCACCTGCAGGCTATCGGTGGTAACGCTGAAAGGTTGGCCGGGCGCAAGCGCTATATCAAAAAATGCTTCTCCCGATACCAGCTGCACCTGCCTGGTATCCGTAAAATGATCCGGGTATTTCAGTACGGCATTAGCTCCCAGCCAGATCCGGCTGCTGTCTGGCAACAACAGCATTTTCTTTTCCCCGATGGCCGTACGCAGTTCCTGCCAGGCGATCTTTTGGGATGGCCGGTGGTTCATCATCCACCAGCTGCCTATGCCCACCAGCAGCAATACAGCTGCTGCAGCGGCCATCTTCTTCCATATAGGATACATGGTAGCCGGACGGCCTGTACGTTGCTTTATGACCTTTAAAATGCTGCGGCGCAGCTGTTCCCGGCTGCGGGGATCCTGCCCCGTTGCCGGAGGGGCATCTTCCGCCAGTGCATCCAGCCAGTGGGTAAGCAATTGCTCCTCTTCCGGGGTAGCTTTGCCATCCAGGTATTTACCGATGAGTGCATTTATTTTTGATCGGATCAAGGTGTGATGTTTATGACTAAGTTGCATAAACCATCCTTTTTAACTATCGGGAATCCGGGCTTAACATTAAGGTAACACGGGAGGGAAAAATCAGAGGAACATTAACAGGCGGTTCAGCAGTGGGCGGGCTTTCTTGTAGGCGTTTCCAAGCTGGTTACGCACCGTTTGCTCGGCAGTACCATGCATCATGGCTATTTCGCGGATGCTCAGTTCATCAAAGTGGTACCATTCAAATACCTGTCTTTCTTTTTCCGGCAGGTGTTGCAGGTCATGCTGCAGCTGGTTCAGAATATCTTTATGGATCAGGGAATTAAGGGTAAGCTCCGAGCGTAGCTCACTATGGGTGATAAATTTTTCGAGATGTTTTTCTTTTAATCCGTCGTCGCGGAACTTACGCAGGATTTGTTTCCTTACCGCACTAAACAGGTAGTAACGGATATGGGTATGCAGCTCCAGCTGCTGCCGGCGCTCCCAGATACTGGCGAACAAGTCCTGTATGATATCACGGGCATCCTCTTCACTACCCGTAACCTTTGCTGCGTAGGCATACAGTTCTTCCCAGTAAGTATTGAAAATCAGCTCAAATAGCTTAAAATCACCAGTACGTAGCCGCTGAATAAGATCAACGGGGAATTGTTCAGGCATATAAAAATATATATCCTAAAAATAGAGCAGGTTTTTAAGATAAAAAACGGGGTAACAAAAATATAGCGAAGTATTAATATAGGGAGGTAAAACGGCTTAAAGCATGGCCGTTTCTTTAAGCCGCGACGTTTTAACTGTGATATTATCTTATTTATCTATGTTATATCGCGTCAGCCGGTAAGCCGGCAACAGAAAATTACGGTATCTTAACTATCATCTTCCTGGTATTTATACCGCCAACAATGCCGTAGCCATTTGTAACATTGGTAAACACCCTTACATGGGAACCCAGGGTCGTTCCGGCGTCTCTTTGTGCCGCCAGGGTACTAAAGTACCGGTAGGTGTTGTTGGTCAGCGCGCTTACTTCTACCGTTATTTCACCGGCGTTCATGATGGGATCCGCTGTTTGTAAAACGAAGTTTACCGGTTTACCGTTAAAGCGTTCATCGTTCATGATCAGGCTGTTGTAATTGCCCTTGGAAAAGTATTCAACCATGTTATTATTAAAGGCGGGATCCAGCCTGAAAAGCAGGAAGGCGCCCAGCCCGGTGGCGGCATCTGTCATATAAATACGGATCCGGTAATAATCGGCGGAGGCGGGCATGTCCTGTAGTGTAAACTGTACCCGGCTGCTGCCGCGCTGCGCACCTGGCTTAGACACCAACGGTGCCGGCGGCAGTGTATCCGTACCCGTTACTGATTGTAATCCCGCCGCGGATACGGCCACTTTGTATTGCTGCCCGAGTATGGCTTTCTGACTGGAAACATAATAGGAGAGCCCTTTAATTGTTTGTACCTGCAACGGCAATACCGATGCCTCGTTTGCTGTAAGCGTTACGGTGGCGCCGGGGATGTCGTTATACCCGGCATCGTTGTATACATTGGAAGGCACGCTGCGCGTTACCCGGATATAGATAACGCTATCCGGCTGTATCAGTGTGTTCACCACTATTTTATCGCCTTCATAAGGCAACCTGATCTCTTCCCTTTTTTCACATGCACTCAATAGCATGAATAACCCGATCGCACCTACGAAAAAATATTTCATACACATCTCTTTAAAACTTAACTGAATAAGTAATACTGGGCAATATAGGCAGAATGCTTACTTTCGACAGGTACCGTTTCTGTCCGGCAGCATCTCCACTGATAAAATAGAAATAAGGATTCTTCCGGTTGTAGGCATTAAACACACTCAGGTTCCAGCTCCGTGTCCAGTGCTTTTTCTGCTTACTCCAGGTAACCCCTACATCCAGCCGGTGAACAGCCGAGCCCCGGTAATTATTCCGGTTATCGAAATGATCGATACTGGTATTCCCGGTACCCGGCTCCCAGGGTGAAGCGCCCTCTGTTGCCGCATAAGTGGATACCGGCAAAGTAAACGGCGTACCACTGTTAAAATGCCAGGAGGCAGAAAGTTCCCATTGTTTCCCCAGTTGCTGTACCAGCACCAGTTCAATATCATGCCGGTGATCAAATTTATAAGGATAAATCTCCCCGTTATTCACATCGGGGAAGCGGCGGGTAGACCAGGCCAGGGTATAACCCACCCATCCCGTGGTACTGCCTTTTTTCTTCTGCATCATTAATTCCGCACCATAGCTCCAGCCTTTACCCACCGTTACGTTTTCATCCCACCGCGTGGTGGCGGGGGTAATAATACCATTGGTTTCCCTGGTTTCAATCACGTTGTGCATGGATTTGAAATATCCTTCCAGTGAAAATTCATACTTCAGGTTGGCGGTAGTTTTAGCTATGCCGGCAGCTAACTGCCGTGAAAACATAGGCGCCACATGTTGTGTGGAAGGCACCCATATATCTGTAGGCAACGTGGCGCCATCGCCGGACAAGAGGTGAATATACTGCGTCATATGTGTGAAAGCCGCCTTCACAGCCCAGTTGCGTGGCAATAGGTAACGCAGTCCCAGCCGGGGTTGCAGGGAATAATAAAAGCGGCCTTCCACCAAAAATGCAGACGCGTGCATGCCTATATTGGCAAAAAAATCAGGCCGGATCTGCCAGTCATCTTCCGCATACAAAGACAATTCATAACCGGTTACCTTCATCGATGCATCAATCGTATCCAGCGGTATTACATGGCTATCCCTGTCTTCGAAAGTGGAGTAGCCGGGCTTAAACTTATGCACGGTGGTGATAGCGCCAAAGCGAACGGAGTGGCGGGGATCCGGGCGGTAGTCAAAATCTATCCTGCCGCCATTATTCTCCATCACGGAGTTATATCGTCCGTATACATCCGACTTTTCACCGGAAGCCGCCAGCTTATATTTATGTTCGATCTCTGTGAAAAATTCGTATTGAGAATAGTTCAGGGTTACATTGGAAAACAGTTTGGGGCTGTAGATGTGGTTCCATCGTATAGCCCCGATTGTATTGCCCCATCCCAGCCGGAAGCGGAGGCTTTCACCGATATATTTCGACGAATTGATGATGCGGGAAGTATCGTCTGTTGTCTGTTTCAGCAACAGGTTATCTTCTCCCTTATAAAAACTTAAAAAGAGCCGGTCTTTGGGAGAAAATATATGATTCACTTTTGCATTGACATCAAAAAAGAATGCCTTGAAATCGCCATCATCACCCAATGTCTTTTCTGCCTGTAATGCTGCATTGATCAGCAGATCCGGATAAGACCGGCGGGCAGAAAACATAAAGGATGTTTTGTCTTTTACAATCGGTCCTTCGATATTAAACTTAGCCGCAATGAACCCGAGGGAGGCATCTCCGTGAAAGGCTTTCATATCTCCTTCTTTCATTGCAATATCCACCACAGAAGATATCCTGCCGCCGAAACGCGCCGGGAACGCGCCTTTATACAGGTCCGTTGTTTTTACCACATTGGCATTCAGCATAGAGTATACACCGAAGAAGTGAGAGAAATTAAATACGGGGGTACCGTCTATCAGCACGAGGTTCTGATCAGGACCGCCACCTCTTACATACAAACCACCGGCGCCGTCCGGGCCTCCGCTTACACCCGGGAGCGACTGCAAAGCGCGCATTACATCCACTTCGCCGAGCAGTCGCGGCATCGCCTGCAAATCAGAGGTGCTCAGGTTTACCCTGCTCATCTGCGTTTGCTCCTGCAGCTTGCTGCCTTCCTTCGCGCTGATCACTACTTCTTTTAAACTGCCAAGCGGCTGCAGGTGAACGTTAATCATCTGGTTGCCCTTAGCCGTTACCTTCTGCAGATAAGGCTTGTAGCCTATGTAGGAAATCAACAGGCTGTTGGTATCTTTCACCGTGGTTAAACTATAAAAACCATATTGATTGGCAGTAGTGCCCTGTTTGAGCGCAGGAGAATAAACCGTGGCGCCAATCAGGCTTTCACCACTGACCGCATCTTTAATATAACCACTGATAGTACGGCTGCTGCGTTGCGCGGGCGACAATATGATCTGGTCCCCCACACGGGTGAACCGGATATCATCGGGAGAAAACAATTCGTCCAGCAATTTTTTAAGCCGTTGTTGGTGGGCGGTTAACGTAACCTTCCGGGACAAGTTGACAAGTTCCCTGCTATATGAAAAATGAATACCATATTCTTTTTCCAGTAATCCACATACCGCCTCCAGGGGCTGATCCTTTACTACTACCGTTACTCTTGTTTGCCAGTCCCACCCAAAAACCTGGAAGGGGAAACTAAATATTAATATTCCCGTCAGCAGTTTTAAGGCTAACGACATAGTATAGCTAAATTGAAAGTGTGACTACAGCTTTAGTTGACGGCTAAAACTTATTTTAATTTGTATTGACGGTCGTTTACTTTTTCATATGATGCGTTCAGCATAAGTGCCAGTGATTTCATCACTTCTTCTGTTGACTCATCTGTGAAGCTGGCCCGCACCGGCAGTTTCAGCAGGTCGGTATCCATCACTTCTATTTTGATATCATATACTTCTGTGATCGTATGCAGTACTTCTTCAAGTGGCGTATCCTGGAACGATAATGACCTTTTACCCATATCTGTTACGTGAGAAGCGATACGGAAAGCAGGCCTGTCGTTATCATGCTGCAGCAACATGCCATCGGTGAGGATCACGCTGTCTTTTTTATCATGATTGATCACCATTACCTTGCCGCTGCTGACGTGTACTTTCAGCGTGGCGACGCCGGGCTCATAGTTGATCATAAACCGGGTACCCAGTACCTTTACTTCGTTGCGGCCGAGTATAATCACAAACGGGTTTTCCGCGCTGCCGTTTACATCAAAACTGGCCATACCGGTAAGTGTTACTTTCCGGTTGCGGTCATTAAAGCCCCTGGCTACTTCCATCCTTGCGCCGGCCGACAACTGTATTTTGCTTCCATCGCTCAGTTCCGCACTTACCGGGCCGGCATATACCTGGTCCGGATGATTGCGGGTGAGGAACCACAGTCCTGCGCCCAACGCTACCACCAGTACAGCGGCAATTTTCAGCCAGGTGAAGCGGGGTTTGGACCTGACGGCAATTAATGCCGGCTTGTCGTCCATTTTTTCCCGAAGCTGCGCCCAGGCAGAACCGGTATCTGCCGCCACTGTTTTTTCATTGGCCGCAGCGGTATCCAATACTTTTCCCAGCGACACCAGCAGGGTCATATTACCGGGATCTGTTTCCTTCCATGCTTCCACCCACGCACGCTCTTCCTCATCCGCTTCATTGAGCAGATACTTGCAGAGCAAGGTATACAGCGCCTCATCGGGCAGTGCCTCGTTAGGAAAAGATGGTGTCATTAGTTGTTGTAAGTTTTTACAGTCGCCGCCTTGCGGGCGGTATTATATTAATAAGACGCACGGGAAATACAGATGCCCCTATGCGACCGGAAATATTTTTAGAACAGGAACCCTGTCAGCAATGGCAGGTATTCCTTCAACTCCTGGTGGAGGATCTTCAGGGCCTTGCCCATCTGGTTTTCCACCGTTTTTACGGAAATATTCATTGCTTCCGCTATTTCTGCATATTTCATATGCTGCTGGCGGCTGAGGATAAATACCTCGCGGCAGCGCTCCGGCAACCTTTCCAGTGCCTGCCGGTACAACCGCTCCAGCTCCTTCACTTCTTCCCCCGCACCCACCGTTATTTCTGTTACCTTCCCATAACCGTTCTCCTTTTCCGAGCGCACAATATCCTTACGCCACTGGCTGATGGCGGTATTACGGATAGCGGAAAACAAATATGCTTTCACCGGGCCTGTAATAGTGATCGTATCCCTTTTTTCCCACAACCGCAGGAATACCTGTTGTACT
Organism: Chitinophaga sp. CCNWYY40; assembly: GCF_037483205.1. Lineage (NCBI taxonomy): Bacteria > Pseudomonadati > Bacteroidota > Chitinophagia > Chitinophagales > Chitinophagaceae > Chitinophaga > Chitinophaga sp. CCNWYY40. The sequence continues at coordinate 935,459 of NZ_JBBHLF010000004.1, forward strand.
ATTTCCTCCGCTACATGGGCATCCCCGGTGTAGTGAGTGGCAAAGGCCAGGCAATGAGCATGGTTTTCCTTAAATAATGCTTCAAATGTTTGGAGCTCCAGCATGATGAAGGGCAAATATAGGAAGGATTTTCACTTACGCGAATTTTGTCTTACCCCAAACCATACAAAATTCGCCCCCCTTCTTGCTCCCAATCGGGTAATGCTTATCTTTGTTCCCGCAATGTACAACCTGATCAAAAACTTCCTTTTCCGCTATCCGCCGGAAAGTATTCACCACAGCGTAATGCGTGGTATGAAAACAATTTACTCGCTGCCACTTGGCAAGAATATCATGAATGCCTTCTGTGGGGTAAAAACCCCGGGCCTGGAACGTGAAATATTCGGACTCACCTTTTCCAATCCTGTAGGGCTCGCAGCTGGTTTCGATAAAGATGCGAAGTACATTGATGAACTGGCCTGCCTCGGTTTTGGTTTTGTGGAGATAGGTACTGTAACGCCACTGCCCCAGCCGGGTAATGAGCAACCACGGTTATTCCGCCTGCCGGAAGATAAAGCCCTCATCAACCGTATGGGCTTTAACAACGAAGGCGCCGTTGCCGCGGCAAAAAGACTGCAACGCAAAAAATCCAATATTATAGTAGGCGGGAACATCGGGAAAAATAAACTGACCCCGAATGAGGAAGCTGTGAGCGACTACGAAAAGTGTTTTCATGCGCTGTATGATGTAGTAGATTATTTCGTGGTAAATGTAAGCTCCCCCAACACGCCAAACCTCCGGGCCTTACAGGAGAAAGAGCCGCTGAAACAACTGCTGCATCACCTCCAGGTGCTGAATGCGCAGAAAGTGAAACCTAAGCCCATCTTACTTAAAATAGCACCGGACCTCACTACCGAACAACTGGATGATATCATTGAAATAGTAAAGGAAACAAAACTGGCCGGCATCGTAGCCACCAATACCACTATCAGCCGGGCGGGATTAAAAACGCCTGCCGCGGAAGTAAATGATATCGGCGCCGGTGGACTCAGCGGTTTGCCTGTAAAAAAGAAAGCAACAGAAGTGATCCGTTATATCCACACCCACAGCCAGGGCAGTATTCCCATTATCGCTGTAGGCGGCATTTTCACCGCAGAAGATGCACAGGAAAAACTGGATGCCGGCGCGTCGCTGGTACAGGTGTATACCGGGTTCATTTATGAGGGGCCGAAGATTGCGAAAAAGATCTGTGCGGGATTACGCCCACAGTAATAATTATAAAAAGAAAGGGGGAAGATGAATAACATCTTCCCCCTTTCTTTTTATAAACACTTATCAGCATGCATTCATGAGCGTTACCGCCACCATGCCCGCCGTTTCTGTACGCAGGCGGGTATCTCCCAATGATACCGGTACATAACCTTCATCCAGCGCCAGCTTTATTTCTTCCGGTGTAAAATCACCTTCCGGGCCAATCAGTATAAGGGTATCCTTTGCGGGCTGCATCACCTGTTGCAACGGGGTTTTCTGCTCCGGCAAACAATGCGCGATCAGCCGCTGCGGATCTTTATTATTCTTCACCAGCTTATCAAATGCCTGTGGCTCCTGCAATTCCGGTAAATAAAACTGCTGCGATTGCAGCATCGCCGATACCAGGATATTCTGCAACCTTTCCGGCTTAAATTTTTCCTTCTCGGTACGCTGGCTTACCAGCGGAATAATGGTTTGAATACCAATCTCCGTGGCCTTTTCCAGGAACCATTCTATACGCGAGGCATTTTTTGTAAAAGAGATGGCTATCCGCAATGCCCGCGCCGGAGCCGGCATCGTTTCAGACGAAAGGATCTTTACTACACATTTCTTGCGGTTATCGTCGGTGATTACTGCGGTGATTTTATGCCCGCGGCCATCTGCCAGCAATACCTCATCGCCCTTTTCATAACGAAGCACCTGGATACAATATTTGGAAGTATCCTCATTCATCGTATACATGGTGGCATCCTGCTGTATTTCCGGCGCGTAAAAAACTGACATATCTTTTTTAATTATCCTGATGTGCGAAGATAGTTTACGGATTTTATCCGGCAGATGATATCCGTAGTTTTTTTGTTTTTATCTGGAACCGCACAAACAGCAGCACAGAAGCCACCAGTAAGCCCAGCAACAGCGCCCACCATACGCCTTCCACGCCGTAATCCAATTTGATCCCCAACAGGTACCCCAAAGGAATGCCCAGCACCCAATAGGCCAGCAACGTAATCACGGTAGGAATACGCACATCGCCGAGGCCACGCAGAATACCAAGCCCCACCACCTGCATGCCGTCGAACAACTGGAAGAATGCCGCAATGATCAGCAGGCGCGAAGCGATCTGGATCACCTGCGGGTCCTGGATATAAAATGACGGCAACAGGTGATTGCCCAGTGTGAACAACAACGCGGCGGCGCCCATCAGCAGCAATACCATATGATAGCTGGCGATAGCGGATAAACGCAGTGCGCCAAAGTCTTTCTTCCCGAAATTATTACCACTTTTAATACCTGCTGCCGCGGAAATACCGCTGGCCATCATGTAGGTCATGGCAGCAAGACTCAGCGCTATCTGGTGAGCCGCCAGTTCCGCAGCGCCCATCCAGCCCACCATTATAGCGGCGCCGCTGAAAGCGCTTACTTCAAACAGGTATTGCAGGGCTACCGGCGTACCGATGCCCAGGATCTTTTTAATGGCCGCGGCCTTCAGGTTTTTAAACCCAAATGATTGCAGGTATGGTTTAAAACGGGGTGCGCGTAGCACATAAAAAGCCATCGTGATCCCCATGATAAGACGGTCGGTAAAAGTGGCTATCCCCACGCCGATCACACCCATCCGGGGTAACCCGAACAGGCCGTACACCAACGTAATCCCGATCAGGATATTCAGCACGTTCCCGATGATACTGATGTTCATAGCCTGACGGGTGAACCCCAGCCCTTCCGCAAACTGTTTGAAGGAAAGGAACAGCATCAGCGGAATAAAGGAGAAGCCCAGGAAACGCAGGAAGGGGCGGGCCTGGTCTGCTACATCGCCTTCCTGGTGCAGGAATGATAAATAGCCGCTGCCGAAATAGATAACAGCCGACAGCAACACGCCCACCACCATATTAATGATCAGGCTATGGCTCAGCAAATGCCCGATGGCGCCTTTGTTGCCACGGCCGTTTTCCTGTGCAATCAACGGGGTTAGTCCGTACGACATACCGATACCGGCTACCATAAATACGGAAAACAAGCCATTTCCCAGGGATACTGCCGCCAGCGGCACTTTCCCGGTATGACCAATGATAATACTATCTGATAATGCTACTAACGTGTGTCCCAGTTGGGAAATAACTACGGGGTAGGCTAAACTGAAATTGTCTTTGTAATGCCCTTTGTACTTTAAATACAGCTGTTTCATCGATTGTTCTGTTATTGGTGTTCCACGGGTTTGTCTTACGAAACCCATAAAAAAAGCCGGCGATCATTTCGATGCCGGCTTTTAGCAATATCTTTTTATGCGCTAAAATGGTGCATCTTCAAATCCTTCATCGAAGTTCATGTCGTTCATCTTGGATCCCTTCTGTATGTACAGTTTCGCTTCATCGTTGCCACCGCCACCTTGTTGGTTACGGTTCATACCTGCGTAGGGATTGCCGCCGCCACCGGGGTTTTCCAGGCTGCCATCATCTTCAAAACGCTGATATTCCAGTACGGCTCTCAGTTTGATGGTATCCAGCTGACCATTACGGTGCTTGGCTATACGAACGTGGGTTTCACCTTTATTGGATTCGCCCATTTCATTGGTGTTGATTTCATAATATTCAGGACGGTACAGGAACATTACCATGTCCGCATCCTGTTCAATGGCTCCTGATTCACGGAGATCACTCAGCTGCGGCATTTTGTTACCGTCTTTACGTTTTTCCACATCACGGCTCAACTGCGAGAGGGCGATCACCGGTACCTGTAGTTCTTTTGCCAGTCCTTTCAGGTCACGGGAAATTTTACTGATTTCCTGTTCACGGTTGGAGCCTTTGCCATCACTGCTGCCGCTCATGAGCTGGAGGTAGTCGATGATGATAACGCCTACGCCGTGGTTGTGTACCAGCCTGCGGCATTTGGCGCGCAGTTCAAAGATGTTGAGGGCCGGGGTATCATCAATGAAGATGGGTGCTTTTGCCAGGCGTTCGATACCGTGGGTCATCAGCTTCTTCATTTCATATTCTTCCAGCTTACCGCGGGAAATCTTTTCCAGCTTTATTTCTGACTCGGCCGAGAGGATACGTTGTACAATCTGGCCGGACGACATTTCCAAAGAGAATACCGCTGCGCCTTTCGGGAAGCGGGGGTGAAGGGCCGCATTTCGCGCGAGGTTCAGCGCAAAGGCGGTTTTACCCACAGAAGGACGGGCAGCTATGATGATCAGATCCGTGGACTGCCAGCCATAGGTTACTTTGTCCAGTGAAGGGAACCCGGAAGGTACCCCGGTGATATCATCTCCTTTATTCCGCAGGTCCTCGATACGTTTCATGGTGTTTACCAGTACACGGTCGATGGAATCGTAGTTTTTACGGAGGTGGTTATTGGTTACTTCAAATAACTTTGATTCGGCGCTGTCCAGCAGGTCAAACACATCCGCAGTGTCTTCATACGACTCTGTAAGGATTTCCCCTGAGATGCGGATCAGTTCCCGTTGGATAAATTTCTGGAGGATGATACGGGCATGTGCTTCGATATTCGCGGAAGACACCACCATGTTGGTGAGCTTCATAACGGTGAATGGTCCGCCGATCTGTTCCAGTGAGCCCATTGATTTCAGCTCTTCTGTTACGGTGAGGATATCCACCGGCATCGACTTACCCGCCAGGCGGGTCATCGCACTAAAAATAATCTGGTGAGCTTCTACATAAAAACACTCCCCTTTCAATATCTCGATAACGGTGTCAAATGCACCTTTTTCCAGCATTACGGCTCCCAAAACAGCTTCTTCCAATTCTTTAGCCTGTGGTGGTATCTTGCCATACACCAAGGATGACACATCAATGGACGGTTTTCTGCGCACATTGCGGTCCTTCTTAAGATTGAGATCCATTTATGGTTAGTGTATTAAAAAAAGTTAAAAAAAGGTTACTGTCAATGGGCCTTTCCTGTTGTTTTTACAATCGATATCTGCATTTTCCCGCATTCTATAGGGGTCATAGCTACGTTAAGAAATTGTAAACTTTTTCAAGCCGTACAAACTAAGGTAAAGGCATTTTTCCGATTAATACCCCCTCCTTAGTTATTAAATTTATTAAGCCTCATACACAGGTTATCCACAAGCAAAATGTCAGTTATCCACTGACACTACTATGGTTATCCACTAAAGCGCAGGAAATTCCCATGCAAAGGTCCGATTATTCACACACATTGTGTAAAAAGATTTTCCACATCCTGCAAAAATACAGCACTGTGGCGGTTTTGAGGCTTTTTTAATTTCAAAGAATCAAAGTGGATAAGCCGCAAAGCCCGAAAATCAATTCTAGTTGTTAACTTTACGCCACTTATATAAACCGAGCAGATAAATGACGATTTCATACAACTGGCTATGTGATTATTTACCGGTGAAGCCTACACCGGAGGAACTATCTACCATTTTAACCAGAATAGGCCTGGAGGTAGAAAGCCTGGAGAAATTTGAAGCAGTAAAGGGAAGTCTGGCTGGATTAGTGATCGGAGAAGTACTGACGGCAGAAAAACACCCCAATGCAGACAAGCTGACACTCACCACCGTTAATACCGGCAACGGCGAGCCCCTGCACATCGTTTGCGGCGCTCCCAACGTGGCAGCAGGACAAAAAGTAGTAGTGGCCCCTGTTGGTACCACCATTTACCCGCTGGGTGGCGAACCGCTGACCATGAAAAAAGCAAAGATCCGTGGAGAAGAAAGCCAGGGAATGATTTGTGCAGAAGATGAGATCGGGCTGGGCAGCAGTCACGACGGCATCCTCGTACTAGACGCCTCCCTGCAGCCGGGCACTCCCGCCAGCGAAGTATTTAAACCCGCTCAGGACTTCATCTTTGAAATTGGCCTTACGCCCAACCGCATGGACGCCATGAGCCATATCGGCGTGGCCAAAGATGTTTGCGCTTTCCTCAATAACCTGGAACATACGCATAAATACCAGGTACAGCTGCCTGAAATAAAGGCCCTGCCCAAAGCAGATACTCCTTTAGCCATCAGCGTTACCATCGAAAATACAGATGCATGCCCCCGGTACAGCGGTATTTCCATTACCGGCGTACAGGTGGCGCCATCCCCCGAATGGCTGAAAGCCAGGCTCACCGCCATTGGCGTTCGTCCCATTAATAACATTGTGGATATCACCAATTTCATCCTGCATGAAACCGGTCAACCCCTGCACGCTTTTGATGCTGCAGCGGTAAAAGGCAATGCCATTGTGGTGAAAAACCTCCCGCAGGGCACTCCTTTTGTTACTTTGGATGAGAAAGAAAGAAAACTGGATGCGACCGACCTGATGATCTGCAACGGCGCCGGCGAAGGCATGTGCATAGCAGGCGTTTTCGGCGGATTGCACTCCGGCGTTACCGATACCACCCACAACATTTTCCTGGAAAGCGCCTTTTTCAGCGCCGGTGGCATCCGTACCACCTCCTTCCGTCATGGTTTACGTACCGATGCGGCCACCCGTTTTGAAAAAGGTGTGGATATCTCCAACGTGGTATTCGCCCTGCAACGGGCGGCAGACCTCATCTGTACACTCAGCGGCGGGAAAGCAGCATCTGAGATCATCGACGTATACCCATCTGTAAAAGTAAAAACACAGGTGGAAACTACGTATAGCTATATCCGTAAACTCAGCGGCGGCAACTACCCCGACGATAAGATCAAAAACATCCTGCGCAGCCTGGGCTTCGACATCCTGTCCGAAACCGCCGAAGGACTGCGTGTAGCCGTGCCCTTCAGCAAACCGGATATCAGCCTGCCGGCCGACCTGGTGGAAGAAGTAATGCGCATAGACGGCCTCGATAACATAGAAATACCTTCCAAAATAGCGATCTCACCCGCCCTCTCCTCCCAACCAGACGGGGAAAGGGTGAAGGAGAAAATTGCGGATTATCTCGCCGGCAACGGGTTCAACGAAATATTCACCAATTCTATCACTAACAGTAAATACTATACGCCGGAAGTGCTGGAACATGCGGTGAAAATGATGAACAGTCTTACCGTGGAACTGGACATCATGCGCCCGTCCATGCTGGAAACCGGCCTGGAAAGCATTGCCCATAACCTGAACCGCAAAAATGAAGACCTCCTGTTCTTCGAATTTGGTAAAACCTACCAGGTACTGGAAAAGGGCTATGGCGAAAACAATCACCTGGTATTATATCTTACCGGTAAAAAAACGCCGGAAACCTGGATGCACAAATCCAGCCCGGTTGACTTTTACTTCCTGAAGGGTTTTGTGATCAATATCCTGCAGCAACTGGGTTACAAGCAGTTCACCTGGGCGGAAAGCACCGAACCGGGCCTCCAGCCATCCTGGGATATTAAGGTGAAAAACCAGGTGGTGGCCACACTGGGAGGCGTACCCACAGCTAAACTGAAGCAGTTTGATATCCGCCAGGCCGTATGGTTTGCCAGCTTCAACTGGGATAAAATACTGGGACTCTTGCAAAAAAGTGATAACTTTTACAAGGAAATACCGAAATTCCAGGCAGTTAGAAGGGATCTGGCACTGGTGCTGGACAAACAGGTTAAGTTTGCCGCCGTGGAAACAGCAGCACGCAGCGTGAAATCCGGCCTGTTACAACAGGTAAATCTGTTCGATGTATTTGAGAGTGAAAAACTGGGCGCTAATAAGAAGTCTTACGCCGTGAGCTTTACCTTCCTGGACGCTCAGAAAACATTGACAGATAAAGAAATTGACAGTGTAATGGACAAACTTATCAAAACGTTTGAAACGCAGTTACAGGCGGAGATAAGAAAATAAGTAAATGAAATGGTTCTGGAGCAATACATTCAACGTGTAGAAGAGAAATTGCACCTGCTGGTAAAAAAACTCCAGCAGGTGCAGGCTGAGAATGCATTGCTGAAAGAAGAAGTGAGCATACAGCAACGGGAGCTGCAACAGCAGCAACAGGCGGTACAGGGACTGGAGGAAAGACTGCAACTGATGAAAATTGCATCCACCGCCCAGGGCGGCACCACCATAGCAGCAGAAGACGAAGCGTTTAAAAAAGAGATCCGCGGCAAGATCAATGATTACATTAAAGAAATTGACCGTTGTATCGCTTTGCTGAACAGCTGAACTAAAATCATACATCATGGAGCAACTCATTCCTGTTAATATTATCGTAGCCGACCGCTCTTACCGGATCAAGATCAAACCGGAAGAAGAAGCGGAAGTACGTCGTATTATGAAAGAAGTGAATGAGAAGATCGTCGATTTTAAAACTTCCTATGCAGGAAAAGACCTGCAGGACTATATTGCTATGGCCCTTATCATGTACGCCACACATCCTGTTACCAGCGGCGGTAAAGCCCAGGCTAGCACTGCGCCTTTTTTGCAGGAGAAGCTGGAAAAGCTGGAAGAAATTATCAACCAGGCATTGGGTTGATCACGTTACCCATTGCTTAACAATGAATTAGCTAATTGGCTAATTATCACGTATCAAAGACGCTTTAACTGCTATTTTTTTGTATTTTCGCGGGTCAGTTCTCGCCCCTGTCGTGTTTTAGCAGCGATATGGGTATGAGGATACTACATAAATCAAGTATAAATAATTCATATGGATGTTACACTTATCACGACAATAGCTGCAGTAGTGGCATTGATCATTGGGATTGTGCTAGGTAAGGTGATTTTTGCCAAAAATACGCAGCATAAGATAGACGAAGCTGAACTACAGGCTAAAAAAATCATTGCAGATGCACAGATCAGTGCGGAAAACCTCAAGAAAGACAGACTGCTGGAAGCCAAAGAAAAATACCTGCAACTAAAAAGCGAATACGAAAAAGACGTATTGCAGCGCAACCAGAAACTGGGAGAATCGGAAAACCGCATCAAACAGAAGGAACAGGCATTAAACCAGAAAAACGAGCAAATCCAGAAGCAGTTAAATGAAAATGACGCGATCAAGGAAACCCTGAACCGTCAGATGGAACTGGTAACCATCAAACGCACTGAACTGGAAAAACACCAGGAAGAGCATATCCGCCGCCTCGAAAAAGTGGCCGGCTTAACAGCAGATGAAGCGAAACACCAACTGGTAGAGAGTTTAAAAGAAGAAGCCCGCTCACAGGCCCTCTCTCATATCCAGGAAATTATTGAAGACGCTAAATTAAAAGCGAACAAGGAAGCAAAGAAAATCATTATCCAGTCTATTCAACGTACTGCTGCAGAGCAAACCATTGAAAATACCATCACCGTATTTACCCTGGAAAGCGATGAAATCAAAGGCCAGATCATTGGCCGTGAAGGTCGTAACATCCGCGCTATTGAAGCGGCTACCGGTGTGGACCTGATTGTAGACGATACCCCTGAAGCCATCGTATTATCTTCCTTCGACCCGTTACGTCGTGAAATTGCCCGTTTATCCCTGCAACGCCTTGTTCAGGACGGACGTATCCACCCTGCACGTATCGAGGAAGTGGTGGAAAAAACCAAGAAACAACTGGAAGAACAGGTAATGGATATCGGTGAAAGAACCGTAATAGAACTGGGTATCCACGGCCTGCATAAAGAACTGGTGCGCCTGGTAGGTAAGATGCGTTTCCGCTCTTCCTATGGTCAGAACCTGCTCATGCACTCCAAAGAAACCGCTAACCTTTGCGCGGTAATGGCAGCTGAACTGGGCCTGAACCCTAAACTGGCCAAACGTGCCGGCTTACTGCACGATATCGGTAAAGTACCTGATGAAGAAACTGAACTGAGCCACGCCCTTCTCGGCGCCAAGCTCGCTGAAAAATATGGCGAACACGCCGCAGTGGTAAACGCCATCGGCGCCCACCACGATGAAATGGAAATGCAATATGTAATTTCCCCCATCGTTCAGGCATGTGATGCGATCAGTGGCGCCCGCCCAGGCGCACGCCGCGAAATCATGCAAAGCTACCTGCAACGTATCAAGGACCTGGAAAACCTGGCGCTCGCCCACGATGGTGTGGAAAAAGCCTATGCTATCCAGGCAGGTAGGGAATTGCGTATCATCGTAGAAAGTGATAAAGTTTCCGATGGAGATGCAGACCGCTTATCTTTCGAAATCGCCAATAAGATACAAACAGAAATGCAGTATCCCGGCCAGATTAAAGTAACTGTAATTCGTGAGAAAAGAGCAGTGAATATAGCAAGATAGTTTTCTGATTTAATAATTCAGGAATTTGACCTTATATTGGAGTCCTCCGGTTTTACCGGGGGACTTTTTTTTATAGATCAATGACTGATCTTCATTCACCTGAAAATCACTAAATCTTAGCAGTGTTATGAAAAAAACCTTTTTCAATTGTTTACTGGGAACCGCCCTGTTATTGGGTTCCGGCGCATACGCGCAGAAGGCACAATCTCTGTTCAACGGTAAAAATCTCGATGGCTGGAAAATACATGGTACAGAGAAATGGTACGTGGAAAACGGGGAGCTGATCTGCGAAAGCGGTCCGGATAAAGAATATGGCTACCTGGCTACTGACGGCCAATACAAGGATTTTGAGCTGACCGTACAATTCAAACAGGAAGCCAATGGCAACAGCGGCGTATTTTTCCACTCCTCACTGGAAGGCACCAAAATCACCGGCTGGCAGGCAGAAGTAGCGCCGCCTGATATGCATACCGGCGGTATCTACGAATCGTACGGCCGTGGATGGCTCATTCAGCCCGACAAAGAGAAAGAAAAGTTCCTGAAAATGGGCGAATGGAATACCATGAAAATAAAGGTGCAGGGCGACAATGTAACCACCTGGCTCAATGGTCATGAAATGATTACCCTGAAAGATGATAAGATTGGCGCGGCCAATGGCCAGATAGCCCTGCAGATCCACTCCGGTGGCGGTATCAAGGTAAGATGGAAAAACATCAAAGTGGTACCTTTAAAGTAATAAATACACCCGTTGAATGCACTTTACGGATAAAGTAATATTAATTACAGGCGCCAGCTCAGGGATAGGCCAGGAGCTGGCGCTTTTGCTGGCAAAAGAAAAAGCCCGGCTGATCCTCGCAGCAAGGAACCAGTCCGCCCTGGAAGCAGTACGCAACCAATGCCTGCTGCATACGCCCCATTGCGAAATATTGCTGATGGACGTAACCAATGAAACCCAGGTAAATGAAGGCGCCCAGCGCGCGCTTCAGTTTTTCGGAAAGATAGATGTGCTGGTGAATAATGCCGGCGTTACCCAACGGTCCAAACTGATAGATACTTCCGTAGCAGCCATCCGCCAGCTGATGGAAGTGAATTTCTTTGGCGCGGTAATGCTTACCAAAGCCCTGTTGCCTCATTTTAAAGAACAGGGCAGCGGCCAGGTCATTGTGATCAGCAGCATGGCCGGCCTCATGGGCTATCCCTGGCGCTCCGGGTATAATGCCGCCAAACACGCGCTGCAAGGGTATTTTGAAACCCTGCAAACCGAACAACCCATTCCCCGGTTATATACCACCATTGTTTGCCCGGGCCGCATACACACGCCCATTACCTATTCTGCCATCACCGGCAACGGCGAGCCTTACGGAAAAATGGACCCCGGCCAGGCAAACGGCATACCCGTAGACCGCTGCGCGCGGCAGATCCTAAAGGCCATGCATAAACGAAAAAAAATAGTGCTGATCGCACGGGAAGAAAAGATCCTGCTATGGATTAAAAGATATTTTCCGCCCCTGTTTTATGTGATTGCGCGCAAAGGGAATTAATTTGCAGCAAATTCAACAAACGTATGCACCTGTTACTGCAACAAATAGCTGCGGCTACTACCTATCTGCAATCCTTTTCCTTCGAACAGCCGCGTGTGGGCGTAGTATTGGGCACGGGTCTCGGGGAACTGGTAAATCATATCAAAATAGCCCATTCCATTCCCTACCAGCAAATTCCTCATTTCCCGGAATCTACCGTAGAATCACATAAAGGCCACCTGATCCTCGGGCATATCGGCAATACGCCGGTAATAGCCATGCAGGGCCGCTTTCATTACTATGAAGGCTATACAATGCAGCAAATTACTTTCCCGGTAAGGGTAATGAAAGCGCTGGGCATTCAGCAGCTGCTGCTCAGCAATGCCGCCGGTGGCATGAATCCCGGTTTTAAGAAAGGCGACCTGATTTTACTGGATGATCATATTAATATGCAGCCGGAAAACCCGCTGCGCGGCCTCAACTCGCCGGCATACGGCCCGCGCTTCCCGGATATGAGCTGCCCGTACAACCCGGAGCTGGGCGCTAAATTAGAGATGGCTGCCGCTTCACTGGGCGCTTCATTAAAAAAGGGTGTATACGTATCCGTTATGGGTCCCAACCTGGAAACTAGGGCGGAATACCGCTTCCTCCGCATGATAGGCGCCGACCTGGTGGGCATGAGTACCGTGCCGGAAGTAATTGTGGCCAATCAGCTGCAGTTGCCTTGCGCAGCCGTATCGGTAGTAACAGATGAATGCGATCCTGATAACCTGCACGCGGTTTCTATTGAAGAAATTATTGCGGTAGCCGGTAAGGCGGATAAATTGCTGAGCGGGCTCTTTGCCCAGGTGATTGCCGGATTGTAGCGGAGGTTGTTTTACCCGGGATGAACCTGGTTATACTGATTACTTTGAGTTCTTTTAAATAAAACAGCGGCTTCGATGAGCCGCTGTTTCTTTATTTTTTTCCGGAATTGTCGTCATTTTCATCTTCTTCATCTTCATCGTCTTCTTCGTCGTCGTCATCATAATCATCGTCGTCATCATCTTCTTCATCATCCTCATCTTCCACACCAGGCCCGCTAACTACCAGCAACTTTTCTCCTAAAATGGCATCTTCCATCATATCATCCGGGTCTTTATCACCATCGTCCTCATCTTCTTCTGTATCTTCTTCCTCCTTCACGTCTTCCGTATCTTCTTCTTTTTCTTCTTCTCCGGAGATGACATCTTCCACGATACCATCGGGATCTTCGTTTTCTTCGCCGGGGATGCGGGAAGCGGTATCTTTTACTGCGTAAGGATCCTCGTCCTCTTCCTCCTCATCCTCTTCTGCGGTGCTGGTGTCGTTTTCACGTTCTTCTCCGCCGCCGAGTTCTTCGTTCACTTCTTCAATAATATCATCAAAACGAACAATTTCATCATCGGGTTCTACTTCTTCATCTTCAGAGGCAGGTGGTTCTTCTTCAGCGTCCGGGGTGGTTGCTGCCAGGTGATCCAGCTGATGGTCGGGGTCCAGGAGTTCACCATCTTCTGACACCATCAGGGAATGAGCGGTTTCAGCTTCGGCGGTATGGGTGTTATGTTCCCCCCGGCCGAGGGTGGCTGTATCGTCGGTGATGAGGGTAGGTTGCACCATTTCCTCATCAAATAATTCTTTAAGCTTTGGCAGATCGGCTACGGAGCTGATGCCGAAATAATCCATAAAGGAACGGGAAACGGCGTACAGCAGCGGTTTGCCGGGCTGGTCTTCGCTACGGCCGGTAATCACGATCAGTTCTTTTTCCAGGAGTTTCTGGATAGAATAATCGGTGCTGACACCACGGATATATTCAATTTCGCCTTTGGAAATCGGCTGCCGGTAGGCGATGATGGCCAGGGTTTCCAGGGCGGCGGTGGACAGGCGCTTCAGGAATTTATCCCCGTTGAGCTGGGCCACTGTCTGGTAATATTCTTTTTTGGTGAGGAACTGGTAGCCTCCCCCGCTGCTACGTACTTCAAAAGCATAAAATTCAGAGCTGTACTTCTCCCGGATGGCTTCCATAGCGGCTTCCACCTGATCCAGGTTGGTACGGTCTTCCAGAAAAGCCAGTGCATTATTAAGCAGATCCACTATTTCCAGCAAAGGTAACGGCCGGTCGGCGGCGAAAATTAATGCTTCCACGTGCGGGATGATCTGTGATATTTCCATACGTTAACAGGAGATGTGGATTTACAAAAAAGGTCAAAGACCGAAAATACAGTCTTTGACCCTAATCTGAAAATATTAATTCAGTTGTTGACTTAGTGTTAATAAACCCTTAGTTCGCCAATGCAGCCGCACCGCTCACGATTTCTGTCAGCTCAGTGGTAATAGCAGCCTGACGGGCACGGTTGTAAGAGATCTTCAGGGAACGGAGCAATTCGCTGGCGTTTTCTGTAGCCTTATCCATTGCCGTCATACGGGCGCCATGCTCAGAAGCGTGGGAATCCAGGATGGCTTTGAAGAACTGGGTGTTCAGGATCTTAGGCATCAGTTCAGCAATCAGGGTATCTTTTTCAGGTTCAAAGATGAAGTCTGCTTTCAGACCGCTCTTTTCCTTATTTTCTACTTTTGCGATTGGCAGGAACTGCTCTGCTACAAAGATCTGTGTAGCAGCATTTTTGAATTCGCTGTAAACGATTTCAACAGCATCGTAAGTACCATCGGTAAAACCCTGCAGGGCTACTGCAGCCGCTTCTTTCACATGATCAAAGGTAAGACTGCCAAAAAGCTGCCAGAACTTATCATTTACTTTGTAACCGTTCTGTACAAAGTGATCATATCCTTTTTTACCAATAGGCAAGATTTCTACCTGGCCTTGTTCAAACTGTTCAGCATACTTTTCGCGGATCACGCGTTTAGCGGTTTTGATCAGGTTGGAGTTGAAGGCGCCGCACAAACCCCTGTCGGAAGTAATGACCACAATCAGTACTTTTTCAACCTGACGCTGTGCTGCCAGTGGTGTGTCGATATTGCCTTCGCTGTTGGAAACAATATTCTGCAACATTTCCTGGAGCTTTACGGCATACGGACGCATCAGCATGATGGCATCCTGTGCACGTCTTAATTTAGCAGCACTTACCATTTTCATGGCTTTGGTGATCTGCTGACCAGATTGAATAGATTTGATTCGGTTACGAACTTCTTTAAGCTGTCCGGACATATATAAAAATCAATTACGAATTACGAATTATCAATGACCAATGCAGGGATAGCCTCCTGAATTTGGCTGCAAAGGTAAGCAATGGCCGTTTAATTTGAAAATCCGTGGAAAGATTATTTAAACTTTCTTTCTTCCACTGGTAATCAACTATTTATACATGCCTGTGAATTACAGGGTGATACTGGTTCCCAGTACCTGCAGAAACGCTGCGATCCATTGCGGATGAGCCGGCCATGCGGGTGCAGTTACCAGCTTGCCATCTACCACGGCTTCATAAACATTTACAGATACATAAGTGCCGCCGGAAGCGGTTACTTCGGGCGCTACTGCCGGGTAAGCCGTCAGTTTCTTTCCACGTACCACATCGGCAGCCGTCAGGATCTGGATACCATGACAAACAGCTGCTACCGGTTTATCTTCCAGGAAAAAGTGCCTGACCAGCTCCAGTACATTTTTGTTCAGCCGCAGGTATTCCGGGGCACGGCCGCCGGCTATTACCAGCGCATCATAATCAGCACCGGCTACATCGTTAAAAGTGGCATTCAACACAAACCCATGACCCGGTTTTTCACTGTAAGTCTGGTCGCCTTCAAAATCATGGATGGCCGTTTTGATTTTATCGCCCGCCGCTTTATCCGGACAAACCGCATGTACATCATGACCAATCATCTGCAGCATCTGGAACGGAACCATTGTTTCATAATCCTCTGCGTAATCTCCTGTCAGTAATAATATCTTTTTCTGTGCCATAGAATGAAAGTTTTATTGCGTTAAAAAAGGCTAATGAAGATACGCATTTAGCTTTTAGCAAAAATGCAGCAGGAGATCATGGGTATGATCTCCTGCTGCATTTTTTGCCTGGCCTGTTTTTACCCTTCGGTCAGTAATTTATCCAACAGCGCTTTCAGCTCAGGATTAGAAGGCCGCAGCGCATCTGCACTCACAATTTTACCATCGGGCCCAATCAGTATAAACCGCGGAATAGCATTGATATTGAATTTCTGAACGAAATCGGATTGAAAATCTTTATCTGCCAATAACTGTATGCCTTTCAGGTTTCCTTTCTGCACAAAATCCTTCCACTTCTGTTTGTCTGCGGTTTTGTCTACCGACAGGCTCACAAACCGGATCTTTTTGTGTTCATACAGCGCTTCTATCTTCGACAGATGCGGGATCTCCATTTTACAGGGGCCGCACCAGGTAGCCCATACATCTATATAAACATATTTCCCGCGTAAATCTTTCAGGGAAACTTTTTTGCCGCTCACATCTTCATAAGAAAAATCAGGCGCAGGGGTGTTATCGCTGTAAGTATTGGCGTTACTGTATATTTCCCGGATTTCTTTCAGGTAAGCGGGATGTTTTGTGCCGGCGATATAACTTTTATACAAACTATCGCGCACCGGTTTATCCTTCAGCATTTTCAGGGCATTCCGGGTGCCGGTATACGTGTAGTATTGCAGCATAAAAGAGTCTTTGATTTCACCTTTTGAAATATACAGTCCCATCATGGTCCGTATATTATTATCTTCTATCGATGCTTCAAATAAATGCCTGTACTTTGAGTACTGGATGGTAGACAGGTACTGATCCAGCACCTGCCTGTACCAGGCGGATTGTTGAAACAATGCAGCGTCATTCTTATCCCAGTCGCTCACCGTTAGTTTATCCAGCTGCGCACGTTCCGTGCTGTCAAGCCTTTTCACCCGCATAGCGCGGCCGGCGTCCTGCATGCGCCGCTGGAAGGCGGTATCTTTCCTGTCGCCGGTTTCCATCAGTTTA
Organism: Chitinophaga sp. CCNWYY40; assembly: GCF_037483205.1. NCBI lineage: Bacteria > Pseudomonadati > Bacteroidota > Chitinophagia > Chitinophagales > Chitinophagaceae > Chitinophaga > Chitinophaga sp. CCNWYY40. Next base: position 952,301 of record NZ_JBBHLF010000004.1, read on the forward strand.
TAAAAAGCCGCCTGCTTCTCCAGGTCTGTTCCATAATACAGGCTGTAGTGGGCCAGCACATATTTGCCATAGTACGCCAGGTCCTTACCGGCCATCTCCCGGAAAAATGCGCTGGGCGATTGGTCGAACGAGTGCTGCCCGTCTTTTACAAAAGCATCCATCTTACCGATAAATACCGGAACAGGGGTATATAAAGCTTCCTGTCCAAGCATCTGCTCCGGATCAGTGGCTACATATTGAGACAATGCTTTTCGTGCGTCTGCAGTGGCATTGTTTTCAAAGCTGCCTTTGCCGCTGAAACGGTAAGTACTATCCGGCCCCAGCGCAATCTGAAGCTGGTAGCCCGGCTCCAGGTACACCTGTCCTACGCCGGTCAGGGAATAAAACCCCTTTGCAGGTAAGGTTACTTTGGTATCAAAGGTGCCGTCTCCATTTACGGGGATCAGCAGATCGGCGCCGGTCATGTTTTTCAGGTGCAGCGGCGTAGTGATGTCGCTGCCACTCAATTTCCCGGAAAGAGTAGTGGTCTGTTTCTGCGCAGCAGCGGTTGTAAACAGCAGTGTGCAGGGTATCAGTGCAAGAATAATATTTTTCATATAAGATGTTTAACGGTCATTTAATTGCATGTCTGGATTAAATTGCTGTACGCGGGCAGGGATCTGGAAAACATACTTTTTGCTGCCTGGTTCCAGCGTACCTTTTAAGGCGCCGGTGCTGTTCACCCTGCGCTCTACCAATGGTATGCGTCCTTCGCGGTCGAGGCGCTTCATGTCCATCCAGCGTTGCCCGCGGAAGGCCAGTTCCCTTCTGCGTTCCTCCAGCACTTTCTTCAACGCATCTTCTTTGCCGGTAGCAGTTATGGGTGTATAGGCATCTGGTTTGAACCGGTATTTCCGCAGCTCATTTATCACGTTCATAGCGGCTTCGGTTTGATTGGCACGTGCCAGTACTTCCGCTTTTGTCAGGTACATTTCCTGGAACGTAGTGCCAAAATTGGCATAGCCGTTTGAACCGGAAAAGTAATAGTCATCCGGAAAGTCGTCAAGCGCATAGGTGAGCAACAATTTACGGAGATCACCGGCTTCGTATAAATTACTCAGCGCATGCTGCATGCCCATCATAGAAGGGATGGTATAATCCGGAGAGCCGCGTTGCCAGAGTACTTCCGGGCTCAGGTCTGTAGGCGGAAATGAGTAAGGGTCTTCGTAATCATTATAATTGATCATGCTATGCGGCGCGGTTAATGCCAGGTCGGTATACTTCTTCGTGTTATCATAATCCTGCATGTAGAGATAGATCCTTGCGAGCAAACTATATGCAGCATATTTGGTAGGCCGGTACTTGTTGAGGTTTGTGAGCGGCAGCGATGCTATGGCATCTGTAACATTGGTGATGATAGTGTCCAATGTTGTTTGTACGGAAGACCGTGGCGGTGTTTTATCAGTTACATTCGTGCTTCTTACCAGCGGTAAACCCGGGTCGTTGGCAGCCGTTGCCGGATTATAGGCTTTTGCAAACAGAGTTAGCAACATGAAGTAACAATCGGCGCGGATCACCAGCGCTTCAGCCAGTGTGGAAGCACGGGCGGCTGGTGTGCCATCTGTGGTAGCCATCACATTATTGATGATCACATTGGTATTGTAAATCGTGTTATACAGATCGCCCCACGCAGCCGGACTTTCTTTTTCATTCTGGTCAATACCAGGACGCCAGTAATAAGCATTGGCTGCAGGTACAGTGCTCAGGTCATCAAATTCCTCATAATAATCGTCGGTACAATACAACAATGCAGCCGGGAAAGTAAGGGTCATTGGCCTGGAATTCAGCATCAGCTGGTAATCGCTCAGTTTCTCCGGAATCACGATCCCCTTTGGCTTTACTTCCAGGAACTTGTCACAGCCGGAGAAACCAGCTGTGGCAAGCAAAAGGACAAAGACAATATTGATTGATCTCATAGATGAATGATTAGAAGTTAGTAAAAAGGGAAATGCTGTAAAGTGGTCGTTGCGGCAATTGACGTACGCCACTGGTCCGGTCTATCGCTTCCGGATCAATATCATTTCCGCTGAAAGTATAATAGAACAGGTTCTGTCCCTGTAACCGGATCTGTGTTTGGCTAAGTCCCATCCGTTTTAGAAAATCAAACTTTGGGTTATAGGTAATGATCAGGTCGCGCAGGCGGATATAATCCGCCCGGCGCACAAACTGTGATGCATACTGGTAACCGTAACGGGCATACGAAGGGAAATAGAACGGATCCTGTGCCCTGCCGGGTGTTAGCCCGGGGATATTGGTATAAAGCTCATCACCGGCTTTTTTCCAGTAATTGGAGGAGCCTTCCAACAGGGATGTACTGTAAGTAGTGATGTTCACCGGATTGGGTTGTTCCACCCGCATCACATGACCACCGTAATACATGAAGAGAAACGACAGGTCAAAGGCGCCTACGGAGAACTGGTTATTAAGGCCCAGTACATATTTGGGCGTAGTGGTGCCGTTGTAGACCAGGTCTTCAAATGCTACATCCTCCACTGCATTGCCGTAAAAGTCCAGGATATGCCGGCCCCCCTTCCTGTCATACACAAAAGGTTTACCCATATCCGTTAGCCCCCCGTAATTATAGCTGAATAACGCATCCATTGGATACCCCTGCCGGTTAATGCGGCTGCTGGTGATATACTCTGAGTTATCGTATTCAGTGGCTTTTACGGCCAGTACTTTGTTATTGTTCAACGATGCGGTAAGACTGGTACGCCACTCGAACCGGCGGTTTTGTACATTCACGGTGGAAATCAGCAGGTCTATACCGCTATTGCGGATAGTAGCCGTATTCGCATTGTACTGGTTAAAACCGCTGGTTGGATCAGCATCATATTGGCCAAACACATCTCCTGTTCTTTTATAGTAATAATCCACGGAACCAAACAGGCGGTTGTTAAAGAATCCATAGTCCAGGCGCAGGTTGTAAGTACGTGTTGTTTCCCAGCGCAATGATTGGTTTTCCGGTGTCATCACATAAAAAGATGGCTGGGATATCTCAAATACATTGTTCAGCTGCGACGCCAGGATCAGGAAAGGACCGTTGTTACTCACCGGCACATTTCCATTGAAACCAGTAGTAGCATTCAGTTTCAGCTCACTGATCCAGGTGTTATCTTTCAGGAAATCTTCCATATGCAAACGCCAGGCGGCACCGGCCGACCATAACGGACGGTACTTATATTTGGGATCCACCCCAAACAGGTTGGACTGGTCGATACGGTAACTACCGGTAACAATATATTTACTGTTGTAGATATAGGTGCCTTGTGCATAATAGGAAAGAAAACGACGGTCGGCACTGGTTTCATTCACATAATCCTTTATAGTAAGACCACCGCCGAACTGGGATACATCCGGAAATACAGGGTTGGTATAAAGGCTCGCACGTTGCAGGTTAACGGGTCTGCTGATCAGCGATTGCCCATCATACCCGAAGTAACTGTTAAGATAGCTGTCGTTAGTGGTTTTTCGCTGTTCAGCACCCAGGATACCCGACATTTCATGCCGGCTGTTCGCGGAGCGTTTATCAAAATTCAGTTGCGCACGCAGGGTGTAGTTTACCGCTTTCTGATCTGTTCTCCGGAGAATGTTGCCTTGCGGAATGTCAACAAACAAAGGTCTTCCATTGGGATCTTTGGTGGCTTTAAGGTTTAGCAGCCTGCGCACTGTATAGGATTGTTCATCCAGGAAGTTGTCCTGGATTCCTTGCTGCCGTTCATAATTGCCACCTACTTCGGCCGACATCCAGTCGGTGATTTTTCCTTCCAGGCGGGCCTGCACGCGAAACGCATTGGTGTTGATCTTAGTCGTATTGGCAGTGAGTTCACGGTACGGATAATAAAGCTGGTCGTACAACCCTAGTGCAATGAGCCGGTCGTTCCGTTGACGGTTAACCCCATAGTTCAGGTAGTCCCTGTTAACTCCCTGGGCTACCGCCAGCGGATTACCGTTGGCATCCGCCAGTTTTTCATAGGGATAAAAATCATTTATGGGAGCAGTGGTACCTTTTTCAGATTCAGCATGTGAATACACACCGCGGAAGTCCATTTTCAGGCGGTTGGAAAACTGGTAGGTATTGGCAAAATTCAGGATCAGCTGGTTGTTCTTCGATCCCACATTCACCGGTTGCTCCGCAATGTAATTCACGCCCAGCAGGTAAGTGCTTTTTTCGTTTCCTCCGCTTACATCCAGGTTAAGGTTAGTAGCCTGGCGTGTACGGAAATAGAGGTTTTCGTATTCCTGCGTATTATCGTAGCTACCCAGCGAATCCAGTCTTTGCCGTGCTACCTCCGCAGTAATGCGTTTTTGCTGCTCATCGAAGAGAATGGCATAGGCAGGAGGCATAGGCCGGTCATAAGCGGTATAGCTAATTTCATTGGGATTGGCACGTCTGAACTGTGCTTCCTGTAACGATACAAATTCCTTTGCACCGGCAAACTTCAGGTAGTCAAAGTCGGGCGACTGCTGCAACGCAGTAGTAGCGCGCAAACTGAATTTTGCCTTACCGGATTTTCCACGCCTGGTTTCTACCACAATCACCCCATTGGAGGCACGCACGCCGTAAATGGCGGCAGCAGCGGCATCCCGCAATACGGAAATAGAAACGATATCGATGGGGTTGATGGTGTTAAGATCAATTTCTGTAGGAAAACCATCCACCACTATCAACGGCTTTTTTACGGCGTCAAAGGTGGAAACACCACGGATAGATAATTCCCCTGACTGACTGTTATACACCAAACCAGGTACCTTTCCCTCCAGGCTTTCCAGGAAATTACCGGTAACGGCTACACGCTGATCGTATTCCTTTTGTGTTACTACAGAAGCGGCGCCGGTCAGCTGGTACTTGGGGATCTTTTTGTACCCCGTGGAAATGGTTACATTTTCCAGGTTCCGTACATCTGCCTGAAGGGCAATACGGATATCGCTGCGGCCATTCACCGCAATTTCCTGCTGGATATACCCTATCATTTTTACAATCAGTGTTGCCCCGTCTTCTACCTCACCGCTGAGGAGGAAAGCGCCTCCATCATCGGTAACAGTGCCGCGGGTACTGCCTTTCAGCAGGATGGTCACACCAGGTAAGGGCTCTCCCTTTTCATTGACCACGGTTCCTTTTAAAAGGGCCAGCTGGGCAGCCGCTAAACCGGCCTGGCCGGGATTCGGCGACTGCTGCGGCCGGGGTTTTCCTGTTACAAGGATCGTATTGTTCCGGATCACATATTTCAGCGGCTGTTCCCGGAACGCAAGCTCCAGGAATGCTTCCAGCTGCATGTTGCGCGCATCTACCGTAACCTTCCTGGCATTTTTCAACAGGTCGGCATTATACACCACCAGGTACCCGGTTTGCTCCCTGATCACGGAAAACGCTTTTTCAAGCGGTACATTTTTCCCGGAAAAGGTGATCTGTTGCGCAAAGCTGCCCGCAGTTACATGCAGAAACGCAGCGGTGAGAAGAAGCATGGTTAATTTCATGACTTTCAGTATTGGGATCATCGTTCGGTGTCGTGATCCTTCGATTTTAGTTGACAACCGGCAGCTGTACATAGCTGGGCCTCCGGGGGCATGCGGGCATTGCATACCTTTCCCGGACCGGTTACAAAGAGCATTTAATTGCATAGCTTTGCAATGGTTTAGTTGATGAATAAGCAGTCTTGCGGGACTTGTTTTCTCAGTTAAGCCAATCTTTCACCGGAAGTGCTTCGAACCGCTTCCGGTTTTTTTGTGGCATATGACCTGGTTGATAAAAAATTATGGCATCACTGTCAGCTTTCTTCCTGATAATTTAAAATGCACGCCTGATTCCTGCAGGAATTCCAGTACGTCCTTCAATTCAAGATCCCTTCCCATTTCCCCGCCGAAAGTAATGGCCGGGATATTTTTTTCATACACTACTTCCACATCGTACCAACGGGCAATTTGCCGCATCACCACTTCCAGCGGGGCTTGCTGGAAATTGAAGATGCCGTTTTTCCAGGCAATGGCCTGACCGGTATTCGCATGTGCATCTACTGTAATGGATTGGGCTACCACTGCCTGTTGGCCGGGCAACAATACCTTGTTACCGGTAGCGGCTTTTACCAGGATTTTTCCCTGCAACAGGGTAGCCCGTAATGCCGATTCATCCGTATAGGCGTTTACGTTAAAGCTGGTACCTAACACTTCGATGGCAGTACCCTTATCAGTTTTCACGGTAAACGGTTTGAGGGCATCGGCGGCTACTTCAAAGTAGGCTTCCCCCGTAATCACCACATTCCTTTCCCCTTCCGGAAAAGCAACCGGGTAGCGGATAGAGGATGCGGCATTGAGCCAAACGGTGGTACCATCGGGCAGTATCACCTGGAACCGCCGGCCCCGTGGCGTAGCCACTGTATTGTAGGCAAGCGACGGCGATGCGGCACCATCACGACTGTTGTACAACAGCTGTCCGTTCCGGAGCTTTACATCCGTGTTTCCCTGTTGGGTGATCACCCCGTTTTTCAGGCTGTCCAACACCACCTGCGAACCATCTGCGAGGGTAAGTATGGCGCCTTCCCTGCCTGGCCTGATGATGTTGCCGGGGCGTGCTGCTATTTTCACCGGCGCTTTCTGACGGGTCAGGAAATAAAGCCCCGTGCCCAGCAATAGTAAAACAGCCGCGGCTGCCCACCAGCGCCGCATGCGTACCATTTTCACACGGGAAGGTGTGGCTGTCCGGCGGTTTGCTTCTTCCAATATATAAGTAAACACCGCCTGTTTATCTGCCGGCATTTCGCCGGGGTAGTTGCTTTTTTGCAGTACCGCTTCTATTGCGGCTTCCTGCACATCCACGGCTCTTTCTTCCAGCACCCACTGCCGGAAGCGCTCTAATTCCTCTCCTGTAATACTATCATCCAGGAATTTTTGTACAAGGTGTTGAAATTCGGATGGCAACATAGTTATGCGTTGTTAAAATGTAATAGTACCTGCAGCCGGAAGGTCATTCCAGGTAAAGACAATCAAATAAGCAGGGGTAAGACGTCCGGAAGAAAATATTTTTTACTTGTAGAGGAAAAAGATCACGATTCCCAGTTTACCGGCATTTTTGCCGAGATGTTTGCGAATCGCCAGCAGACAGCGAACCATGTAAGTTTTGGAAGAAACAACGGAAATATTCATGCGACGGGCAATCTCTTCATGCGTTAGTCCTTCCTGCCGGCTTAGCAGGAATACGGTTTGCATTTGTGGTGGTAAATTTTCGATGGCCTGGTGAACAGCCGTTTCCAGTTCTTTATACTCTACCCGTTCCTGCGGCGTTAAATTATTATCCCTGAAATAAGCGTTCAAAAACTCGCTGTTTTCTACCGGCAGTATCTTTTTCTTTAGCTCATTGCGGATTACGTTCCTGGCTACGGTAAACAGCCAGGCATCAAAACGGTCTACCTCCGCCAGCTTTTGCCGGTTCATCCATATCCGGATAAAGATCTCCTGCGTGAGGTCCTGCGCCAGTTCTGCTGATTTGGTAAAATGCAGCGCATTCATATACATCCGGTCCGAATACCGGTCAAATAATACCCGGTATGCATATTCGTCCCCGGCAGCTACTTGCCGGAGCAGTTCCCGCTCGTTATCTGAATTGTAGGACATGCTGAAAAAATGCTACCTCCGAAGTAATTGGTTGATTTCCTGCTAAAAGTAGCAAAAAAGTCAAAAGGGGCTGACCAATTTTTACATTGGTCAGCCCCTTTTGATATTTTTTTTGAGAAAGAAAGAAGTATTAATAGCCCGGATTCTGCGGGAATTCATTAACCGTTCTGTCGATCTGATCCTGCGGAATAGGCCGCAGCACATGTGTGGGTCTTATATTGTTACGGGCCTCATCGTTATGCAGCTTCACCCTTTCCACCAGTTTATGCGTGCGGGTAAGATCAAACCAGCGCAATTGTTCGCCCACCAGTTCACGGCCTCTTTCATCCAGGATAAAATCGATGGTCATGTCGGCAGCGGTTACGGTCATTGCATCGCGGTTAGCCTGTGTTTCTGCAGGGTTAGCGCCAATGCGGGCAGATCTCCAGCGGATCGCATTTACCAGGTCGGCAGCTTCCTGTTTTTTGCCATCCATCATCAGGGCTTCAGCTTCTATCAGGTAAGCTTCTGCAAGACGCATGGCTATAAAGGGTCTTACGCCGGAAGCCTGGTTATCCGGACGAAGGGCATCGGCAAATTTATTCAGGGAAGGATACAGTTTTTCTGTGTACAATCTTGGTGGCACCAGCATATAAGGTTTGCTGGCAATCACTGCATCGGATACATCATAGCCAGGCAGGAATACAGCGGTATCGCCCATTTTCAGGTTGTCCACCGGCGCATTGGTTTTCCACAGGGTAGTGTAGAATTTCTCGTAACGCACATCGTGTACCCTGTCTTTATACAGCGTATCGATCAGGAACTTTGTAGGTCTGAAACGCTTCCAGGGCGTGCCGTTGGGCAAATCGCGCTTCATGCCTTTCAACACATCATACTGCATCAGGAAAAAGCGGCAGGCGTTGTTATCGGGGTAGCCATAAAGCGGATCAGTAGTATACTGCGCTGCCCAGATGGTTTCATCATTATTTTCTTTTCCCTGTGCCCATACCTGTCCTACGTCGGCGAGTAATTTGAACCCGTAGTTTTTAATCACCATGTCGGCGTATTTGGCGGCATTGGCATAGTCGCCGGCCTTTGCCTGCGGAGAAGAGGCGCGGGTCAGGTAAACCCTTGAAAGCAGGTGTTCTGCTGCCGGTTTGGTAGCGCGGCCCCATTCTGCCTGTGTAGCGGGTAGTTCTGCTTCTGCTGCGAGCAGGTCGTTGATCACTGCGTCGTAGATAGCGGATACTGAATCGCGGTACGCTTCTCTTACAATTTCAGCATTTTCGTGCAGGCGTAAGGGTACGGCGCCAAACATCTGCATGAGTACAAAATGATAATGCGCGCGGCAAAACTTTGCTTCGGCCACGCCTTTTTTCTTTACGGTTTCCTCCAGGTCGGGGATCTTGTCGGCCCGGTCTACTACCACGTTACAGGTGTTGATGGTTTGATAGAAACTGTTCCACACTTCCCTTACATGGTCGTAGCGGGAATCCAGCTGTGAAGTATACTGACTTGTGAATTTGAAGTTACCGTCGGAACCATTGGTGACAAGATCGGTACCGGTTTCAGTGAGCGTCATACCGCGTTCTGTACTGTAGAAGTTGCGCATAGACACGTAAGAGCCGTTCACGGCTGTTTGAAAGCCGGATTTGGTATTGTAAAAGTCATCTGTTACGTTGGTCACAATATCTTCATCCAGCATTTTATTGCAGGAGCTGGTACCAACGGCCAGCAGCATGATGAAAGGAACTATATATTTCATAACGTTTTCTTTTAAAGATGTTTAATCAGGACCTGTTGATTTAAAATTTGGCATTCACTCCGAACTGCAGCATCCAGGTGGCTGGTGCATCAATGCCGATCACATTTACGTCTTCAGGATCAACTCCTTTCCAGGTTTGGCGGTAAGGCGCCAGGATCATTGGGTTTTTCACACCTACGTTTACCCGGAGGTCCTGCATGCGCATACGTTTCACCAGTGCGTCGGAGAAGGCGTAGCTGAGTGTTACGTTCCTGATCTTAAAAAAGGAGCCATCAAAATAACTGAGCGACTGGTAGTTGCTGGGTCGTTCCTGGTTGGCATTAGGCCGTGGGAAATCGTTGGTAGGATTGGCCGGTGTGTTGTAGTCGATATTCAGGTTATTATAACGGCCAAACAGGGTATTATAATTCTGGTAGAAATCACTTTTAATCATGCTTCCTATACGTGCAAAAGCAACGATGGATAATTCAAATCCTTTATAGGAGAAGCGCTGGGTAGTACCTGCGGACCATTTAGGCTGTGGAGAACCCAGGATCTGGCGGTCGTTTTTAGCATCAATAAGGGTATCGTTATTTACATCTTCCAGCCTGATTTCACCTGGCTTCAGATTGTACAGTTTAGCCAGTTGGGCATCCTTTTCCTGCCATACACCGATCTTCTTAAAATCATAGTACACATAGGTAGGCTGGCCTACAAACCAGGCATTTCCAATATCGGCAGTTCTGCCATCGCCAAGAGAGAGAATTTTGGAACGGTTGAGGAACAGGTTGGCGTCCATTTTCCAGCTGAACCCATTAGGGTTATCGATGATAGTGGCGCCTACTCCAAATTCAAAACCGCGGTTCTGGGAAGTACCGAGGTTCATGAGCACTTCGTTAAAGCCATTGCTGAACGGGAGCGTTTGCGGCATGAGCAGGTCGGTGGTGCGTTGGTTGTACCATTCTACCACACCGGTGATACGGCCGTTCAGGAATCCGAAATCGATACCAATGTCGGTAGAAGTAGTGGATTCCCAGGTGAGATTGGGATTACGCAGATCGAGCGGTACAAAGCCCAGTACGCCTTTATTTCCGAAGGAATAAGGAATCCTGCTCAGGTTGCCCTGTGTAGCATATGGATTAATACCGGTGTTACCGATGCGGCCAAAGCTGGCGCGCAGTTTCAGGTTATCCAGCACTTGTTGTCCTTTCATCCATTTTTCGTTTACCATGTTCCACGCTCCTGCAATGGAAGGGAAATAACCCCATTTTTTGCCGGGTGCGAAGCGGGAAGATCCATCAGCGCGGAGAGTGAGGGTCAGCAGATAGCGGTCGTCGTATCCATAGTTCAAACGGCCCATATAGGAAAGGATGGTCCAGGAACTCAGACTGCTGGTTACGCCGGTTACATTGAGCGACTGGCCCAGGTTATAATATTGCTGTGTTTCTACCGGGATACCTCTTACGTTGGTAGTGGAAATATCCACGTTCTGACGTTGAACGCTGTATAAGCCGGTAAAGCCGATATTATGTTTTTTGATTTCTTTGTTATAGGTCACTATGTTTTCAATGGTATACGCCATCGTAGCAGCGTTTCCTTTGGAAGCCGTAGCGTCGCCACCGCCAATCAGCAGGTTGGTATTGTTTTTACCCTGGAAGAGGCCATAGTTGTAGTTCTGAACATCCGGGCCCACGTTGAGACGGTATTTCAGGCCATCTATGATTTCCACTTCTGCGAACAGGCTGGTGAAGATGCGGAAGCGTTTCATTAATTCCACGCGGTTACCGGGCACATAATCCAGTAAAGGGTTTGGTTGCTGATTATCGCCGGTGGGATAGGTGATGAGCTTTCCGTTGTCGTCGTAGGGAGCAGCGATGGGCAGCATTTTCAGGGCATTGTCTATCCCATTGTAGGTTTCGCCGTTACGTTCACTGTAGGCGCCTAACAGGGTGGCTCCCACGCGAACGCGGTCGCCGATCATCTGGTCGATGCCTACGTTGAAATTGTAGCGTTCGTAGCTTTGCAGTTTCAGCACGCCCTGGTCTTTAAAGTAGCCCAGGCCTACGGTGTATTTTGTTCTTTCCGTACCGCCGGCTACGCTGAGGCCATGATTTGTTTGGTATCCCGGGGAAATCATCAGATCCTGCCAGTCAACGTTTGTACCTTTCTTGATATTGGCGTATTCAACGGTGTTAAATATTTTCTTGTCGGAGGCGTCGGGGTTGGCATCATCGTATTTGCCGATGGTGCGGTTGGCTTCCCGGCGCATTTCAATGAATCGGTTCGCGTCCATCATGTCGGATTTGCCGAGTTGTTGTACATAACCATAGGAACCGCTGTAGGAAACCACTGGTTTTCCTTCCTTGCCTTTCTGGGTAGTGATGAGTATTACGCCATTGGCGCCCCTGGAGCCATAGATGGCTGTTGCGGAGGCATCCTTCAAAATATCCATCGATTGTATTACTCCCGTACCGATATCGCTGAGGGTACCGGCGTAAGGGATCCCGTCTACTACATAGAGGGGGTCGTTACCGGCCCTGAGGGAGCGGCTGCCGCGGATACGTACGGTGGGTTCATCTCCGGGTTTGCTGCTGTTGTTGAGTACTTCCACGCCGGGAGCGCGGCCCTGCAGGGCCTGTTGCGGGTTGGTAACCGGTACATCCTGGATGGCTTTGGTGCCTACGGAGGAAATGGAGCCGGTTACATCTTTTTTCTTCTGTTGACCGTATCCTACCACCACAATTTCTTCCAGTTTTTTGCGGTCTTCCCTTAAAACTACGGAAACGATTGCACGACCTTTCACGGCTTCTTCATAAGTGTTAAATCCGATGTAGGTAAATACGAGTACAGCGTTGGCGGCGTCTGTAACTTTGAGCCGGAAATGTCCCTGGGCATCCGACTGGGTGCCTGCATTTTTCCCTTTGATAGAAACAGTTACGCCTACCAGTGGTTGCTTCTGAGCATCGAGGATATTACCTTCTACGGTAATTGGGTTGCCTTGTGCCTGGGTGAGTTGGTAAAATAGCAAACATGCTATCATACAGATAAGACGTGAAAAAACTTTTTTCATAACGTAGTTTAATAATGATTGTAGATAAAGAGTATTGCTTTTTGATTTTGGCTGCTGCTACGTGGACACTTTCTGGAAACAAAATAAGATATTTTTACATTGCTGCAATCGTTTGCATGAATATTTTTATTTCTAATTCTGCCAAACCCCATATTGGTCAGATTATCATGTGATTAAAAAATAAAAAATAAGATTAATCTTTTGCAATCGGTTGTAAAAATCATTTTCATTGTTTATTTTGGTCACCTTATTCCGTTTAAGTTATGAAAAAGACGATCCTTTTATTTGGCTCCCTGCTGTGTATGTACGGTAGCCTTTTCGCCCAGAAAGCCCAGTGGCAGCAACTTTTCAACGGTAAAGATCTGAAAGGCTGGAAGCAACTCGGGGGTGAAGCAAAATATAATGTGCAGAACGGCGAAATTGTGGGCACCACGGTGATGAATACGCCTAACTCTTTCCTCGCTACTGAAAAAGAGTACGGCGACTTTATCCTGGAGCTGGAATTCAAGCTGGGCAAGGAATTCAATTCCGGTATCCAGTTCCGCAGCCAAAGCCGGGCCGACTACCAGAATGGCCGTGTATTTGGCTACCAGATGGAAATTGACCCGTCTGACCGTAAATGGAGCGGTGGTATTTATGAAGAAGGCCGCAGAGGCTGGCAGTACCCTATGGAACTGAACCCTGCCGGTCAGAATGCCTTCAAAAAAGACGGCTGGAACAAATACCGTATTGAGTGCCGGGGCAACGAAATGCGTACCTGGGTAAATGGCGTACCTACTGCCCACCTGGTAGATACCGCGCTGCCAAAGGGTTTTATCGCTTTACAGGTGCATAGCATCGGCAAAAATGCAGCAGACGACAACAAAAATATCTACTGGAAAAATGTCCGGCTGATAGAAAACCCGGCTGCCTCCCAGTACTCCCCTTACGACAACATCTACGTTGTTAATAATGTGGATAATACTATTTCCGGCCAGGAAAAGAAAAACGGCTACACGCTGTTATGGGACGGAAAAACCAGCAAAGGCTGGAGGGGCGTGTATAAGAAGAACTTCCCTACCGCCGGCTGGACCATGCAGAATGGAGTGCTTATGATTGGTCATTCCAACGGAGATGAAGAAGGCAGCGGTGGCGACATTGTTACAGAAAAACAATACGGCGCTTTTGAACTGGAATTTAGCTTCAAACTCACGCCAGGAGCCAATAGCGGGGTAAAATACTTCGTGAGCGAATCCTATGAAACAGGTGGCAAATCCGCTATCGGGCTGGAATACCAGGTACTGGACGACGAAAAGCACCCGGATGCCAAGTTGGGACGCGATGGAAACCGCACTTTAGCAAGTCTTTACGACCTCATGACAAGAAAACAGGAAAAACGTGCCATCAACCCTATTGGAGAATGGAACAAAGGTCGTATTATTGTGTATCCAAATAATCACGTAGAACACTGGTTAAATGGATTTAAAGTGTTGGAATATGAGCGTGGTTCCCAGGCTTTCAAGGATCTGGTAGCCATCAGCAAGTATAAAAACTGGAAGAATTTTGGTCTGTGGCCCGAAGGGCACATCCTTTTACAGGATCATGGTAATGAGGTTTCTTTCAAAAGCATTCGAATAAAAATTCTTAAATAATATTTTTTATCTTTTTTTTCATTGTTCACTGTTCTAAATAAGCATTCCGATTCTTCGGAATGCTTTTTTTCTTGGATAAAACGGTAAATTACTACCTGTTCACAACCCATTTATATGAAAATGTTACAACGAAAAGGCTACCTCCTCCTGTCGGGCGCTTTACTGGCGGGGGCTTGTCAGCAACCTGGCGGTCATGGTAACCCGCAGGCCACACAGGATTCCCTGCGTAACCTGGCCACCCGGTACTACAATGAAAGCATGGCCCTGAACCCGCTACAGGCCACCCAGAACGGGGAGAACCAATATAACGACCAGTTGCCGATAGACATCAGTGACAGCTACCGCGCAAAGGCCGATTCTTTCTATGCCAGCTACCAGCAGGCCATTAAGGGTATTGATACGGCGGCACTTTCCGGCAACGACCGTATTACCTACGACATGTTGCAACGGGAATTCAGCATCAACCGGGAAGGACTCACCTTTCACGATAACCTGATGCCTGTGCAGCAGTTCACCTGCCTGCCGCTCACACTGGCGCAACTGGGTTCCGGTTCTTCTGCCCAGCCATTTAAAACGGTAAAGGACTATCAGAACTTCATGCATCGTATGGAGCGTTTTGCCATCTGGACCGACACGGCCATCGCCAATATGCGCAGGGGCATGGCCACCGGCTACGTATTGCCGCAAAGCCTGGTGGTGAAAGTGATTCCGCAGGTAACAGACCTGGCCAAAAAAGATACTGCCAACAACGTATTCTATGCGCCGCTGAAAACGATCCCCGATTCGCTGGATGCCGCTACCAAAGCGGGCCTGGTAAAGGATTATACAGCGTCTATTGAAACCTACATCCTGCCTTCATTTGCAAAGCTGCGCGACTTCATGCAAAAGGAATACCTGCCTAAAGCCCGCACCAGCAGCGGTATTGGCGCTATTCCGGATGGTAAGGCGTTTTATGCTTTCCTGATAAAAAGCTGGACCACCACCGATCTTACTCCTGAAGAAATTTTTGCTTTGGGAGAAAAAGAAGTGGCCCGGATCCGCGGTGAAATGGAAGATGTGAAGAACAGCACCGGTTTCAAAGGCGATCTGCCGGCCTTCTTTGCGTCGGTACGTACGGATAAGAAACTGCGCATCTTTAAAACGCCTGCCGCTATCCTGGATTCTTTCAAAGCCATTGAGGACAAGATCATGCCGGGAGTAAAAAAGATGTACGGTCATCTTCCCAAAACAAAATTTGAAATCCGCCAAACCGAAGCATACCGGGCAGCTTCCGCATCTGCAGAATATATGCAGGGCAGCGCAGACGGTACCCGGCCGGGCGTATTTTACGTGCCTATCCTTGATGCCACCAGCTTTTCGTATACCGGTATGGAATGCCTGTTTTTACACGAGGCTATTCCCGGTCACCACTTCCAGATTTCCCTGCAACAGGAAAACGACTCCCTGCCTAAGTTCCGCCGCTTCTCGTGGATTGGCGCCTATGGCGAAGGCTATGCCCTGTATTGCGAAAGTTTAGGAAAAGAGCTGGGATTATACACCGATCCTTACATGTACTTTGGACGCTTAACGGATGAAATACACCGCGCTATTCGTTTAGTCGTGGATGTTGGTATGCACACCAAAGGCTGGACCCGTGAGCAGGCCATCAAATATATGATGGATAATGAGCCGGTATCCACGCAGGAAGCCACCGCTGAAATTGAGCGCTACATGGCCATTCCCGGCCAGGCGCTTTCCTATAAGATCGGGGAACTGAAGATCCGCGGATTGCGGAACCAGTATACCAAATCGCTCGGCAACCGGTTCAGCTTATCATCTTTTCATGATGAGTTGCTGAAAGACGGCTGTGTGCCGTTGTCGGTACTGGAGCAAAAAATGTCGCGCTGGGCAGCAGCTCAACCCTAGCAATGCCTTGTCCCGTTTGACTTTCGGCTTGTATTACCCCTTCCCGGTGGTAATACAAGCCGAAACTTTTTTGGGGCGCCGGGGATTAAATTTCGATTAATAAAAAAAGCTACATTTCCCTGAAATACGCCCTGGTCCGGGATGAAAAATTTTTCCACCGGAAGGAAAATTCATTTTAACATTCATGATTGGGTTTTATTTCCTATTTTTATAGGGCAGTTTCATTCACTATTTACAGCTTAGATTTACGTTAACCACACATACTTCATATTTTAATATGTTAGTCTGTGCATGTAAACTATTGACACAAGTCGTCCTAAAAAAACGGCCCTAAATAATATTCTTTTAAAACCTGCTGCTATGTTTGATCATACCCTTGATCTGTGCCGGTCACTTCCGGCTGTCATCACTGAACAAAAGTGGGACAATGAGTTGCGCTTTTATGTAGGCGAAAAGCTATTCTGCATGATATCCCTGGATCCGCCTCACCGGGTATCCTTTAAGTGCAGTCAATCGCAGTTTCACCAACTGATTTCAAGACCTGGTATTGTACCGGCTCCTCACCTGGCGCGGTATCACTGGGTACAGCTGAAACAGGAGGATATGCTGCCGACGACCGAACTGGAAACATTCCTGCAGAATGCCTATGAAATTATAGTAAGCTCCCTGCCGCCATTTGAGCAGGAAGCCATCCATAAGATGAAGGCGCATGCCTGATTATTTCCAGATAGTAAAGAAGATATCGTATACCCCAAATACGATAAGGGTAAGTGCAAATAATTTTTCGAGGGCAGGAGTTTTCATTTTCACCGCTGTTTTAGCTCCCAGCCAGGAAGCAGGGAATGCGGTGAGCGACAGCAGCAGCGCGATATTCCAATCTATGTGACCCAGCCACCAGTGCGTTAAAGCGCCGGGTATGGATAAAATAGCCGATAACACTACTGCACAGGCAAGCGCCTGTTTTATGGGCATTTTTAATTTTTTTATAAAGAAGGAACTGAACAGGATACCACCCGCATTTGCCAACAATCCGGATAAGAACCCGATAAATAAAGCGGCTACCACTAACTTACCTGCCGGAACATCTTCACTTATTACTGTTGATTCACTGGTCGATTTCCTGCGCATAAAGGAATACATGAGCGACATGCCTGTGGCCATGATAAAGAGGGCAGTCATGATCATCAGCGTTTTGCCTGGTAAGTAGCTGCTGAGCCACGAACCAATAACGGTGGCCGGAACGCCAAAAGCAGCTCCCAGCAGGATTACCCGTTTGTTAAACAGCTTCTCTTTGCTATACACTGCCGTGGCAGATAGTGTGCTGGTGATTGATGCCGGTAACGGCGACGCCAGTGCGAAAAAAGGATTTACGCCGGCAAAGATCTGCAGGGCCGGTGTGCTGATGGCACTGCCTCCCTTTCCTAATAAACCGGACAAATAGCCTACTACGAGTCCTATCAGCAATACTGACAGGTATTGAGATTGTTGTAAAAATTCCATTCAAATCATTCCTCCGGGAACGCGCAACTTCGTGGTTGGTGTGGTTGGTTATAAAAATTACAGGTAGCTCAAAAGTAGGGGATCGTCATTAATTACTACGATAACTAAAAGTTATGGGGGATAACAAGATATTATATTTATTGTTAGCCTATAAACCCAATAGGAGAAAGGGTTTATGACTTTGTAAAGATAGGGATTCTGAGTAATAGACAACACAATTTTCTTAAGAAATTATGCTTTTTGAGGGCTATTACCCAGAACCCGTTTTACTTATTTATGCTTTCGGTGTCCAGCCTTTTTCATATTCCCTTTCCCACATTTTCATGGCTTCCTTATCGTTGAGGATATGACCATTGGAAGGATCGGTATGAAGGATACGGCCGGTACGTTGCGCGATGTTGCCCAACAGGCAAAGCAGCGTGCTGCGGTAGCCGACATTGATTTCGGAGTTGAGTTTGGCGTTACCGCGGATACTTTCCAGGAAATTGTTGATATGCACGGCATCATAAAACTCACCGGCAGGACTAACGGTGTTGGTTACACTCTGATTGGGATTAGCAGCCTGTTTTACTTCCTTGATCACTTTACCTTTTGTATCGATCAGTTTGTAGCTGTCGCCGCCGGAGTTGTACAGGCTTCCGTTTTCGCCGAACAGGGTAAATCCACGACCACTGCCTTCCAGGTTGAAGGGGCTGCAGCTGCGGCCTTCCCAGGCAATGGCCTTGTTGCCTTCAAACTCGAAGTTCAGGGTTTGTGTGTCTGGTGTTTCCCAATCGTCTTTAGGATAAGCATAGCGCCCACCGGCAGAAGTAACTTTGGTAGGGAATTCCACATCCATAAACCAGCGGAGACAATCCAGTTCATGGGTAGCATTGTTGCAGGTTTCGGAAGTACCCCAGTTCCAGCGCCAGTGCCAGTTGTAGTGAACAATATTATCGAGGTAGTCGCGGCGGGGAGCGGGGCCCTGCCACAGGTCCCAGTCGAGCGTAGCCGGCACCGGGATCTTTTTCCCTATACCGATTGGTTCGCGGTTATTCACGTACCATCCGCGGCCATAATACACTTTACCCAATACGTTTTGTTCTTTTACTTCTTTCACTGCCTGCTGGAGGTTAGGCCAGGAACGGCGCTGGTTTCCCATTTGCACCAGGCGGTTGTGTTTTTTTACCGCTGCCAGCAGGATTTCGCCTTCACCCGGATTGTGGGCGCAGGGTTTTTCCACATACACGTGCTTACCCGCAGCTGTGGCCATAATGGCCGCAGGAGCATGCCAATGGTCCGGGGTTGCTACAATGAGCGCATCAAAATCTTTCCGTTCCAGTAATTTCCGGATGTCTTTAATTACTTCCGGTTTGCGGTTTTGCGCTCCGGCAATGGCTTTAAGCCCTTTGGCGATGGCGCCGTCTTCCACATCGCAAACGTAGCCTATTTCAGCTCCGGGTAGCTTTGCTGCACACTGTGCCAGCCAGTTGCCCCTGGAGTTAACGCCCATTACTCCCAGTACCAATTTGTTGCTGGGGGCATTTTTCCCGAATACGGGAAAATTAAGGATCGTTAATCCGGCTCCCAATCCGGCCATGCTACCGGTTTTGAGAAAATCTCTTCTTTCCATAACGGTGATATTATTTATTCGTTTCAATCGGTTGCATGAATGTAGAAAAATAAATCAGTGATAGGTAGTTTTTTTGATGAGAGGAGGTGGTGCGGTTAGGAATGGAGGTGGGGAGAGGCGGACAATCATATTGTGGATTATCAAATGGAGATGAATTAGCATCGCTGCGGGCATACTTAGCATATGCTTAGCGGATACTTAGCACATACAGTACACTTGCCTTTGACATGGACTAAAGGTGGAGTTGACGTGGAGGGGACGTGGACTTGATCGGTAACTGATTGTTGATCACGGGGTTACAAGCACTTTTTCCGGGCTACTTATACTACTCCGGTAGCCGTAACTCAGTGACTGTGAAGAAGTTATTCCAACGGAGGGAATATTCACCTGTCAACTGGTTCCGGATGTCCAGGAATGTTTGAGATTTACCCGTTATCCCGCTTCAGAAGATGCCGGATGCTTGCCAGGAAGTTATTCCAATGAAAGAATTACTCCCCTGTCAGCTGGTTCCAGATAACCCCGTACACGTCCGTTGCCTGTAATTGCGGCTGCGGAGCGGGCTGAGAACTGATCACCACCGGGTGATAGGCGGGGTTTTCTTCAATCCTGCCGTGAGAACCTTTGATGAGGGTGGCATCGAGGGGGATGACGTTCATCAGGTAGCGGAAACCCAGTTTCTTTTTGAGCAATTTTCCTGCCGCTTTCAGCTTAATAAGCGGATCAGCGGGGTTCATGAACATCTCCACGGGATCATAACCCGGCTTGCGGAAGATATCTACGATTCTGGCGAAATCAGGGGCTTTGTTATCATCCATCCAGTAGTAGTAGGTGAACCAGCTGTTGGCGTCGGCTACAGCAATGAGATCGCCGCTGCGGCTGTGATGAAGATGATGTTCACGTTTGCCTTCCCTGTCCAGCACCAGTTGTACACCCGGCACCTTTTCCAGGATGGACCGTACTTTTTTATAACAGGAGGGATCATTGATATAGATATGCGCGATCTGGTGATCTGCTACGGCGAAAGCTTTGGAGGCGCCTGCATCCAGCAGTTCCAGGCCATTTTCCACACGCAGGGCCAGCAGCCCTTCTGCCCGCAGGATCCTGTTGAGATGCACCGGGTTATTCACATTGGTGATGCCGTATTCCGATAATACAATAGGATCGCAGTTCTTTTGTTGATAGTAAGTGATCAGCTGTTTGCATACCGCATCTATCTCGGCCAGTTCCTTTGCATTTTTTACCGGGTCCTGTCCAAATTTCTGCAGACAGTAATCGAGGTGAGGAAGGTAAATAAACGTAAGGGTAGGATCGTATAGTTTATCGGTGAGGATAGACGCGTCGGCGATCCATTGGCTCGACTTTATGCTGGCCGTTGGGCCCCAGTAATTAAACAGGGGAAACCTGCCAAGTTGTTCGGTGAGATAATCCCGGAGTGTAGATGGAGAAGTGTAGCAATCAGGCACTTTACGGCCATCGGAAAGATAGTTGGGACGGGGAGTAAGCGAGTAATCCACATTAGCGTACATGTTGTACCACCAGCACATCTGCGAGCAGGTAAAGGACGGATCCAGTTTCCTGGCGCGGTCCCATATTTTTGGGGCATCCACCAGTTTGTTGGATTGTTTCCAGAATTTAACTTCCGCATCGGTTCTGTCGTACCAGCCATTGCCTACTATTCCATGCTCACTGGGCCATTCGCCGGTAAGGTACGTGCTCTGTACAGCCGTAGTCACCGCAGGTAACATAGGCATTACGGTGGCCAGGTGCCGCTGTTGTGTATAAGCCTTTAAAAAAGGCAGGTACTCCAGCAAAGAAGAGGAGAGCCCTACTACATCGATTACTACTGTCTTTCTCATATATTCAATCGCCGTTACAATTCCGGCATAAAGCTATAATACCGGGCGCACAATTCCAAGATTGGGCGCCTTACCGGCGTTTACCCGGATAACCGGGAGCGGCATGCAGCAAAGATAACTTATAGCTGCTCCCTGATCCAGTTCAGTTCACGGGAAACGGATAAAGACATCTCCTGTTTCAGGGCGGGTGGTAATACGTCCCAGGTGTATGTTTCCGCCTCCATGTGCTGTGTAAAAGGGTGCCCGCGTTGTATGGCCAGTACTTGTTTTATGTCTTCCTGCGTGGATTGCAGTACACCGAATTTATCCAGGAACACAGGTACATGAAAATGTGAACGCCACTCTGTAACGGCCGGATTGTTTTCATCTGCCAGCGCTTCAGGCAGGTCGGGATAGTGAATAAAGGCGCCGTCCATTCTTTTAGCGATCACCTGGTGCAGGTATACCGGCTCATTGAATTTACGGAAGGCGTCCGTTACTTCCTTGCGTGCGCTGGTATCTGCCGGCATGTCTGCTTTCAGCGCGGCGCTGATCTGCAGTTTACCGATCTTCAATCCATGATGCTGCATACGTTCTATCACACGATGTGGCGCTTCGTATACCAGTGCAAAATGGCAAACGTCGTAACACAGCTGAATATGTGTTTTGATGATGTCGGCTGCTGCCTGGTCATCTTCAATATTAAATTTCTCTTTGATAAACGGGATACCGGCAGGCAGTAAATTTTCGAAATACCAGTTGATATATTCACTGGTATTTTCCATCATGCCATCGGGTTCCGGCTCAATATCCAGGTGCATCAAAGGCCCGCCGCTGCGGTGTGTGCGCACCAGTTGTTCCAGCACCAGCAACATATTCAGCGTGGCGCTTTCTGTGTAAGAATTTTTGTCTTCTTCGCAGCGGTTGCACCAGTGTTTATATCCGAGCGGGTTGGTGGAAATACCTCCTTCCATACCTTCCGGCAGCAAGGCCGCCAGGATCCTGAACAGGCGGATGGTATAAGCCACCCGGTCGGCGCTGGTCCAGTCGGGCGCATGCACCTGGTCTTTTACCACTACATTATGAAAGCCGCCGTAAGGAAAACCATTCATCGTAAACACGTAGCAATCCTCTTCTTTGAGCCACTGCTGAAACGCCTTCAAAGGCGCTTCCTTGCTCAGTTCCAGGCTGGCGGTGTTGGCCAGCCGTAGTCCTATTCCAAAAGGTTTATCCGGTGATACCTGTTGTTTAATGGCAGGTATAAACTTTTTAAGTTGCGCAAAGTGATCATCCCAGTTTTCGCCGGGATGAATATTTGTGCAGTAGGTAAGATGTCCTGCAGCTGTTTTCATTACTGATTATTTTTGCAGATATCTACTGCTTTATATAATAAGTTAAGGTCCATTTCATGCACTTCTTCTCCTTTTCCTACTGCGCGCAGCAGGGAAATTGTTAAGCGGCCGCCAAGATGTTCACGGAATTCTTCCAATCCTGCTACCACCGGGGAAGGCTTACCATCCTGCATTTCCAGCAAAGGATGCCATACCGGCAGTTTCATATTTTTTAATACGGTAAGAATGCGGTGCATATCTGTTTCCGGAAGCCATCCTAACAGGAACGAATATACGCTATCTACCGCAATACCGATAGATACGGCTTCTCCGTGACGTAATTCAAAGTTGGTGAGTTGCTCCAGTTTATGCGCACTCCAGTGGCCAAAGTCAAGCGGACGGGAAGAGCCGCTTTCAAACGGATCACCGGCGCCGCCGATATGCCGGACATGCAGTTCTGCGCAGCGGTAAATCAGGTAGTGCATGGCGGCCATGTCGCCGGCGGTTAATGCCACGGCGTCCTGTTCAATGCGGTTAAAGAAAGCGGCGTCTTTAATAAGGGCTACTTTCACGGCTTCCACCATGCCGGAGCGCCAATCGCGCGGGTCGAGGGTGGTTAAAAATACCGGGTCGTTGAAAACAGCCGCAGGTGGCGCGAAGGAACCGAGGAAATTTTTCTTCCCCTTATAGTTTACGCCGTTTTTCACGCCTACGCCGGAATCGTTTTGCGACAGCACGGTAGTAGGGATCCTGATATGTTTCACGCCGCGGTGTGAGATAGCGGCAGCAAATCCTACCAGGTCGAGCAGGGAGCCTCCGCCAATGCCTATCACATAGGAATGGCGGTCGATGCCATACTTATCAATGGCATCCACCAGGCTGAAAAGCAGGGGCAGATCATTTTTTACCGATTCGCCCCCGGCGATGGTGATAATTTCAGGCGCCAGCTGAAAGCCGCGTACCTGCTGAAAATAGCGATTGATCTGTTGGGTTAGTTCCGGGTGGTGCGTTGCTACGCCCCCATCCAGGATCACGAGTAATTTCTTAACGTATGCACTCTCTGCTTTTGATTCCAGGAAGGTAGCTAAACAGGTGTTGGCAGGATCGAATAAATGACTGCTAAAGAAAACACCGTAAGAGAAGTTGACATCGAAGTTTTGTTGAATATATTCCATGGCTAAATCCGCATCATCTGACTAAAAAAAACTATAGCCTTTAAAAGTACATAGAAAAACGTGATTTTTTACAAAGAAAAAGGCCCCGGGAACGGAGCCTGTTTTTTTGGGGTTAGTCTGTAGAATCAATTTATCGGTATGCAAAGAAATCTGTTTTAAAGGGTTTAAGCTACGGTATAAACCATTATTTTATAAATTGCGTAGTTCTACTGATGTGTTCAAATCATCTGCAAATCCCTTACCAGCAGGCACTCTGCGTAGTTCTCCCCTTATCCTGATCCGCTCCTGCTTCCGTTCATCCCATACGCTGTTGCGTATTAAAACAGAAATCCAGAACTTTATGCCGCTGTAGAAATGAACGACGGTTTCACAGTCTGAGAATTAAATTGTTTGACCAAAAAAGAAACATGGGACGCCCATGTTGTTAACCCTGTAACATCGGTTGTATTTCACATCTTTTGTTGCATACTGAGCATTTGTCAACGCGCTGCGATGGCGGGCGATGGCGTTTCCGGTTTTTAAAAGTGTATCAAAGATGCTGAGAATATTACTTTTAGTTTGTTGTATTTCGATAGGCAGCAATGGGATTTCACTGGCAGCACCGGCTTCTGCGGCTGATAGTGTTTTGCAAGCAATTAACCGGCAACCTGAGGATACACAGCAGGTACAGGCGCTCATTGAATATGGCTGCCGGCTTTTTCCTTACCAGCTTGATAAGTCGGCTGCCGTTTTCATGCGTGCCTTACGGATCAGCAGGCAACTGGGTTATCACAAAGGGGTGGCCGACTTTGCCTGTTACTATATGTACATCCAGGATATGCGGGGGCAGTATTTGCAGTCGCTGTACATGCTGAAGCAGGCGGTGATCATTTATGCGTCGCTGAAAGATACCCTTAACCAGGTGAGGGCCATCAGCTATTGCGGGATGGAATACCAGCAGATGGCGAACTTCCCTGCTGCCGCAGCCGCCTACCTGGAAGCGCTGAAACTGGCCGATGCCGCGAAAGACAGCGCCAGCACAGGCATGATCAATAATTATTTATCGGATGTTTTTATTTCCCTGGGAGATTTTAAGAAGGGATTTAACTATGCGGCCCAGGCTTATGATCATGGGCGCAAACTGGGGAGTAACTCACGCATGGCATCGGCCCTGCTCAATATGGGAGAAAGTAAAAGCAGGGAGGGCAACTACACCGCTGCCAGCGGGTATTTCAGCCGGGCGCTGGAGCTTGGTAAAAAAGCGGGCGACCAGTTACTGGTGCTGAATGCACTTACCGCCACAGGCCGGGTGTATACCGATCTTTCGCAACATGAACAATCCTTACGCACCTACGAAAAAGCCCTGCTTATTTCCACCGATGACCCGGGACTTGAAAACCGGATGCAACTATACATGGGGTATGCCAATGCCCTTTACCGGAGCGGGAAACACCTCGCTGCCGATATCTATCTCCGGAAAACAATTACCCTGGCCAGGCAATATTATGCAGGCGATGAGCTAAGGCGGGCCTACCTCGCCGCATCCGACAATGAGGCTGCGCAAAATCATTACCAGCGGGCTTTTCAGCTGCGTAAAGCCTATGAGCAACTGAATGATTCGCTGGTAGGAAACGCCACCCGGCTAAATGTGCAGCAGCTGGAAATGCAGTACCAGTCTGAGAAAAAAGACAGGGATCTGGCGGAGAAAAAATTACAGCTGATACAGAAAGACCTGCTGCTGCAACGGAAGAACAGGTGGATTGGGTTCATCTTCACCGGCGTGGTGCTGATCCTGGTAGTGTCTTTCCTGGTATGGCAGAAATTACTGCACCGGCACCGCTTACAAAAGCAGCAACTCCAAACCCTGGAAGTAGAAAAAACCGTACAGGTGCTGGAAGCGATGATGCAGGGCGAGGAGAAAGAGCGTACGCGGTTGTCGAAAGACCTGCACGACGGTGTTGGCGGGCTGTTGTCTGCGGTGAAGATGCATTTCTGGGCACTCAAATATGAGCGTACTTTCCTGCAGCAGGACAAAGGATTTAACCATGCACTCAGTATGCTGGACGACGCCATCGGGGAAGTGCGTAAAACAGCGCATAACCTGATGCCTGAAATCCTTTCCAGGATGGGGCTTGCAGGGGCGCTGGAATTATTCTGCAATAACGTGAGTCACTCCCGTGAGTTGCAGATTACCTTTTATACCTCCGGCGATATGCAGCGGTTCAAAAGCAATTTTGAATTATCGGTGTACCGGATTGTGCAGGAGCTGATCAATAACATCATCAAACATGCACATGCCACCGAAGCGCTGGTACAGCTTACTCAACACGATCAACTGCTTACCATTACCGTAGAGGATAATGGCGTTGGCTTTGAAAATATAACGAAAAGCACTACCGGTATGGGGTTAAAGAATCTTCATACGCGGATCAAATCATTAAACGGACATCTAACGCTCACGGCTATACCGGGTTGCGGCACTACGGCATATATTGAATTTAATATTGCCATTATGCAGCTGATGGAAGTACAGCCATCGTTTTAATTTTAACAGCACATGAGTATCAAACTGGCTATAACAGACGATCACCTGCTGGTGATCAGCGGCATCAAAGCGATGCTGGCGCCTTATCCGCATATTTCCGTTGTTTATGAAAGCAACCGGGCGGGTGCGCTCATGGCGGCTTTGCCTGCCATACAACCGGATGTATTGCTGCTGGATATCCAGATGCCTGAAATTGATGGCATTGAGCTTTGCAGGCAGGTGAAGAAAAAGCATCCGTCTGTAAAAGTAATTGCGATCAGCAGTTTTATGGAAACGCACTATATCAGGCAGATGCTGCGTAATGGCGCCGCCGGGTACCTGTTGAAAGGCACCGACCCCGAAACGCTTATCCATGCGATAGAGCAGGTGCATGCCGGCGAACAGTTCCTCGACGAACTTATCAGGCGCCAGTTGGTGAATGAAGTGATTACCGGTCAAAAGCGCAGCAGCTACGAGATTCCGCTTACACGCAGGGAAAAGGAGATCCTGAAACTGATTGCAGATGAGTATTCCAACCAGGAAATTGCGGACCTGTTGTTTATCAGTTTACGTACCGTGGAAACGCACCGGTTAAATCTTACGCAAAAGCTTGCAGTGAAAAATACTGCCGGGCTGGTGAAAGAAGCAATGAAGCGGGGAATAGTGGAATAGCTGCAGGTATCCGGCGCGGTGGCCGGATACCTGTGAAAGTGATCAGGTAACGGCAAATATTTTACCCAGCACCAGTGATATCGGTAACAATAATATTACTGCGATAGCGAAAGGGATGGTAGCAAAAGCGGCTACCCAGGCTGCATTCATGGCAATCAGTGCGATGATCCCTCCTTTTACCGCCTTTCCTATATTGGGTCCTGAAGGGTTTTTCATGGCTTTGAAAAGCGGCACATTGATCATGAAAATAAACAACCCGATAAAAGGCAGCGCCAGCCAGAAGTGATGGTGCAGGTAAGCCAGGATCCCCATTGTAATATATACCAATGCATAACATGCTGCGGTAAGGCGCAGGCTTTTCACGCTGCCGCCGTGCACTTCTCCCCTGCTGATGTTGGTAACGGCAGCAATATAGATAATGGGGATGAATCCCATCCACCAGTATGTTTCCAGCATTTCCGGTACGATACTGATGCCTAACAGGAGGTTAAGCCCACGGCAAAGTCCCATGTTGAGCGGGCCGAGGAAAGAATGATGTTTTCCCCACTTATTATAAACAAGTGCGCTGGTGGCTACACCAATGGCGAGCCAGCCGGCATAACCGGTAAGCCGGCCTACTGAAAAGGCAGCCAGGATACCCACCAGGAGCAGGTAACTACCGAGGATGATGGCCTGTGTTTTTGAGATAGTACCGCTTGGGATCGGCCTTTCCGGGCGTTCTGTGCTATCCAGTTCTGCATCAAATACGTCGTTGAATACCACACCACCACCATATAAGCCAATGGTAGCGAGGCAAAGGCATACTACCGGAAGGGTAAAATCCAGTGTAAGGGTGCTGAACGTAACATTTATAAAATAGGCCGAAATAGCAACTCCAGCCAATATATCTGCTATTGCAGTTACGATATTGGCTGGTCGCATCAGGCGTAGATATCCAATCAATTTGCTAACAATATAACTCACCGTGTAATTAGGTTTTCATGGTTCATTGCCAGCAGAAACGAAGCTGTCAGGCCGTTACCGGATGATGGTTGTGTTTTTATCAATTCGAGGCTGCTGTCCTCCACGTAGTATAGAGCTTCCGTTAAATTTCTCACTTTGATCAATATTTGCTGCTACATCAAAATCTGCTTCATTAATCTGGCCGCTCTGCGCAAAGGCTTTTACAGCATTGGTGTAAGTTACCAAATGAATATCATTCAAGTCAATACCACTTTCGTGCATTAAAGCGGCGGTTTTCGGAACGGCCAGGGGATCGCTGATACCCCAGTCGGCAGCGGAATTCACCATAATACGTTCACTTCCATACTGTTTAACTACAGCTACCATGCGTTCATTCCCCATTTTAGTGAAGGGATAGATGGTAAACGCAGCCCAGAAGCCACGATCGAGCACTTCTTTGACTGTTTCTTCGTTATTATGGTCTACAATGATCATGTGAGGCTCCAAACCATGTTCCAGGGCAATATCCATACTGCGCTGGGTTCCTTTTTTCTTATCGCGGTGAGGGGTATGTATCTGTACGGGTAAGCCGGCTTCTTTAGCCAGTTCCAGTTGGGCGCGGTAATATTTTTCTTCGAGGGGGGTTTGGTCATCGAAACCGATTTCGCCCACGCCCACCACGCCTTCTTTATAAATAAACTGTGGTAATATTTCCATTACAGCTTCCGCGAGCTTTTCGTTATTAGCTTCTTTTGAGTTGAGACCAATGGTGCAATAGTGTTTGATGCCAAACTGGGAAGCGCGGAAACGCTCCCATCCCAGGAGGCTGCTGAAATAATCGCGGAAGGTATCCACGCCGGTGCGTGGTTGTCCCAGCCAGAAAGCCGGCTCAATAAGCGCCACTACGCCGGCATCGGCCATTGCCTGATAGTCGTCCGTAGTACGGGCGGTCATATGCACATGCGGATCAAAGAAGCGCATGCCTTTTATTTTATTAAGATAAGCGGGGCTATAGGTGAGTGGTTGGAGATCTTTCTCTGTTAAATCGTGGATTCCGCACATATCTGATCGGTTTTAATGTTGATTTATTTAGTTATTTTTTGCGCCAGGGTATCCCAGGAGATACTACCAGCCTGTATTTCCGCCTGCAAAGCCGGGTCTGTGGCCAGCAATGCTTTAGCGGGTTCATATTGGCATTGTGCACAAACCAGTGCTGCGGCTTCTTTCTCTGTGCTGTTCAGGGAATGCCAGATACGGGTGATATCTGCAAAATTGCCTTCTCCTACAAAATTCACCAGGACCCGCCACTGCATGGGATCGAGCGTTCTGCCGGCGGCCCATCTTTCATGGGCAAAATCTACCAGGATGCCTGCCAGTGCGGCATTGGCCCTTTCATCCAGCCCCGTGATCCCGTGTAATGGTTTATCGGTAAAGATAGCTTTCATTACCAGCTGATTCCACGCGGGTTCCGGGAGATACTTAGCCGGGTAAGGATTGTGCAACATAATGGCTTCCTGTACAATACCAATATTGGACCGGATGCCTTCCGAAGTACGGGCGATCCATTCTTCCGGCCAGGGCAGCAGCGGGAGTGCGCTGTACAAGGCGGCCAGTTCATTCATTTCTGCGCCGTTGAACAGGTTTTCCAGCACTTCCAGGTAGGCAGATTTGTTGGCTACCGGTAATTGCAGCAACCACCACACCCGTGCGAGGCGGTCTAACGTCCATCCATGTACGAAAAATGAGGGCAGCAGCGCCTGCAGCTGTTCATCTTCCGTTGTGGAAATACGGATCCTTTCTTTACCTGTGAAACGCGGGATAGCTGTGAAAGTTTGATTAAACTGCGGGATGGCACCGGTTTGCTGATGTAGCTGCAAACGCTGTTGCAGCCAGGCATTTGCTTTTTCGTTTCCGTTGTTCCTGATGATCGTACTAAGCAGCGTGCTCACTTTATCCTGATCGTATACATATTCAGCCACTGACATATCCTGTTTAAAATAATAATGCTGATTTCCCAATAAAATTAACCAGTAATAATGGGATTTTAAGAATCCGGCCACTTTTTTATGATAGATGGCAAAAAAAGAAGATTAAACCGTTCACATCAATGGTTGAACGATGAGATGTGTCCAAAATAAAAGAGAGGCATTACTGCCTCTCCTTCCGCCATTCTAAAACCTGATTATACATCAGGATATCTTTAAACTGCGAAGCCTCTGACGACAGGCATGACGCAATCAGGTATATGTTGGGAAAACGCCGATCAAGAACGATGGTACTTTAAAGATCTGTAATATATGAGTGCTCTCTATAAACTTAGATCCCAAATAAAGCAAAAATGCACGTAGCAATAAATACGGCCGTAAGATACATATTTCTCCTTTCATTCCAAATAAACAAGTGATTTTTACGTTCCATTTAATGAGCAGCATTGTTCTGTAATACTATAAACGGCTGATACTCTTTCCAGTCAGGCTTATAATCATCAAGTATGATAAAACCCTGTGCGTAGTTTCCAAGTACTATATCCTGGTCGCCATCGTGATCATAATCTTTCACATCCATGCAGATCCATCTTCCTTCCTTCTCCAGCGGCGGAGAATGAGGGATAAACGTAAGTGGTTTATTTCCACCTTCAAAGAAAATAAATTTCTCTTCCGGCCGGTGTTTAAAGTCCGCGAAAAAGGCGATGGAGGCAATATCTAACTTGCCATCGCCATTAAAATCAGCTACCACGGCCTTTGTACAGCCATTCACGGGGTAATGCCATGCCTCGGTGTATTTATTATTTCCGTCATTCAGGTAGACGAATATTCCGTGGTAAGGTTTAAGCACCATAGAAAAATCTGCATTATCACCGCAGGTATATAGTATGTCCTGTTTTCCGTCGCCATTAAAATCTGCGAGTTGAAAACTGGTAGAACCATTGATGGGAGGGAATCTCAGCAGGCTGGTAGATACAAAGCCCCCTTTCCTGTCGTTTTCAAACAACCAGATGCCTTCATCACCGGCGGCAAACAGCACCATAAAGTCCGTATAGCCGTCGTGGTTAAAATCGCCGGTTTCTGCATGAACAGCGCCGGGTACTTCCCATATGGGGAACTGTTTGTAGCTGTGATCCGGTAATTGTTTCAGCCAGTACAGGCCGCCCTGGTTATGTCCGAATGCGCATACCAGCAGATCGGGCAGGCCATCTTTATCGAAATCTGCCTGCAGGGTTTGTACCGGCCGTTTCAGGAACGCCATGAGGTCGTGCTGCCTGCTTTGGGCGTCATTGGGCCTGATGCTGGTAATAATACCGGCAGGCGCGTCCAATGCCCGCATATTGCCTATTTCTGTGAGTATAGCCTGTTGTTGCGCCGCAGTGTCTTTTACAAAAAGTATATCGACGGCGGGAGATGGTAAGCTTCGTATGTTAACGACTTGTAAATTTTCGTCCCATTGTGTGAGTGTACTGGTGAGTCCATCACTGGTCATGAGGTGGCCATTGTCCGGGTTAAAGGCCACCATTGTGGTAGCTACCGGGACGGTATCTTTCAGCACCGGGTGTTTCAGTGTGAAAAAGGACCAGTCGCGTTGCAACGGCTGCGGCACTTTTTCAGCCGGCAGTTTATCCGGGGCGGTATGTTCATAGTATGCCACCAGTAATTCCCAATCCTGGATAGAAATAAGCCCTGGTTTTTCACCGGGCATCGGCGGGTAATAGGAATGCTCCCCCCATACTTTAATGCCCAGTTTGGGCGCCATAGCGGGCAATACGTGCTTTAGCCAGGTTTCCTTATCCAGGAGGGCGGGAGACACCGGCAAATGGCAGCCGGAGCAATATTTACCGGCCAGGACTTTTCCTTTTTCTTCCGGGGTAGGTGTGTGGCAACTGATGATGATGACAAAGCTGGTGGTGATTAAAAATAAAGCGGCGAGACAATACCGGTTCCTCGTGGGTTGATTGGTCATCAGTGAATATTTTAACGGGTATTGTAAAGTACTAAAATGTTATATAAAAACGAATGCAGCGAAAAAGATCCGCTGCATTCGTTGTGTTTAAAAAAGCGACAGATATAGCTGTTATTAGTAGTTCGGGTTCTGATCGAGTACTCTTGTTCCGCCTACCATTGTCAGATCGATCTGACGTTGCGGGATGGGGAAGTATTCATTTTTCCCTTTTGTAAAGTGTCCGCCTTTCAGGTCGTCGGTGATAGCTGATTCGTATTGGATAAAGGCATTCAGCGCCACATCGGCAATGCCCCAGCGTACGAGATCGAAGAAGCGGTGGCCTTCTGTAGCCAGTTCCAGTTTGCGTTCAAAATAGATGGCTTTTAATGCCTGGTCCTTACTTGAAAAAGTAGCGGTGTACCTGCCTATTTTGTAATTGGCTGCCATTTGGGTAGGATCGAAGCCTAACATAGGTTTCGTATCGTCTTTATATTTATGCAGCCAGTTTTCAGGGTGATTGATCATCCTGTCGCGGATCTGGTTTACCAAAGCGGTAGCTCCGGGGAGGTCGCCGGTTTGGGCATGGCATTCGGCAGACATGAGGATTACGTCGGCAAAGCGGATCAACAGTACGTTGATAGCGGATCCCGGCGCCCAGGAGTGTGCATCTTTGTATTTGTCCTGGTTAAACTGCCAGTATACCATTTTCTTTGGCGCATAAGGGCCGGCATATTTCTGGTCCCTGATCCAGTTAGCACCAGGGTGATTGCCCCAGTCGTGATAAGGTACCCCACGGCGGCCAACGGTCCAGTCGAGACGTGGATCCAGTGTACCTGTTTCCGGTGTGAACGGTGTGGTAGACACGATGCCCTGATCGTTTTTCACGGGGTTTGCGTTCCAGGTATCGAGGTTAGGCAAACCGGTAGCGGGATCTGTGCGATAGGAGTTTACGAGGTCCTGGGTAGGCTGATAAAATCCGCAGCAGCCGAATGGGCTGTTGTACGGAAAGTTCAGCATTTCGCCCTGGTTCGCATTGGCGATGGTATTGGTACCATCATTTGCCGTCATCTGGATGGCAAATACGGACTCTGAATTATTCTTTTTGGCGGCATCGAAGTTGTCTTCAAATGCGTTTGTGAGGGCGTATTTAAGACCATTGGAAGTAACGCCTGAGGCAATGGCCTGATCAAATAGCGGCATTGCTTCTGTGTACTTTTTCTGGTACAGGTATGTTTTGGCCAGGTAGATTTGTGCAGCCCATTTATTTGCTCTTGCCACATCGCTTTGTGTAGGGGGCAGGTTATCTGCAGCAAATTTAAAATCGGCTTCAATAAAAGGCCAGATATCCTTATCATTTTTAACACGGACTTCTATCGTGGTATCTGTGATATAAGGCACTTTATTGAACAGTTTTTTCAGTTCAAAATAGTAGTGTCCGCGGAGGAAACGGGCTTCTGCTTCCACTTGTGTTTTTTCGGCGGCGCTCATATCTGTTGCTATTGGAAGTTTTGCCAGTACCGTATTACAGCGGATTACGCCTTCATACACCGCTCTCCATTTAGTGTTGAAGAAACCGTTGCTGGGATCTACTGTGAATTTAGCAATAGGGTCGATACCGGGCTGGTCACCACTGAAGCTACCTTTGTGTGAGTCGCCACCAGCTACGCTGCCATAGATCCAGTTGGTAGGAGACGCTTCCCACGGCCCGCCGCCACCGAGGGCTGCCTGGGCGGTTTGTTGCCCATCGAGCGAGGCATAGGCGCCTACCAGTAAATAGTTAATACCGGCTTTATTCGCCACAATTTCGTCACTGAGGGAGCCGAGTGGTCCCCGTTCCAGGAAGCTCTTGCTACAACCACCGATTCCTACTGCTGCCAACGCAAGAATTACACTTAAATATCGTAATGTTTTCATTTTTCTCAATTTTACTTTTCAGGAAAAAATTATCAGAATGTTACATTCACACCAAGCAGGTACTGACGCTGATTAGGATAAGCTCCTTCGTCCACGCCGAAATTGCTGGTACCACCGGTAATTTCAGGATCTATACCTGAGTATTTGGTGATGGTAAACAGGTTTGCAGCCTGACCATAAACCCTGAATTTTGTGATACCAATTCTCTGGAGTACGTTACTTGGTATAGTGTATCCCAGTATCATATTTTTTGCACGCAGATAAGAACCGTTTTCAACAAAATAAGAGTTGGGTACGTTGGAAGTACTGAAAGACGGAGATGTTTCCTGGATGGGCGCTGTGGCGTTCTGACGGGTTGGCAGCCAGGAATCATACAGGGCTGTTTTGCTTTTCGCACCTTCGAAGGAAGGATAGAAGTCGGTCCACCATTTCACCTGGTTCCAGATCTTGTTACCCTGTACGCCGTATAAGAACATGCTGAAATCCCAGGCTTTATAAGTGAGGTTGATATTGATGCCATAGCTGAACTTCGGATTGGGATTACCGAGGTAAGTACGGTCGGCTTCTGTAACCCTGCCGTCGCCATTCACATCTGCATATTTGAAGCGGCCTGGTTTTGTATCGGTCTGGTATACCAATGAATTATCGTTATACTGTTTCCTGGTGGCTTCGTTTGCTGCATCTATTTCTGCCTGGCTGTTCCAGAATCCATCTACCTTATAACCAAAAAATTCGCTGATAGATTGTCCGACAGCATTACGGATAATAAATGTGCCGTTAAACCTGCGCTGCTCCTGGTCGAAGTAAGGCGCAGCATCTGATATTTTAACGATTTCATTATTGTACGTAGTGATGTTACCGTTCAGTTCCAGTTTGAGATCTTTGGTAAGATTCAGGTTGGTGGTAGCAGAGAAATCGAATCCTTTATTTTTCATTTGTGCCACGTTCACATAAGGAGCTGCAGCTATACCGTAAACGCCTGGTAATTCCGGGTTGTAGAGCAGATCTCTTACATCTTTACGGTAATAGTCCGCAGTGATTTCGAGAGCGCCTTTGAAGAGGGTAGCGTCTATACCGATATTGGCGTTCACGTTACTTTCCCATTTCGCATTGACGTTACCGATACGTGTGCGATAGAAGCCCTGTAAAATGGAGTTCGAAGTACCCTTCAGATCATAGAAGGAATTTCCTTTTTCAAATCCGTAAGCGGTGAAGGCATTCTGCGGGTTTACGTTGATCTGGTTCCCCATGATACCATAGCCTCCGCGGATCTTCAGATCGGAGAGCCAGCTGATACCCTTCATGAATTCCTCCTGTGAAATACGCCAGGCGGCGCTTACTGCCGGGAAGTTACCATACCTGTTGGCAGAACCGAACCGGGAAGAGCCGTCACGACGAATTAAAGCACCCAATAAATAACGGTCTTTATAAGAGTAGTCTACCCTGGCAAACAAGGAGAACAATCCATCAGAGAAACGGCTGCTGTAGTTGGTAGGTGTTCCGCTACCAGTACTGAGATTGGTAAAGTCCGGATCAAAAGTAAAATAATCAAGATTAGATCCCCCAACAATACTACCCTTGTTATCGAATGCTTCCGTACCTAACAATACTTTCAGGTCGTGTACCTGGTTGAAGTTCTGATGATAGGTGAGTGTATTGGTCCAGGTCCAGTCGTAACCGGTTCCTGAATTTTCTGTATACGAGTTTACTTTATTATTTTCAGCATTTTCATATTCAGGTAAGGTGAAGCTATGGTTGTTGAAAGAATAGATTTCACCGCCGAAGCTGGTACGGAGTGTAAAATGCTTCAGGATGTCTGCTTCTGCAAACACGTTGCCCAGCAGGCGGCTGGCCAGCGTTTTGGTAGTACCAAAGCGATCCTGGATAGCTACAGGGTTGCGGGCATTACCCAAACCTTTACCAAAGCTACCTGCGTAGTTGCCTTTAATATCATGTACCGGGATAATAGGCATTTCGCGGAAAGCCATACCAATACCGCTACCTTCCGTAAGTGCGCCTATTTGTGGGTTACTGATCAGGGAATAAGACATGTTTTCGCCTACCCGGATATGATCTGTAATATTGTAGGTACTGTTGGCGCGAACTGCGTAACGTTTGTTATAAGTATTGGTTAATGTACCCTGTTGATTAAAGTAATAGAAAGAGAAAAAATAGCTGCCGATATCGCCGCCACCAGCTACTGAAATATTGTGGCTGGTGATAGGTGCAGGTTTAAATATTTCATGGAACCAGTCCGTACCGGATTTATTAGCTTTTACAATACGGTGAAAACCATCCACATCACTGGCTACCTTGTAGTTTGGATTTACGAAGTAGGTAGATGGATCCGTGCCGGGATCTCCTTCCATCGCGCCCTGAGGAGCGATATAATCCGGCAGGCGTGGTGTGGCGCCGGAACCATATTGTTCATCGTTATATACAGGGTTAGCGGTGGTATTGGCAATGGCCATCCACTTCAGGTTGGCCTGTTCCTGCGGACTGAGGATATTCCATACATTTCCGCCTTTGGGCCGTTGTGTACCATAATAGCCATCATAAGAAACCTTTACTTTACCGGTTCCTCTTTTGGTGGTGATGATGATAACGCCGTTGGCTGCACGGGATCCGTAGATAGAGGCAGCGCCTGCATCTTTCAATACCTGCATGGTTTGTACATCGTTGGGATTTACGTCGGTGAGGTTGGAGATAGGTACTCCGTCGATCACATACAGCGGTGTATTACTCTGGAAGGTATTTACGCCGCGGATCTTCACCTGTGGTTCCTGGCCTGGCTGGCCGGAGCCGAGGATGGTAACACCGGAAACCTGTCCCTGCAGCTGATTGGCTATCTGGGAGGTAGGCTGTTTGGTAAGATTTTCTACTTTCACAATAGATACAGCACCGGTAAGGTCTTTCTTTTTCTGGCTGGCATAACCGGTTACTACTACTTCTTCCAGTGATCCTACTTTCTCGGTGAGAGAAACGTTTACTGGTCCGGCTCCCACTACTGCTTCCTGCGGATCATATCCTACAAAGGAGAATACAAGTGTTTCGCCTGATTTGGCCATAAGGGAAAAAGTACCGGAGGGGTCTGTGGCAGTACCCCTGTTGGTGCCTTTCACAAACACAGTAACGCCTGGCAGCGCATTGCCTGAAGCTTTGTCCGTTACTTTACCCGTAATTTTTGTTTGTGCTGATACGTTGTTGCCGGCCAATAGCAACAAGAGGCCGCATAGTACGGCGAGTGCCTGGTAAAATTGCTTTTTCATAACGTGATTTAAGGGAAACGTTTAAGAAAAATTGTTAGTAAATAAGGATTCCTATCTATATGTCACCTTATTGAACAGTCACAACTTTGCATACAGATCTCCTACCCGCTGCATTGATTGTTTTGCGGCAGGTCAATTTTCAATAAATACAAAGCATTAGTTTTTCTTCACACGTGCATGATGCGCTACACGGTGTTAAAAAAGGAATGAGTGTCTGTTCAACAGTTAAGCGATAACTACTGATGTTGAATGATGAATTATACTATAAAACAAACACTGATGGTCAAGCTGATTCAGGTCATTTGACTTTTGTTTAATTGTTTATTGATAGTGAATTCAATACGATAACTAATAATAACTGTGAGAATCTTTTGCTCTAGTAACAAACATTTCTACCCTCAGATTTTGGTTCTCACGTGGAATTGTGTAATGATTTCGAATATATAACATTATTTTAGCTCAAACAAGTAGTCTTTTAACATTTTCTTTAAAAGTGACAAAATTGCAGATCGTTATTCCACTATTCCACACTGCCGGGATAAAATAATACAAGGAATACTTTTGAAATTCTTTGTGTATGTTTAAGCCCTAATTTTTGTGTCATGAAAGTATTGAATATTGTGTTTTGCCTGATGTTCGTTTTATTTGCAGGCTTACAGTATAATGATCCTGATCCCTATATATGGATGCCCATCTATCTTTATTCTGCCCTGCTTTGCTGGTTTGCTGCCCGTAACCGCTTTTACCCGAAATGGTATATTGCCGGTATACTGGTATACCTGGCTTATGCCATTTATAAATTTTTTGACCAGAACGGGGTGGAAGACTGGTTCACGAAACATAATGCGGAGAACCTCGCCGAAACTATGAAAGCAACCAAGCCCTGGATTGAAGAAACACGTGAATTCTTTGGATTGTTCATTTGTATCGGGGCACTGGGCATAAATTATTTTTACTCGAAAAGAAAACGGGTAGCGTAGGCGCCACGGGTATTGTCCTGGAGCAGGACAATACCCGTGTTACAGCGAAACCTCCTGCGGCCCTCCATGCAGGGTGATCTCTTTTCCGCGCCAGCGGAATTTCCCGGTGATACCGAACGGAACCCTAACGGTGCCGGTTACACGATTATTTTTAAACGCAAGGTCCACTTCTATTAAACCATCCGGATGCACCATTGTCGCCTTTACCTGCGGCGAGGCGCCGGGATCTGGTGCGATCAATACTGTTCTGAAGCCATAGGAGGCCGACTGGATGCCTGCCGTAATACCCAGCAGGAAGAGATTAGCCACCGAGGCGGTTGCCTGGTAAGCTGCTGCGTTGTTTGGTTCCAGTTGCGTTGCGAGCGACTGTAATTCCGCCGGAAACGTTTCTGTAATACCAGTTTCCTGCATCGCTTTGAAGATATAATACTTTTCACGCAGCGATTCTTCCGGCGACTGTTTTTCAGCCATTAAACGCTGCATTACACTCTTTACCTGCCGTGGCGGCACCGCTTGCGCCAGCACAGCCAGGGCATTGGTGCAGCGCGAGAACGTTTTCTTTGCCGGTGTTTCCGCATACAGCCCTTTCCCGGCGTCATAACATTGCTGATACCATATTTCTCTCGCTTTATCTGCAATGCGCGTATAAGCAAGGGAGTCGGCAGGCTTATCGCAATAGCCTGCAATAACAGCCGCCTGCCGCAGGGCATACAGATACTGGCCTGTGATGGGCGACAGCGCCACGCTATCATTATAAGGTATATTGCCGGGCAGGCCCGTGGCGGGGTCCTGGTAGCGATCCATCCAATCGAGGGTACTGCGTATGCCGGGGAAGCATTGCTTCGCCAGTTCTTTATCTGCCTTATAGAGCAGATAATCGTGGAGTGCACCGATCCATACCAATGCATCCGTTACCGATACCAGCCGGTCGTCTGACGGGTAGCGGGAACGGACAAGCCCCTCCGGGATACGCGACTGATCTGTTTGTACCAGCGCATTTCTGAGCAGTTGATCATCTCCCGAAAAAAAACTGATGGCAAGCCCCTGTATACGGGCGTCCTGTATATATTGTAACTGCGCATTAAACGGATCATTATACAGGTTATCCTGCGCACCTGTGAGCGCCGCCCTTTTGCCGGTGGCCCAAAGGGAATCTGCCGCTGCGCCGGCAGTAAAGGCCGATTTATCATTCAGCAAATACTGCGTATATACGTTGTAGTAGTCGTGCAATGTGAGCGGCGCCTTGCCTGTTTCAATATCCAGCTGTACATACCGGAAGCTGCGGTAACCCGAAGACATGAACTTACGGCGGGTGCCGCCATCGGGATGAATAACATCCTGTATCACTGTGCTGCTGGAATATGCTGGCCGATAAGTAATTTTTATACCGGCATCCAGTCCGCCGCTGATCAGCATTTCAGGAAAACCGGTGGTTTGTTGCCCGGCGTCCAGCAGCAGCTTAACTTTTCGTTTAGCAGGAATGGTTAGTGGTGCCGTTCCCTTCAGCAGGGTTGCCTCCGCCGTAATGCCCTGTTGTGAAACAATACCGGTGAATGATTGCCGTTCCTGGTGTAAACGGCCAATGGGCGATGGTGTAAGCAACGGCCAGTTAGCCGCACTGTGGCCTTGCAGCGCCACACGTGCACCTGGTGCCGCGGGTTCCCAGGCGCTATCGTTATATGCCGGCTGTTCCCAGCTCCAGGGATGGTATTGCGCGGTAATGCTGTCGCCGGGAAAGGCGCCGTAGAAAATGTTCTCCGTAGTTTTCACGGCCGCCGGATGTATCGACTCATCTTCCATTACCTTCCAGGAAGCAGACCCGGTGTTGATAATAGCCGCTTCGCGGGAGGTATGTCCCTGGATAAGCAGACCGGTGCTGTTAGTGAACTGGCCGCGCGGCTTATAAGGTCCGAAGTTGACCACTTCCGCGGCAATTACATTGATGCCATATTTCAGGTAAGGGCTGATATCAATTGTTTCGTAGTACCAGTTGGCGAGGTCTGAGCGTGCGGGCCCCATGCCGGCGAAGCGGCCGTTTACATACAAACGGTAACGGTTATCCGCAGAAAGGTGGATGATAAAAGGACCGGAATAATTGAGTAGCTGGAACTGTTTTCTGAAAAGATATACCCCGTAGGCGGCAGGGGCGGCATCATTGCCGGAAATCCAACGGGCGTCCCATTGGGAGGGGGTATTACTGCTTTTCTCCTGCGCGGACAGGGTGGTGGCAAATCCGATGAATGCCGGCAGTAGCAGGCATTGTAACAGATATTTCATAGAAAGAGATTGTAGGTAGTCAGGATATATTACTTACAAATATATTAAATATATTATTAAGATGATATAAGTACGGGGAACGGTCTGTTGCCGGGAGAAAATGTTCGTATATTCATCCTCCTTAAAAAACTCACCAGATGAAAAAAAATGCCATCCATCCGGACCCCGGATATTATTCCACCTATATCAACCTTGTGCCGGATGTAGACATTAAAACCGCGCTGGAACAGTCGTTGCAGACACTGGACGAATTTGACGCCGCTGAGCTGGAACCACTGGGCAACTATGCCTATGGCCCCGGTAAATGGACCTTAAAGAATGTATTGCAGCATATTACGGATACTGAGCGGGTGTTCTCCTTCCGCGCCCTGTTATTTGCCCGGAAAGATGTTCAGGTACCGCCAACGATGGAACAGGATGACTATGCGGCAAATACAGAAATAGATGACCGGAGCGTATCTGAAATACTGGCAGAACTGAAAGCAGTACGTGCAGCCAGCATTATGCAGTTCAATAATTTATCCGACGCAGCGCTGTTAAGAACAGGTATGTGCTGGAAAACGGAGATGCCGGTACTTGCGCTGGGCTTTGCCATTGCCGGTCACCAGGCGCACCATCTGAACATACTCCGTGAAAAGTACCTCCAGCCCAATTCTAACATGAAGGTTAGTAGTTAACAATTAGTACTCCTCTTCTTTACACGGGTTAGCCGGACTAGCTTTGCCAGCATAAAATCATTATTTATGAAACGTCTGGAAAATAAGATAGCCCTGGTAACAGGAGGTAGTCGCGGTATGGGCGCCGCCATTGTAAAGCGTTTAGCCGGAGAAGGCGCCACAGTGGTATTCACCTATGTAAAGGGCGCAGCACCGGCGGCGGCGCTGGTAGAAGAAATAACCGCAAAAGGGCAGAAAGCTACCGCGGTAGCAGCAGACAGCGCTGATGTGAATGCAGTACTGGCCGCTGTGGATCATACGGTGAACAGTCATGGTCGTATAGACATACTCGTTAATAACGCCGGCACGGCCGTGATGAAAGAATTTTCCGAATATACGCTGGAAGACTATGAGCATACAATGGCCGTAAACACCCGTGCAGTGTTTGTAGCCACGCAGGCAGCCACGCGGCATATGGGCAGCGGCGGCAGGATCATTACCATTGGCAGTTGCATGGCCGACCGTGTGGTAGGTCCTCAGGGCACCCTGTATAGTATGAGTAAATCCGCCCTTACAGCGTTTAATAAAGGGCTGGCGCGCGACCTGGGTTCCAGGGGTATTACCACCAATCTCGTACAGCCGGGACCGGTAGATACCGATATGAATCCGGCTGATGGCCCTCATGCAGATTATCAACGTCAGCATATTGCGCTCGGGCACTATGGTACAGCCACTGATGTAGCTGACCTGGTGAGCTTCCTGGCAGGCCCGGAAAGCGGGTATATCAATGGTTCCGCGTTGACAATTGATGGCGGGTTGAATAGTTAATTTATCTTATTGATATTATAAAAGGAGAAGGGAAGGCTTTTTAAGTCTTCCCTTCTCCTTTTTCATTACAAATATCGTTTTGCGTAAAGGAAATTCCTGATTTGATCACCTGATGCGTTAATTAATGTCAACCTTGCTGTTCAATTAACTGACCCGATATGAACAGGATCTATGACTAAAAAGCCCACTTTTAAAAAGGCCGGGGCCGCGCCATTCATTCTCATCCTGCTGATATTAGGAGGCTTGCTAACCGCCCTGCTGGCCACCAGTGTCTGGCAGGCATTGTTCCAGATTGTTTTAGTTATCCCGTTGGTAATGATCACCTGGAAATTATTGAAAGCAGAATAAAACGGTTTTTTGCCTGAAAATTTGGTAGAATGAAAAATACATTTACCTTTGTTGTATAAACAACAGTTGTAAATGTAATTATGAAACTGGAAGAGGAACTGAAGCAGACACGATTTAAGGACGAATACCAAAAAGCCATGCTGAATATCATATTTACCGGTAACTGGCTGGAGGTAGGGGCTTCTCATATGCTGAAGGAATATGATTTGTCCAGCCAGCAATTCAACGTATTACGGATACTTCGCGGAAGCAGGCCTAACCCGTTGAACCTGCTGGATATCCAGGAACGGATGATGGATAAGATGAGTAATGCCACGAGGCTGGTAGAGAAATTGCGCCAGAAGGGGTTACTAACCCGTCAGCAATGCGACAGCAACCGCCGGAAAGTGGAAATTGAGATCACTGATAAAGGACTGGCTTTATTAAAAGAGCTGGATCCCGTGATGGAAAAGAATCACCGGGAAGTAACAAAGAAACTGACCAAAGAGGAAGTGAATACCATCAATGAATTGCTGGATAAACTCCGTAGTTGATTTTTTTTGCCTTAACACTTGTATATACAATAAAAGTACAAACGCTAATAATAATTATACCTTTATGTTTAAACGATTGCTTCACACAGACGACAACCTTACCTCCTTTATCATCCGTATTACCGTAGCATTAGTGATGTTACCACATGGCGCGCAGAAATTACTCGGCATGTTTGGTGGTTACGGATTCAAAGCCACAATGGGGTATTTTACCTCCCAGGGCACGCCTTCTATCCTTGCTTTCCTGGTAATATTCACCGAAAGTATCGGTTCATTGCTGATTCTTTTTGGATTTACCACCAGGATATGGGCGGCCATGCTGACCATCATCATGCTGGTAGCTGCGAATATTCACTCCCCTAACGGATTTTTCATGAACTGGGGCGGTACCCAGGCAGGTGAAGGCTTTGAATATCATTTACTGGTAATTGGTATCAACATTGCACTGATCATCAAAGGCGCCGGACGCTGGTCCGTTGACCGTCAGCTTTCTAAATAATAATTAATCACATTCAATAAAAAAACAACCATGAAGAAAAGTTTCTTTTTCACCACCCTCCTGGTATTAGCCAGCATCGCCACTTTTGCGCAGGTAAAATGGAATGCAGATCCTGCACATACCAGCATCATCTTTGGCGTAAAGCACTTAGGACTGAGCTATGTACAAGGTCATTTTACCAAATTCAATGGCACCATTGAAACGGCCGACAGTACCAATTTCCAGAACGCGAAAGTAGATTTCACCGTAGATGCAACCAGCATTTCCACTGGTGTAGATCAGCGTGATGGCCACCTGAAAACAGATGACTTTTTTAACGTAGCAGAATATCCTTCCATTACCCTGAAAAGCGTTTCTTTAAAGAAAGTTGCAGGTGATAAATATGTATTGCTGGCAGATCTTACTATCCGCAATACTACAAAACGTGTAACCTTCGACGTTACTTACAATGGTGTAATTAAAGATCCGTGGGGTTTGAGAAGAGCAGGATTTACTGCTAAAACTACCATCAATCGTCTTGAGTATGGCGTAAAGTATGCAGACAAATTACCTTCCGGTGTATGGGCAGTAGCACCTACTGTTGATATCACTGTAAACGTAGAAGCAGTAAAGCAATAGTTACAGATTTAGATAGTGTTTTTGAGTAGCGTTCCCGGTGTAAGCCGGGAACGTTTTTTATTGTTATTTCTTCTTCGCTTTTTTCTTCACATTCGCTGCCGCTCTCTTCTTCACTTTTTTCTGTACTTCTTCCATTTCCCTGTTATGTTCATCCAGCAGGAGTTGCCAGTTGTCGTTGGGAATATCTTCAGAGAAGCTGATGGTTTCGCGGTAATCATCTTTATTGATCTTCATTTCAGTGATTTCCTTACCGAGGAATTGCTGGATTTCTTCGAGGATCGGTTTTTCTTCCGTGCTGCAGAAGGAAACGGCCTGCCCTTTCTGCACACCTCGACCGGTACGGCCTACACGGTGTACGTAGTTTTCGGGGACATCGGGTAAGTCGTAGTTTACCACGTAATCAACGTTAGGGATATCGATACCGCGTGCGTTTACGTCTGTGGTAACGAGTACTTTGATATCGCCTTTTTTAAACTCTGCCATTACATCGAGCCGGTCGCCCTGCTCTTTGCCACCATGCATGGTGAGGGATTTGATCCCGATACGGGCCATAGCGGCCATTACGCGTTCTGCACGTACTTTGGTACGTACAAATACGAGGATTTTGCTTTCCGGAAATTCCTTGATCAGTCTTTCCAGGAAGAAACGTTTATCATCCATTTCCACAAAGGCTACTGCGTGGCTTACATTTTTAGCAACAGGGTCTTTGGGAGATATTTGTATGCGGATAGGATTATTTACAACGGAATATGCCAGGTCCTTGATGTCTTTATTCAGCGTAGCTGAGAAAAACAGGGTCTGGTGTTCGCGGGGAATGTGCTTGATCACGTCGCGGATATCGCGGATAAAGCCCAGGTCCAGCATATGATCGGCCTCATCGAGTACCAGGGTTTGCACCTGGCTCAGGTCAATATGTCCCTGGTTAATCTGGTCGAACATCCGGCCTGGGGTGGCAATGAGTACATCCACGCCTTTTTCCAGTACTTTGATCTGGGGGGCCTGTTCTACTCCGCCTACGAGGGCCAGGATACTGAGTTCTGTATATTGAGCGATAGATTGAAAAACTTCTGCTATCTGGATGGCCAGTT
The DNA here is from genome assembly GCF_037483205.1 of Chitinophaga sp. CCNWYY40. Classification (NCBI taxonomy): domain Bacteria; kingdom Pseudomonadati; phylum Bacteroidota; class Chitinophagia; order Chitinophagales; family Chitinophagaceae; genus Chitinophaga; species Chitinophaga sp. CCNWYY40. The sequence goes on from NZ_JBBHLF010000004.1 coordinate 996,790, forward strand.
CCCGGGTGGGCACCATTACCAGGCATTTCACTTCGTATTTATTTTTCCGGTAACGGCGGTCCTGCTGTTGCAGGCGGTGTAGGATAGGAATGGCAAAAGCCGCTGTTTTACCGGTACCGGTTTGTGCAATCGCCATTACATCGTCCCCGTTGAGGATGGAGGGAATGGCCTTAAACTGTATATCTGTAGGCTTTTTAAAGCCCATTTCTTCTAAACTTTCCTTTATTTCTGAGGAGATATTATATTGTTCAAATTTCATGTGACATCATTGGAAAGCACAAAGATAGCCAATAGCTGCTAGCTTTCCTTTTTTAACAAAATGCCGTGGAGAAGAAAGGAAATCCCTTCTTCTCCACGGCATTATACTTTACGGGGAAAGCTATTCTTTCACCAGTTGTATTTCCATGTTGAGTTTTACTTCGTCACTGAGCACAATTCCTCCGGCTTCGGTGGTGGCATTCCAGCGTAGGCCGTAGTCGGCCCTGTGCAGGCGGCCTTTGAGTGCAAAACCGGCCTTGGTCTGACCATATGGATCTACGGTTACGCCCGCATGCACTACATCCAGTTCAATAGGATGTGTTTCGCCTTTAATGGTCAGGTCGCCGAGCAATTTATATTTCTCGTCGTCGATTTTCTTCACTTTTTTAGAAACGAAGCTGATCTTGGGGTGATTGGATGCGTCAAAAAATTCGCCATTGCGCAGGTGTTCATCCCGTTGATGGTTTTGTGTGTCAATACTATCTGCTGCCGCTTCGAAAGAGATAGTGGCATCATGAAAATCGTCGCTTTCTGTTTGAATTTTCCCGGTAAACCGTGTAAAATATCCACTCACATTCGTAATCATGAGATGCTTAACTTTGAATCCTATTTCGCTGTGTGATTCATCAATTTTCCAGTTTGTCATAGCACATTGTTTTTTATGTTTTCAAAGACTCAATAAAAATAAGTGTAAATCACAGCAATGAGGTTGGACATTTTACCGGAAATGATGGACGATTATAACATTAACATTTCCTTACCAGATTTATTAAAATTCAATTAAATTTATTAGACAATTTTCCCGAAAATGCCATTTACGATATCACATGCAGCCATAGTTGTTCCCTTCATAAATACCTCCCGCAAATACCTGTCAGCAACCGGTTTAATCATCGGCAGTATGGTACCCGACTTCCTTTACTTCATTTTACTGAACCCATACTTCAGTGGCGGACATCAGTGGTGGGGAATTTTCGTATATGATATACCGTTAGCCCTGCTGCTCGCATATGTTTATCACCTCATCGTAAAACCGGTAGTGCTGCCGTACCTGCCGGCATGGGCCAGCGACCGCCTCCATCTGTTCAGGCCGTTTAATTGGGATACTTATTTCCGCGAATATTACAGCGTGGTGATTTATTCCATCATACTGGGAGTACTCACACATTTCTTCCTCGATTCATTTACGCATGAAGCAGGCGGATTTGTGTCACGTATACACTTTTTACAAAAGGATGTTACCGTATGGCGACATCCTATGAAAATGTGGTACCTGATGCAATACCTCAGTTCTGTAGCGGGATTACTGTTGATGTTATATTTCTTCCTGAAACTACCGCGGGTAAACAATCTTCCGAAAGTATCCCTGCAGCTGAAAGCGCGCTTCTGGATTACGGTTGCCGTAATCAGCGGGTTAGTGTTACTGGTAAATGAATACTTTCACCATATCAACTGTAAGGGCATGGATTACCTGGCCACCGCGCTGGGCGGCGTTTTCTACGGACTTTTATTTACCGTGGGATGGTATTGGTGGGTTACTTATTCATCACGGTCTATGCGGTAACTCCATTCCATGCGGAGCGTATCCATGATGGCCTTATACTTCTCTTCCCGGCTGGTACCAATATAAATACCATTCACCTGGCCGTTCTGCTCAGTGGTCAGCACAAGGATATCTTCATAATCGTTGGTAAAGAAACGCAGCAACTGGTTGGAAATACCGGTTTGTTCCTGCCAGTGCGTAGTAACAGCGGCGATACGTTCCGGCGTAAGGTCTTCCTCCAGATCAGTGAAGGCTGTGTATGGGAGTCCGCCCAGCGCGCCGTTCCACCACGCCATCGACAGTAAAAAGTGCTCGGTTGTATCGGCGTCTGTAAACCACTCCACCCGTGCGCTGTCGTATGTGCCATATACCGGCGGGTCCGGTAATGTGAGATCTGCTTTGGCAATGCCCCACAGTACCACGGCCTGATTCTCTTCATAAAAAATCAGGTGATCATCTTCCGAAAAACCAATTTCTCCCAGGGAAGTTAAACGGTTAAAACTATCATTCACCATTTTGTTTTTACCTATAGCAAGATAGTATTGGCGCAGGGCTGCCGGCAACTGAAGCTGTAAGCGGGCTTCCAGTGCGGTTATTTCTGCAGCTGTGTAACCGTGATTGGCATCTTCCGGTAAGTTGTATAATTTGTGGATGATTTGTAGATAGTGCATGATAAAACAAACATACAAAGTAAAGTTGAAAACCACATGACCAGATACGTTGCATTTTTAAGAGCGGTAAATGTTGGAAAACGAACCGTTAAAATGAAAGACCTGCGCCGGCAGCTGGATACGGCAGGCTTTAAAAATGTAGCCACCTATATCCAGAGTGGTAATGTGATGTTTGAATCCGGCAGCAATAATGCCGCGGCGCTGTCTGCAAAAATAGAAAAACTGTTGCTGGCTACCTATGGCTTTGAAGTGCCCACCATTATCCGGTCGGTATCCGAACTGGAAAATGTAGTAAAACACACCCCGTTCCCCGGCGTGGTCCCGGATAAAACCACGCAGGTGTACATCACCTTCCTGTCTGGCGATGCCGGCGCACATGCCGCATCCGTAATCGCCTCGCTGCAATCAGCCGCAGAAACCCTGCATATGAAAGGCCGGGAAGTGTATACGCTGATCCATAAAAACCTGGAAGCAAAACCCCTCGATGTAATATCCCGGCTGGAAAAAAAGCTCGGACTGCCATGCACCACCCGCAACTGGGCTACGGTGAATAAGGTGATCTGGTAGCCGGATCCACATTTTTCCAGGTGAAAGTGTAAGTTTTTCCTACATACTGCAACTAACCCTGATAAATAAACTGCATGGACAAACCCGTATTTCTCGATACAATACAGCAGCACCAGGGCATCCTGCATAAGTTGTGCCGCCTGTACCGCGACAGCCGGGAAGACAGGGAAGACCTGTTCCAGGAGATGATCTATCAGCTTTGGAAATCCTTTCCTTCTTTTGAAGGCAACGCCCGCATCAGCACCTGGATTTACCGGGTGGCGCTTAATACCGCACTGGCCGATTTCCGCCGGAAGAAACCCGATATCACCTATACAGATAGCTTACCGGAACAGCCCGACAGCGCCAATGACGCAGCGTCCGTGCAACAGGAACAACTTTTTGCCGCGCTCAAACAACTGAGCGATGCAGAAAAAGCCATCATCGCATTATACCTGGGCGATATGAGCTACCAGGAAATTGCCGACATCATCGGAATTGATGAAAATTATGTGGGCGTAAAACTTAACAGGATTAAAAGTAAGATCAAAAATATTTTAAAATTATAAACATGGATCCTTTAAAATCAGCATGGGACAATGCCCCCACCCCCAGCCGGAATATTTCCGCCATTATTGCCAAACATACTTCTCCCGTATTAAAAGATATCAGGAAACAAGTAATACTGGAAGCCATCGGGTACACTATTTTCCTGGTGGTATACTACGATTTTTTTGACGGCGATAAAAAACCTTTTTACCTGAACCTGCTGCTGGTGATTTCAGTATTATGTATGCTGGCCCAAAGCGTTACTGGTTATGTATTGGCCCGTCAACCGGCTGTGAAATATAACCTCCTGGAGAGCATGCGGAAAAAACTGCACAACATCAGAAAGTATGCAGTGATTTCCATCTTCACAAAAATCCTTGCCTTTGCAGGTATCTTTGCGTTCTTTCTGGTTACCATTCGCTGGACCCAACAAAAGTACCTGATATTGATTCCCCTCGTTATCATTATGGCTGTACAGGCGTATTTCCAGTGGAAAATATGGGCAGGAAGAATTTACCGGGTAAGGCAAACACTGGAAGAGTTAAACCAGTAAGAAGATTTGATGGTGGTAATCTCTGGCAGAAATAATAGCTTTATGGCTGTAAAATGAGCCTATGCACCGTGTGAGGAAAATTTGTTTTATTTTATTATTGTTAGGAATAATAACGGGAGATAGCTTCGCTATTAGCTATCCCATCAGATACCTGGGTATAGAGGACGGTCTTTCCAACAACGCCGTTACCAGCGTATACCAGGACCACAAAGGTTTTATGTGGTTTGGTACTTACGATGGACTGAACAGGTTTGACGGTTATAAATTCAGGATCTACCGGAATAAAATTAATGACAGCAGTTCCCTTGTAGATAATGGTGTATACACGCTGGCAGATGATATCCATCACCAGCTGTGGGTAGGCGGGCGCAGAGGCGTATGTGTCTTCAACCCGGTGAGTGAAAAATTCACATTGCCCCGCTACCTCCCCTTTCGCAGCAGCACTTCCCGGATCATCAGCGAAAATACCCATACCATCAGATCAGACGAAGCCGGCAACATTTTAATCGGCACCGAAAAAAGCGGGCTGTTATTGTTTAACAGCCGGGAGTCTGCTGGTAAACAGATCCCTTTGGCAATAGATCGCGGCGATATTACCGATTACGAAGTAACCGCCATTGAATTCAGTGGTACCGCCGCCTGGGTATTTGTGCAACATGTAGGTTTATGCAAATATGATATTGCCAGGCAACAGTTAACCATGATCAACAGGGATATCACCAGGGGCAACACGCTGACGGTAGATCAGGCATGCAACATCTGGCTGGGCACCGATGCAGGGGTATTCCGCTACGTTCCTTCCACCGGCAGGTATTCGGAGAATGTGCTGCCGGTAAACAGCAAGGTGGTGAATCTGTACATCGATAAAGACGGGATCATGTGGAGCGCCTCCGATGGTAACGGCATTTACCTGGTAAATACTTCCAACAGTACCGCCAAACCCTTTACCACCGCCGGTGAGCAACAACTGAGCAGCAATGCCGTGTACTCTATTTATGAAGACCGGCAAGGCCGCAAATGGATCGGCACCCTGCGCGGGGGCATCAACATCGTAGAACCCAAACGCAACCCGTTTGAATTAAACATGCCCAACAGGGACCCGGTGGCCCGCGTAGTGGACAATTTCATCTTTTCCTTTTGTGAAGACAACCACAAAAATATCTGGATAGGCACCGATGGCGGCGGACTCAAATACTGGAACAGGGAAAGCAATACCTGGACCACCTATAAACATACCGGCAACAGCAAAACCGGTATCAGCAGCAATTTTATTACCTCCATTATCCAGGATGTCCAACAGGACCTGTGGATTTCCACCTGGTTTGGCGGCATAAACAGGTATAACGCCGCCACCGGCGCCTTTGAACATTTTGTATGCTTTAACCCCTACACACGCACCGCCGAAAATAATGTGTGGACCGTGTATGAGGACCGGCAGCAACAACTTTGGGCCAGCACCACCAACAATGGTACCCTGTACCGGTTTAACCCTCAGGAAAACCGTTTCGAGCTTTTCGACAGCAGCCTTGTAAACCTGCAATGTCTGGCCGAAGACCAGGACGGTCAGCTGTGGGGAGGGAACTATTCCACCCTTATCCGGATAGACCGTGACCGGAAACAGCACCGGCGTTTTAACATCGGTTATACCGTGCGCTCCATTCACCAGGATCAGAACGGGACGTTTTGGGTAGGCACCGACGGCGGCGGATTATTGAATTTTGACCGCAAAAATGGAAATTATACACGATTTACCACCTCAGAAGGACTTCCCAGCAACTCCATACTGCGGATGCTGGAAGACAAAACCGGCAACCTGTGGCTCAGTACTTTTAATGGGTTATCGAGGTTTGACCCAAAGAAAAAGAGCTTCCGTAACTTTTCTGCCTCCGATGGACTTCAGAGTAACCAGTTCAGTTTCAACGCCGCCCTGAAGCTACAGTCCGGCGAATTGCTGTTTGGCGGGATCAAAGGATTCAATATTTTTTACCCGGACAGTATCTATTCTCAAACCACCATCCCCCCGGTTTTATTAACCGCCGTTAAAATTAATAATACCTCTGTGACCGAACTGGATCAGTATGTGTCCAAACGGAGCCAGGAAGAGATCCGGGAAATCACTGTGCCTTACGATAAGGCCACCATTGCATTTGACTTTGTAGCACTGGAATATACCTTGCCTGATAAGATCAGTTATGCCTACCGTTTAAAGGGATGGGATAATAACTGGAACTATGTAGGGCAAACCAGAACCGCCAACTATACCCACCTGCAGGAAGGCAGCTATATTTTTGAAATTAAAGCCAGCAACGCCGACGGCGTATGGAGCAATGCCATACACACCATATCAGTGGTGGTATTACCGCCGTGGTACAGAACATGGTGGGCTTATCTCCTGTACATCAGCAGTATTATGGCCGCTGTTTATGCGTACACCCGGTATAAGGCGCGGGAGGAACGGTTGAAATATGAGATCAAGCTGGCGCACCTTGAAAATGAAAAAGAGAAAGAGTTAAATGAGAAGAAATTATCCTTCTTCACCAATATTTCCCATGAATTCCGTACACCGCTTACGCTGATCATTACCCCGCTGAAGGAGTTGCTGCAAAATAAAGAATACCCTGATCTGAGTGTGGTATACCGCAATGCCCGGCGCCTGCTTAGCCTGGTGGATCAACTCCTGCTGTTCCGTAAAGCCGACCGGGAGGGCGATCAGCTGAACCTGTCCAGGCTCGACATTGTGCACCTGTGTAAGGAAGTATACCAATGTTTTTCCCAGCAGGCCCGGATGAAACAGATCGACTACCGCTTTGAGTGCCGGGATACACAACTGGAGATATATGGCGATAGTGAGAAGCTGGAAATCGCTGTATTTAATCTTCTTTCCAATGCGTTTAAATTCACCCCCGAAAACGGCAGTATCATTTTTGAAGTAACCAGCGACGACGCAGATGTTACTATTATTATAAAAGATAGCGGCTGCGGCATTGAAGGCAGCGCCGGCAACCGGATCTTTGAAAAATTCCAGCGGGCGCAAGACCGGAAAGAGTCGCTGCAAACAGGCTTTGGTATTGGTCTTTACCTGGTGAAGCACTTCATCGACAGTCATCATGGCAGTATCACCTACCAGAGCGAGGTAAATAAAGGCACCGCTTTTCACATTACCCTGAAAAAAGGAAGCCGGCATTTTGCCGGGGTGCTGTTAAGGGAAGATGCCCCACAGAAATCTGCTTTCCTGGAAGAACTGACCACCGTTGCCACCTTGCCCCAACCGGAAGTCCGTGAAGCCGAAGGCACTACCACCACCATTACCGAAAAAAAATCGATCCTGCTGATCGATGATCATGATGAAATACGGCAATATCTCCGGCAGCTGTTCAAAGACAGGTTCATTGTATATGAGGCCGATAATGGCACCAGCGGGTTTGCTGCGGTACAGAAATTTATGCCCGACCTGGTGATCAGCGATATCCAGATGCAGGGTATGGACGGGGTGGAGCTATGCAGCAAAATCAAACAAACAGACACCGTGAGCCATATCCCGGTGATCCTGCTTACCGGGTCTTCCGCGGCGGATACGCGGCTCCGCGGCCTCGAAGGGGGGGCAGATGACTATATTACCAAGCCATTTGACAAAGACCTGCTGATGGCCAAAGTGAATAACATCATCAAGAACCGTAACCTGCTGCAGCAGTATTTCTTTGACCGTATCACCCTCAAAAACAGTAACATTAAAGTACCCGCCGAATACCAGGACTTCCTGAAGCGGTGTATAGAAATTATTGAAGACAACCTGGAAAACGAGGAGTTCTCCATTAAAAAGTTCACCCTCGAAATCGGGATGAGTCATTCCAGTTTGTATAAAAAGGTAAAATCCATTTCCGGTCAAACCATTAATTCCTTCATCCGGTCCATCCGTCTCCGGAAGGCCGCCGTTTTGCTGCTCAAGGAAAACTACACCATTACACAGGCAGCCATGCAGGTGGGCATTGGCGATGTGAAATACTTCCGCGAACAGTTTGTAAAGCTGTTTGGAATGAACCCTTCCGATTATGTAAAGAAATACCGCCATTCATTTAACCGGGACTTCAATGTGACTGAAAACTAAGGGGTAAATTCCTGTATTTAGCCGTGGCTGGCACTTTAAGGATATCCGGGGCAAGCGCCCCGGTAGAAATACCCCTGTGATATTTTACGATTTTACCCCCTTTTTTAAATGATTTACCCCCTCTATGATGTCTGCCCGGCATAGTACATTGCGGGTATCATGAAAAGATGCGTGCATCTTCCGTGCAACCAAAATGAGTATTCCACTCTTCCAATTCATTAAATTATTGCGTTATGAAACAACTTCAATCCGGAACGGACCGTCAGTTTGTCCTATTACGGTGCCAACCTTTCCTTCAAATCATGCTGGTATTTACCTTATTACTGATGGGAATGAGCGTGCAGGCACAACAAACTCCCATTACGGGAAAAGTAACCGATGCCAGTGAACCTGTTCCTGGTGTTACGGTACGTGTAAAAAATAAAGCTACCGGTACCCTGACAGATGCAGAGGGTAAATTTTCACTCAGCGCCGCGCCGGGCGATACCCTGATATTCAACCACATCGCCTATGAAGCGATGACGGTGCCTGTAAGGAACCTGTCTCCCTTAAAAATAGCGCTCACCTCACTGAGCAAAAGTGTAAATGAAGTGGTAGTAGTGGGATATGGCACTCAAAAGAAAGCTACGCTGACCGGTTCCATTTCCGTGGTAAAAGGGGCTGATATTGTGCAGAGCCCACAGCCAAACGTGTCCAATGCCCTCACCGGCCGCTTCTCCGGGATTATTGCCAACAACCGTTCCGGCGAGCCGGGATATGATGGCTCCCGCATCACCATCCGCGGACTGGCCACCACCGGCAATAACGATGTGTTGATGGTAATAGACGGTGTGCCCGGACAAATAGGCGGTTTGGAACGACTGGACCCCAACGATATTGAAAGCATATCGATATTGAAAGACGCATCTGCAGCGGTTTATGGTAGCAGGGCGGCCAATGGCGTAATGCTGATCACCACCAAACGGGGTAAAACCGGCAAACCGGTGATCAATTACAGCTTTAACCAGGGATTTTCATCTCCCAGCCGGTTACCTAAAATGGCCGATGCCGCCACCTATGCACAGATCAGGAATGAAATCCAGTATTATAATAACCCTGCAGGCGGTATGAACCAGTTTTATACCGACGAACAACTCCAGAAATTCCGCGATGGCTCCGACCCGGTGAATTATCCTAACACCGACTGGCAGAAAGCTACCCTGAAGAAAGTGGCTACCCAGAATCAGCATAGTCTTTCTGTAAACGGCGGTGGTGAAAATGTGCGGTACTATGTTTCACTCGGCATGATTAGTCAGAATGGATTGTATAAAAACGGGGTGACCAAATACAACCAGTATAATTTCCGGTCCAATATTGATGCGGATGTTACCAAGAGATTAAAGGTAAGCCTGTATTTATCCGGCAGGGAGGAAGACCGCGTTTATCCTACCACCACTGCAGACAACATCTTCAGGGGTATTTACCGCGCTTACCCAACGGTACTGGACAGGTATCCGAACGGATTGCCTACCACCGGTATTGAAAACAATAACCCGGTGATGCAGGTAACGGATGCCGGTGGTACTGCCCGCAATCCTACACAGGTGTTTAATGGTATCCTGAAAGGATCTTATGCGATACCAGGCGTGGAAGGATTATCGCTGGACGGATATTTATCGGCCGATAAATCCTGGAGCTCCAATAAAAGCTTCAGCACTCCTTATAAAGTATATACCTATAACCAGGCTACCCAATCGTACGACAAAACAGTGGTAGGTGGTTCCAATGGACTGGCTTCGCTTACACAGCAGCAACGGAACATGACGCTGATCACTTCCAATATTAAACTGAACTTTGCCCGTCGTTTTGGCCAGCATAATGTAACGGCCCTTGTTGGTTATGAGCAAAGCAAAACCAGCCGGGATACACTGGGTGCGTCGCGCTTAAACTTCCCGACACCGCAAACGCCGGAGATGTCGCAGGGAGGATCCGCCGCCACCGACAAAAATAATTCCGGCACCAGTTACAGCTTCACCAGGAAAAGTTATTTCGGCAGAATTGCCTATGACTATATGGAAAAATACCTGCTGGAAGTACAGGCCCGTTATGATGGTTCCTCTATTTTCCCGAAAGGTGAGCAGTATGGCTTCTTCCCTTCCGTATCTGCCGGGTGGCGCGTTTCAAAAGAAGAGTGGTTTAAGAACGTGAGCTTTATCAATGATCTGAAACTGCGCGGTTCCTATGGTACACTGGGTAATGACAACGTAGGTTTATTCCAGTATTTCGATAACTATTCTTTCGTAAACCAGTACGTGATCGGCGGTCAGATCATCCCCGGTATTGATCTTACCAAACTGGGCAACCCTTATATTACCTGGGAGATTGCCCGGAAAATGGACCTGGGTTTCAATATGGCCTTCCTGCAACACTTTAACCTGGAATTTATTTATTTCCAGCAGAAACGTTCCAAGATCCTTACCCAGCGGAATGCTTCACTGCCACAATCTTCCGGTATTGTAAATCCATACGATCCTGCTACGCCGCTGGTACCAGCCGAAAATATCGGTAAGGTAAACAGCAATGGTATAGAGGCTACGCTGGGTTATGATAACACTACCAGTGGTGGTTTTCACTACAACATTTCCGGTAACATCACCTACGCCAAAAACGAGATTGTATTTATAGATGAAGCTCCCGGCACCTTGTCTTATCAACGCAAAACCGGCGGCCCGATGAATAATTACCTGTTGTATGATGTGATCGGCATTTTCCGGACAGCAGATGACCTGAATAAATTCACCCATCTGTCTGGTGCGCAACTGGGAGACCTGATCTACAGGGATGTTAACGGTGACGGACAAATTAATGCGGACGACCAGGTGAGAACAAAGTATGGCAACATTCCTGAAATCACTTATGGTATTACACTTGGTGGCGACTATAAAGGATTTGATTTATCCCTGTTATTAACCGGCCAATCGCACGTAAGCCAATACGTGTTACCGGAATCCGGCACCATCGGTAACTATTACAGCAGCTGGGCCGATAATCGCTGGAGCCCGACCAATACCGGCGGTTCTTATCCGAGAGTAGACGAACGCGCTTCCGCTTCTGTGAATGGCGGCCGTTACCAAAATAATTTCTGGCTCAACAACGCGTCCTTCCTGCGGTTAAAAAATGTATCATTCGGTTACACCTTCAAATCGGATCTTTTATCCCGCATAAACATCGGCAGTTTGAGAATATATGCCAACGCATTTAACCTTTTCACCATTACCAAAGTAAAAGACTATGATCCGGAAGGTAGCAGCGAAAGCGGACAGTTTTATCCACAACAACGGATCATCAATGTTGGTGCAAATGTTAGATTCTAAACCAGAAAAAAAACAGTCATGAAAACAACTCACTTTATATACACTTTAACTTTAGCTGCTGCGGGATTATTTTCTTCCTGCAAGCAGGACTATCTGAATATTACGCCAACAGACCGTATCCTGGGCGACGCCGTACTGGGTGACTCTTCTCTGTTTCAGAACTATGTGATTAACCGGTACCTGAGCATTAAATTACAGGATAAAGAAGGAGAAGGCACTAACCCCGGTTTTGGAAGAGGCTTTGAATACGGTTTGTGGAGCTCCATCACCGACGAATCCATTTACAACAACGACGATAATACCTGGATTATTCAACAAGGACAGATTGCACCGGAAAATACCGGTATTGCAGGTACTATCTGGGGAAGAAGCTATCGCAGTATCCGGGAATGTAATTACGCACTGAATAACATCGACAGTGTGGAAATGAGCGCCGCGCTGCGTAAAAAGCTGACTGCCGAATTACGTTTTATCCGCGCGTTCCGGTATCATGACCTGATCCGCAACTATGGCGGTGTGGTGCTGATGGGTGATAAAGAGTACCAGCTCACCGACAATCTCACCGACCCTGCTTTATTTAAAAGAGCCACGCTGCAGGAATCTATGAATTATGCAGTAAATGAGCTCACCGCCGCAGCGGCAGATCTGCCGGCTATCAACGATGCCAGCTGGCAATCCGGCAGGGCCACACAAGGCGCCGCACTGGCACTGAAAGCACGCCTGTTATTATATGCTGCAAGTCCGCTGTATAACGTTGGCACCTGGCAGGCAGCCGCCACTGCAGCCAAAGCGGTGATGGACCTCTCGAGGTATACACTGGCAGCAAACTACAGCCAGTTATTCCTGAAAGCCGATAACAATGAAATCATTTTCGCGCGGCAATATGCCATAGGTGCACGCCACGTATGCCTGGAAATATCCAATGGCGCCAATGGCTACGGCGGATGGGCAGGCAATACACCGCTGCAGAACATGGTAGACGCCTATGAAATGAAGAATGGTAAACTGATTACAGATCCAACTTCCGGCTATAATCCGCAAAATCCTTATGTGAACAGGGATGCCCGCTTCTACGCCACTATTCTTTATAACGGCGCACCATACAGGGGATCTACCATACAAACATTTTCTCCCGGTGGAAAAGATGGAAAGGATGGTCCTTCCAACTGGAACTCTACCAAAACAGGTTACTATCTCCGCAAATTTATGGACGACAATAACCCGATCGATAATCCCTGGGACGTAGCCGGATTACAGCCCTGGATCTATTTACGTTATGCAGAAATATTGCTGAACTACGCAGAAGCACAAAATGAAGCGGTAGGACCCGATGCCAGTGTATACGCCGCCGTTAATCAAATCCGGCAGCGCGCCAGCGTACAGCAACCGGCACTGGCACCCGGCCTGAGTAAAGACCAGATGCGGGACGCCATTCATCGTGAAAGACAAATAGAACTGGCGTTTGAGGAACATCGCTTCTATGATGTACGGCGCTGGAAAACGGCTATTGTAACAGACAATGTGCCAGCCTACGGTGTAGACGTTACCGTTAATAACAGCGGCGTATATACGTATACAAGAAAAGTAGCGCTTTCCGGCCGGTTGTTCGCTGAAAAAAATTACTGGCTGCCGATTCCGAGAACAGAAATACTGTCTTCCAACGGGCAGTTGGAGCAGAACAAGGGCTATTAAACACTCAATCCGTTTCACACAAAGCTGCTGCGTAACTTGCCGGTTGTCATAATTGAAAAATATTTAACGGGCATTTTACTATTTTCCGGCGGCTTTGTGTGAAGCAAAGCGTTTAAGAACATGAAAAAAATCATTTGCTCACTGCCGCTGTGCTTTGTGCTGCATACCGCATCATCTCAACAAAGCAACAGCAACGTTATCCAGGTAAACATCGACCTACATAAAACCGCGCAAACGATCCGCAACTTCGCTGCTTCAGATGCGTGGGCGGGCCAGTTTACCGGCAACTGGCCGGATAACAAACGTAACCAGATAGCCGACTGGCTGTTTAGTTCCGATACTACTGCCAGCGGCCAGCCCAAAGGCATTGGCTTATCGATGTGGCGTTTTAATATTGGCGCCGGCAGTGCAGAGCAGGCCGATAACAGTGGCATTAAAGATGAATGGCGCCGCGCGGAATCTTTCCTGCAGCCGGATCATACATATAACTGGAAAAAACAATCCGGCCAGCTGTGGTTTTTACAGGCTGCGAAGCAACGCGGCGTTACAGATTTCCTGGGCTTCCTGAACAGTCCGCCGGTGGCGTTTACACGCAACGGCAAAGCCTTTGCAGATAAAGGACAAAGCAATCTTCCACCGGAGAAATATTCCGCTGCTGCTGTTTTTTTGAAAGAAGTAGTGCAGGGAATACGTATCGCCACTGGCGTTAGCCTCAATTATATCAGCCCGGTGAATGAACCACAGTGGGACTGGAGCGATGGCGGACAGGAAGGCTGCCCCTATAACAACGAACAGATTGCCGGCTTCACAAAAGCTATCAGCAAAACTTTCAGCGAAGCAAAGCTGCCGGTTAAAATACTGATTACAGAAGCCGGAAAAATAAATTACCTGTATGCCCCGGAAGACAAGGCAGACAAAGGCTCACAGATAAATGCATTCTTTAATCCACGCAGCAGCACTTATGTAGGTAATCTTCCCAATGTATACAAAGGAATTGCTGCACATAGTTACTTTACCACTTCCCCCGAAGACACCGCCATGGCTATACGAAAACGGCTGCACGCCGCATTGAACGGACTGGAATTCTGGCAATCGGAATATTGCATCCTGGGAGATAATGCCGGGGAAATAAACGGCTCCGGCGTAGACCTCGGCATGGATGCAGCGCTTTACATGGCGCGCGTAATCCACTCCGACCTTACCGTCGCCAATGCTGCTGTCTGGCAGTGGTGGCTCGCCATTTCTCCCTATAATTATAAAGATGGATTGATTTATATAGATAAAGATAAAACAGACGGACAGCTGCGCGATACCAAAATGATGTGGGTGTTAGGTAACTATAGCCGGTTTATAAGACCCGGCGCTATAAGGGTACAAGCAGAGATAAGCGACAGCGCAGCGTTGAAAGACCTCTATCTGTCTGTTTATAAAAACAAAGATAATACCCTCCGGATAGTAGTGATTAATAACGGCCGCACTGCCGCCAGTGCCAGCATCCACTGCAAGGGATTGAAAGCAGGCAGTATGCGTAGCTATACCACCAGCGCAGCCGAAAACCTGCAGCCAGGCTATATTTCCGGAAACATTGTTCACATTCCGCCACGGTCAGTAGTTACATTGACAGGTAACCTAAGCAATAAACAGTAGACCATGAAAAAACTAAGCGTTGTAATTTTAATGATATTGTGCAGCATACAGTTGTTTGCACAACACACTTTCCAGTTGAGAGATTCCACCTTCCTGCTGGACGGCAAGCCTTTCCAGATGATTTCAGGAGAGATCCATTACCTGCGCGTTCCGCGGGAAAGCTGGCGCGATCGCCTGAAAATGGCGAAGGCAATGGGACTGAACACCATAGGCACTTATGTGTTCTGGAACATGCACGAACCTGAAAAGGGACACTACGATTTTTCCGGCAACAACGATGTAGCCGCCTTTGTAAAAATAGCGCACGAAGAAGGGTTGTGGGTAGTATTGCGCCCCAGTCCGTACGCCTGCGCAGAATGGGAATTTGGCGGATATCCTTACTGGTTGCAGAATATAAAGGGCCTCGAAGTACGCAGTAAAGAACCGCAATACCTCGCAGCCTATAATAATTATATCAGGGAAGTTGGAAAACAATTGTCGGGCTTACAGGTAAACCATGGTGGTAACATCCTGATGGTGCAGATTGAAAATGAGTATGGTTCTTATTCCAATGATAAAAGTTACCTGGACATTAACCGGAAGATGTTTATTGACGCAGGTTTTGACGGATTACTCTATACCTGCGATCCGGCTGCCGATGTAGCTAAAGGTCATTTGCCCGGTTTGCTGCCCGCAGTAAACGGGATAGATGATCCGCAAAAAGTAAAACAGCTGGTGAAGGAAAACCATGATGGCAAAGGACCTTTTTATATTGCGGAATGGTACCCGGCATGGTTTGATTCCTGGGGGCAAAAGCACCATACCATTCCCTATGAAAACTTCCTCGACAGATTGGATCGTGTACTCGCAGCAGGCATTTCCATTAACATGTATATGTTTCACGGCGGCACTACCCGCGGCTATATGAATGGCGCCAACTATAATGACAAGAGTCCCTATGAGCCGCAGATCAGCAGCTACGATTATGATGCACCACTGGATGAAGCAGGAAACGCTACGCCAAAATTCATGAAGTTCCGCGAAGTAATTGCCCGGCATCTCCCGGCTGGCGTAACTTTACCGGAAGTACCTGCAAAGAAACCAGTGATCACCACGCCGCTGATCACTTTTGAACGCAGTACTGCAGTATTCAATAAACTGCCGGCAGCCATCAAAAGCGTAGATCCGTTAACGTTTGAAGATCTCAACCAGGCTTATGGTTTTGTGTTATACCGCACCACTATTCCCGGCGGGCACAGTGGCCTGCTGAAAATAAAAGATCTCCGCGACTACGGCCTCGTGTTTGTGAATGGCAAAAGAGTAGCCATCCTGGACCGCCGTTTGGCACAGGACAGCGTGGAGGTAACCCTTCCAGCCGGCACCGTTACCCTGGACATCCTGGTAGAAAATCTGGGACGTATCAATTTTGGCCCCTATCTTCTTAAAAATAAAAAAGGTATTGCCGGCCAGGTATTATTTAACGGTCAGGCCATTCATCAATGGCAGCAGTTTAAGCTTCCCTTTGATGTGCAGCCGGCAGTAAAACCTGCTGCTACCGGTACCGATGCACCGGTATTGAAAGAAGGCAGTTTTACATTATCCACCACCGGCGACACCTACCTGGATATGACGCAGTGGGGCAAAGGAGCCGTTTGGATCAACGGTCATCACCTGGGCAGATACTGGCAGGTAGGTCCGCAACAAACCTTGTATGTACCAGCTGAATGGCTGAAAAAAGGCAGCAATAAAATCACCGTACTGGAACTGATTAAGCCCGCTGCAAATACGCTGCAGGGCATTGATCATCCGATACTGGACGTATTACAATAACACAAGAAAAGTTTGTAAAAAGCTATTGGGGCGGACTTCCGTTTCGATAGCTTTTTACTTTACCTTTATATGGTATCCTCTAATCCCACGGCCGCCGTATGAAAAAAATTGTACTGTTAGCAATTGCCTGTATCGCCGGCTTACCGGTTTTCTCCCAACGTTTTGTACACGGCTTAGGATTTTCCACATTTATTGATCACACTTCCAGGAACGGCAGCATTACCAGCTTCAGCATCTCGTATGCCATCCGTTACAATGTGATGGAAACAGATAAGATGACTGTTTCGGTAGGTATTCCCTTTTCATTTGGCGGTTCCGGAGATGCCAACGACAACACGGATTGGTATTATGATGCGGACGGCAATATTGTATATTACTATACCGGTGAAGAAGACGATGGTCCTAAAACAAAACCCAGGAGTATGATTGATATCCCGCTTATCATTAACCTGAACTTCGCCGGATTTTCCTCCCTGAATAATAAGAGTGCGGTGGGTTTCTTTGTGGGAGGCGGCCTGGCCTACCATTACGGACCAGTAAATATAAGGTACAAAGACCGTAACGGCGGCAGCTTTACGGATTCTACTACCCAGCACGCAGTAGGGCCGATAGGCAACCTGGGCATGCGGATCGGGCTTGGCAAAAAAAAGAATGGCGCTATTGAAGTCAAGGGCTCTTATATGAAGAGCTTAACAAAGCGGCAACCTGATATTTATGGCATCAGTTTACTTTATCTACTTCCCAGATTAAACTGGCGTGCTAATCCCGACGATTGATCTGAATGATTTATTTTTTGGGAGATAACGTTACTTCTACACTCCACTCACTACCGCTTCCGATATGATAGGTGGCTGCAAAATCGCCCTGGTTGAGCGCAAAAGACAATTGCAGTAAACTGTTCAGGTAGCTCAATGGTTTTCCTTCCGGCACTGCGCCAAAAGTTTGACTATACGGCGCCGCTGTTTGATGTACTTTTTTCCCGTTGTGGAAAAACGTTACCTGCAGTATATCACCGTATTGAGGATGCAACTGGTTGAGCAGATCAGCGCTGATGTTAGTCCATACGTTACCGTATTGTACATCCAGGATAGAGATGTTCCCTTTCAGTTTTCCGTTTTCCAGTACCGCGGCCTGGTATGGTATTTTTACAACCTCTTTGGCTAATACAGGTCCTACTTCTTCAAAGGTGATGGCGCCTGCTGCCAGTCGCGCGCCGGTATAGGCGTATACATCCCTTCCGTGGAAAGTATAAGATTGCTGCGAATCCTTGCGGCGGTTCACGGCTTCATTGATTTCACGTATTTCTGCGATGCCTTCTGAAGCAGCGATGAGGGTGAGTGTACCATTATCCGGTGTTACAATAAAATGACCACTGTTTGTTTTGAGTACTACCGATTTACGGCTGGTGCCTACGCCGGGGTCCACTACCGATACAAACACGGTGCCTGCCGGCCAGTAGGGAACCGTTTGTTCCAGCCGGTAAGCGGCTTCCCAGATATTATATGCAGGAATTTCGTGGGTGAGGTCATATAGTTTCAGATCGAACGATACGCCGGCGGCTACACCTTTCATGGCGGATACTGCGCCGTCTTTCAAACCAAAATCCGATTGAAAAACCACTATTTTATTTTGTGCAAATCCGATACTGGTAGTTAATAGCAATGCCAGGCTGCTGATAAAACGGTGTAATGTAATGCTCATGGGGGAACTAATTAGTCTTCAAATTTAGTGGCTTATCCTGAAATCATTAAAAATTCTTAACTTGAATATAATTCATCTGTCCTAAAATGAAGTACCAGGAACTACCACCGCCATCATATCTGAAAAACCACGTCCGTTATTTCTGGACGCTGGAGAGTGATGATGTTGCCCACGTGCCTAAAATTCTGGGGCCAATGGCAGATGGTTGTCCGGGTTTAATTATCCAGCAGTCGGATAACGGTACCTTCTACCAGGAAAACAAAGAGTTACCCGATTTGCTGTTATATGGTCAAACCACGAAGTATACCGAGCTGCATGTAACGGGTACCATCTGTTCAATCGGGGTGTGTTGTTATCCGCATGCGTTGAAATCTGTTTTTGGTTTGAATGCCGATGAGTTAACCAATTCCTGTTTAGACCTGGATATACTGGCTGCTACCAGGGATTTTTACCTGGCAGAAAGATTAGGCAACACCCCTTCCTTAACCGAGAAGATCGCCATCATTTCCGCTTTTCTATTTAAGCAGATCAATGAAAACAGCACGTCTTCAGATGAGGTTACTCACTTTGCGTTATCACAGATCATCGCCTCCGGCGGCAGTATTGCATTAAAGGACTTACAGCAGCAGTTGCAGTTAACGGAAAGAAGTTTTGAGCGCCGGTTTAAACAGGGCGTTGGCATCTCCCCCAAATTATTTTCCCGGATATGCCGTTTTCAGAATTCCTTAAAGCAGTTAAAAAGTAACAACTACAGTAAGTTGTCTGATATTGCCTTTGAACATGATTATGCTGATCAGTCCCACTACATCAGGGCCTTCAAAGAGTTTGCAGGCTTTTCTCCTTACCAGTATCAGAAAAAATCCAACGAAGCAGACGCAGGAAGTAACTTCCTGTTGATGACCAGATAAACATTCCCGTTTTTGTTCTTTTCAATAGTTCCGTTAAATTCGGCGCCAAATGACACGTGTATGGAGATTTTTGCATCTACTCCCCGGTTGATTTTAAGGGAACTGATACCTGCTGATGCCGCCGGCATGTTTGAACTGGATTCAGACGAAGCGGTGCATTTATACCTGGGCAACAAGCCGGTGCGTACGATAGAAGAATCGCGGGAAGTTATTCAGTTTATCCGGCAGCAATACCGGGAGAACGGCATTGGCAGATGGGCTGTAATAGAAAAAGATACCAACCAGTTTGTGGGATGGGCGGGATTAAAACTGGTAAAAGAACCTACCAATGGCCACGTTGACTACTACGACCTTGGCTACCGTTTTATAAAGAAATACTGGGGAAAGGGATACGCTACGGAGTGCGCACATGCCTGCCTGGACTACGGCTTCAACCGGCTCCGGCTGGAAAATATTTATGCCATGGCCGATGTAAAAAACGATGCATCGAAGCGCGTTTTAGAGAAGGCCGGCTTTAGCCTGGATGGCACTTTTTACGAGGACCAAACGATGCTTAACTGGTTTACAATCAGCCGGGAAGCATGGAACAGGTCACATAACTGACAAGCCGATACTGACTGAAGTGTAATTACAGCCGCCCGGTTTAACTTGCTTTACACAAAAGTGACCGGTGTTGCCATCCTTTACCCTCAATCAGTATCCCTTTTATGAAGATTAACAGCATACAGTTATTAAGGGCAGTAGCAGTTATCCTCGTGGTACATGTACATGCCATCGACTTACAGGAAGCATTCACCGTTTCCCATCAGCAAAAATTTTATTTCCTGGAAAACTTTGGCGCTATTGGCGTGGACCTCTTTTTTGGGATATCGGGGTTTATAATCAGTTATGTAGCCAGCAACTATTTTGGTGCGCGTGATGGAGTGGATTTTCTGAAGAAACGTTTCCTCAGGATCAACCCTATTTATTATGTGGCCAGTGTGTGCTATATGGTATTCTTTTGTTTTTTTGACCGGATGTACCCTATCACGGCTATTCTTTATGGATGGAGAGATACCATTTTCATGTTGCCGGTATTGAACTCGCAGAAGTGGCTGGCGCCTATCCTGGTGGTGGGCTGGTCGCTGAGTTTTGAGTGGTGGTTTTATTTCCTTTTCTTCTTCCTGATCCTGTTCCGTACAAAATATAAAACCTTATTGCTGTTACTTGTTATTCCCGCGCTTGTGGCGGTGGGACAGCTACTGAAGCCAACAGATTTCAGGCTTATTTTTTATACCAATCCTATCATGCTGGAGTTCCTTTTCGGGGTGATCATTTTCTGGCTGTACCGCCACGTAAAAGTGGCTACCGGCGTGGCCGGGCTGTTGCTATTGCTGGGCATCGGCGGATACGTTTATAACATTGTGTATGGCTTTGGAAATATTTCTGAACTGAGCAGCGTGACCAGCGGCACCGGCAGTTTAAAAAGGGTGTTGTTATGGGGCCTGCCCAGTGCGTGTATCCTGGCCGGTTGTATTTTCCTGGAGCAGCGGGGTGTTTGGGCAAGGCTCTGGAATAACAAATGGGGGTTACTGATAGGCGATGCTTCTTATTCCATTTACCTGACCCACTATACTTTTTATTATTTTATCGCGCAGATATATGCCGCCACCGGTTACTTCATGAATGCCGATCTTTCTGTGATCGTGCATATGGTACTGGCGGTGGCGGTAGGCATTTTCTTCTACTACAAAGTAGAGCGGCCGCTGATCAAGCTGCTGCATTCGCGGCCTGCTGCGCGACCTGTTCATACGGCTATGCCATGATTTAATATCAGATCAGGGGGTGTTGGGGATCCAGCCCCCTCTTTTCATCCACCACACCATAGGATCCAGCCATTCGTTTACGGGTAAGCGTTGGGTGAAGCCGTGGTTGCCGGTGGGATAGAGATGCAGTTCAGCGGGAATGCCTCCTCTCAGCATGGCCTGGTAAAAGGCGATACTGTTATTTACATTCACCACTGCATCATCGCTGGTATGCGTGATATAGGCCGGCGGCGTATTGTTGTTCACCCACTCTTCATTGGAAAAGAAGGCAACTTTTTCTTTGGAGGGCTCATTTCCTATCAGGTTGATGCTTGATCCCTGATGTGCCAGGTCTTTATTCATGCTGATCACGGGGTATACCAGGATCATAAAATCCGGTCGCAGATCGGTGTTTTCCTTATTGGGTACATAGCTTCGTCCGCTATGTGTGCCCAGCGTGGAGGCCACGTGTCCGCCGGCAGAGTAGCCCGCGATCCCTATTTTATGCGGATCCAGTCCCCATTCCGCGGCATTCATCCGCACCAGTTTAATGGCTTGCTGCGCATCCTGGAGAGGGCCCATGCTTTTATCCCGCATGGTGGCATCTGAAGGGAGCCGGTATTTTACCACGAAGGCGGTAACTCCTTTTGTAATGAAGGCTTCTGCTATTTTGGTGCCTTCTTCAGCAAAGGCCAGGAAGGCGTATGCGCCGCCAGGGAAGATGATCACTGCCGCCCCGTTGGGCTTTTCCGGCTTATAGACGGTGATGGTGGGGGCATCTGCCGGTGCAGTTTTCCCGATACTGTTGGGAATAGAGTCCTTGTACAGGGGTCTTATTTCCTGGGCTTTGGCGGATATAGCGGTAAATGGCAGCACAAAAATAAAAAGCGCCAGCATTTTTCCGATGCGTGGATAATGGTGTAGAATCATCCGTCAAAAGAAAAAATTCCGGCCCGCTGGAGTGTTTTGGAATTGTGAAAGCGGACGTGATTAACAATTGATTCACTAAAATATTTCCCCCTTCCGCTGCCGCCGGCAGGTACCGTCCCGGCACACAGACATCAAAAAGATGGTCAACGGCAGCATCCTTTTACCGGGCACATCATTTAAAACCCGCTACCCATCTACCTGAAAAATATTTTAAAAAAATCCGGGGAAGATGTCCAATTTCCTTTTTCCCGATCCTTATTGGTGTATAAACGAACAAATTCATCACCAATAAAACTTATAAACCATGAAACAGAGAATCAATCTTCTGACAAAAGGAGCTAACGCAGTAAAAGCATTATATGGCGTAGGTGCGTATCTTGCAGGATCATCCATTGAAAAATCCCTGCAGCATTTAATTTACTTCCGGGTATCACAGATGAATGGTTGTGCATTTTGCCTCGATATGCACTCTAAAGATGCACGCGCAGAAGGAGAAACAGAGCAACGCATTTATATGCTGGCAGGCTGGAGAGAAGCAACCGTTTATACTGATCGCGAGCGGGCAGCCTTTGCCTGGGCAGAAGCAGTAACCAGGCTCACCAACGGCGACGTACCGGATGAAGTATACGAACAGGTACGTCAGCAGTTTTCAGAGGAAGAAATTGTAGACCTGACAATAGCAGTTACTACCATTAACAGTTATAACCGTCTTAACGTTGCCTTCCGCACCTCAGCAGGAAGCTACAAGCCAGGGATGTTTGCCGCCAAAGCAAATTAATTCATATATTCCACCCACGATTTAAATTATAAAAAGATGAAAGAATTCTTATTATTATTTCGCCAGTCTGAATATGCCTACCGCGAGTTATCTGCGGAAGACTTCCAGGCGCTGTTGAAGAAGTGGCAGGACTGGGCAGGTGGTATTGCCGCACAGGGTAAACTGGTGAGTAACGGCCGTCGCCTTTCTACGGAAGGAAAAGTATTAAAGCCAGGTGGCGTTATTACCGATGGGCCGTTTGTGGAAATCAGGGAACGCCTGGGCGGCTTCCTGGTAGTACAGGCCGATACGCTGGAAGAGGCTACCACATTGGCTCATGGCTGCCCGGTATTGGACGCCAAAGGCTGCGTAGAAGTCAGGGAAATAGTTTCGTAACCAGTATCAGGAGAAATAAAGAAAACCACTCTTTCGTTAGAGTGGTTTTTACTGTTTTAGCATGGAAAAGGAACTCGAATCACTGAAGTATTTATTTAAGCAGGAATTCTCGAAAATGGTAGCTGTGATCAGCAAACTTTTCGGGTTGCAGCATATTGAGATAGCAGAAGATATTGTGAGTGAAACATTTTTACTCGCGTCGGAAACATGGGGCGTTAAAGGACTCCCTCCCAATCCAACTGCCTGGCTTTATACCGTAGCCAAACAAAAAACATTGCATCATTTCAGAAGAAATAAAATATTCGATAAAAAAGTATTGCCCGAAATAATAGCGCGGCAGGAACTGGTCGATGATGCCGAAGCGATAAATTTCTCGCAGGAGAATATCAAAGACAGCCAGCTGCAAATGCTTTTTGCCATCTGTAACCCGTCTATTGCCAGCGAAGCGCAGATAGGACTGGCACTGCGCATTCTTTGCGGTTTTGGAATAGATGAAATTGCAGAAGCCTTTTTGTCCAACAAGGAAACTATTAATAAAAGATTATTCAGGGCGAAAGAAAAACTGCGCGAAGAGAAAATTAAAATGGAGCTGCCGCCGGAAAGTGAAATCCCACAGCGACTGGATAATGTGCTGCACATCATCTATCTTCTTTTCAGCGAAGGATATTACTCGCAGACACAGAACCAGATCCTGCAACAGGATCTTTGCCTCGAAGCACTGCGGCTGGGATTGATGCTTACTGCCTACGACAAAACCAATTTGCCTAAAACAAATGCGCTCATTGCCCTCATGTGTTTTCACGCTTCCCGTTTCAATGCCAGGCAGGCCGGTGAAGGCGAAGTGGTATTGTATGAAGCACAGAACGAAGCGCTGTGGGACCAGGCACTGATTAACCAGGGTATCTATTTCCTGCAGCTTTCTGCCGAAGGCAATGAAATAAGTTCCTATCACCTCGAAGCCAGGATTGCTTACTGGCACTGTGTGAAAGAGGATACGCCGGAGAAATGGGAAGAGATCCTGCAGTTATACAATGCACTGCTGATGATCAATTACTCTCCCAGTGTAGCCCTGAACCGCACCTTTGCTCTCTATAAAGCAAACGGGCAGCAGGAAGCGCTGGCCGAAGCAGAAAAACTAAAGCTGGAAAATAACCACTTCTATTATGTGCTGCTCGGTGAGCTGTACAGGAATATCGATAACGAAAAAGCAAAAGCCAGTTTTCAGAGAGCCTGGCAATTAGCCAAAACCGACACCGAAAAACAAGGCATACAGGCACAAATAAACCGTCTTACTGATGAGCATACACACTAACCTGATCAACGCTATCGGGCATTTCATCCGCATGGATGAAGCCGAGCAATCATTCGTTTCCTCCTTGTTTGTCAGCCGGGAATACCAGAAAAATGATTATTTCCTGCGGGAAGGACAGGTTTGCCGGGAAGCGGGATTTATTGAGAAAGGATTGATCCGGTATCACAGTATCAAAGATTCCGGGGAAGACGTGACGCTTGATTTTGGAAAGGAAAATGAATTTACCTGTAACTACGAAAGCTTTCTCGACCACTCTCCTTCGCAGCGCAGCATCCAGTGTATTGAACCCACCGAAATATTGGCTATCTCCTATGAAAATCTTCAGCTGATTTACAGCAAAGTAAAAGAAGGCGAAAAGTTTGGCCGGTTGATTTGCGAGTACCTGTATTTACAAGCCATCAAAAAGGTCAGCTCTTTTTATGGCGACCAGCCGGAGCAGCGTTATCTCCACTTCATCAACAGCTACCCCGACCTACAGCAACGCATCCCGCAGTACTATATCTCTTCCTTTGTAGGGGTAAAGCCTCCTTCCTTAAGCCGGATCAGGAAAAGGTTGTCGATGTAAATTTATTAACCTGGGTGAACGAACCGGCGAAACGCGGGTTTTACTTTTGTTGCATCATCATAAAACAATGTAACAAATGAAAAACACCTCTGAAAAAATCGCTTTCTACAGCACTTTATCTATTGGGATATTGCTGGTATTTATCGGACTCTTTTTTCTCCTGAACCCTCTGGCGGCCGAAGCCGGTTTTGGCATCAGCGTACCTGTAAACGGGAACTTCTCCTTTCATTATATCAAAGGCATCCGCGACCTGTTCTCCGGTATTACAATACTGGGGTTACTATGGACCGGTGAACGCCGCGCATTAGGTGTGCTGTTGCTGGCAGGGACTATTGTTCCGGTAATGGATTTCTGCCTGGTACTTAACAACCCGGCCTATGAAGCCGGCAAACTGATTCAGCACCTGGTAGCTATTGTAATGCTAGTCGCACTGGGCGGTTACTATCTTTCTTCCACCGCTAAAAAAACATCCCATGCTCTTTAGTATTGTGCTGCTGTTACACTTCGGATGTTTTGCAGGATACCTCGCTGTGTTGGCGACACAATGGTCCGACTACCACACAAAAGTACGCGACCACAAAGGATTGATCCTGGGTATTGCCCTGCTGGTGACCGGTATCATACTGGTGGCACTGAAATATCCACACGTTAATTATTATAAAGTAATACCTAAAACCGGCATATTCGCAGTGGTTACGTTAATCAATATACGTTTTACTAACAAAGTATTTACCAAGGCCGCTTACTATACGTTACTGGCGCTAACAATGGCAGCAGCGTGCATTGCGATATGGCATTAAAAAAGGGAGCCAACCAATATGGTTAGCTCCCCCTCGACTTGCATTGCTCTCTGCTATTGATAATTATAGTTATCCCAATAAGGATTTTTTGCTCTTGCAGCGGCAGGTACCCAGAAAATCGGGCTGGTTAAATTATTTTCTCCTGCTACTTTCTTGAAGTTATCCGGGTTGTTAGTCAGCTCAATAGTTGGATAACGTACTCTTTCCGGCATTGGTTTCCATACAGAAGTATGCCAGGTGAATGGTTCCAGCTTCGGGTGACGGGTCCTTCTCAGCTCTGCCCACAGTTCGTAAGGCTGATAAAGGTTCAGGTGAATATACTTCTGCTGCATGAGGATTTCCATTTTGTCGTCCAGGGTAGCAGCCAGTGTAAATTTGCCTTTTACAACATCGCCCCATGCACTTACTACCGCAGCAGATGGTTTGGCAGGATATACCATGGCTGTTTGTTCCGGTGTCATTTTGGTTTTGGCATAGCTGCTCAGTTGATTAATGGTATACCAGAAATCGACAGAGTGTGTTACCTCATCTTTGATATGCTCTTCAGCTGTTTTACCTGTATTAGCTAATCCTTTCAGCGCAATTTCTGCCAGCAGCAGGTCCAGTTCTCCTACAGAAGCCATATACACCGGCATCTTCGCATTTTGGTGGAAGGTAGCATGGTTATACATAGATTTTGCATTGGTAGAAAAAGTAGAAGCGATATTATCTGCATATGGATAATACCTTTCTCCACTGCTATACAATGCTGTCTGTTCTTCAATATTGGCAGATACTCCGCGGTAATCCAGGTATTTGGTTGGCATAGCCAGCACCGGCAGGCGTGGATCGTCAATTCCTTCCTGGTAAGCAGGCGTACCATAGTTCAACCTTTTCATGATGATGTTCGGTATAAAGGAAGCGAAGGAATTTTCATAAACACCGCGAATCCATGTTCCGCCACCTGTGGGAACAATATCAAACCAGTAAAACCAGTAAAGATCCGTTTGTGGCAAAGGCTTTGCCAGTGCCGCCTGAATCAGCGGTTTGGCATATGCTTCTTCCACACCGGCAATTCTTACCAGTAATTTCAGACGGGTAAAATTGATGAGAGACACCCACTTATTGATATCACCGTGGAAAGCTATATCCTGCGCAGTGAACACGGTTTTAGCATCAGCGGACATTTGTGAATAGGCAGCAGGCAGTTCATCTACAATAGTTCCCAGTTCCTGTATGATAGATTGGTAGATCTCTTTCGGATCATCATATTTAGGGAAGAGATATTTCGGCTCTTTTTTAGAACCCTGGAAAGCATCTGAATAAGGAACCGAATTAAAGAAGTCTACCAGCTTGGCACTTTGGTAACATTTGATAAAGCTAACCAGTTTCAGGTATACATCTCCATCCAGTTTTAATTGCCCGGTACGTGCACCCACGGAGTCCCTGATCACTTCGTAATTCTTCAACCGGGTATAACTGTGCTGAAAGAAAGATTGCCCGTTGATAGGAGAATCATCAAAGCCGTTACCGGTGGTCAGGTCATTGTATGTGGAGAACCAGTCGTAGCGGTAAGATACAAACCGTTGCGCCACCTGCTCATAACCGGTGATACTGGTACCGCCGTTGAGCAGGTAATACCACTCGCCGTAGTCCTGTGCAAATATTTTATTGTTTGTAAGCACGCCGGTGAATAAGCCGGGTACTACATCGATATCACTGCCGGTGGAGAGCTTGTCTTTGTCGTAGAACCGGTCTTCCAGATCCTTCTTACAAGCTCCCAGGAAGGAGGCAGAGAGCAGGAAAATATATAAGTAAGCTTTTTTCATTTTTTTCAGTTTATACATTAGAAAGCAACATTTAACCCCAGGGAGTAAGTCCTTTGGGAAGGGTAGATGGTATTTTCCACGAAAACATCTGCGCCCAGTGCTCCTTCCGGATCGATATTGGGAATAGATTTGTAGAGATAGAACAGGTTACGGGCAGCTGCTGTAACAGTAAGCCTTTGCATTCTTATCCTTTTGGAAATTTCCGCGGGTAATGTATAGGAAAGCGCTACTTCCCTCACTTTGATGTAATTGTTTTTGAACAGGCGATCCGGCGGGAAAGAGGTGGCCAGATCGTTTGCGTAGCTTCCATAATAGGAAGAAGCGCTGGTGATGATATCGTTGGTGGTATATTTACCGTTATCATCCACTTTCATACCCGGCAGGATCAAACCATCGTGATACACATGCCCATCTTTAGACTGAGCCGGAGCTGGCTGTGAATGCTGCCACGGAACATTCTGGTCGTTGCTATTGATGTAATACGCCAAACCTCCGTTTTCTTCATCGCGGTATTGCATGGTATTTTCCAGCTGACCTACACCTGTTAAGCGGTTGTTGGTATAACTGAAAATAGTACCACCGTATTTATAATCCAGGCCAATACGGAAGTTGAAGTTCTTATACTGAAAGTCGGAGATAAATCCGCCGTATACTTTTGGCATTACGTTACCAGCTACCGTTGATTTCTGATCATCGAGGATATAGATACCGTTGTTGTTCACTACTTTATTACCTGCTTCATCACGTTTGTAATCGAGCATTACAATTTCGCCATACGGACGGCCTTCATCTGCATGAATAGATGCGGCGGCGCCGTTGATCAGGTTACTGAAAGGATAATTGGTAACACCCGGGTACAGGTCTATTACTTTTGATCCCTGGCTGGTGGCATTCAGCGTAAGGCTCCAACGATAGTTTTTACCTACCAGCGGAACGCCTGTTAATGCCAGTTCAAAACCCCAGGCCTTTACATCACCCGCATTCACGATTAGACCAGCGGAACTGGAAGCGGAAGAAATAGGTAAGCTGATGATCTGGTTGTAACGGTGGTTGGTGTAGAAGGAGAAATCGAGGATCACCCTGTCCTGTGGCAGGAAGGTATTGTTGATACCAATTTCAAATTCTCTTTTACGTTCTGGTTTCAGAGCGCCTGGTAACAACTTGTCCGGAGGTGAAACGGAGTTGGCGTCTGTACCTGGCAGGCGGGTGTATCCATACAGGTTATTGGCGAAATAACGGGTGGTACCGTTACCCACGTCTGCCCAGGATAACCTCAGCTGTCCGCTGTTTACACCGGCAATCGGGAAACGTTCGGTATAATTCCAGGTAAGTGCCGCGCCCGGATAAAAATACTTGTTGTTTTCCGGAGGAAGAGTAGAGTTCCAGTCCTGGCGACCCTGCAGTTCCAATGTAAATTCATTCTTCCATGACAACGCTGCTGATGCCAGCAAGCTGTATAATACATCAGATCCTCTTGTGTAATTTCTAAGCAGGTGTGCGTTGTCTGCGCTGGGTGTACCCAGCTGATTGGAGAAAGAATACCAATCCGGGAAGGTGAGTCCGCCAACGGTGTTGGTACCCAGGTAATCTACATTACGCAACCGGTATACACCGCCTCCAAATGCAAACAAACGGAGATCGTTATTCAGGAATGATTTATTATAGTTCAGTAATGCCTGGTAAGTTTGGGTGGTAGAATTTTCCTTTGCCACGCCAAAGCTTCCTCCGCCTACCGTAGGGAGCACCTTTGTTACACTTACCTCTGTATTATAATTGGTGTTATCATAATCCAACCCCGCCTGCCCTACGAGGAAAATATTCTTCGTGAAGTTCAGGGTTACTTTGGCAGAAGTGATCATGTGGATATTTTCATCCTTGTAACGGTTCTTTTTGTTATTCCACAGGTAATTGCCAAGTAAGCTAAAGGCATCGGAAACACGGGCATTGGAAAGATCCCTTTTGTAACCGGTGGCATCTGTATAGTAAGGATATATCAGGTTATAATCATAATCAACCGGGTATCCCCATGCTACCGGTCCATCGTTCTGAGAACGGCGGTTTTGGGTAGAGATGCTGTAAATGTTGGAGATCACTTCAAAGGAAGCCAGTTCGGATGCTTTGATATTACCGTTGAAGCTGAAAGAGTTTCTTTTCTGCCAGGAATTATCACCGGAAATATCCTGGTAATTATAGTTGGTATAAGAAGCCCTGATACTACCTTTTTCGTTGCTGCCGGCAATGGCTACGTTGGCAGAAGTGGAGTGACCGTTCTGGAAGAGTGACATGAAGTTATTCCTGTGTGGCGAATTCTTCACCATAGAACTATCGTAGAACATCACATCAGCGCCGTCGAAAGCAGGACCGAAGCTGAAGCGTTTATTGGGCAGCATACGGGTTCTAACGCCATTGATAGTTTCATAGGTGGTATCATAGAGGTTGTCGCCCAAACCATATTTGGTTTGCAGTTTCAGGTAAGATACCGGTTGCTCTATGGTATGTTGTATGTTACCGGTCATACCAAATCCTTTCACATTGCGGCCGTTTTTGGTAGTAATGATCATTACGCCGTTGGCGGCATCGCTACCATACAATACAGTGGCTTTGGCGCCTTTCAGGATGTCGATCGATTCGATGTCGTCCGGGTTAATATCGTTGATACCGGCGCCATAGTCGAATCCTTGTCCTACGTCACCACCGATCTGTGTTTTACGGTCGCTCAGGATAACGCCGTCTACCACAAACAGGGGTCTTACATTCTGATCGGGGTTCATACTGGCTGCGCCGCGGATATTGATCCTGACGCCACCCTGCGGACCGGATGCGCCCACGTTTACGCCTACACCGGCTGCTTTACCGTAAAGGGCCAGGAATGGGTTCATGGTTGAACCGGCCTTGGTAAGTTCATCACCTTTGATGGTACTGATCGCGTATCCAAGCGTTCCTTTCGGACGTTTGATACCGAGGGCGGTTACCACCATTTCGTTTAACCCGCTGGAGGCGATGGAAAGCGTTACGTTCAGGAACGTGGAAGTGCCGAGAGTAATGGATTTGGTTTCGTATCCTACGGAGGTGAACACCAGTACTACATTGCCTTCCGGTACATCAAGACTGAACCGGCCCTGTACATCTGTAGTGGCGCCGGTTTTGGTGCCTTTAACGAGAATGGTAACACCGGGTATGGGCATGCCGGTACTATCTTTTACCAAACCGCTTATTTTACGGAGTACTACTTCCGGTATTGCGATGAAGGGAGTGGTATTTTCCAGCCTGATATCTTTCTCTTTTACAGCGATGATTTTGCCGATCACTTCATAACTGAAGGGCTGATTTCTGAAGAGCAGGGCCAGTACTTCTTCCAGCGAACCATTACGGATGGAGATATCTACCGGCTTACTTTTCGTAAGCATAGCATCTTCATACCAGAACTTATAACCGGATTGTTTCTTTATTTCTTCAAATACCTTCTGGATCGGTGCGTTCTTTTGCGACAAGGTTATCTGTTGCGACAGAGATTTGGCGCTGATCTGCAAACAAACTACCGTTAAGAGGATAGCCGTAATTTTCATTTGCTTAATCAGTTGTTTTTTTATCCTCAGATGGGCACCTGATTTTCGGAATGTCAGGACGCGATCTTTGATGGTTGATAATAGCCCGGGTACAAAGACGGGCTTTGCATGACAATTAGATTGCATACATTTGTGGTGTTTGGGTTTAGATAATTCTTGATTTCTGATAAGTATTGATGTCAGGTACCAGACCCAGGCTTTTTTCCAGGGGCGGGTGAGATCGCTCCTGGTTTTTTATGCCGGTTCTTACCACACGTCATTCAGGGACCTTTGTTCATGGTAATAGCATTTGGTTGATATAATGAATAAGATACTTACGGCATAACGATCAGCTTACGTTGTTCCATTTTGAAATGGATTCTGCTGATTTCCAGTAATCGTAGTAATTCAGACAGGTTAGCGTCTCTCGGAATATCTCCTGTGAAGCTGCGCGCCGGTATAGGGCCGCTGTATACCACTTCCACATCGTACCATCTTTCCACCTGCCGCATGATTGTTTTGATGTCTGCACTTTTAAAAGAAGTAAGTCCGTTTTTCCATGCTACCGCCAGGCTTACGTCGGCTTTTTCTATTACTTTCATTTTGCCGTTTGGTTCCAGCAATGATTGTTCTCCCGGTTTTAACAAGCTGGAGGTATTTGCCTGGCTCACTTTTACGGCGCCTTCCAGCAGGGTAGTTTTCATGGCTGCTTCATCGGTGTAAGCCATTACATTGAAGCTGGTGCCCAATACCGCAATACTGGCGTTATTTACCGATACAAAAAATGGCTGGCCGGCATTCCGGGCTACTTCAAAGTAGGCTTCCCCACTTAGTTCCACGCGACGTTCCTTTCCAACGAAGGCAGTAGGGAATTTCAGGGACGAAGCGGCATTCAGCCATACCTTTGAACCATCCGGCAGTTCCAGCTGGTACTGTCCCCCTTTGGGGGTTTTTAATATATTATAGGCTATACTATTGGCAGATGTCTGCCTGTTTTGGTCGTATTTCAGCATTCCCGGGCTCACATGTAAATTCACATCTCCCTGTTGGGCCAGTGTACCCTTCAGAGAGCTATCCAGCGCTATCACATTCCCATTCGCCAGTGTGAGCATCGCTTTTGTGCCGCCGGGGCTCACATCTTTTTTTATATTTTCTGTTACCGCGGCCGGTAACTTGTTTGCTTTCCGTGTTCTGGTGGCCAGCAGCCAGGCGCTGCCAGCAACAATCAATAATAATGCAGCGGCGGCCCAACGCTGCCAGTAAACCCGTTTAAGCGGCTGCGGCGCCGGTTCCCGGCTTAGTTGGGGCGAGGGAAAAAATAACTCTTCTTCCTCACCGGACTGTATCCAGGCTTCTTCGATCAGCAATTCCAGCTGCGTTTGATTATCTGCCGCATTTAAGAAATCACTTAACTCGGACTGTTCCGCCTGGGTGATTGTTTTACCCGCATATCGGCTAAGCAGGTAGCGCAACCTGGTATTATCCATTAGCATAGATTGATTCTACACTATAAGACAGCAACATGTATAAAAAAGAGGTAACGGGATAAGAAAAAAATTTTTAAATCCTGAAAGGGGTGGTCAGAATAAGCATCAGCAAATTGATTTCAGGGTGCGCCATTGCATAGCTCCGGATGGACCGGAGGGCCAGCACCATATGTTTTTTAACCGTTTCCAGGGAGATGGCCATACGCTCCGCAATTTCGGCCTGGCGGAGCCCCTCATCCCTGCTTAAAAGATATACTTTCTGACGCTGGGCGGGCAACTCAGAGATGGCCTGGTCTATAATGCGACGGTAGTCTTTAATAACGGTATCATCTTCCTGGTCATGGGTAGCCGCCACACTGATTTCCCACGCCTGCTTCCGGGCCAGTTCCCGGCCCAGCTTCTTGAGAAAAGATAAACTATAGTTCCTGGCTACTGCATAGAGGTACGGATGAAAATGTTCTACCTGGCTTAACTTATCCCGTTTTTCCCAGACCCGGATAAATATTTCCTGTACAATCTCTTCCGCCATCGGTTTTGATCCCGTAAGCTGCATAACAAATGCTCCCAGCCTGTTTTGGTAGGTATGGAATAAGTGTGCAAAGGCAGCCTCATCGCCCTGCGACACCCTGAATAGTAAATCTGGTTCACTATTTATTTGCACGGTATTCAAAATAAATTTGTGCTTCCCCCGAAGCTAATCTGGTTGATATAGTATAAAGATATGCATTCCTATCCTGATAAAAAATCACACCTTTCGGCCACTGCCGGAAATGTTAATTCCTCATCAGAGATTGTTAACCAACAATTAATTTCCACTGCAATGAACCAAACAGGATTCTCCTGTATTTTTAATAGAAATACTTCCACTATGAACCTAAAAACCCTTTTCATGGCTTTGGCCATCCTGTCTCTTTTTGGCTGTAAGAAAGACCTGGTAAACCCGAATGCTGCAGCCGGCAGTGAAACACTGAAAAACACCACTGTTACCAGCACCTTAAACGTAACCCTTCCCGGATGGATGAGCGCTATTGCAGACAATACCAGTCTCACCAGCCTGTCTATTCCCGGCACACACGACAGTGGCGCCCGCGTGGAACCCGTTGGCGGCACCGCCAAATGCCAGAACCTCAGCATCCGTGAACAGCTGGATGCCGGTACCCGTTTCCTTGATATCCGTTGCAGGCACATCGGCGATGCCTTTGCCATTCACCACGGTTCTATTTACCAGAACCTGAACTTCACAGATGTGCTCAACGCCTGTTATGATTTCCTGGCAGCCAATCCCTCAGAAACAATTGTGATGTGCGTAAAAGAAGAGTATGATCCTACCAACAACACGCGCTCCTTTGAGCAAACTTTCGACAGCTATACACAGCTGCAACCTTCCAAATGGTACTTAAGCGATGTAGTGCCCAACCTCGGCCAGGTAAGGGGCAAAATTGTGCTGCTGAGACGATTTGGCGCCTCCAGTACTCCCAAAGGTATTGAAGCCACCAACTGGGCCGATAATACCACCTTTTCCATCAATAACGCCAACTCCTCCCTGCGCGTGCAGGACCAGTACGTAGTGCCTGATAATAACGCAAAATGGACAGGCATCACCAACCTGTTTACGGAAGCGAAAAACGGTAGCCAGTCGGTGTTGTACATCAATTTCACCAGCGGATATAAATCGCTGATCTTTGGTATTCCCAGCATCACCACTGTTTCCAATGCCATTAATCCGCAAATCAATACTTATTTTACCAACAACACACAGGGCAGATATGGCATTATCCCGATGGACTTTGCCACTTCCGACAGGAACACGCTGATTATTAATACCAATTTCTAAAGAAATAAATGTAAAGGCCGCTTCATCCCTGATGAAGCGGCCTTTTTTAAAATGCCGGGAAGTTGTTATCTTTAGATAACCCCGGAAAAGACTCATCAGACAACTATCCATTAACAGTTTAAAAACCATTGTGAAATAATATTTCTTACCCCAATATTTTAAAATCAATTGTTATGAACTACCCCAACAAAGTAATTAAGGCTGGCGAAAAAAACAGCCAGATTGTAAAAGCAATTCAACAAAGACTGATTGAACTCGGCATCGGCACTTTACAGGGCACTGGCACCTTTGGGCCTAAAACTGTATCTGCCGTAAAGCAATTCCAGGCAATGCACCGCGACCGGTTTGGTAATCCGCTTATTGTGGATGGTGAAGTGGGCGCCATTACCTGGGAAGTATTATTTGACAACGGCGTACCGGAAGAACATGAAGCGCCTAATACTTTACTCGCAAAAGCGATTGAAGTAGCAGAAAGCCAGATTGGCGTGATGGAAGTGCCTCCCGGCAGCAACCGCGGACCACAGGTAGAAGCCTATCTTGCCAGTACCAACACGCCTCCCGGCAACTACTGGTGCGCAGCCTTTGTATTCTGGTGTTTCAAAAAAGCTGCTGCAGACCTGGGCATTCCCAATCCCGTTGTTAAAACGGCCGGATGCCTGGATCACTGGAACAGAACCCGGGCGCTGAAAATCACAACTGCAAGGGCTATCAACAATCCCTCTCTTGTAGTTCCGGGCAGCATCTTTATTAAAAGTCATGGCGGCGGCTTCGGTCATACGGGTATCGTAACGGCTGTAAACGGCGGCTTTATTGAAACCATTGAAGGCAACAGCAATCCCAATGGCAGCAGCAACGGAATTGGTGTGTTCCGTATAACATTCAGGAAGATAAATTCTATCGAAAAAGGGTTCATTATTTACGGATAATATTTTCATATTCCCGGGCAGCCGGCCTGTGCTGCCCGGGAATATCATTTCATAACAAAAAAGATACTTCAGATAATCTTTTATTCTTTCTTTTTTGATTAAATTCATGAGAGAAAACCGAAGCGTACTACCCCAAATAAACACCCTCAATAAATGATACCTCATTGGAAAGTAATCCAGGAAGTAGCCAATCGTTTTGGTGACCGTCAGCCACAGTTTGAAGCCGCCGAAAGAAAGCTCTGCGCCTTGCGGGAAGCCAACCAGCCTTTAGTACAACTGGAAGATAACCCTACACGGGTGCAATATCGTGTGGCACGCGAAAACACGCCCCTGGTGGCAACAGCGCTGGAGCGGATTACAGGCACGGCAGACTTCCAGGACAAATATGTGCTGGACAGGTTATCTGAAATGTCAAAGGCAGTGTGCCGTATCCTAAAAGGCGGTTCTCCCATAGGCACCGGCTTCCTCGTAACAGAAGATATCCTGCTGACTAACCACCATGTGATTGAATCTGCCGATGATGCTGAAGACATGATTGCGGAGTTTAACTATGAAGTAGACGCCACTACCAAAGCGCTGAAACGAAGCGCCTCCTTTAAACTGGATGCCCGCAAGTTCTTTATGACCTCCAGCCTGGAAGTAAGTAAAGTTACGCTGAACAGTGGCCTCGACTTTACCCTGATAGGCGTAAGCCTCACCGGCACTTTCGGCGAATTGCTGTCACAGTTTCCACCCATCCGTCTTGATGGTAACCTCGGCAAAATCATCAAGGGAGAATCCTGTGTAATTGTGCAGCATCCCAATGGATTGCCCAAAAAGGTGGTGCTGAAAGATATCCGTTTCTTCTCTGAAACAGGCACCCGGCTTGTATATGAATCGGATACACTGCCCGGCAGCAGCGGCTCCCCGGTATTTGGAATGGGTACCTGCGAAATCATTGCCCTGCATCACAGCGGACTTTCCCGCACAGATGATCAGAACCGGGTACTTACCCGGAGCGGCCAGCTGGCCACCCCTGAAACACCCGATGATGAGATTGACTGGATCGGCAACGAGGGGATTAAAGTGAGCGTAATTGTAAGTGCCGTGCGGGAAGCCACTTTGAGTCCGGATATGGAAAAGGGCCGCCGCGCCTTACTGAAAGATACCGACAATATAGCGCCGCAGTTAAAGCAGGCTTTACCCGACCAGGCCAGCGTCCGGAGCGGTGTAGCCAATGTGGTAACAGCTGCTGCGATGAGCAATAACAGCGTTTCTTCCAATGTTCCCGATATTACTTCATCTCCCAAAGAAAATACTATGGATGTTCCATCATCTCCCAATATCAGTACTCCCACCGCATTTATCATATCTGCGCTGAATAAACCGGAAACAGTATCGCAGATAGAAGCAGTATTATCTGTAAAATATCCACCGGGAGTGAAGCTGTCGTTACTCACGCCCGCTACCGCTGTTGTTGGCAAAGAAGAGCTGTTTACATTTACTACCAACTTCAGTGGCAACGCACATGAAGAAGCAGGGAAACTGGCGCAGATACCTGGAATATTTTATGCAGAAGCAGACCTGCCTTTATACCTCAATGCCGATACCGTTAACATCATCAGGAAAGGTGGTGGCCCTGCCGAATCCGGCTTTTTGTTTGACGATGGTTATGGTACGCCCAACGAAGATACCTTCCTGAAAAATTATACCGTAACAGCTGTCAGCAAATTTGTTGCCGGCCGGAAAGCAGAAGAATACCGGCGCTGGAACTGGTATGCCACCGGGTTTGATAAAATATTACTGACACAGCAAACGCCCGCATCACCCCATGAAAGAGGCATTAGGGTAGTACAGTTTGATACCGGTTACACCGACCATTCAAAAGTAGCCGGCGCATTTGATACCGACAACGATTATAACTTCCTCGACAATACCAATAACGCGCTGGATTTGCGTACCATATCGCTGGGAAAGCAACCCGGCCACGGAACCCGCACCGGCAGCCTGTTAATAGGCCACGACTATTCACCGGCAGCAGGCAATGGCAACTGCGGATTACTGGCGCCTGATAATTACAAACTGGTTCCATTTCGTATAGCCGAAACAGTTGTTATTATCAACAGGCAGCAACAACTGGCTGCTGCATTGGATGCCGCCATTGCACAGGGTTTTGATATCATTACCATGAGCATGGGTATTCCTCCTACGCTCACTACTGCGCGCCTGGCAAAAAAAGCGTACGAAAGCGGCGTGATCTGGTGCTGCGCAGCAGGCAACAGCGTACAGGCGGTAGTAGCGCCCGCCGTATTTCCCGGCACTATTGCGGTAGCAGCGTCTAATCCGCTGGACAGGGAATGGACCGGATCATCGAGAGGAGATACCGTAGATATTACCGCGCCGGGAGAAGATGTGCTGGTACCCATCTGGCAGGCGGAAGGCGACCACCAGGAAGGTTTTGCCTATGGCGATGGCACCAGCTACGCCACACCACATGTGGCTGCTGCGGCAGCATACTGGCTGGCAAAATACCAGGATCAGCTCCGCGCTCCGGAATATGCAGGATGGAAACGGGTAGAAGCCTTCCGGCAAGCGCTGAAGGATTCTGCACGCAAAAGCGATCAACTGCCTACGAAAGGTTTTGGCAGCGGTATTCTTAACGCAGAAAAACTTTTAAACACCCCACCTAAACCTGCCAACAAATTAAACAATCAATACAACGGCTGGAACGAAAGTGCCTTCCTGAATTCACTGCAAGGCTATGGTGAAATAGTAAAAACATACTGGAACAAACTCCATAATGCCATCTTTGGTACGAGAAGAGGTAACCAGGAATCACTCACTGCTATTTCCGCCCCCATGTCCGACAGCGCACGGGCGCTGGAAAGCGCCACCTTCGGAAAAAGCAGGGGCGCCTATGAAAGCACCACTACTGCCACCTATCCGGATTTACTTCAACGGTTTAATACGGTCCAGTCTATTATTGAAAATGCCGCTAAATAAGTGACCCCATGACAAACAAAATATTCGACTTTCATTTCCATCTGTTGTTCAAACATTATCTCAGCAACGGCACCCCTATAAATGAACAGGTGAAAACCACCGGAGTGGCCAGTTTGCTGAACGATCTTTTCGGCGGACCATTCAACAGCCAGTCGTCGCCCGACCAGGTGAAAGACAGCCGGCTCTATCTGGGAGTGGCTTCTATTATCAGCCTGGAACACGCTTTTGCCCGTAGAATCCTGCATATTCTCGGCATCGATTTCTCCCATATACTACCCTTAAACAAAGAGATCGTAAATAAAACCAGGGACGGCAAAACAAGCTACTACGCTGAGTTTCAGCAACAGGTAAAAATGTACCTGGATAGTAAAGCTACGCTTGAACAAGCTCCTTATCACATAAAATATACCGGGAGAAAAGATTGGGAAGGCAAATCCGTACAACAAATAACAGAGGCGCTGAAAAATGATAATACGCAACGATACCTCATCTTTTCTATAGAAGGCGGTCATAATTTATCCGATGTACCTATCCGTGGCACCGCGCTATCCAGAACGCCGGAACTGAACCTGAAAGATATCCAGGATAACAGCGAACTGGATTTTATCAGTATTAATCTCTGTCATCTTAGCTATATCCCGGAACAGCCACTGGGCGGTTTTGCACAGGGACTTAACAAGCAGGCGCAGATAGCATTCAGCAGCGAGGACTTTATGCCCAAAGCTGGTCTTGGGCTTACACAACTGGGTAAAAAAGTGATACGCCAGGCCCTGCTGCATGAAAAGCGGCCGGTGTTAATCGATCTGAAACACATGAGTGTGTACACGCGGTTTCATTACTATCGTTACCGCGAATCGCTGATCAATGAAGCCCCGGTAGTAAACAGGCTGCCAATCATCACCTCTCATACAGGTTTTACATTTACTTCACTCAATAATTATCTCGCTAAAAAACAATTCAGATCCACTACTGGTCAGCAGGACGGCGTATTTGTAAGTATCGTGGAATCCGAAAACCGGAAAATCGGAAAAACAAACGACAGCATCAATAGCGGTCTTTATGGTAATCCCTGGACCATCAATTTATTTGATGAAGAAATTATAGAGATCATGGGATCACGGGGAATGATTGGTATTAGTCTTGACCAGCGCATCCTGGGTGCTGAAAAAATGGTGGACAGCAACCGGCCGGAATATTTTGATCCAGAATACATTGCCAGGGAAGAATGGGAAAAACTTTTCAGAGACGGGCAGCTTCCTGGTGCAGAGAAACTATTTGATTTCCTGAGCATCCCATCGAGGGCGGAGCGGCACCTGATGCTGTTGTGTCTTCACATTATTTACGCCGTGAGGATCGGGAATGCCGGCATAGGATGGGAACCGGGCACTTCACCGTGGGATCATATCTGTATTGGTTCTGATTTCGATGGACTGATTAATCCTATCAACCGGATAGATAATGTGCTGAAGTTATCTGACCTGGCAGCCGGTCTGAAAAAATATTTGCCTGTTGCCGATAAATATCTGAATACGGGAGATGGTAACGATACACGCTCACTTCGCTACAATACAACAGACGGATCTCTCGATATGAATTACCTCGACGAAGTGATCGGGAAGTTCATGTACATCAACGGGCTGAATTTTACCGCGAGATATTTGAGCAACTGGGAAGAATAGCGCGATAGTTTGTCAATAAGAAATTATCTGTATATTAGTATAAGACCGGCAGATGAAGCTATATCACATTTTCCCTCCACCTCAAACGTCCCTCAAATGTTCTCTCCTGTTAATGAAAAAAACAAGGCTGAAAGTCCATCCCGCGCGATGTCTAATGATATGCATAGCAGCGGTGGAATAAGTTTACCCGCGCCGCCCCTGCAATTGAGGCAGAACGTAGCCGTGAACAACGACAAAGGATTGGAACACGAGGCTGATGTGATGGGAAACAAGGCACAGGATTTTCATCACAGCCAACC
Source organism: Chitinophaga sp. CCNWYY40 (assembly GCF_037483205.1). Classification (NCBI taxonomy): domain Bacteria; kingdom Pseudomonadati; phylum Bacteroidota; class Chitinophagia; order Chitinophagales; family Chitinophagaceae; genus Chitinophaga; species Chitinophaga sp. CCNWYY40. Next base: position 1,037,229 of record NZ_JBBHLF010000004.1, read on the forward strand.
AAATTCGCCGGTTGCCCAGCAAAAAGCAGTCGCCAATCCGGTGGTACAACGGGTTTCTATAGATACCCTGATGGAGGTTGCCAAATTACTCGGTTTAAAAATTTCCGAGAATCCCACAACCGTTGTTATTGTGGGGGCTATTGCATCGGCCATTGGCCTGTCATACGGCATCACCTGGGGGCTGCTTTCAGCAGGACTGGGTTTAACCGCGGTAGCGCTTTACCAAAAACTGATGCAGGCAAAACCGGAAATTAAAACGGATGTTTCGGGTCTCAAAAAAACACCGGAAGGGTTTGTCGATGAAATTTCTTCTGCAGATAAAAATACAACAAACCTGAATTTAATTAAACCTGCTTTCCCCAATGGCTGGTCATCAGATTTGCTGCTAAGGTTTGGAAGTCTTAATACCCTTTCCATTAACAACCCAAGATCCGGTACGCCTCCACCAATGGATAGGTTCTCTGCGTTGTTGAAATTGCCAATAAAAAACCTGGAGTTGATAAGAGCGGAATTTATGGATGAAGCCTGTTACCAGACGATCGGAAAAATGAGGAGCCTGCAGTATTTGAGCCTGGCCAGAACTATTACCAGCGAGAAATCACCTGGTGAAGCCACTACCACCACCGCTTCAGACGGACAACGCGAGCTTAGAAAAGTGACCGTGCTGGCTGGTGGAGTTATGAGTGCGCTAAAAGATCTTATGGAAAATGGATTGAAAACACTGGATCTCAGGTGGTGCAGTGCGCTCACCGAAGAAAATAAAGCTGCGTTGAAAGAAATAGCGCTCCAGCACAAAGTAACGCTTATGCTTTCAGAGAAGTAGACTCAAAACCAAACTGCCCATCTTTACGGCTCAACCCCCTGTTTAATAAGCACGCTCCGCGCGTGTGCTGTTCCCTCATGAGCTGCGCGCACCTCATATTATAAATCAAGATAATTATTCCATTTTGTATATAAGAATCATAGTCGTAAATTGATAACATAATTATCACCAGCAAGCGCGAAATCACCTCATGGAGCAAGTACAAATTGGTAAGTGTGTGTACATTCTGAACACAGGTAAAAACCTGTATAAGATCGGTAAAACGCAGGACCTGCATAAGCGTCTGGCGGCTTATCATACGCACCTGCCCGTGATGTTCCGTGTTATCAGGCAGTATGCAGCGTTGAATATGACGGACCTGGAAGAGAGCCTGCATATTGTTTTTCAGCATAAGCGCGTGAAGGGCGAATGGTTTGAACTCACTAAAGATGACCTCATCATCTGCGATAATATTGCCCGCAACTATGCCCTGCAGGCATTACAGAAACAGCACCGGAAATATACTGACATCGCTTTCAGCGACAATCCCCTGTTACAGGTAATGGAAGCCAATGAAAAATACCTGCAGGATTATTCCAGGATCGCCGACGACATTAAGCTGGGACTTAATAACGACGAGGTATTCGAGCTTCACGAGGGCACGGTGAATAAATCCATTATTGAAACTGTGAGGCGGTTAATGAGATACCGTACTCCCAATTCGGAATTCCTCGGCAAATGGCTGCGGGTAGTAAACGAGCTGAGTGATGGCGTCAGTGAAAGTACCATTCTCCAGAAATACAAAGGTCAGATCAGCCGTTCAACGATACAAATGATCAAAAGAATATTGCGCAATCAATTGTATTGAGGCATGTAGCTCATTCAACTTTTTTTGCAATGGCTACCCCATTCTGAATTTTTGTTAGCCCGGTAACAGTTCCGTTTTTGTCCAGATTAAATAGCAACTGCGCATCTAAATTCCTCGCAAAAAAACTGCAGGTATCGTAAGGAACTATTTCCTGCCTGATTTGCCGGGGACCGGGTCCTTTGCCATACAACCTGTTACCATCTTTGGTAATGGCAAGTATAAAATTATTCGGAAACTGGTATTTTCCCACATATCTTTCCAGTACTTCCGGGGAAATATGTATCGCATACAGGTTAGTAGATTTAATACCCGTCCGGATGAATGTGACCGTTTTCCCGTCCGTTTCTGAAACGAGCGCGCTGACGCCGCCGTCTTTCTTCTTCAGAAATTCTATGATAGTCAGGCTGTTCTCAAAATAAAACTTGTCAGCTCCAAATGGGATCAGCTGTTCTTTGGCTCCGCCTTTTACAAAATACAGTAGCCGGCCATCTTCATAAGATACGGTTCTTTGCCCTTCTGTTGTTGATTCATAGATGGCTGCGTATGATTTAAGCTGTTCTATTGGCAGCCCGGTTTCGTTTGTATGATAAGGTTTGCCGATGGTGATCGCGGCAATTTTTGAAGCGATGACTTCCGGGTTATTGTTTTCGCAGTTTGTAAAAACAGCCACAAATACTTTTTCCTGCGGAAGATAAACAGCGAATGTTGAAAACCCGTTGATCAGGCCATCATGCTTAATATCCGGGCTTCCCTGGATACTTCCCAGCCACCAGCCGTATCCATAACCGGTAGGCTTCCCATTATTCAGCAGATAGGAAGCATGCGCTTTTTTCAGGCTTTTCTTACTGATAACTTTTCCGTCTGTTAAGGCCTTATTCCAGGTGAATAGATCCTCAACGGTAGAAAGAATGGAACCGGCGGAATAAGGTTGGGTCATGCTCAGAAAACCGGCATTCCTGTAGGTTTCATTGTCTTTCTCATAACCACTGATGCGCCCGGAAACTATGGAGGAGCTGTTGTCATAGCCGGAGTTTTTCATTCCCAGGGGGTTAAAGAAATTGGCACTGATATATTTTTCATAAGACATTCCGGAAACCCGTTCAATGATGTACCCCAACAGCACATAGCCATTGTTATTATAACGAAAACCGGCGCCGGGCAAAAAGTCTGATGGCTGGTGCTTAAAGGAATCGATCAGCGCCTGCGGGGTAAAATCAAGCTTTCTTGTTTCAGGCGTCCATGCGCCTGCACTGGTGCTTATTCCCGAGGTGTGCGTAAGCAGATGTTCGATAGTAATGCCCGTTATAGGATAATCGCTGACAAATTTGGTTATCGTGTCCTGCAATGATAATTTCCCTTCCTCCGCCAGCTTTAAAATTGCGCAGGCGGTAAATTGTTTGGTAATGGAGCCGATCCGGAATATATGATCCCGTTTCAATGGTACATTCAGTTCCAGGTCAGCCTTACCAAATGCCTTTCTGTAAACTATCTTATCTGCTTTTGCCACCAGCACGGCCGCTCCGGGGCCGGTGGCCGGAAATGCGCGGGTTAACATGGCGTCCAGTTCCCGTTCCTGGCTTTGGCCCAAACAAATTTGTGCCAGAATAGAAAACAGCGTTATGATAAATAGTCTCTTCATGGTATTTTATATTTGAATCTTTGCATGTACGCAAAGGTTTCCCATAGCGGGTTTCCCCACCAATGCCGGTTGCAATAAACAAAACAGGGTGTGTTACTTTTTTTTATCTATGCCTTTTAGCACGAAATAGGAGACGATTAAACTGCTTCCCAAAAAAAGGAATATGGTAGATGGCAGTATAAAATCTTTTATTCCGTCTATATCCAATGATCTCAAAAATGTTCCCGTTACGATTCCCAGGGATATTCCAATACTCACAATTCCAAGAAGCAATATAAATAACAGGTAGTTCGTGCCTCCTTTAAAATAGTCAGGAGGGAGTCCTTTTTCAATAATGGTCATTCGTTCTTTATGCCTTGTTGTGAAATAGTAATAACTTATCCCGAAAACAACAAGGGCTAATGAAATGAATAATGATGCGGACGTTATTAGCATGACTATATTTTTAGATATTTTTGAGTTACTTACTAATAAGACTCCCAAAACGCCCATATGGTCACAAATGTGACCACTTTGCCCTGCAAGTAGTCTAAATCATGAGATGGCAACCCACAGAGAAAATAAACAGGAAAATGAAATATGGAATAAAGCCATAAGTGGCGATATAAATAGTATTGCCCAATTGGTAAACATCTATAAGGACTTTTCGTTTACTATTGCCATGTCGGTGGTTGCCAATAACGAGGACGCAGAAGAAGTGGTACAGGATTCTTTTATGAAGGCATTTGCATCGCTGGGTAAATTCAAACAGGCATCAAAATTCTCTACCTGGTTATACCGTATCGTTTATAACACGGCACTAACAAAACTTAAAAGGAGGAAATCACCTGCTATCAGCATAGATCAACAGCCGGAAAACGAACAGGATGGGACAACAGAAAATCACGGATGGGATCTGGTGAAAGATGCGGAAAGAAAAAAATATGTCACGTTAGCGCTTAACAAGCTATCGAGAGAAGACCGGCTGGTGCTTATTCTCCATTATATCGAGGAAAAGAATATTGCTGAAATTTGCGAGATCCTGGGTGCCGGGAAGTCTGCCATAAAAATGCGCTTATTAAGAGGACGCAAACAGCTGGAAACCGAATTAGGGTTATTGTTAAACCATGAAACAAGAAATTTACTATGAGAAATAACAACGTGACAGAAGATCAGCTGAGGGATATCCTGAAAGAAGACGGGATAGAAAAACCTACGGAATTCTTCTCCAATCGCCTGATACAGGCCGTTGTTCTGCAACAAAAGGAAAAAGAAGCAGCGGCTTTTAAAGCAGGGAAATGGATAGGGCAATTCATTTTGGGTATACTCTTATCCTTCAATCTCGCGTTTCTTTATTATCTGAACCCTTCGCCGGAGCAATCGGTATTATTTATTTCCATTGCTGCATTCTTAGCAGGGGTATGGGGAGTAATTGTGGTAATCAGGAGATTTCAGGTATCGAAGTTTAACTATCCCTGACCGGTGGCAGGGGGGCGATATGCGGTCCATGGCTGTTTATCTGTATGGGAAGATTAAGGATCAAGTTGAAAAGTTGGGGGATAAGACAAAAAATAGTTGTTTTGCAGCAGATTAGCCAACGAAACACGTGGA